>JAGVJJ010000055.1 GCA_020051175.1 Bacteroidia bacterium | reverse complement strand
GGCTTGTAACCGTGTTCTCTGATTACTTTAACTCTTGTATGTTCTTTTGTAATGTGGTCTCCGTCAGTAGTTGCATCTCTCCACTTAACTTCTATTGCGTCACTACCATTTAGAAAATCAATCTCAAAAGTTTTTGGTCGTTGTCCAATCGTGTTTTCTATCTTGGTCTTTATGCCCTCTGGAAATTTAAAATTCAAGCATAAAGTTGCAGCATCTTCAAGGAATGAACCAGCATATTTGTAAAGAAATCGTCCTGTGTTTTGATATTGGTCAATAAGTTGTCCTTCTTCTAAAGAAATGCCTAAAACACGATAAACAAGGTAATGAGAGTTATCATCAGCTTTCATTTCTTCTGTTCTGGCTTCAATTTTCCCTTTCAAGTTTGCAGAATAAACTTCAGCTAAATTTTTTATATTTTTTATTAATTCGTCCATTCGTTTTTTTAATATCAATTGTTTCGCAAGATACGAAATTTTGTTTGGTTGTCGGTCGACCTACAATGAGGCATAACGTTTTCGGGCTTTGCGTTCGGGCGGGTTTCGGAGCACAAAACTGTCAACCAGCACTGAACTTGAATAGAAGCACAAAGCTACAAGTTTGCACGTCACCCCGCCTGACGCAAAACCCGTGTTAGCAGCAGCTTTTTCTTTACGCATTTGGTATTGTTAAATGTCGCTTAAATTCAGTTTCTATATTTCGCAAAAGCGTTGGCAAATTGTCAATAGAATTATTGAGTCGTTCTAATGAGTTATTGTTTCTGTCAAGCATAGATTGTATTAAATCTTGTCGTTGACTATTAAATATAAAATTGTGTCGTTGCGGGTCGGTATTATAAAACATTGTAAATGCTTGTTGAGCTTTGAATGTCTCATTCAGAAGGTCAATCACTGATACAGTAACAGTGTCGTCAATATATATTGCCGCCCGATACAAAGCATCTTCTGCATTTTTATAGTGTTCGTGAAATTTTTCTTTTTTGGCTCTGAAGTCCTGTTCGTCTATGTATAAAAATAAATTGTTTTGGCAATATTTCTTTAACTCATATAACTTTCCATATAAGTCGTCAAGTCTTTGGAAACGCAACTTTATGTATTCAGTATTGTAAATTTGAAAAGCAATATTCTCCCTGTTTAATGTTGCACGTATTGGTTCAACTTCTTTTGCAATGTCAAGTTGTATTTGCTTCTTGAATGTTTCAAGCTCTTCATTAAAAGTCTTTTTAATCGATTCTACGTCAAAAGTCTTTTGTTTAATTAAAGTCAACTCAGCGGTCTGCTTGCCAAGTTCCTCAATGTATTTCTTATAAAAGATGAAATAACTTGCTACGAGAAAAATTACGGCTTCAATTAAAATATGTATTATTTGTTCTGTTGTCATTGTTTATTTGTCGTTTTAAAGTTGCTGCTAACTTGTATATACCCGCTACAGCGTTTCGCTTATCTGTCCGAAATGGATAGATAAGCGAAACAACATAGCGCATTATTTACTATAAATATAAACTTTTTTGAAATACCCCTCTGAAACTAAACCTTATTGTTATTCCAGGGCATATCCCGCCACACAGTCTTCGACCGGGCTCAGACTGACAACCCACAGCTTATCAAAACAAAGAAACCACTTTTATCAGAAAACCGTAACAAAAAAGGCCGTCTTATTCAGACAGCCTTTTTTGTAATTAGTAGTTTATATTATTCTATTTCACTGATTCTACCACAGCTTTGAAAGCTTCAGGGTGGTTCATTGCTAAATCAGCCAAAACCTTACGGTTTAAGTTGATGTTTTTAGAGTGAACTTTACCCATGAACTGTGAGTAAGATAAACCATAAGGACGAACACCAGCGTTGATACGCTGAATCCAGATAGCACGGAAATTACGTTTTTTCTGTTTTCTGTCGCGGTAAGCGTACGTTAAACCTTTTTCAAGAACGTTTTTAGCAATTGTAAGAACGTTTTTTCTTGCCCCCCAATAACCTTTAGTTTGGCTTAGGACTTTTTTTCTTCTGGCTCTTGAAGCCACCGAGTTAACCGATCTAGGCATTTTGTTTTTAGTTTTTTTGGATTCAGCGCTCTTACAGTTTAAAGAGACTTAGTACTGAATACCGGGTTATTAATTTTTTTGAACTGTAGTCAATTTAATTTAGAGATTTGGTGATTTGGAGATTTAGTGAATTTTAATTCACCAACTCTCTATTTCTCCACTTCTCTATTTCCCAATCGTAAGCATTGCTTTTACTCTTGGTAAATCTGTTTCATCAACCAGGCCAGCGTGAGTTAAAGCACGTTTTGCTTTGGTTGTTTTTTTCGTCAGGATGTGGCTTTTGAAAGCATGTTTGCGTTTCACTTTTCCTGTGCCTGTAAGCGAGAATCTCTTCTTTGCTCCGGCATGCGTTTTCATTTTAGGCATTTTGTTGATTTTTATTATTTGTCTACTACTAATTTCTAATCCTGCGAATTACGAATTTAAACGAATAACGAATGTTAAACTCTAAATACTAATTTCTAAATTCTAAAATAATTTATTGCGAATTGCCAACTGTTCAATTGCTCAATTATTTCTTCTTAGGTGCTATCACCATGATCATTTTTTTCCCTTCAAGCAATGGCATCTGCTCTGCTTTTCCGTATTCTTCCAGCTCATTTGCAAAACGCAGCAGCAATATTTCGCCTTGTTCCTTAAATAAAATAGAACGGCCTTTGAAGAACACAAATGCTTTTACTTTAGCGCCTTCCTGCAGGAACTTTATCGCATGATTCTTTTTAAAGTTAAAATCATGGTCATCGGTTTGAGGGCCAAAACGGATTTCTTTGATAACCGTTTTAGCAGCTTTTGCCTTTAGTTCCTTTTGTTTCTTTTTCTGGTCGTATAAAAACTTCTTATAATCAACTACTTTACACACCGGTGGCTCAGCATTTGGTGAAATCTCCACCAAATCAAGCCCCATTTCTTTTGCAATTTCCAGTGCTTTATCGATAGGATAAACCCCTGTTTCAATTCCTTCACCCACAACACGTACTTCACGTGCCCTGATGCGCTCATTGATGGCATGCAATTCTTCTTTTCTTCTCATTCCACCTCTGCCAAAACGACTGTCGGGCCTTGGTGTAGTGGTACCTGTTGTACCAGTTGATGGACCTCCAAATTTATTTCCACCGGTTGTAGTTGCCGGCTTGTGGAATCTGTTCGGATTGTTGTTAAATGGGGCTGCTATTGTTTGTTCCTCCTTAAATTTTGTTAGTATTAATTTTTTAAATTCTCAATTTCAGTGTTTATAATCTTTGCAAATTGCTCAATTTCAAAGCTTCCCAAATCGCCTTCTGCCTGTTTACGTACAGAAACTTTATTTTCAGCCTCTTCCTTTTCCCCTACAATCAGCATATACGGCACTTTTTGCAATTCCGTATCACGTATTTTCTTACCGATTTTCTCATTTCGGTCGTCAACGAGCCCGCGAATATCGTAATTTTTTAGCAATTCTAAAACTTTTTTTGCGTAATTATTGTATTTTTCGCTTATCGGCAGCACTGTAACCTGCTCAGGACTAAGCCAAAGCGGGAATTTTCCTGCGCAATGCTCTATCAATACTGCAATAAAACGCTCCAACGACCCGAAAGGTGCGCGGTGAATCATTACCGGACGGTGCTTCTGGTTATCGCTGCCGGTATATTCCAGCTCAAAACGCTCCGGAAGGTTATAATCCACCTGTATTGTTCCCAGCTGCCACTTGCGCCCTATAGCGTCCTTCACCATAAAATCAAGTTTAGGGCCATAAAAAGCGGCTTCTCCGAGCTCAACTACTGTTTTTAACCCTTTTTCCTGTGCAGATTCGATGATCGCCTGCTCCGCCAGGTGCCAGTTTTCGTCAGAACCGATGTATTTTGTCTTGTTATCCGGGTCACGCAATGAAATCTGGGCAGTATAATCATTAAAATTTAATGCCTTGAACACGTAAAGCACCAGATCAATCACTTTACAGAACTCCTCTTTTACCTGGTCCGGACGGCAGAACAAGTGCGCATCGTCCTGGGTAAAGCCCCTTACACGGGTTAAACCGTGCAATTCTCCTGCCTGTTCATACCTGTAAACGGTACCAAATTCGGCATAACGAACGGGTAAATCTTTGTACGATTTAGGGGATGCCTTGTATATTTCACAGTGGTGAGGACAGTTCATCGGTTTCAGGAAGAACTCCTCCCCTTCATGGGGCGTACGGATGGGCTGAAACGAGTCTGCGCCATACTTTTCATAATGCCCGGAAGTGATGTATAAGTTCTTGTTCCCGATATGTGGTGTTGCCACCTGCAGATACCCGCTTTTCAGCTGTGCTTTTGTTAAAAACTGTACCAAACGCTCACGCAAAGCAGCTCCTTTTGGCAGCCACAATGGTAAACCCATCCCCACTTTTTCAGAAAAAGCGAACAATTCCAGCTCTTTCCCCAGTTTACGGTGATCGCGTTTCTTAGCTTCCTCCAGAAGGGTCAGATAATCCGTCAGATCTTTTTGCTTTGTAAATGTAATGGCATATACGCGGGTAAGCATTTTATTTTTTTCGTCCCCCCTCCAATAGGCTCCTGCCACATTCATCAGTTTTACGGCTTTTATAAAGCTGGTATTCGGAATGTGTGGTCCGCGGCACAGGTCGGTAAAGTTACCCTGGTTGTAAAACGTGATATTTCCATCTTCCAGATTTTCAAGCAGTTCCAGCTTATACTCATCCCCTTTTTCCTTAAAATAAGCAACCGCATCTTTTTTAGACACTTCCGAACGCACATAAGCACTCCCCTGGCGGGCAAGCTCCAGCATTTTGTCTTCTATCTTCTTAAAATCGTCCTGAGAAATGGTTTTTCCTCCCAAATCAATGTCGTAATAAAAACCATTGTCAATTGCCGGTCCTATACCGAATTTTGTACCCGGATAAAGTGCTTCCAGCGCTTCCGCCATAAGATGGGCAGAAGAGTGCCAAAGGGTTGATTTGCCCTCCGCATCGTTCATGGTAAGCAATACCAATTTTGCATCAGCGTTAATTGGACGCGTGGCATCCCACACCTCACCATTTACTTTTGCTGCTAATACGTTTCGTGCTAAACCTTCGGAGATCGACTGAGCTATCTGAAGTGCTGTTGTTCCTGCTTCGTATTGACGAACGGAACCATCGGGTAGAGTAATGTTTATCATCATTTGTTTTTACCGGACACCCATACAAAGAGGCATCCGAAGTTAATTTTAAAGGATTGCAAATATAGTAAATAAGTCGGAAGTCGGAAGTCGGAAGTCGGAAGTCGGAAGTCGGAAGTCGGAAGTCGGAAGTCGGAAGTTGGGGCTTGAAAGTTTAAGGTTCAGGGTTAGGCTTGTTTTGGGTGCAAAAAAATTGCCTGTATTTGGATTGTCTTTGCCTTTTGCTTAATCATTTAATTAAACTATTGTTTATCGCCCGTTTCAATAATGGTACCCAGCATGAGCATTACACATCCCGTACGGTTTTTACCCGTGTTACTTGGCGGGATAATGTATTCGATGTAATAGTCACCGGAAACGGTAGGCTCGAACTTCCAGAGGTTACACCCTTTGTTTTTGGAACTATCGTATAGTTTACGCTTTTTAAGCGATTCAATGCTTCTGTCGTAAATATTCACCGTAACCCCTTCAGCACTGCCGGATGAACAAAAAAGTATCTGGTATTTCAAACCCTCAAGAGCAACAAAATGTCCCTCAACACGCTGGTATTTATTAGTAAGAACAAATTCTTTCATCCAGCATCCGCTGTATGTATACGGAGGACTGAACATTGATTTACAGTTCTTAATAATAGAGCGTGCTGTGCATTGACCAAAAACCGGCACACTCAGCAGAATTGCACAGCAAGCAAACAAACAAGCAATGGCAATTTTCTTTCGTTTCATTTTAAACCTTCTGAAAAAATATTCTCGTTTCTAACCGTTAAAATTCACCATTCACAAACTTCCACCTCAAGGCTGTGATTTCTTTACTTAAGAGCGCCAATTCATCATCCGAAAGCTCTATTTTTTCAGTTTCTTCATCGGCATTTTTAACTCTTTTTACACTTGGGAACCCTTCATAGTTATTTTGTATTTTTTGCAAACTCTCCCTCATGGCCCTGATTTCCGGTTCATGTTTTTCACCTACTTTCAAGGCATTAAGGATGCTTTCCAGGATTTCCATCTGGGCAGCAAATTTTTTATTCAGTTTCTTTTGCTTTGTCTTTTTGTTTACTTCAGATGCGATGTACATACTTTCAATCCAGGCACCTGCAAAGGCAATTGCTGTAATCTCCTGCTGATTGTTTTCATCGAGGTAAAAATCCATTTCCATCTGAAGTTCTGAAATAATAACCGTTAATGAATCTTCAGTTCCGATATTCTGTTCAAAACGCTTGGCGATGTCGTTTACCTCATAAACACTACCAATACCAAGATACCCGGCAATCTGACGGCTAAGCTTCATGTATTCCATTGCCGTTTGATTCTGCTTGTTGAGGAGTGCATAGGATAAATCCGCACTGTATACACCGAGGTTAAGGGCCTTACTCATGTTTGTCATGTAATTGGCCGGATCTTTTTGTTTGCTGGTAAGGTCTTCCTGGTACTTAAGCCCTGATTTTTTAAAAATCGATGCAATCTGGAGCGGGGATGGAAGCGTGTAAGTTACGGCCATCATTTCATCCGTAGAAAGAGTGTCCTCTGAAACCACTTCTGTTTTAGCTGTTTCAACAGGTCGCTCATTTCCACAGGCGATAATAAGGCTAGCGATAATGAACAAAACAGAGTACGTGAGAATTTTTGCTTTTATAGCCATGTATTTTAAACCTGTTTAAGGTAGCGAATCGGGAACTAATATATTAAAAACTAATACTCCAACACCTTCTTTAACACAATATAAAATCAGAAAAAACGGTCAGCGGTAATTAAAGTCCGGCTAATTCTTTTTAGCCTTATAATACAGGGTGGAGCAATTCTCATCCCTGAAAATGATGCGTGCCTGCTCCTTGATTTTTTCGGATGTTACAGCCTGGTACCTTTCAATTTCTTTATTGATCATGGAAGCTTCATCCAGCAATTCGGCAATGGCCAGATTGGTGGACTTATTCAGCACATCCATCTCTCCAAATGTATGCGATGCCTCTATCTTATTTTTTACCCTGGTAAGCTCATTCTCGGTCACAAGCTCTCCCTGCAATTTTTCCAATTCCCGCTTTATTCCTGCATCCGCCTGTTCCATTGTAACGCCAGCACTCAGTTTGCCGGATACCACAAAAAGCCCTTTTTCAAAATCGCCCAGTACATAGGCCTGTATATCGGAAAATAATTGTTTATCTTTTATCAGGCTGTTGTGGAGCCTGCAGGAATTTCCCTGCGACAGAATATCCGACAGCAAATCGGTAGCGTAATACTCTTCATCCATCCTGGCACACATGTGATATGCTTTATAGATAGCATTTGCAGGCACATCTCTTTCTACGGTTAAACTGCGAGCTTCCGTTTGCAATGGCTCTGCAGGCAGTTTACGTTTATTTTCGGGGCCTTTCGGAATATTGCCGAACCATTTTTCGGCCAGTGCCCTTACCTCACTTGTTGTAACATTTCCTGCCACCACAAGAATAGCGTTATTAGGACAGTAAAACCGTCTGAAAAAGCTTTTTACATCCTCTATTCTGGCATTTTCAATATGAGAGATTTCTTTGCCAATGGTATCCCATCTGTAAGGGTGTACTTTATAAGCCATTGGGCGTAAGAGCAACCATACATCCCCATAAGGCTGGTTCAGGTAGCGCTGTTTGAATTCTTCTATAACCACATTCCTCTGAACTTCGAGGCTTTTTTCAGAGAATGCAAGGCTCAGCATCCTGTCCGATTCCAACCAGAAGCCGGTTTCGAGGTTTTCCGAAGGAAGCGTTAAGTGGTAGTTGGTAATATCGTTGGTTGTAAAAGCATTGTTTTCACCACCTACACGCTGCAAAGGCTCATCGTAATTGGGTATGTTGACCGAACCACCAAACATGAGGTGTTCAAAAAGGTGCGCAAACCCTGTTTGTTCTGGGCTTTCATCTCTTGCACCAACATCGTACAATATATTTATGCAAGCCAATGGAGTAGATTTGTCCTGGTGAACAATCACTTTTAATCCGTTATCCAGCTCGAATTTTTCAAATTTTATCATTTTAAACAGAAGTTGTTTTTTAGAGTCGGTTGAATACAACAAACAACTGATCAAATATAGCAATAAAAAATTCAGCCGCTAAATGAAGGAAAAGAAATAGGGATTATTCAGAATATGGAACATCTGGTGAAATAATTTTAGCACAGATTCACAGATTTGAAAAATCTTCCAAATCTGTGAATCTGTGGCTAATAAAAACAGTATATAGCTCTATTTCTGTACAACAATTTTTTCCTGGAAAACCTGCCTGTCGGCCGAGTTTATACCTACAAGATAAATACCGGCACTAAGACTGCTTATGTCAATAACGGTAGTATTTGATGTAATGACGGATTCCATTATTTTCTGTCCCTTAAGGTCATAAAGCGTATACATATATTTTTGGCCCTCCGGTTGGGAAACATACAGCGTAAATGAATTGGTGGCCGGGTTCGGATAAAAATCGAATATCACATGTTCAAGCTCTTCCTTTATATTTATTCCAATAGATTTGGTGGGGGTGTAAGAGGCTTTACCATCATAATCGGACATATTAACACGGTAGTAAACTTCTGCATTCTGGATAGTATCAGGAAGCTGATCGTCCCTAAATTCATAATTTGAAATACCAGGCGAAGCTTTAACAACACCAATACTCGCATAATTTTCCTGGTCAAGGCTTCTTTCTACAATGAAATATTCAGTGCTATCATCTTCAGGTGTTTTCCAATTGACAACAACAGCATTTTCATTGTTTGTTATATCCAAAGTAGTTGCGGCACGAAATTCTTCGGTAGGAGAATTTTCATTTTCAATAATACCACCACTTAATGTTTTTAGTTTTAAATTAAAACTCAAATCAGAGCTTGAACCGGCATTCTGATGGACTTCTACTGCAACAACATTTGTACCGTTAACCAAAGTTGCGGGTGAAATGTTTGCAATCTCATAATTGGATTCGTTATTCGTATACGTTGTTGCCAATGTATTATAGCTAACTGTTCCAGATGGCATATTGCTTCGGTAAACTTCGGCACCATTGATATATACAACAGCACCATCATCACGTATAAGGCTCAGTTCCAACCCTGAAATGGAGGACTTATTTGCTATGGTAAATGTTTTTCTAAAGTAGGTAGTAATGAACCTGTTATTAGGATTTGGTCCATATCCTACAACTGTCGCCTCATCGCCATCGCCATACCCCAGTTGGGAACTGCCGGTTTTCCACGCAGCATCCGAATAAGAAAGTGTTCTCCAGGCCGTTCCCTGGTTGCTGCCATTATCAAGGTATTTCCATGATGCTCCGGAAGCAATAAGTTGTGTGCCTGTTCCACCATCGCCACTTCCACCGGAACCATTTTTCAGCTTTGTAAGGAAAATATCAGTACGACTGTATGCATTCAGCGTGGTAGAACCAAACTGTCCCCCATTAAGAATTGCACCTGTTGCATATACGCTTGCACCAGGTCCGGTACATATTGCACTTCCGGATTCAAAACCCAAATCTTCGGGTGCATCTGCAGAACCGCCAACGGAGGATGCCCAGAGAAAATTGCCGCTATTGTTGAGTGCTGCAACAAAAACATCCGATGCATCCGCAGAATACCGGGTAGTGGAACCAAAATAAGCAGTGCCGCTAAATTGTCCGGTAATAAAGAGGTTGCTTCCATCCGTAGCAATTGCCCTAGCCCTGTCTACACCGTTGCCACCTGCTTTCTTGGCCCATTCCACACTTCCGGAAGAATTGTAGCGAGCTACAAAAATATCGGTGCTTCCGGTAGTATTTAACTGCATACCACCAAAATTTACGGAAGCATTGAATTCACCGGCAACAAATATCTTACCGGCATTATCAATAGCCAGTCCCCAGCCACCTTCATCCCAGCTGCCTCCGGCTGTTTTCACCCAAATCAGGTCACCTGCCGGTGAATATTTGGCAATAAACATATCCGAATTTCCGTTTGAATACACTGTCTGACTACCAAAACTGGCAGCTCCTTTAAATACCCCTGTAACATATACGTTTCCTGAAGCATCGCATTTGATTGACCGTGCTTCATCTTTACCTGAGCTTCCCGCTTTTCTTACCCACAATGGTGTGCCATTCGGACTGTATTTTGCCACAAAAATATCCCTGTCGCCATAGCCGGTAATGGTAATGGAAGAGCCAAACACCGCTTTGGTATTAAAAAAACCACATGCATAAATATTTCCGGCTGCATCATGTGTTATTCCACGAGCCTCTTCATTGTAAATACCACCGTCATTGCGTGCCCAGATAAGGTTTCCGTTCAGGTCGTATTTAGCAATCACAATATCATTGGAACCTTTGGCCTGCAATGTGGTTGACGTGCCTATAAATTTTACCGGACCATTTCCTTCCACTTCACCACCTATGTACACGAAAGAATTGCCAATCGAAAGGCAATGCGCATAATCACCGGAATAACCGCCCGCAGTGCGTACCCATAATAATGACCCGGACGATGTATATTTTGCCAGATAAATATCATGGTTGCCCTGACAAGGCACCACAGTACCACTAAAATTTGCGTTCTGTTCGTATTTACCTGCTATGTATACATTGCCGGCATTATCTGTTCCTGCACCCAGGCCATAATCATAGGCCCACAAGCCAGCTCTTTTAGCCCATTCAAAATTCTGAGAGTTCCCGGCAATACTGTAAGTACAAAGTATTAAAAGGATATATTTTTTTTTCATCTGTCTTTAATTTTTTGCAGGTAAAAATAAAGGAGCTGAAAAGCCATATACATAAATTTCGTTCATTCGATTGTATTGCAAGTTCAACTGTAAACTAAGTATATTAAATGCTGCTTTTTGAGATTAATGTCGTGCGTCCGGAGCAGCTCCTTTACGGGAACAATATGGAATCGAATTATATTATATCTTTGTGAGTACAAGTGCCTTTTACATACATTTTATTATTGAAAAACAGTATATAAATGAAACCAATTTTCTTTTTTATGAGCTGCATTGTCCTGCTTTCCTGCTCTACAACAACAGTAACAAATACTTCAACAACTCCTGCAGCAGAATTTGACAAAGAAGGACACAGGGGATGCCGTGGGCTGATGCCTGAAAACACCATCCCGGGCTTTAAAAAAGCAATTGATATTGGAGTGAATACCCTTGAAATGGATGTGGTTATTACAAAGGACAAGCAAGTGATACTCAGCCATGAACCCTTCTTTAACCACGAAATAACAACCAAACCCGATGGCAGTTTTGTAGAGGAAAATGAAGAAAAGACATTGAATATATTTGAAATGACTTATGAGGAAACCCAAAAGTTTGATGTTGGCCTGAAACCTCATCCCCGTTTCCCGAAACAGCAGAAAATGGCAGCACACAAGCCAAAACTTGCAGCAGTAATCGACTCTGCAGAAGCTTATGCAAAAGCCAAATCGGTAGCACCCCTTCAATACAACATTGAAACAAAAACCAATCCCCAAACGGATGGTACCTATCATCCGAAACCGGAGGAATTTGTAGAGCTGCTTGTTGCTGTAATCAAAGAAAAAGGCATTGAAGACCGGGTAATTATTCAATCGTTTGATATTCGTACCCTGCAGTACCTTCATAGCAAGTACCCGGCTATTAAAACGGCTTACCTGTTTGAACCACCTTCCGACAAATCGTTAACAGACCGCTTGAAAGACCTGGGCTTCACCCCTACCATCTATTCACCTGACTTTAACACGTTAACACCAGAGGTTGTGAAAGAATGTAAGGCTGCCGGTATTAAAGTGATACCCTGGACAGTGAATGAGGCCGAAAAAATAAAGGAGCTGAAACAAATGGGTGTGGATGGCATCATCAGTGACTATCCGGATTTGTTTGAACAGGTGAAATAATTATTCAATGCATAGTACTAACAATTAAAACACTCATACATGTCAGCATTCCTGGGCGAACTTATCGGAACCATGTTATTACTCATCTTTGGAGGTGGTGTTGTAGCAGGGGTTATTTTAAAAGGAACCAAAGCCGAAAGTGCCGGCTGGATAGTAATAACAAGCGGCTGGGGGCTGGCCGTTGCAATTGCTATATATGCTGTAGGCACAATCAGCGGTGCACACCTGAACCCTGCTGTTACCATTTCCCTTGCCTGTGCCGGTGATTTTGCGTGGGAACTGGTGCCGGCATACATTCTAGCACAGTTCGCTGGTGCTTTTATTGGAGCGGTTATTGTATGGATCCACTATCTGCCACATTGGAAAGAAACAAAAGATCCCGGCACACAGCTTGCTGTTTTTGCAACAGGGCCTGCAATTCATAAAACCTGGTCTAACCTGCTGAGTGAAATTATCGGAACCTTTATATTAATGTTCGGTTTATCGGCAATTGGTACCAACAAGTTTTCAGATGGGTTGAACCCATTAGTGATTGGAGGTTTTATTGTTGCCATTGGCTTGTCGCTTGGTGCAACAACGGGATATGCAATTAATCCTGCACGTGATTTAGGACCGCGCATTGCGCACTTTCTGCTGCCAATTGCCGGCAAAGGAAGCTCCGATTGGAAATATGCCTGGATACCGGTGGTTGGTCCGATACTGGGTGGGATATTGGGTTCTTTACTTTATAAAGCACTGTTTAAACAGGAAATATATTCTATGTTGCATGTGATTGCTTTAGCCACTTTATTGGTAGCGTTCCTCGCCATCAGAGAAAACAAGCATAAACAGGAATAATTTAGTGGAGCATTTTAATATCTTATAGCCTATCATGGAAAAAAAATACATTTTATCAATCGACCAGGGAACAACCAGTTCCAGGACCATATTGTTTAATAAAGCCGGTGAGGTTGTGAATGTAGCGCAAAAAGAGTTTACGCAACATTTCCCTAAACCGGGCTGGGTAGAACACGATGCAATGGAAATATGGCAATCGGTTGAGGATGTTGTAAAAGAAACGCTTTCTAAATTCAAAGCTGAAGAAATTGCTGCAATTGGAATCACCAATCAACGCGAAACAACAGTAGTGTGGAACAAGAATACCGGTAAACCAGTATACAATGCCATTGTATGGCAATCCAGGCAAACTGCCGAAATCTGTGATGATTTGAAAAGCAACGGCTTGAATGATATATTCCGCAATAAAACCGGCTTGCTTATTGATGCGTACTTCTCTGGCACAAAACTAAAATGGATACTTGACAATGTTGCAGGCGCAAAGGAGCAGGCTTCAAAAGGAGAACTGCTTTTCGGCACAATTGATACCTGGCTTACCTGGAAGCTAAGTGCAGGCAAAGCCCATGTTACCGATTATAGTAACGCTTCACGCACGCTGATGTACAATATTCACGAATTGGTTTGGGACCAAGAACTACTTGGTTTATTGAATGTTCCATCTTCGGTACTTCCTAAAGTTTGCTCTTCATCCGAGGTTTATGCTTTTACAGAAACCGATCTGTTTAATGGTGCCAGACTACCCATTGCCGGCATTGCCGGAGACCAGCAGGCCGCCCTGTTTGGCCAGGCCTGCTTTTCAGAAGGTATGGCCAAAAATACTTATGGAACAGGTTGTTTTATGCTCATGAATACGGGAGCCAAAGCGGTGAGGTCAAACAATGGCCTGCTAACGACCATAGCCTGGGGTATTGACGGAAAAGTGGAGTACGCGCTTGAAGGCAGCATTTTTGTTGCAGGTTCAGCTGTACAATGGTTGCGTGATGGTTTGCAATTTTTTAAAGAAGCTGCACAAAGTGAAACACATGCCAGCAATGTGGAAACATCCGATGGTGTTTATGTTGTTCCGGCTTTTGTCGGGCTGGGCACACCTTATTGGGACAGTGAAGTACGTGGTGCGGTTTTCGGGCTTACACGCGGCACAAGCAAAGAACACCTGATACGAGCAACACTTGAAGCAATAACCTACCAGGTGAAGGATGTATTAAAAGCCATGGAACAGGATTCCGGTATCCGCCTCAAAAGTTTGCGTGTGGATGGAGGAGCGGTGCGGAACAACTTGCTGATGCAATTCCAGAGCAATATACTTGAAGTTCCTGTAGACCGGCCAGTTGTTAATGAAACTACCGCATTGGGTGCAGCTTATCTCGCAGGACTTGCTACCGGATTCTGGAAAAACCGCGATGAAATAGCAACACAATGGCTGGTTGATAAAACTTTTAAGCCCGGCTTTACAAAAGAAAAAGTGCAGTATCTTTATGATGGCTGGCAAACAGCTGTTAAAGCAGCAATTGCATTTAAACCCAAAAAACAAGCTGAACTGACAATTTAAACAATACAAGTAATTACACGGAGTGCAGTATACGAACGAATCAATCAAAACTGTGTTCTGTACCATTTTAAAAATTTACATTATGAAGCTAAAAAAAATTTCATTCCTCATCATTTGCTGCTTTGCGCTGGTTAATTCAAAGGCCCAATCATGGAGTGCAAGCGGAGTGGTTTTATCTTCGGCCGGATATATTGCTACAAGCAATCACGCACTGGAAGCCGGCTATCATTACGAAATTGATGTTTTCAACAATGGGATAAAGAAAACTTACCAGGGCAATTTAGTAAAGGCCGACCCTGCAAATGATCTTGCTATCCTGAAAATTGACGATCCGCTTTTTGCAGTTATAGGGGCTGTTCCTTATGCCCTCAAGGTAAGAGATGTAAAAGAGAATGAAAAAATCTTTGTTATGAGCTACCCAACTGGCTCTGGCGAAACAAAAACAACTGTTACAGAGGGTATCATCAACTCCAAATCCGGTTACCCGAATGACATAGGCAGCTATCAGCTTTCCTGCGTTATGAAACCGGGGTATGAAGGTGCACCCTTATTCGATAACCAGGGAAACATTGTTGGAATCATTAACTCTAAACTGGCACAAAGTTCGGGATATGCCACAAAAGCATCCTGCCTGCAGAACATGATTGAAACACTACCAAAAATTCCACTGATGCCCACCAAAACAACCATCTCCGGACTTTCAATGGACGATAAAACAGAAGCTCTTGAGAAGTTTATTGTTGCGGTAAGAGTGAGCAACCAGACTATTGTTGCGGACGATAATAAAAACAAAAAAGTAGTAGGCCAGACTTATGGCGGAGGGATTATTTTTTACGTTGATGCCAGCGGTGAACATGGCTTGATTGCATCCATTGATAATGGAGAAGGAGTACGTGCACAATGGGGATGTTACAATACACTTGTAGATGATACACAGATAGGAATTGGCACGGGTCAGGAAAACACAAAAAAAATTATTACCGTATGCCGTGCTGGTGCCGGTAGCCAGAACATTGCAGCAAGACTTTGCAACGAGCTTGTTCTGGAAGGCTTTACCGACTGGTACCTGCCATCAAAAGAAGAGCTGAACCTGCTGTATGAAAACAAGGAAATTATTGGCGGGTATGAACACGGGTATTACTGGAGTTCCTCAGAAGTAGATTCCCACTTTGCATGGTATCAGCATTTTGACTTTGGTTTCCAGGATTACCTGAACAAAGATTTCTCCTACTTTTTCCGACCGATAAGATCATTTTAATAATTTAACAACCATTTACACCATTGACTGCATTTTCAGCTAAAAACCGGGTATTGATTACCGGTGCCATGAGCACTACATCCTTTGACGTTATAGTTATAGGAGGAGGTATTACCGGGGCCGGTATCGCCCTGGATGCCACTTCACGCGGGCTCAAAGTGGCGCTTATTGAAATGCAGGATTTTGCTGCGGGTACTTCCAGCCGCTCCACCAAACTGATTCACGGTGGGTTGAGATACCTGAAACAAATGGAGTTTAAGCTTGTGGCCGAAGTAGGACAGGAACGCGCCATTGTGCACAGGAATGCCCCTCACCTCACTAAGCCTGAACACCTGCTGCTTCCAATTGTTAAAGACGGCTCCCTTACTACATTTACTGCACGTCTCGGCATGACTATTTATGAATGGCTTGCAGGAGTTAAGAAAGAAGAAAAGCACAAAGTACTAAGTAAGGAGCAAACAATAACAACAGAACCCTTGTTGCGTAAAGACAATCTTCTTGGAGGAATACTTTTTTATGAGTACCGCACAGATGATGCCCGCCTCACAATGGAGATAATGAAAGAAGCCGTGGCTAGCGGGACTCAGGCACTTAACTATGTTAAGGCTTCTGGTTTTGTTTATACCAATGGTAGAATAAGCGGTGTTAAGGCACAGGATGTCAATACCGGGCGGAGTATTGAAATCAAAGGCCGCTATGTTGTTAACGCGACAGGCCCCTGGGTAGATGATATTGATGACCTTGACAAACCACAGCTGCAGCACAAACTGCACATAACAAAAGGTGTACACATTGTAGTGGATGGCAACAGACTACCATTAAAACAATCGTCTTATTTTGATACGTATGACAAACGCATGATATTTGTTATACCAAGAGAAGGCAAAACCTATATAGGAACAACCGACACATTTTACAAAGGCGATGTTGCCAATCCGTTGATTACAGAAGAGGATATTACATACCTGTTAAAATGTGCAAATGATATTTTTCCGTCTGCTTTGCTAACTCGTTCCGATGTTGAATCAAACTGGGTAGGCTTGCGGCCATTGATACAAAAGCCAGGTAAAGGACCTTCAGAAATTTCACGTAAAGATGAAATTTTTGAATCCGCTTCGGGGTTGATTACCATCGCAGGTGGAAAGCTTACAGGTTACAGAAAAATGGCACAGCGTATTGTAGACCTGATTGGTAAAAAAATGAAAGCGGCAGAAGGGAAAACCCTCCCGGCATGCACAACAGCTCAAATTGCACTATCCGGTGGTAAAACAGGAGATGTACGTTTTGAAAATTTTACAAAACAACAAGTAACTAAGGGCATTGCTCTTGGACTTACAAGTACTGAAACCGAAATGCTCGTAAACCGTTACGGCTCAAACGTTGATGTGCTTTTTAACTATGTTCATGATTTAAAGCAGGAACAAAGCCCACTGCCACTCCTGTTACGGGCGCAGCTTCATTATTGCATAAATCATGAAATGTGCGTTACACCCGCTGATTTTTTTATCAGACGTACGGGAGCACTTTATTTCAATATTTCAATTGTAAAAGAATGGAATAATGAACTGCTGATCTACATGAAAAATATCCTTAACTGGGACGAAGCCTCCACAACCCGATTTGATAGTGAAATGCAGAAACTGTACAAACAGGCTGCCATAACAGAGAAGTAATATGTAATTACCCTAGGTCGCTTCACGCGGATAACTACCGGGTAAATTCCGGCAGGAATAAATTTTTCTAAACGGAGATCAGTATTAAAAAAAATTAAAATGCAAATCCCTAAAACATATTCCTTTCGGGAAGTTTATGAAAAATGTGTTGCTTATTTCAATAGCGATGAACTGGCAGCTTCCACATGGATAAATAAATATGCATTAAAAAACACAAATGGTGATTTTATTGAATTGTCACCCAACGATATGCATCTGAGGATGGCTAAAGAATTTGCGCGCATAGAAAAACAATACAACAAGATTTCCGCAGATAACAGGCATCTTTCCGAATATGGAAAAAAAAGAGAATTTTTAAATGAAGACAAAATATACGGCTACTTCAAAGACTTTAAATATGTAATTCCACAAGGCAGCGTTATGGCGGCACTGGGTAACCCTTATGTTTATTCATCGCTTTCCAACTGTATTGTTTTACCGAAGATTTATGACTCCTATGGTGGTATATTTTATACAGACCAGCAAATGGCGCAGCTCTTTAAAAGGCGTTGTGGAGTAGGAATTGATTTATCCACACTACGCCCTGCAGGCTCCCGGGTTGCCAATGCTGCAGGTACAAGCAGCGGGGCATTCACTTTTATGGAGCGGTTCTCCAATACTACACGCGAGGTAGCACAGGAAGGCAGGCGTGGTGCATTAATGATAACAATGGATGTGGCACATCCGGATATTGAACAGTTTGTAACGCTGAAGCAGGATTTATCAAAAGTAACAGGAGCAAATGTTTCAGTACGCTTATCGGATGAATTTATGAATGCAGTATCAAACAACACTCCCTTCCGCTTACGTTTTCCTGTAGATTCAGAAACACCTGAATTCACAAAAGAAATACATGCACGTGATTTATGGAACACAATCATTACCTGCGCCCACAATACAGCAGAACCGGGTCTGTTGTTCTGGGACAGGCAGCACTCCTACTCTACCTCGTCCGTTTATCCTGGCTTCAGGAACATCTCAACGAACCCTTGTTCCGAAATTGCGATGCAGGGTGGTGACAGCTGCCGCCTCATAGCTATCAATCTCTTTAGTTTTGTTACCCAACCATTTACTACCAAGGCTTCATTCGATTACAAAAAGTTTTACGAAATTACTTATGAAGCCCAGCGGCTGATGGACAACCTTGTAGACCTTGAACTGGAACATGTTCAGCGTATCCTTAACAAAATAAAAAATGATCCTGAGCCGGAACACATTAAATCAGTAGAGGAAGAAACGTGGAAATTGTTTTATGATTCCGGTAAAAAAGGCAGAAGAACGGGACTCGGCTTTACTGCATTGGCCGATACTATTGCTGCACTTGGAATGCGTTTTGATTCTGAAGATGCGTTAAATGAAACAGAACGATTGATGCGGACAAAGTGCCAGGCTGAATTTGACAGCTCTATCGACATGGCAATTGAACGTGGAAAATTCAGCAGCTTCGACCCGGCCATTGAAGCAACATCTGATTTTATAAAAATGATGGAACAGGAATTTCCTGAGTTGTATAAACGTATGATGCAGTTTGGAAGAAGGAATATTTCACTGAGCACTGTTGCACCTACAGGTTCCATAAGTATCCTGTCACAAACCTCATCAGGCATAGAACCGGTATTTCAGCTGAATTACACACGCAGAAAAAAAATCAATACCAATGATAAAAGTTCACATGTAGACTATGTTGATGCATCGGGTGATTCCTGGCAGGAATTTCAAGTCTATCATCCTAAATTAAAACAATGGCTTGCCGCAAATCCCGATAAAACCATTGCACAAAGCCCGTACAGTGGCTCCACAGCAAATGAAATTGACTGGCATAAACGCCTGAAAATACAGGCCATTGTACAGAAATATACCACACACTCCATTAGCTCCACAATAAATTTACCTTCTGCTACCACAAAAGAAAAAGTTCAAAATATTTATTTTGAGGCCTGGAAACAAGGTCTAAAAGGTATTACAGTGTACCGTGAAGGCGCCAGGAGCGGTGTATTGATATCAACTGAAAGCAAATCAATCACTACCGGCAATACTCCACCTAAACGCCCTGAAAGTATTGAGGCCGCTGTAGTGAGATTTATAAACATCAATGAAAAATGGATTGCTTTTATCGGATTAATCGACAATAAACCGTATGAAATATTTACAGGTAAGCTGGGTGAGCTTAGCATTCCTGAAGGGGTTGAAAGTGGTCAAATTGTAAAAGTAGTTACTGATAAAAACGAAAACCGTTATGACTTCCATTTTACGGATAAAAACAATAAAACAGTTGTTGTAAAAGGCCTGTCAACTGCATTTAATAAAGAATACTGGAATTATGCCAAACTCATTTCAGGCGTTCTTCGTTATGGTATGCCGCTTGTTCAGGTTATTGATCTCGTAAAACATCTTAACCTGCACGATGATTCTATCAACACCTGGAAATATGGTGTTGAACGTGCATTAAAAAAGTTCATCCCGTCCGGAACGCCTTTACAGGATAAAGAATGCCCCAACTGCAATGACCCCGGTGGCCTGGTTTATGAAGAAGGTTGCTTAAAATGTAAAAGCTGCGGGTATTCAGAATGTGGTTAACTTAGAATCATGAAAGCCTATTTATTCCTGGATGATATACGAAACCCTTATGAAGCCTCTGCATTTGTTAGGGAAAGCCATTTTAATACCAGCCTGTATTTACAGGACTGGATAATAGTAAGGGATTACCAGCAATTTGTAAACTGGATCAGCCAGAATGGTTTACCCGAGATTATTTCCTTTGATCATGATTTAGGCGACACCGATACGCGAACAGGATTCGATTGCGCGAAATGGCTTGTAAATTATTGCATTGACAACAACCTGAAATTACCAAAGTGGATCATACATTCCGCCAACCCTGTCGGGTATGATAACATTAAGGGGCTTTTAACACACTTTGAACGGTGGGAAAAGGACTAAATTTTAGTTTAAATAAACTCACCTGTGGTTTTTATCAACTGGTTACGGTATTGAACAAAGATGCTTGATTTAGAGATAAAGCCAACATACTTTCCATCGTTTAAAACCGGAAGGTTCCAGGCACCTGTTTCATCAAATTTTTTCATTACAAATTCCATTCGCTCATCTACGGATATTGTTGCGGGAGGTTTGCGCATCAGCTCTTTGGCATACACGGTTTCATACATATCGTGCTTAAACATAATCTCCCGCACATTATCAAGTACGATAACGCCCAACAACGCACCATTTGAAACAACAGGGAAAATATTCCGTTTCGAACTTGAAATCATTTCTACAAGCTCTCCCAGCGTAGCATAAGGGGACACCAGCTGGAAGTCTGTTTCTATCAGACTGGAAAGCTTCAACGAAGTAAGAATATTTTTATCCTTATCAGCAGTTAAAATATTGCCACGCTTCGCCAGGCGTTTCACATCCATTGAATACGGCTCAAAATACTTGCAAATCATATAGCTGCAGGAGGAAACAATCATTAAAGGGATCATAAGCTCATAACCTCCTGTAAGCTCAGCAATAAGGAATATAGCAGTAAGTGGTGCATGAAATACACCACTCAGAATACCCGCCATGGCAACAAGCGTAAAATTACCTGTAGGAGCATTGGTAATTCCCAGCAGGTTTAACATATAGGAAAAAGCAAAGCCTAGATAAGCGCCAACAAAAAGTGTGGGCGCAAAATTTCCTCCGTTACCACCACTTCCTATTGTTATTGCAGCTGCAACCGTTTTCAAAAACATTGCCATCAGGATGAAGATAACAATGGACCACTTTGTGATAAACACAGATAAAATACTGTGTTCAAACAGCTTTTCAGGATTATGCTCCGCAAGTGATTTTATACTTTCATAACCTTCACCAAAAAGAGAAGGAAAAAAAAGTATCAATATTGCAAGACAAACGCCACCAAATATCGCTTTCTTATATACCTTCTTCCTTTTGGGTTTAAGAAAAGACTCAATTTTAATGTAAACACGCGAATAGTACACAGAAACAAAGCCTGCCAGCAAACCAAGTATTATGTAGTACGGGACATTATGGTAATCAAAGGGAAGAATTGTTTTAAAGGACAATAAGGAGTCCTCCTTCAGTATAATCCGTGAGAGCAATGCACCGGCAGCTGCAGCAATAATAAGCGGAATAAATGCTGTGATAGAAACATCAAACAACAATACCTCCAGTGCAAACAAAACCCCTGCAATAGGTGCGTTGAATGCTGCGGCAATTCCTGCTGCCGCGCCACAAGCCAGCAACAAGGTACGATCCTTATAATTTATATGGTGTGTTTTAGCATAATTTGAGCCAATTGCAGAGCCTGTAACAACTATGGGGGACTCCAATCCTGCCGAGCCACCCAACCCAACTGTAATAGCACTTGTTACAACATGGGAATACATTTGATCCTTTGGCAGGAAACTTCCTTTTTTTGCAATAGCATGCAAAATATTAGCGGTACCTCTTCCAAGTTTTCCCTGCAAATGCTTTTGCACAAACCATACAGTTATTAAAATACCTATAAGCGGAAAAACAGTATACAAAATATACTGGTAGGGAATATTGTAGTCGGATGTAATAAAATGGTGGATGTAGTAAACCGCTGTTTTAAGGATCACAGCAGCCATACCGGCTGTAAGTCCCACCAGGATACTTGAAACAACAAGGATCTGCTTTGGTGTTAGCTTTGTGCTAAGCCAATCTATAATTTTTTCATATAGCTTCAGGAACTTATCCATTTTACAGTAGGGACGAAATTAATAAATTTATTGTGCTTTTTATAATAAGGAAGAGCTTTGGATATTAATCGGGTAGCAGTATTAAAGTTTGTTCCACTCTGAGCTTACTTAAAGCCTGTTTAATTTATCCAGTAAATCCAAAACATCCTGCTGTTGCTTAAAATTATATTTGGCACGGCTTTGCTTCAAACCAACCAATATTGAATATTGTGATGCAGGAATCACACGAAATAAATCTTCATCTGTTTTATCATCCCCTATGGCAAGTATGAAATCGCACTGGTTTTCTTTTAGCCAAACAGCTGCCGCCACCCCCTTATTAATTCCACGCGCTTTAGCCTCAACAACCCTCTTTCCTTCAATAATCTGGAAATCCAAATGCGATGAAAGCTCAAGAAGTGCATTGACAAGTTCCCTGGAACGCAGAAAACCCAAGTCCTTTTCCGCATTGCGGTAATGCCATGCGACTGAAAGATTTTTTTCTTCGACCCAGGTGCCGGCACACCTATCAGTAAACTGCGACATAATGGGAATTACGGCAGGCTTCCAGCCGGAACCTACAGGAATTGTCTGAAGCCAATCCATTCCATGCCCTTTATAAAAGGCACCATGCTCAGCCACAAGATGCACCGGGATATGTCCAAACCACTTTTCAAGTGTATCCATCGTTCGGCCGCTACTGATAACAATATCATTCTTTTTATCCTCGGCCAACGCAGTCAATAAATTAATAAGATTCTTATCAGGAACAGCCTGGTGGGAAAATGCTGCCATAGGAACAAGAGTGCCATCGTAATCAAGGAATAGTAATCGTTTGGAAGCTTTCGAATAATTTATACAAATTGAATTTTCGGTATGTCCTGTAACTTCTTTAACCTTCAACGTTTCCTGTTTAGCCTTCCTTTCAAGCAATTGTGAAATAAAATCCTCAGCCCACTTCATAACGTCATATTCCCTAAGCCGGGTTCTCATAGTATCATTACGATGCACCTGCTCCTCGACCGGCATAGACAAAGCAATATTTAATGATTCCGCTATTTCAAGCCTATCGTTCGGATTTACTAGAATTGCCCCTCCAAGTTCCGCAGCCGCTCCGGCAGTTTCACTTAAGATCAATACCCCTCTCCTATCAGATCGGCTTGCGACAAACTCTTTGGCAACCAGATTCATCCCATCACGCATTGGCACTATTAATGCTACATCCGCTGCAGTATAGAGAGCCAGCAATTTTTTAAAATCAAGTGTTTTATACTGATAAATAACAGGAGTCCAACCGATTCCGCCATATTTCCCATTTATTCGGCTTACAACACCTTCAATATCACTTTTAGTTTCTTTATACTTCGCAATAATATCCCTGGATGGAACAACAAGAAGTATATATACTACCTTTTTCTTATACTCCGGGTATTTACTAAGAAACAGGTCAAAGCTTTCCAACCTGTTAATTAAGCCTTTCGCGTAATCCAAACGGTCTACTGAAATAATCAATTTAGCATCGTATAATCTTTTTTTTATTTTATTCTTCTCGGTAAATATTTCATTGGATAAAAGCGCATCATTAAACTTATGATAGTCTATACTAATTGGAAAAACATCAACAGTTATACTTCTTTCAGGTGTTGCAACTACCCGTAGCATATTATCATAACCCAGAATCTGACGTATTGATTTTAAAAAACTCTGAACATAATCATTCGTGTGGAAACCTATAACATCCGCACCCAGCAACCCAAGCAGTATTTCTCTTCGCCACCGGCTCGGCAGCAATCGGAACAATTCAAAGGACGGAAATGGAATATGAAGAAAAAAGCCAATAGTTGCATTGGGCAACTTTTTCCTGAGCAAAGCCGGCA
Organism: Bacteroidia bacterium; assembly: GCA_020051175.1. Taxonomy (GTDB): domain Bacteria; phylum Bacteroidota; class Bacteroidia; order 2-12-FULL-35-15; family 2-12-FULL-35-15; genus 2-12-FULL-35-15. The sequence goes on along the minus strand of JAGVJJ010000055.1, from coordinate 11,127 downwards.
AAAGCATTAGATGATAATCATGAATCCAGATAATATCTCCAGGCTCATAAATCTCAATAACTTTTTCGCAAAAGAGTTTATTTACCTTTTGATACATATCGTAATATTCATCGACAAACTTTGCGTAAGATGGAAAGTAGTGGAATAAAGGCCATATTGTATCATTACAAAAACCATTATAAAATTTATCATGCATCGATGCCGGTATGTGAACCGGAGCAAGCTTATAACCATCATGAAATACGCCTTCATTAGGAAAATGCTCATAAAAATATCTCTTCCCAATGTCAGAAGAACCTACCCATATAGGGCAATCTGATTGATCAAAACCACTGCTACTATTTTTTTTGTGAACATAGGACGTAATACTTGTTACCAAACCTCCGGAACTTGGCAAAAACTCAATCCGGCCGTTCCTTTCTGTTATTTTGAAAGGCAAGCGATTAGAAACAAGTATTAATCTGTTTTTATGCATAATAAAAGGGTAAAATCACTATTCCTGCCTGAGAACAATAAAATAAGACAGAGAAAGAAAAAGGTGATAAAATCAAAACTGGAAGGTACTACCGGAGCAAATTACACTCCGGTAGCTCCCAGTTTAACCAATAAACATTAATGAAAAACTAAACATAATTGCAAAATTAGGCAGTGATTCAGAATAAATGGTTGACATATATCAACCCCGGTATGTTTTTTTTAGTTTAATTTCGTTTCATGACATTCTTAATAGAAAAATATCATTTTAAAACCACCTCCTTGCTGGAAGGACTACCAAAAAACGAATTCAGGCTGTTAAAAGACAATATGAGCCGTAAGGAGATTAAAAAAGGCAAGTTACTTTATAAGGAAAACAGCTACTCTAAGGGTGTGTACATTTTGAGAAAAGGAAAAATAAAAATTTATCAAACCAACAAAGACGGCAAAGAGCAGATTGTCTACATATACAGCAAAGGTGAAAGTATGGGATACCGACCGATTATTTGCGGAGAACCGCATCCGGTTTCGGCCGCTGCACTTGAAAACAGCGTAGTTTCATTCATTCCACGATACTATTTCCAAAGGGTACTGGAAAATTCACTTGTTCTCTCAAATCGCCTGCTTGTTAACCTGAGTCATGAGTTTACTGTGTGGACGAACAAAATATCCGTTTTTGCGCACCAGCCTGTAAGAGAAAGAGTAGCGTTAAGCTTATTAATCTTAAACAAAAAATACTCCAACGATAATAACCCTGAAAAACCTTCTGTAATCAATATTTCACGCAACGATCTGGCAAATTATGTAGGAACCGCAGAAGAAACACTTGTAAGAATGCTACAAGATTTTAAACTACGCAAAATTATTCGCACTGAAGGAAGAAAGATAATAATTCTAAAACCCAAAGAACTGGAATTGATAACTGACTTGTATTAATTATTTGAGCAATACATTATAACCTTACTCCAATAAGAAGTATATCGTCCACCTGCTCCAGGTTTCCTTTCCATTTATCAATTGCGTCAAAATACAAAGCCTTTTGTTGTTCCATAGCTAACTTATGGTTAGCTACAATCAGCTCCTGCAGCTGTTTGTACTTGAACTTTTTTTCTGCGCTGCCACCTACCTGGTCTGCGTATCCGTCAGTAAATATATACACACAATCACCCTTTCGCAGTTCCACCGTATGATTGGTATACGGCTTTGTTTCCCCGTAATAAATTCCAATGGGTTGCTTATCGGCCTTTATTTCCCTGAATTCGCCATTACTAATAATCCACAAAGGATTATTGGCCCCTGCAAACTCCAGAATGTTTCCATCAAGTGAACAAAGAGCTATGTCCATACCATCCTGGTTTTCACCAGTGCTGCCGGTTTGTTTCAACGATTTTATAATTCCTTCACGCAGCTGTTTTAAAATTCCGCCCGGGCTCACAACACCTTTCCCATTTACGATTTCATTCAACATTGTATTTCCAATCATACTCATGAATGCGCCCGGCACCCCATGTCCGGTACAATCCACAGCTGCAAACAGCACCTTGCTCCCTTTCGACTGGATCCAATAAAAGTCTCCACTTACAACATCCTTGGGTATATACAAAACAAAGGACTCCGTCAGAAGCGCCTTCATCTCCTGCTCACTGGGTAATATCGCCTGCTGAATACGCCTCGCATAATTGATGCTATCCAGAATACTTTTATTCTTCTCCTCAATTTCTTTATACGCCTTTTTCAGCTCCACATTTTTGAGCCGGTGAATCTCCGTTTCCTTTTCCGATTTCTCAGTAGCATATTGGGTTTGTAAGTGCTTTACCCTATTGGCAGCCTGTTCACCGGCAACCTCTGTTTTCAGCTCAAAAAACTTCTCCTTGTGCTCAAGCGCTTTTTCCATGTTATTGGTTTGCTTGTATACCTCGCCAAGCATTTCATGGATCTGGTAAAGCTTAGGTTTTGATTTAATATCCGAAGCAATACCCAGGGCGCGATATAGAAAGTCTCTCGCCTCTTCATAGCGTTTTTCCATTAAGTAAAGCGTTCCCAGCTCAAAACAAGATGTAATTAAACCCTGGTAGTATTTTAGATTTTCCCTGAGAGCAAGGCTTTGTTTTAAAGTGCTTTCTGCATCAGCGTATAGTCCCTTCATTCTTAATAAAACACCCAAATCGTTTAATGCCCGGCTTTCGCCCATTACATTGTTTATCTTACGATAACCTTCTGCCGAAAGCCGGACATGTTCAAAAGCCTCATCCAATCGGTTCGTAGCCATAAAAACACTACCCAGCCCACTCCGGCACCTGGCTGTAGGCAATACATTTTTTTCATCCGATTGGAAAATATCGAAACCTTTTTTGAAATAATATTCGGAGGATGAATAATCTTTTAAATCAAAATAAAATACACCAAGAGCATAGTTGGCCCAACCCATTGACTCAACATGCTGAATTTCTTCAGCATGCTTTAAAGCTTCAAAAGCATACTTCAGCGTTTCGTCATACCGGCCTATGGTAGATAATGAATAAGCCATTGAATTAAGTGCGCGGCCATATCCCCATGTATCACCAATCTCCTTAAGCAAACGTGTTCCCTTATCAAAATTTTCAAAAGTCTTCGGATCCTGGGTTATATGCAGTCCGATAAAGGACATATTAATGTAGCCATAACCAAGGCCGCTCTTGTCATTTGCTTCTTCAGCAAGCCTGAATGCCTCGTTCAGCAGTTCCAGGTTCTCCTTTAATACAAGGGCATTGGGAAATGATTCCGTAGCAGGCCATACAAAATTTTGTATCGCTTTAATCTTCTCACGGGCATCCGTGATTTTCAACAATTGTTCCTTAAACTCTGATATTGTAACACTCATACATTTACCGTAACAAAGGGATTAGCCTGCAATTATTTATAACAAAGCCAATAAAGCTTTATGGTAAATATAATGAATTCCCCTTAAATAAAACAGTGAAACTAAACGGCATTGCAAACAAATTACTTTATAATGCTGCCACTCAATTTGAGCAATTGGGTTTCAGAGAGTTTAGCATTAAAACGCGCATCAGCTAAACGATTCGTTGCTTCGGCATAGCTCTGTTGAGCCAGCTTAAGCTCTATGGATGTTGTAACACCCAACCGAAAACGCTCTAGAGCAATATCCAGGTTTTCTTTAGCGAGGAGTTTGCTTTCCTCCTCAAGCTTTAAAATATCAATATCATCCAGGTTCTTTCTGAATGCTTTTAATAAATTTAGTTGTGTGAGTGATTTCAGGTTTTCATATTCATAGGTAGCATTTTGAAGATCAAGATTTAAATTCTTAAGCGCATCCCTTGTTGTAAAACCATTGAAAATAGTCCAGCTTGCAGTAAAACCAAGGTTCAAACCTAAATTCTGGTTTAAAAGCGAAAAGCCTGCCTGGTTTTGAGCACGACTGAAAATATAATTTGCATTGAGATTCAATTTTGGATATGTAAGGGCCTTTCCCTCCCGGATCATGTATTTGGAAACCTCGATATTTCTCTGAGCAAACAACAAATCGGCATTATTTGCCATTATTGAGTTTTGCAGCTCCTCGTATTTGTATGGATTCATCAGCGGAATACTATCTGCCACATCAAACTCTTTATCTGCAGGCTGAAGCAACAATTGGTTCACACTGGCCTTCGCATCCCTCAAAAGATTATTCTGACGAATAAGGTTGGATTTAAGAGCATTCATATCCACCTTAGCCTGCAACACTTCCGTTTTAGAAGTTGAGCCAACATCAAACTTTTTTTGCGCTATTTTCAAACGCTCTTCAGAAACTGCAATATTCTCTTTCAACCCGTTGATCATCTGTTTCTGCATTGCTACCGTATAATAGGCCGAAATAACTTTAACAAGTGTGTTTTCAATCTGTATTCTTACATTAAGCTCACCCATATTTTCAAGCTCTTTAAGCCGGTCAAAAGTGGCAAACATTTTAAAACCATCAAAAACAGTCCAGGTCAGATAAGCACCAGTAGTAATATTTTTTGATTGAACTCCGCTTTTGTCAACAACAAGGCCACTGGAGAACTCCTGCTTTGTTGCATTATTGGCAAGTATGCCAGAAGCATTCAAATCAACGCGTGGAAGCATACCAGCATTACCTGGTGAATTGTTGTTTGAAGCCTGCATTGCAGTATTTTTTGCAATGGCGATATCATAATTATTTTTTAATGCCTGCTCAATGGCCTGCTCAATGGTCATTTGCTGAGCACCAGCTGTTAGTGATAAGACAACAAACAGCAGAAAAGGAATTCTAAACATTTTATTTCGTTTCATGTGTGCGTTCCCTTGAGAGATAAGAATAAATAGCCGGTATTACGTAAAGTGTTAATACAAGCGAAAATAAAATACCACCAACTATAACTATACCCATTGCTGTACGGCTGCTGGAACCTGCACCTAACGACAGGGCAATAGGCATTGCACCGAGAGCAGTAGCAATACTTGTCATCAAAATAGGACGTAAACGCGCAACTGCTGCTTCATGAATTGCCTCACGCACAGTTTTGCCCTGTTCCCTCAGCTGGTTAGCAAATTCAACAATTAAAATTCCATTTTTAGTCACCAGGCCGATTAACATAATCATCCCAATCTGACTGAAAATATTAAACGTTTGGTTAAAATACCACAACGATAATAAAGCACCACAGAATGCAAGGGGAACTGTAAGGATAATAGTGAAAGGATCAATGAAACTTTCAAATTGTGCAGCAAGTATCAGATAAATCAAAAGCAAAGCCAGTAAAAATGCGAACATTATATTGGACGAACTTTCCGCGTAGTCGCGCGAAGGCCCTGTAAGCGCAGTAGAAAAAGAATCGTCAAGCACCCTGCCCGCAATAGCTTCCATTTCATCAATACCATCGCCAACGGTTTTTCCGGGTGCCAGACCAGAATTTATTGTAGCTGACTGGTAACGGTTATAATGATATAACTGCGGGGGACTGCTCTGCTCATCAATATTCACAATATTATCCAACTGTATCATTTCACCCTTACTGTTTCTCACGTACATGGAGCGTAAATCAAGAGGCTCATCACGTTTTGCACGCTCCATATGTCCTATCACCTGGTACTGCTTTCCATCCATAGTAAAATAGCTGAAACGTTGTCCGCTAAGCGCCAGCTGTAATGTTTGAGCAATATCGCTTACCGAAACACCAATACCGGCAGCTTTTTCGCGATCAATAATAATATTGAGTTCCGGTTTATTAAACTTCAGGTTCACATCCACGCCTTGCAGCACTTTACTTTTATTGGCTTCTTCAAGAAACAAAGGAAGTTTTTCTTTCAGCTTTTCAAAATTAGGTGCCTGCAGCACAAACTGCACAGGTTGTCCGCCACGCGAGCCGCCTGATGAAATTGTTTGCTCCTGTATTACATATGCCCTTGCTTCAGGAAAAGCCTTGGTGGCCCTTGTAATATAATCTGCAATTTGTTGCTGGGAGCGCCTGCGTTTATCCGGGTCCACAAAAGCCAACCGCACAAAAGCCGTATTTACAGCACCAGAACCTGTAAAGCCGGGAGCAGTTACCGTAAGGGCAATTCTTTTTTCAGGGACCGAATCATTTATAAACTGTGTCAGTTTTAACACAAAAGCATCCATATACTCGTAAGATGCACCTTCAGGAGCGGTAACAGAAATCCTAAACCAGCTGCGGTCTTCCAGTGGCGCGAGTTCCGATTGCAAAGAGTCAAACGACAAGTATGTAAGCCCGGCACACACTGCAACAATGAGTAAAGCTAGCCAGCGCTTTTTCATAAACCGGCCAAGGGAGCGCTCATACCCATCCACCAATCGAACAAAGAAAGGTTCAGTCAATTCATAAAAGCGGCTCTTCTTATGATTTTTCTTCACCATGTAGGCATTCAGCATTGGAGTAAGTGTAAGTGATACAAACGCGGAAATCAATACTGCACCGGCAATCACAACCCCAAATTCACGAAACAATCTGCCAACAAAACCTTCAAGGAAAATTACCGGCATAAATACGGCAGCAAGCGTAATGGAAGTAGAAATTACCGCAAAGAAAATTTCTTTTGATCCTTTGTGAGCTGCCTCAACAGGATTCATTCCATCCTCTATCTTTTTATAAATATTTTCCGTGACCACAATTCCATCGTCAACAACAAGGCCTGTTGCAAGAACAATGGCAAGCAATGTCAATACATTAATGGAATAGCCCATCAGGTACATGATGAAGAAAGCTCCTATCAGGGATACAGGGATATCAATCAGCGGGCGGAATGCAACAATCCAGTCGCGGAAAAACAAATAGATAATTAAAACAACCAGGATAATTGCAATGATCAATGTTTCTTTCACCTCCAGAATAGAGCGTTTTACAAATTTGGTATTGTCAAGTGCAATCCCCATCTGGAAATCTTTTGGAAGTTCCTTTTCAATCTGCTCAATACGTTTGTAGAATTCATCTGCAATAGCAATGTAATTGGCCCCAGGTTGAGGAACCACTCCCAGGCCTATCATAGGTACACCCGACTGGCGTAAAATGGTTTCTTCATTTTCCGATCCCAACGCTGCGGTTCCAATATCCCTGAAACGTATCACCTTTTCACCTTCAGAACGAATGATCATATTGTTGAATTGCTCCTCAGTAACAAGTTTACCAACGGTTTTCACGGTAAGCTCCGTTGCACTACCAGCAAGCTTCCCCGATGGCAGTTCTACATTCTGCTTATCCAGAGCTTGTTTCACATCCAATGGTGTTAAGCCATAAGCAGCAAGCTTATCGGGATTCATCCACAAACGCATAGCATATCGTTTCTGTCCCCAGATCTGAACAGTACTTACACCCGGTATTGTTTGCAAACGCTCAGCAATAACATTTTCAGCATAAGCGCTCAGCTCAAGATGATTTTTGGTATCGCTCTGAATCGTAAGCGATACGATAGCATCCGAATTGGCATCTGATTTAGTAACTGTTGGCAAACCATCTATATCCTGCGGCAACTGCCGTACAGCCTGAGAAACCTTGTCACGCACATCATTTGCAGCAGCTTCTAAATTTGCATCCAGGTTAAATTCAACAGTGATGGTGCTTGCCCCCTGAGCACTGGTAGAGGAAATGCTCCGCACACCTTCAATACCGTTAAGCACCTTTTCAAGTGGTTCCGTTATCTGTGATTCAATAACATCAGCATTTGCACCCGCATAAGTGGTTTTTACAGTAATGATAGGCGGGTCAATGGAAGGATATTCCCTTACCCCAAGATAATTGTACCCGATTGCTCCAAACAACACAATTATAACAGACATTACAATGGCAAGAACCGGCCTGTTTATACTTAATGATGAAATATTCATTCTTAAAATCTACGTTATTTTAAATCTGTTATCTTAACTGCCGCACCGGGTTTTAGAGACATGATACCGGTTGTTACAATTGTATCACCGGGATTGAGACCGCTGGTTACCTGTACGGCAACATCGGTCCTTAGCCCTGTTTCTACACGTATAAAGTCAGCTTTACCATCTTTAACACGTATCACTTTCTTTCCTTTCAAATCTGGTATCACCGCCTCTGTCGGTACCATCATCGCATTGTCAATATCACCGAGGGTAAGCTGTACGCGTGCAAAAGCACCTGGATAAACAATACCTTGACTGTTAGGGCAAATGGCACGTACTTTTAACGTACGTGTAGCCATATCTATTTTAGGCTCAACCGCAAATACCTCACCTGTGAAACTTTTCTTTAAGCCTTCAATTGAAAAAATTACTTTATCCCCTTTCTTTACCTGGTCCGAATACCGTTCTGACACAGAAAAATCGAGCTTAACTGGATTGATTTGTTGAATGTTTGCAATAATAGTAGCACTTGTTACATAAGCACCTTCACTCACATTTTTAAGTCCTACCCAACCATCAAATGGTGCACGTATTTCAGTTTTGGCTATTTGTGACTGCAGGTATTCGATATCAGCCTTTATGCTACTCACCTTATTCTGACTAATGTCGACATCCTGCTGGCTGATACCGCTTATTTTCAGAAGCTCCTGCTCACGTTTAAGCTGTGTTTCTGCAAGTGAATTCTCCAATTGCAGTTTTTTCAGTTGTGCCTGGAATTCCGCATCGTTTATTTTTACCAGCAGCTGGCCTTTTGTCACAGGACTCCCCTCTTTTAAATTCAGCTGCACAATTTTGCCGGCAAGTTCTGGTTTCAATTCAACTTCTTCATTTGCCATTACAGTTCCAGATGCATAGACAGAGTTTTCGAGCGTTTCAGCTTTTACCACGAATGCTGTTACAACGCCAGGCATCCCTTTAGACTGCTGTGCAGCAGGCGGACCACCCGTATTTTTTGATGGAAACAGAAAATACTTAAGAGCTAACAAAACCCCAATTACAAGTACAATTAGTATTATAGTTTTAATTTTCATACACTTACTTTTTTACTTTAATATCTATTTCATTGACAGGCAGATTCGCCAGGTTCAGAATAATCTTTTCAATACACCCCTTAAATACTTCCCTTTCAACTTTACTAAGCCCTTTAAGTGCAATGTTGTTCATTTCTTTGATCCCTTCGTGAATCCCCGGCATTATTTTTTTTCCTTTTGCTGTCAGTTGAACAATATGCTCACGTCTGTCATTCGGATTCACCACTTTTGTGATCATCCCTTTTTCAACCAGGTAATCCATCACTCTTACCATACCTACCTTATCAATCTTAAGCACATCACACAAATACTGTTGCGTACATCTCTCCTTAGCAGTATCAATGGCTACCATGGTTGTAAAATGGCGATCAATACCCAGATGTTCCAAGTTTTTACTCAAAGCACCCCAGTAATTTTTGGTAATCACTACCATCGCTCTTCCCAGGGGCTGCTCACAAAGTTGTTTGTCCTTTTCCGAAATCATACGGCAAAAGTAGTTAAAAAGATTAACAGTTTACAATGTAAACTATTAACCATATATGTTATTGTTTGTTAAAATTTAAAATCGTATAAAAAACGCACCAAATCTTTACCATAGAACGTTTTCAGCTATTTTCGCACTTAGTAAGGTTGCTACAAAATAATTTACTACCACCCGGCTAAAGATGCTGTCAATAAGGAACATACATATCAAAAACAAAACAATATACTTCTGAATGGAACCGGTCTGCCACTATCATTCAGCCAACTATTTGTTCAGGATAATTTATTTGTATTAATTTTGCTTCCTTACAGTATTCTTATTCCATAGAACTCAAAATGAAAAAAATATTACTCATAGAAGATGAATCGGGTGTTATTGATTTCATAAAAAAAGGATTAACTGAAGAGAGTTTTGAAGTTTCAGTAGCACTGGATGGTGAAATGGCAGTAACCATGGCACAGGAAGCTGCTTATGACCTGTTTATTCTTGACATTATGCTTCCTGATAAGAACGGGCTTGAAGTTTGCAAAATATTACGCGAAAATAATATTACTTCTCCTATACTTTTCCTTACCGCTCTCGGCACTTCAGAAAACATTGCTCACGGGCTCAATACAGGGGCAGATGATTACCTGGTAAAACCATTTAAATTCATTGAGTTACACGCCCGTATTAATGCATTGCTCAGGAGAACCGTTCAAAAAGAACCTGACAACCAGGAATTGAAGAAAAACATATATACTATAGCCGATTTAATTATTGATGATAATGCCAAAACTGTGCAAAGAAATGGCACCACAGTTTCATTAACTGCGACAGAATACCGGCTGTTGCTGGTATTGATTAAAAACAAAGGCAAAGTGCTTTCAAGATTGGAATTGCTTGAAAATGCCTGGGACATCCATTTTAACATGGGAACCAACGTGGTGGATGTATACATTAATTACCTCCGTAAAAAAATTGATATTGAATCTTCCGTTAAGCTTATACATACTATAGTAGGTATGGGATATGTACTAAAAGAAAAATGAAAACCCAGACCAAAGTAGCTGTAATACTAGGAATTGTCTGTACAAGCATTGTGATACTGTTTGGACTTACAATTTATTATTTTCAGAATAAATATTCTTACATTGATTTTTACAAGCGACTGGAAGCACGGGTAAGTATTGCCGCAAAATATAATCTTGAGCCGGACACCCTGAGCGCCTTTAATTTAAAAAATCTCCGAAACCAACATCTGGAAAAGCTCGAAAATGAGAAAGAATATGTTATTGAGCTAACACCACAAACAGTTTTAAGCAAAATAGCAGAACAATATAAACTTCCCAACCATTTTCTTCAAGCAATACTTGAATCCGGAAAAGCAACAGAAAAGCAGGATAATACATTTTTTGCCGGTGCTATGCATTCTAAAGAAAACAATCAATTCCTTGTAATTGTTTCCGCTGAGAACTATTATACTACCCATCACCTTATTTTTCTACGGAATATGCTTGTGGCCGGAATTATTTCGGTGATATTGATCGTGGTTTCACTTTCTGCCTATTTTTCGCAACAGATTTTTTCTCCACTAAAACAAATTATTGAAAAAGTTAAACAAATCAGTACAGAAAACATTCATCTTCGCCTTGAAAATAAAAACCATACCAACGAAATAAGCGATCTCATAAATACTTTCAATGACCGACCACCATGCTTTTTGGCAGATAGACCAATCTGCTTCACCGTGATTATTATCAGGAATCGGG
>JAGVJJ010000007.1 GCA_020051175.1 Bacteroidia bacterium | reverse complement strand
ATCGGTTTTGTTTTTTTGGTTTCGCAAAAACAAATTTACTCAACCTTTGACTAACCCTCTTTTTCAAAGAACTTTAACTAGCAACTTGAATTAAATATGAAGAATTAAAGCTCCCTGTTTTAGATGTCAATAAATATGGTTCACCGGAAGAATGTGCAAAGCACTTGCGCAAGCTATGGAAAATTGAAAAGGAAACAATTGGAAATTTAACTGAAATACTGGAGGAAAAGGGAGTTTTACTCCTACAGAGTGATTTCGGAACCGACCGCGTAGATGGACATTGTACAATCGCGTTAGATAAGTTTCCAATAATTGTAACAAACAAAAGTCTCTTAGGAGATAGACAGCGTTTTACGTTGGCTTACGAACTTGGTCATCTTGTAATGCACCTTTATACATCGCCTTCTTATAACAGAGATTTATCGCATGAAGCAAATGTATTTGCTGCCGAGCTGCTGATGCCGGAACGGGATATTAAAACCGATTTGGAAGATTTGAGTTTGCCTAAGCTGGGAGAACTTAAAAAAAAATGGAAAGTGTCTATGCAAGCCCTCTTATATAGAGCCAGCGATTTAGAATTAATAACTGATAATCAGAAAAGATATTTGCTACAACAATTTAATCAACAAAATATACGCAGACGTGAACCGAAAGAGCTTGACATCCCCACAGAACAATACAAGTTGGTGAGAGATTTATTAACGAAATACAGAACAAAACAAAAATTAAGCGTTGCTAAAATGGCATCCTTTCTTCATTTAGAAGCCGAAGACTTTATACAGAGATACAACTATTAAAACCAAGCCGATACGATAATATTAACGCATAATACCGAAGAAAAGATGAGTACAGTACTAAAATTAGTCATTAAACCCTACACAACTAAAGAATTAGCGCCATTATTTAATATGAGTTCACGCACCTTCAGAAGAAATATTGCAGCTATTAAAGAAAATTTAGGCGTCCGTAAAGGACATTTCTACAGTATTAAACAAGTAGAAATGATTATTGAACACATGGGAAGGCCTTATGAAGTAATTGAGGAATAAGGTTTGCTATACTTAGCCTGACAGCTTCATGTATCACACGGTTACTTCTACATTTAGATATTGCTCTATTAATGGAAAGTCTCTATCCAAATGAAAACCCAAGCGAATGCTTTGTCTGGCAGTCGGTTTTTTGTTTCCAATTTGTTTTTCATCGGTATATGTCGCCAACCAGCTGTCTAAGCCGTCATTGCTTTTATTCTTTATGTTCCAATGATTGAATACAAGAAATTCTTTGTCAGCAACTTGTTTGTAGTAAATTGTTGGATTATTGGCTATATGAATTGATTTTGTCAATTGTTTTTGAAAAATGCCACTCCTCAAATTTTGAAAGTAGTTGCTTTATATCAAAGTTATGCTTGTAAGCTTGATTAGTCAGCATTAATAGCCTATGTGTTTCTTCGCCTGTGAGGTTGTCTTCAAGATAGTGGTCATACAAACCGTTTACTTTAATTCTATTCTTTTGATAAAACCAATTTATAATTTCCCCGCGATTAGTTCCATCCAGAGTTTTTGAGTAGTCGGCATCGAGGTCAAGAAACTTAAAGAATGCTTGTTTAATTTCAGAACGGTGAATAGGTAAAAGAGATGCACCCTCACGTTTAAGATAAATATTTTTATTGTTAAGTTTAGTTTTACGATAACCTAAGTTACAAAGGAGTTTGTAAATGTTCGCTTCGTTAGAAACTGTCTGCAATATTTTTACCCGCCCATTTTTAAAAGTGCTAAGAGTGACGAAATTATTGATGTCAGTTGTCATGTTAGTATATTTAGTTTGTTAAAGAAAATTTCTTGCAGTCAGTTTCAGATTTTTCGAGCTGCTGCTACGCGCTGGTTTTCTACATTAAATTAATTTCTCTTCACTTCTAATTTCCATAATTCACTTCCGTGAATTGCATCGTCAGCCCTAAAATAGATTATACCATTGATATAAGTAAAAAACTCAGAAAGAGAGTTGGTTCTTAAGCCTGTTTTTAGGCATTTTGTTCCTGCTAAAGTACCATCACATTGCCATAACTCACCATTGTGCTTAGAAAAGAGTAAAATGCCATTAACACCAGTAAGATTAAGAACTCCACCGCTAATCTTTTGAAACAATTTAGTTCCTTCTTTAGTTCCATCACTTTTCCATAATTCAACTTCTCCGCTCGACACTACCTTGTCTATTATAAAAAATAAAGCGCTGTTCATTTCTGTCAGGCCACTTGGAATATATCTGTCAGCTTTTGAAAATTGTACAGTTCCATCTTCAGTTCCGTTGCTTTTCCATAAGTCTGCCCAACCCTGACCAGACTCAATATTAAAAAATATATGACCATTCATATATGGTAATGAGTAATTATTTTCTACCATATAATTTATATAGCCATCCGTATTAGTTACAGAATAATTTCGCTCTGCAAATTTTAAATTAAAGTCCTTAATAAAAACTGTGCTAGATGAAGTACCATTGGATTTCCACAATTCAACCCCGCTTTTCCCATTATCAGTGATAAAAAACAACGTTCCGTTAGCATTGGTAAACATAGAAGGGTTTGAGCTTAGACTGCCTGCTAATATATCTTTAACTAATACAGTTCCAGCCGAAGTTCCATCACTTTTCCATAATTCCCGTCCATTAATTCCATTATCAACTGTAAAAAACAAAGAACCGTTGAAATTAATTAAATGTTCAGGATTAGAACTGTTTTTACCTGAAACAATATCCTTAACAATAACAGTGCCTACTGCTGTTCCATCACTTTTCCATAATTCACGACCATTTATTTTATTTTCCGAGCTGAAAAATAAAATGCCGTTAACATTGGTTAAATTTTTCGGATTTGATCCCAAATCAATATGGGCATCTGGTAGCATTATATTTTTAACCAACGAAGTACCGGCTGATATTCCATTAGACTTCCATAATTCAGAACCATTTATTCCATTATCGGCACTAAAAAATAAAACACCATTTACATTAGTCAAGTTTTGTGGGTCTGCTCCCCTGTCAGCAATAGTACAAATATCTTTAACCATAACAGTACCAAGGTCGGTTCCATCACTTTTCCATAGCTCACGACCGTTGGTGCCATTATTTGCGGAAAAAAACAAAGTCCCGTTCACATTCGTTAAATTTTGAGGGTACGAACCCATTTTTCTTTCAAATACGTCTTTAACCAAAGATACATCTTGGGAATAACCAGTTTTTATTATATAAAAAACTATAAAAAGTAATGTACGTGTTTTCATCTTTTTGTTCACTAAATCCGTTTTAATCTTACTTTTTTGGCATTGGTTTACTTCTATTACTAATCGCCTGTTTAGTTTATCCCATTTTTAAATTTATTAGCAGATTTAATGAAACGGTCGAAGTCAACTTATCTATATTCTTTAAACTTGACATAATTTCTGTATAAGACTTATATTTCATCTTTATCAGATTAAAGCGAAAACACTAACCTTATTACAAATATAATAAAGGTTGCCAATAATAGAGAACACAAGGAAACCAAAAGTTCTGGCCAATTTTTAATCACGGGTCGACTAAGAGCTTAAACAACAAGATTCACTAATACAAATACCTATTGAATAGTTATGCTATATGGTTGGGGAAAAGTAATTTTTCACCCTTATTCTGCAAAAGAAGCAAGTTCCACTGTCAGAACAAAGGAAACAGAACTTTCAGCGTAATTATTAGCCAACCATACATTTTTTTGATAATCATAAACAAAAATCTCATCTATTGGAAATATCACCTGCCTCACTAAAAGTCTGCTATAGTAATCCATGACTTCCCCTGTCTTACAAACATTTATCACTATTCTAACATTTTCTGTTTTTTGTTCCCTGATAACAATATCAAACAGCTCCGTTTCATACTCCAATATCGGAATGGATAGCACTTCTAATTCTAAGCCAGGATTGTTAGCCAAAAAAAGTTCGAGCATTCTTATAAGAGAATGTGTAATTGTAATTTGCTGTTTGTTACGAGAAGACAAAATGAACCTTTTGGATTACCAATCAAAAAGTGTTCCTTTTCTAATTATCTCATTTTAAGAAGATAAACTGCGGTGGTTATAAAAGTAAGAAGCCTTGAAAAATATAAGTATTTGCTATTTAGTCTTCATGCTATCGTTAGGAAACAATAAGTTAAGAAAATCAGAGTAATTCTTCTGTTTACTCAGCAATTTTTCTAATTGATTGTATTCCTGAAATTTAAAAATTTACATCTCTTTTCTTAACTCCTAATTTTTGTAAAGTTCCACTAAAAGTTTCACAAAATATTTCTGGACAAATTCGGTCAGCTCTGGCCAAAATGTTCAACAAAAGTAGACAAAAGGCTCTTTCTGGACAAGTCTGGACACCGATGTTTTTTATCCTCTCACCTTTGTATCGTCAAACAATCACAACGAGTAATCACAAGTAATCAAACGATAAAATAAAGAAAAAAACATGAACACAAACAGAAAAATCCAAGCCGTACCGGTAGCAAAACCAAAACACATTGCACACATGCGTATAGTAAAAGATGCAGTACCCACCAAAAGAGAAATGCGCATAGAACAATTCTGGCAATTCTGCCAGGCTACCTTCTGGAGTACACGTGAATTTAACTACGCAGAAATTAAAGAGTTCAAATCTCTAATCCAGGAGTATTTCAAACGCAACCAGAACCCTGACAAGGTTTTCAAACAACTGGTAGAACGTGTATGCCTTGCTAAACGCTATGTATCCCGCAAAAAAGGAAGATACATCTCCAAACCACTTGACTGGTTAAACATCAATTATAAAAACGGGTTGGCCGGAACCAAAGATTGGTACAAGGAAGTACTGGAACAACGTAAAACAGTTCCTCATTACAATGAAGGTATCGCTTTACTATCGCAAGCCGTTTTTAGCTACTGTGAAAACCGAAACATTCTTGATATTGACAGCTTCCGTAAAGAAATGATCCGGTTGAGACAACACGACCTTCTGCAAATCTATACCAACACGGTTATGCAAATTCAATACTTCAACTAAACAACAATTAAAAACTCCAACAAATTAAACAACATGGCTAAAATAGTATATCTCGAAAAACCTTTTGTGCTGCGACCTTACAGCAAAAAAGAATTGCGCTCCCTGATGGGCGTTTCCAAATACATCATGAACCGCTGGCTCAAAGAAATTGAGCCTGAATTAGGACTACCGATAGCAGGTATGTACAACATTAAACAGGTACAATTCATCATTGATACCTATGGCGTACCAGGTCAATTAGTGAATGAAGCAGCGTAAAGAACGGTATCAAAAAACAAAGCAGATAAAGAGTAAAACACCAGCGTCAAAAATCTGGACAGCATCTCAAACCCTTGTTGAATCTTTGTACCCACAAACGATACGCAAGGCAAAAAAATAAAAGAGTAAGTAAAAATGGCAGACTGGAAAAAAATAATCGTAGGTACAGGTATCGGTGCGGGTATTATAGGAGCGATTGCTTATTTCAGTCGGCTGAACCGAACCAATGCAGAATTGGAGACAGTAGCCACTGCCAGGCTGCATTCCTTAAAACTGGATGGACTGACCGTGCGCATTGATGTACAAATCAAGAACCCGACCAACAACAGTTTTAAAATTAAGTTTCCATTTGTGAAGTTGCTGTATAAAGATAAAACCATCGGAACATCACAAGTAGTAAACAAAGACATTACCATACCGGAATATGGAGAAGCAGTAGTAGAAGCCATTATGGTAAAGATACCGGTAACAGGGTTGCTTTCGCTGGGAGGAGGCTTGTTCAGCCTGCTGTCTAAAAATCAGGCGGTAACAATTGCAGTAAAAACGATTACGACCATTGATTTAGGCTGGAAGCAAATGCCTTACGAAAAAACGGACAACAGCACACTTAACCCTGTAGGATAAATGGAAGCAAAAGGCATAATACAGTTACAAAGCCTGGAACCATACCGTTACCTGTTCCCCAAGGCAAAAGTGGTGGACAGTACGGTAAAGATGGGGGCGAATGTTTCCGATACAGTGGACTTTATCCCGAAGGTGATTAGAAATACACAATGGCAGGTAAAGGAATTCGTAGATAAAGAACTGAAGGGATTACCTGTACATGCTACTTGCGAAAAGCTCTGGCACTTTGTAAAGTATCATGTTCAGTATAAAAAGGACAAACGGGGTTTGGAGCAGGTACGCAGCCCGCGCAGGCTGATACACGATGGAGTTGGAGACTGCGACTGTTTCACCACATTCATCGGGGCATGTTTAGCAGCTTTAAAAATTCCTGTGGTAAACAGGATTACAAAATACAAGCAGGACTATTTCCAGCACATTTATCCGATAGTGCCTTTAGGTAACGGAAAATACATCACAATGGATTGCGTGGTGAACAGATTTAATTACGAAGAACCATACACAGAAAAAAAAGACTACAACATGGATTTACAATATTTAGATGGTGTGGAAGGCACCGAAAAAATGAACCAGTCAGTAGATGCCCAGGACTTGTTCGGATGGAACGATGATATGGGAGAGTTAGGAAAACTTTTTAAACGCAAGGCTACTACCAGTGCAATACCTGGCGCCAGCCAGGACACAAAACCGAAAAAGGGATTTCAGAAAATAAAGGCTGTAGCCAAGAAAGCCTTAAACGTAACCAACAAAATTAACCCTGCCACTGTTGTGTTACGTGCCGGTATCCTTGCCTCTATGAAGCTGAACGTGATGAAAGTTGCCGAGAACCTGAAATGGGCTTACCTGACGGAAGCAGAAGCAAAGAAACGCGGAATGGACATGAGCAAATTTGCCAAGCTGAAAAATGTGCTGACCAAGATTGAAGGAATATTTTATACAGCAGGCGGTAAACCAGAAAATCTGAAAAGTGCTATCCTGACCGGACGCGGTAATCGCAATAAAGAAGTAAGCGGCTTTGGACTGGTGAGTGCTTCGGAGATAGACTTGTCCGGCTTCGGTGAAACCACACCTATGCCGCAACTGCTGGGCGATGTCTACTATGATGAATTTGTGAACGGGCTTGAAGGTACAGAAGGATTAGGGGTAGTTGCTACCAGCGCCTCCGTTGCAGCAGCCTCTACGGTGATGGGAAGTATTGCTGTACTGTTAAAGTCCATCGGCAATCTGTTTCCAAAGAAAAAAGGTACGGAAGAAGCAGGAGCTGAAAGTTCAGACAGCACAGCAACTGACAGTTCAGGTGAGCCTACCGATACCACTGCAAATGAAAGCGCGGGTGATGGGACAAATGAAAACCTGCCCGCAACCGGCAGTAGCAAGCTGACAAAAAAAGCAAAGGAAGAAAGCGGGGAAACAGAAAGCACAGGTGACGAAAGTAAAGACGGAACCGATGACAGTAAAAAAGGCTTGAAGGGCTTTTGGGAAAACAACAAAAAGTGGATAAAGCCCGTGGGAATAGGTTTAGCAGTAGCCGGTGCTCTGTATGCAGGTTATAAAATGATGAAAGGCGGTTCCGGTTCGGAAAAGAAAACAAATAAAGGACAAGCTGCTTTGAATGGCTTCAGCAAACGCAAACATAAAAAGAGAAAGGAGGGCAGGCGTAAAGGCAAACACGGAAAAAAATCCACTATCGCCTTACTATAAAACAAAGAAACACGAACGAATAAATACCACAAAGAACATGAGCAAGAAAAAAAGTAAGCGCAGCAGCAAAGCCAAAAAGACCAAAACGCTTGCCCTGGTAAGGGAGCTGCAAACCAAAGGCGATGCTAAAAACAGCGCAATAGAATCTGTAAAAGATTTATTGATAGGAGCTGTAGGAGGCGGGGTGGCAGGAGCAGCCATAGGAAAACCTTCTCTGCTCGTAGGTTTCGGCACTTCACTGATAGGGCATTACATGGGTTCATCGCTGGCTACCAGTTTCGGTTTGGGAATGATGGCATCGGGAGGCTACCAGGTAGGAGCAGATGCAGTAAACGGAACAGGAACTTCCGGCCTGGACGGTGTAAAAGAACGCATCAAAGCATTCGGAACCAACATCAAGCAACGGCTTTATTTAGATAAAGTCATCAAAGCCAAAGATGCCGAAAAAGAGGACAGCACCGATGGAATGGGCAATGTGCAATACTTCAAGTACCCTGCCAACCAGGAGTTGGATATGGGTTCCCTGGAGAATATTGAAAACGAGATTGCGCGAAGTGGTGAACAATACGAGCGGCAAATGTCCGGAGGCTATGATGGACTGTCTGATATTGGCAGAATCTACTAAGCACCAAGAAACAAAAAGGCCGTAAGCCTTCTCCTTCCGACTGAACATTAGAAAATAATGAACACCCGTATTTAATAAAAATAGCGGAACAGGAAAGCTACGGCCTTTTTCAAAGAAAAAGAAACAAACAACACTACAAACAAAAAACACAAAAACACCATGTTAGAAATGTTAGAAGGAATCGAAGAATACAGCAATGTAGGCGCATTGCTGGGACTGGACGGTCTGGATGGCAACGATGAGTTGCTGGGTGCATTGAGAAGAATGAACCCCATTGCACGCCAGCGAACTGTCAATAAGCTAACCAACACAGGGCCTTCGAGCAAAGGCTCTCGTGCAGAAATGGAAAAACATTTTTCCGAATTGCCCGCACACATTAAACAGGCATTAGCGAAGGGGGAACTACGTCTGGCAGATACAGTTATCTACAGCATCAAACCGGTAAGTTCCAAAACCATTAAAATGTTTGAAACCCAGGACGACAAGGAAATCGGTCTGCGTAATATCTCCAATGCCAAACTGCCGAAAAACCAGGCATTGCTTGTAAGTGGTATCGTGTTGCTGGCAGGTGTCTCCTTCGATATGTCAAAGGATAAAATAATGGCTACCCAGTTCGGAGCATTGGAAAATTTTGCACCCATAGCCAACGGAGAGTTCTCCTTAAAGAGCAACAAAAAACAGATTGTGCCGGAAACTGCCAACAATGTGTTCAAGACAAGCAACATGCACAATGTGCCGGTAGGATATTACAAGCTGGCAAACCCACGCCTGATACAGGATGATATTCTTGTGGAAATGACCATTGAGCTGGGAACAATGGACGGGCTGGATGCCAAGACGCACATTTTTGCCGGTCTGTATGGCACTATTACAACGCCATAGTAAAAAGCAATCCATCGTCCGCAGCCTTGAGCTGCGGACTTAAAAGAAGCAATCAAAAAAAGAATCATCATGTTAAAGCCAGTAAAGAAACGATTTGATATACAGGTTACCGCTGCAAAGGAAAGTATAACCAAATCCTTTGAGTTGGATAAAACCATCAAAACAGTGCGGGGAGTACTGGTAATGTCGGATAAAGACGACTTATTGTACTACAGGGGAACGCAGAAAATTGAAATCAACAAGGAAGAATATTTCCCTGAAAACTACGAAAGTAAATTATTGATGTCCGGTATCAATGTACCACCCAAGCAACGCTACTACGATTTGGGCAATGTGAATCCCGGTAACGGTATTGTCAAACTCATCTTTACTGACAATGAGGATACGCGCACTCCTTTTGAAACTTACCGTGTATCGCTGTATATAGATTGTGAAATGGAGGACGGACTATGATGCGGGAGCAGGTAATCAGTACAAGCCTGAGTATTCAGAAAGCAGGGCAGGCAAAGCACTTCCAGATAAAGCTTCCTAAAAATACGAAGCACATTATCGGAATAGAGCTGGGAGGACGATGGCTCGCACCGACTAAGAATACTTCGGTTATTCCTCCGAAAGAAATAATCAAAGTACGATTTGCAGAAAGCGGATTGAAGTTCAAACGCGACTTGCTTATCGGAGAGTTGAAGCTGCAAAGTTGTGAAGAAGCTAACATCTTTTATTCAGGACATCTGCAAATAGATAACAATGCTGCCTATTGTGATTTTTCAGGAAACACGTATTGGACTGCTACAGCTTTTACACACCAGTCCAGCTCCTTTGAAGAAAGGGTGGTTGTAGATGGCAGAAGTACTATACTGCATGGCATTTATAAAGACCGATACGGAGAAAACAATCCTGCTGTGAACTACCTGTTGAATGTGTATGTATGGATAGAAATAATTGAACCTAATACAAACAAACGATGACCATTGCACTGGCTTTAGAATACATCCCGCGCAGAATGAAAGAGCTGGGCTATGGTGCGGAGTACTATATCCGCTTCCGGCACCTGGTGTTGCAGCCGGGAGAAAAAGCAGAGATAGAAGCCTATAACCAGTTTTATATCCTTGTGGAGGAAGTGACAGAGCTGAGCATTGTATCGGACTTCGGGCTGTTTGACATCGCAGACAATACGACCAACGAGCAGACATACGAACATCAGGGAGCCATCCAGGTTCACAATTACGCAGACCGTATCAATCACCTGCGGTTCATACAGGTGATACCAACAACCACAGCCAAAGGCTGATTTTTAAAAAGTAATAACTAAAAGAAAAAAGAAAATGCCTATTCAGTTTGACAATTTCGACCAGCAGAAGGTAGACCGTCTGAAAAACCATCTGGTAGCAATGGCGGCAAAGAACCATGCAAAGCATTATGAAATTTTTGTGGATGCTTTGAAAGCAGTTCCTAAAACGGATGAGCCGAATGATTTTGACGGTTATGAAGATTACATGACACCCGACACGGAACAAATCAAAATTGTAATCTATAACACCGCCTCTTCACCACGCAACGACCAGTATGTATTCCTGATGAAAGCCCGTAACCGTGAAGAAGCGACCAACCTCGGATTAAGCGGTATGCCTGTAAAAACCTTTTCCCGTAACAGCGCGAGCGAGTGGAGAGAAGCGCACCAGCGCAAAACCACAGAAGCAATGGAAATACTTGCCCTGAAAAAAGAAAATGCAGAGCTGCGAAAAGAGCTTACAGAAGCAGAAGAGTATGCCGATACGCTGGCTGCCGCTGTGGAAGCAGCAAAAGAAAACGCTAACAAAATTGGCGGGGTTCATTGGGGCGAAGTGCTGTCTGTTGCACTGGAAGGATTGGTAAGGCGCAATACCCACATCATTGCACAAATTCCGGCAGTATCAGGATTGGCAGGATTGATTGAAAAGGACAACAGCCGTCCTGCACCCGTTCAGGAAAATGCAGACGTATCTTTTAAAAAGAAAGAAAAAGTTGCGGAGCCTGCATGGAATGAGCAGGAAAAGGAATTTGTCAACCTGTTCAAAGAGCTGCAAAAACACTTTGATGAACATGAAATCGGCCAGATTATAGAAATCCTGGATGCCTTCAGCAAAGATAAATCACAGTTACAACCCGTGCTGGAGCTGGTGCAGCAAAACGAAGAGGAACAGTAGTGCTTACCGGTAAACCAACGAAGGAATAAACCAATAAACGAATAAAAAAATGAGCAAATACAGCTATGAGCTGCACATCGCAGCCGCAAATGAACAGGAAGCAGAAACCAAAATGCGTGCGGTAACAGTACTGGCTTCAAAACTCTCTGCCAAAGAATTGGAGCAACTGGCACACATCGTCAAAAACGACCCGGTGAAAATGGCCATTGCGCGCAAAGCCCTGGGAGTATAATCTGAATTACTTATCATTTTAAAAAACTCAATGCAAAAACCAATTCTATATAATTCAGGCGAGCGGGAAGAAATGAGCCTGAAAGAAAAGGTAGTGTACTCCCTGCTGGCTGCTGCCGGAATTACAGGAGTAATTGTATTGGGAAAGAAACTGATAGACAAAACCATCTCCAACAGGGCACATGCGAAAAGCTTTGAAGACGGTTCTCCTGAAACGTTTGCCAAGCAGATAAAAATGGCTTTTGAAAACGATGGGTATTTCGGAACAGACACACAGGGCTTGCGCAATACACTGATGCAGATTAAAACCAAAGACGAGCTGAACAAGGTGTACAAGGCATATCAGCGGGAATACGGTTCCAATATGTACAAGGACATGAGCGATGAACTGCAAGCCAGTGAGTACAACGAGATGCTGCAAATAATGGAAGCCAAGCCACAGAAAGCAGGACAGGCATTAACAGCAAATCAGCATGCAGCCTGGGCAAAACGTTTAAAAGCAGCCTTCGACAAAAGTTACGCTTTTATTCCCGGAACGGATGAAGACGCTATCAAGGCAGTGTTTACAGAAATACCAACGCAAACTGCCTTTATCAATGTTGGAAAGGCTTACTACCAGCTTTACAGCGAAAACCTGATAGAAGCATTAAAAGCGGAGTTGGAACTCTGGGAATATACAGACTACATGAAAATAATACTTGCAAAACCAAAAACCTAAAAGAAATGAAAAAGCAAAAAATAAACGAAGGCAAACAAGACCTTAAAAAGGGTAGCCGGAAAAAGTGGCTGTTCATCGGTTTGGGAGTAGCAGCAACAGGAGCCTTGACTTATTTCGGCTGGCAGTACTGGAAAAATCATCGCAACCAGGCCGATGCAGAAAACGATGTTCCTGATTTTTATGAAGACAGACCGGTGATACCAAAACCAAAAACGAATGCGTCCAGCTCCAATGATGATTTCCCTTTGCAAAAAGGCAGTAAGGGAGCCAATGTTAAAGCATTGCAACAAGCACTTATTACGAAGTATGGAAAAAGCATACTTCCCAAATACGGAGCCGATGGAGATTTCGGAACAGAAACCATCAATGCGCTGAAAAAATCAGGATTGCCGGAAAGTATAGATGAAAGCACTTACAATGTACTGGTAAAGGGGAGCAGTCCTAATTATGCCACGACAGCATCACAGCTCTATGCAGCAGCGAGCAGCAAAGACTTTAACAAAGCCCTTGCATTGCTTAAAACGTTGCGCAATACCAGCGATTATAAAACGGTTAGTGATGCTTTCATGAACTACCGCATCGGAGGTGTAAGGCAAACGCTGGTGAACGGAATGCTGAACAGCTTTACCAATGAACAGCAGAAACAAAGCATACGACTGGCTTTTTCCAACATGGGTCTGAAATACGATGGCAGCAAATGGTCACTGAGCGGATTTGACACCAGCAGGATGCTCATCACCAAAACAGCCAGCAAAGTATGGAAAGACCCCAAAACATCCGTTCCGGTTCCGGCAAACATGGTACTCGGAAGAGAAATCACGAAACGCGGCAGCTATTCGCTCTTTGAAAATGACAAACAATTATTCCTGGTAGAAAGCCAGCACGTGCGCTACCACAAGTAAAACAAAACAATACAACAAAAGCAAATCATGAAAATTATCAAAAATATCGCCCATATCGTTATCCGAAGTACGGGAACACAGCCTGCAACAAGCATAGAGCAGCTCAAACAAGAATGGGGAGAACTATCTCCCTGCCACTATGTTATCAAAGCCAATGGCGATGTAAAAAAGTTATCTGACGAAAAGAAAAATGCTGAGGACAACTGTATTCACATTGCCTATATCGGGGGAATAGATAAAAATGGAAAACCGAAAGATACACGCACCCGTGCGCAGGAAGATTCCATGTTTGACCTGATTGTAAAGCTGAGTGATACATACAGTGCAGCCCGTGCTATCGGTTACGATGAACACACAGGAAAGACAGAAAACAGTCCCGGCTTCGATGTTAAAACATGGTTAGCCAATTATGAACCTGATTTTCAATCAGCAGCTTAAAGAGTCATGTTGCAACGCATCAAAGCATTATTAAACTACAAGCGGTATCAACTCTTTTCCCGCCCTTACGAGCTGAACATTGTGGGCTTGAGGAACAGGAGCATACACCCGAACCGCTTTGATGACGAGCTGCATGTATTCTATGCGACCAAACCCCTGCATTGGGAATACCATGTGTTCCGGATTACAACAGACCCCGGAACATTCTGGCTGATGAACCCCATGCAGCCGCAGGGAACGGCAATACTGGCAGAAGGACAATATAAAAACGCTTATGCGATAGGATTACATCGCGGAGAATACAATGCCTTGGTACAGGTAAAGCCGGTTAACATCGTGCGGGACTATGACAGAAATGCCATGCTGGATTTTTACAATGGGAAAAAAGTAAAGGGCTACTTCGGTATCAATGTACACAGAGCCAACAAAACAGGAAAGACCATTCATGTAGATAAGAATTCAGCAGGATGCCAGGTCTTTGAAAATGCCAGCGACTTTCAGCGGTTCATGCAGTTGTGTGAGACACATCGCAGCTTATACGGAAACCAGTTTACCTATACGCTGATAGATTTCCGCTCCTGGCGCAGGCAGACCTTGCGAAGAATGGCATACACCTTCGGCTTTTTTACACTGTGTGGTATTGGTGCGCACTTCTACTTTCAGGAAGAGAACTGAAAGCCGGTCGACACTTCGGTGATAGTGTTAAAAAAAACAATACAAATCCTAAAACCCAAAAACAAATGCAATCAGTAAGAAGCAAATTCGGAATCCTCATTACCCTGGTGCTGTGCGTACTGCTCATCAGCACATGCACTACCGTGAAAGAAACGGTTAAGATCCGCTGTATGGAAAAACAGCATGAAACCTCAATCGGTTACCTGCGCAAAGCAAAAGCGGTACAACAGGCCATGTACGAAAAGCAAATAGCGGTGCTGGCTTTTCAGAAAGAAAGCCTGACAAGAAGCCTTTGCGAAACGCAACGCATCCTTGCTGCTAAAAACGACAGCATCACAGTTTTGCTAAAGGAACTGAAAGCTGCCAAAGCAAAAGCCCTGCGTAGCCGCAAATATGCCAATAAGCTTGGGATAGCGCTTACCGACTGTCTGACATTGCGGGCAGCACAGGAAAAAAGCTGCAATGCAAAAATCCAGTACCTGCAACAACTGGCAGCTAAAAGAGACAGTACGCTCATTTTCTACAAACGAACCGTTTACATCAGAAAGAACGTGCGCAAGGAAAAAGTGCTGAAGATAAGATACATGACTAACAGGATTCATACTGTTTTCATGTTGCAGAAGTACAAAATCAAGAAAAAAATAGCAGTTAAGCGTTTTGCCATAGGCATAGCAAGACCTGTTGTAAAATAGAAATGGATAACAACTGATGAAAGAAAAAGCACTCGTTTCCGTCCTCACCCTGGCAACCTCCTTAGTAAGCTACCACTATGCCAAAAGGCAAGGTAAAGATGTCGTTCCCTATGTAATGATAGGAGGCTTTCTCGGGGCATGGGCGGGCGAGTTCCTTATCCGCAGCAGGAAAAAGAAGTACAAACAAAAAAAGTAAAAACAATGCCAATAGAAATCATCAACAATGGCGCAAGCCTGAAAATAAAGAATGGTGCGCAGGAACGCAACATTATGAAAAGCCACATCAGGGAAATTGTTGTGGTCAAAAACAACACGGTCAAAATTGATATAGGCAAAGGAGCATTGTACAATGTCTTTATTCCTTACGCAGATGTGCTGCAACCAACAACGGCCAGTCCCGAAGCGTTGAAAGATGCTATCAATGATATGCTAACGGTAATCACTCAGGGAATGGAACACCAGACTCAAAACGAGGAAATTACCAAACTCAACCAGATGAACGAGACGTTAAGCACTATTCGTAATTCAGTAAGCTCATTGGACAACAAAGTGTTCTTTGAACCCGCATTGGTTGATGAAAGCAATCCCAACATTATTTACAAAGGCTATGCAAACCCCGGAGCCAAAATGGAAGAACCGGTTTGGGCAATTCAAAAAATTAGCTATACAGACGATGTATGCACTTACCAATGGGCAGATGGAAACAAGGATTTTGATAATATCTGGGATAACAGGACTGCTCTTGTTTATGCATAACCTGGTAAAGCTAATGCGGTTACTTCGCGATTATCTCAAAACCTTCTTCTAAACAAATACAACAGGCAGTACCGGGATTCCGGTGCTGCCCTTGTATTATTCCTTTAAAACCGATGAAACGAAAACGTTATACATTTCCTTCCGAAATTGTTTTGGGCAATATTCCTGCACTGGACATTCCTGAAATCAAAATCCGTTATAACCGGTCTACACGAAAAAAATTTTTCGGTAAGGTGAGCAGCTCTATGGATGTTGCCAATTTTATACGCAAGACCTTCCAGCGTGGAGATGTTCAGTTACAGGAGCATTTTGTTGTTTTATACTTAAATCATGGCAATATTATTATTGGTTATTATAGGCATACAAAGGGCGGCATTAGTTCTACCATTGCAGATGTAAGATTAATCCTGTCCGTAGGCTTAAAATGTGCAGCCGTAGGAATTATCCTGGCTCATAATCATCCAAGCGGAACTGCCAAACCCAGCAATGCGGATTTAGGAATAACAAAAAAAATAAAAGAAGCTGCAAGGCTCATGGAAATTGAGGTGCTTGACCATATTGTCATAACAAAGGATAGCCATTATTCTTTTGCAGACGAAGGCTTATTGGGAATTAATGACAGAAAAGGATTAGCTGACAATCACAAGGAATTTGCAACGTTTATCGAAAAAGATTTACGGATAGGATATAAGCACAACAAGCGTAGTATTGAAGCATTAGCGCATTCCTTAAAAATTGCAGACAAAACAGAAATTAAGGAACTGACTGAGCTGGCTATTGTCAATATCGCAAGGGAATTTGCACACTCAAATAAAACGGTAGCAGAAAAATTTGATTTGATTGTTGCTTTATACAACAACCAAATGATACTCTCTCATCGTACCAGTCAAAGTATTTTATTACAGCAATACTCTACACCTGCACCTATCGCTTATCTGATGGGTGTATTTTGCGGCTTACCCTATTTGCATCAAACAGGCGGTTATGCCTTTGAGCCAAGTGCGGGCAACGGATTGTTGACCATTGCCGCCAGACCGGAACGGGTATATGTGAATGAAATAGACTATACCCGTAATCGGAATTTGCAGACACAGGGTTTTGCCAATGTGTTTAACAGGGATGCAACTCAGCCTTTTGCTTATGTTGATTTACAAGGCTCATTTGCAGCTGTTTTGACCAATCCCCCTTTCGGCATTTTAGAAAAGCCGGTTGACTACAATACCTTTCCGATTAAAGTGCTTGACCACCTGATGGCTCTGCGTGCATTAGACACAATGGCGAGCAACGGAAAGGCAGCCATTATTATTGGCGGACATACACGTTGGGATAACTTAGGAAGAATAGAAAAAGGCAAAAACCGTATTTTCTTTAACTATCTGTATCGCCATTATAATGTGGCAGATGTAATACAAATTGACGGGCATCGGCTGTACACCCGGCAGGGTACTGGCTTTCCGGTGCGACTAATTTTAGTTGATGGAAGGAAACAAAAACCGGAAGGAGTCGCGCCTATTAAAAACCAAGCAACTGATACTGTTATTCGCTCCTTCAGGGAATTATATGACCGTATAATACAATCGGTAGATGAAGCACAACCAATAACAACAGAAAACATGGACATACACGCATTGGCAAAGGAGGCATTGCTGATAAAAGCACTTTTTGGAGACATTGACCTCGGCTCTCCTTATATACCTGCTTCACAAAGCTGTGTAGTGCTGAATACGCAAGTACCGGATTCGATGAGTTTTGAAATCCAGTCCGCATTAGCTCGTATCAAATCAGAAATAGGCGGCAGCATGGACAACTTTGTACGTCACCGTTTGGGATATGCCACACATTATTCGCTTTGTCAGGCATTGTCCGCAGAACAGATTGATGCAGTGGCAATGGCTATCTATAATATTGAAGCCAGGGGGCAGGGTATGATTATCGGTGACCAGACCGGTATTGGTAAAGGACGAATTGCAGCCGCTATGATACGATACGGGGTAAAACAGGGTTTAAAACCGGTATTTATTACTGAAAAGGCCAACTTATTTTCTGACATCTACCGCGACCTTTCAGCCATTGGCTCTGCCAGCTTTAAGCCTTTTATCGTCAATGGAAGGGAAACAAAAACTGATATTAAAGACGAAGACGGTAATGTGATACATCAGGCACTCGCTCCTTCGGAGCAAGCCAGCATTTTTGAGAGCAGGACTATACCTGCTAACTATGATTTTGTAGTAGGAACTTACTCACAGTTTAACTCACCGGAGAAAAAACCGGAGAAGCCAAACTTTTTGATGAGCATTGCCAAAGACAACCTGCTGATAATGGACGAAGCGCATAATTCCAGTGGTTCCAGCAATACAGGAGAGTTTATGCAACGTGTGGTAAGCGATACAAAAGGGGTAGTTTTCTTATCCGCCACTTTTGCCAAAAGACCTGATAATATGCCGATATATGCCATGAAAACAGCTATCAGCGAAGCAAACCTGACAAAGGATGAACTGGTAGAAGCCATACAGAAAGGAGGCGTTGCTTTACAGGAAGTATTATCCAGCCAATTGGTAGCCGAAGGACAAATGGTACGCAGGGAAAGGAGCTTTGAAGGAGTAGAAGTCAACTATATTTCTCTTGAAACGTATGAGGCACAGCACAGAAAAACCGCAGATAGTATTACCAGTATCTTGCGGGACATTATTGCCTTCCAGAAGAATTACATTGACAAACAAGTAAGCGAACTGGATAAAATCGCTGTTGCCGAAGGTAAAGAAATCGAATTGCGTGAAGGAACTTCACAGGCAGGAGTAGATAATCTTCCTTACTTCTCCAAAGTGTTTAATGTGATTAATCAGATGCTGTTCAGTATCAAAGCTGATGCAGTGGCGGAACGTACAATAGAACGATTGAAAGAGGGTAAAAAACCGGTGATAGCCTTTGCTTCCACAATGGGTAGTTTCATCGAACAAATGGAAAACGAACAAGGGCTGGCGGTGAGTGACGGGGATTTAATCAATACTGATTTTTCGGAAGTGTTAAAGAAAGGACTGGAAGGTGTGATGCGATACACAGAGAAAGATGTAAACGGAGCTTCCATTTATAAGAAATTTGAGCTGTCGGAGTTGGACGAGGACGCACGTAAAGAGTATAACCGCATACTGGATGAAATTAACACAGTGAGCACCGGTATTACTATCAGCCCAATAGATATGATAATACAGAAGCTGGAAAGAGCAGGTTACAGGGTTGCAGAGGTAACCGGAAGGAAGTTTGCCGTTCAGCCCAATGCACAGGGCAATAAAGGTTTGGTTACTTCCCGAAAGCGTATCAATACCAATGATGCTTTTCGTTTGTTCAACAATAATGAAATGGATGTGCTGATGATTAACCAGTCCGGCAGCACCGGAGCATCCGCACATGCCATTGTTACTCCCAAAGTGCCAGCCCAACAGGTAAGGCAGCGGGTAATGATTGTATTGCAGGCAGAACTGGATATTAATACAGAAGTTCAGAAGCGTGGACGTATCAACCGTACCGGTCAGATTTTAAAACCAATTTACGATTATGTTATTTCTGCAATACCGGCAGAAAAGCGGCTGATGATGATGTTGCAAAAGAAATTAAAATCTTTAGATGCCAATACCACTTCCAATCAAAAACAAAGCACAAAAATATTAGACGTGCCGGACTTTCTGAACAAGTATGGAGACAAGGTAGTCAAAGAATACCTGTTGGAAAATATAAATGTGAATGAGCTACTGAATGACCCATTGCGTTTAAAAAGCAGCACCGAAGACCAGACAGAAGATGCAGCGCACCGTGTGTCAGGACGTGTAGCTGTATTATCTACGCAAATGCAAGCCGAGTTTTATTTGGAAATTACCGAACGCTATAACGATTATGTGGAATATCTCAGACAAATCGGGGAATATGATTTGGAAGTAGAAGCACTCAACCTGCAAACAGAAACCATTGAAACCAGTATTATCAAAATGGGTAAAGGTGGTGAAAGTGCTTTTGGTGAAGATAGTATTTTGGAAAAAGTGCGTGCGAATATTTTAAAGAAGCCTTTTAGTAAAGCGGAGCTTTCCAACCTGCAAAATGAAGCATTAGCTGGCAAATATCCTGAAGAACATAAAAAGCTATTACTGGATGACTTTATCGAAACAATGGAAATCCGCCAGCAGGAAGAGATGACAGCCATTCAAGAAAAATACGATGAGTTAATTAAAGAAGTACCGAACGAAAAGAAAATACAAAAGGTATTGGAAAAGCAGGGTGAAGGAGCCTATCGGATAGCCATCGAACAAAGGGAAAAAGAATTGAATGAAGCAAGGCGTTTAGCGCTTGAACAATCAGCTAAATCCAGTAAAAACAAACAGGAATATTTACAACGCATTCTAAACTTTTTTACTATAGGCCGCAAGCTGGCTTACCCGGTAGTCAGCTATGACAATGGGCAGGAAAATGTACTGGCGGTCAGTTTAGGGATTATGATTGATAAGAAGAAGAAAAATCCGTATGCTCCAAGTGCAATCAAAGTCCGGCTGGCCATTGCCAACAGCAATAAGTACATTGCTATGCCAGCCAGTTTTAATGATGGTATTTCCAGAATAGTAGCTGCCAGCCATCAGATTGCACAACCCGGCACAGAAGCATTGCTGAACGAATGGGATACAGAAATCAGCCAGAAGACCAAAGACAGGGGCATACGCTATATCATTACCGGAAATCTGTTGCAGGCATTTGGAACAGAAAACAGCGGTAAGTTGGTGAGTTACACTACAATAGACGGGGAGACAAAAAAAGGCATTTTATTACCGGAAGAATGGCAGCCAAAAGAAACCAGTCAGCAACGGGTAACAGTGCCTATCATTAAAGCATTGCCACTCTTAAAGTCCATGACCGGTGGGTCAGCATTATATGCTTCTAACGGAATTGCATTTTTCAATACAGCAGACTATTACCGAGTAATTGTTCCTGCTGCCCGTTCCAAAGCAGGAGATATTTACCTTGACAAAGACCTATTACAATTATTGGAAAAAGGCATGTTTGAAAAAACGGCTGATAAGATGCAGGCGTATTTACCAAAACAGAACATAGAAGCCTTTGCAAGCATACTTCAAAATAAGTTTGGTGTAAGTGTGTCGGTTGCTCCTTCCATGCTATCACTGGTAAAAAGCAATAAGGAACGAATATCTACCCGCAGGAAAATTGAATTGCCGCCAGCAGAAGATGATACAGAGCTGGAACGCATCCGCATCCTGGAACTGGAATCCGAAGCCATTGCTTTAGCATTGGAATTAGCAGCATAAACTTTTAAAACACTTAACCATGATAACTACCACCAATTACATAGAGAAAACCAAAACAATAAATCTATCGCAATTACCGGACAATCTAAAGAAGGCACACGAATGGGTATTGAAGGCTACTGAAAATGGGACTAACTGGAATGCTTATGAGAACAAACAAATCAAAGCTGTGATTGATACAACTATCAGTAAGCTGAATGAGTTTGTTGGAAAACACACGCCTGTTGTGCCGCCTGTTGTGCCAAAAGCACCAGCAAGTGAAACAGAACACAAGGCAAAACCGGCAGTACGAAAAGAGCATGTTTCTACGCAAAAAACTAAACAGAAAGCGCAGGAACCGGAAAACGATTTTGAATTTGTGGAGCGCATCCCAGAAGAAATCCGCTTTATAAGACGTTATTTAAGCCTAAACGGTAAGAAAAAGACCAAAGAAGACTTACTGCGCTTTATCAATGCACTGCATCGTGCAATTATTGAAAAGAAAGTTCGCAAATCTTCGCCCTATGCAAAGCAAATGGAGTATATCCAGGAAAAGTTGATTAAAACGTATAACAGTATGGGTAGAACTGTTGTAGCAGAAATCAGCGATAAAACAATATCAGAGTTTAAAGCCCTGATTGCTGAACAAAAAGTAATGCCGTCTGTCATGTTAATCAAACGGTATATTACTCTGAACGGTAAATACGATGTTAAAGAGAAAGCCAAAGTATTAATGGAAGCTATGACACGTGCCGTTCATTTGAAGAAAGTTAGTAAAACAGATAAGTATGCCAAAATATTGGATGCTATGTTTGCAAACCTGAACAGTTATGTAAAGAACAAATCACAAAAAGTATTGAGTATCCAGGAAACTGAACTGAATGGATTAAACGGAATATTGGCAGGTTGTGGTTGTGAAACTGTAAACGGAGATGAACCGGAAAGCGAATTAAACGGTTTAGAGGGCGTTTCTACTGCCGAAGAAGTATTGCCTAAGCCAACCGGTGTTATGAGCAGCATGGTCTTTAAAAACATGCAATTTCGTACACTGGGTTTTACCGGTAAATATCTCAAGCTGATTGGCGACCCAGCAAGAGGGTTTACTGCAATGGTATATGGTAAGCCTAAAATGGGGAAATCTTACCTGTGTGTTGATTTTGCCGGTTATTTGGCTCGTAATCATGGAAAAGTGCTTTATATTGCTAAAGAGGAAGGACTGGACATGACCTTGCAGGAAAAACTGAAAGCAAAAGATGTAGCACATCCGAACCTGTTTGTGGCAGAAGAAATACCAGAAGGTTTAAGTCCGTATGATTTTATCTTTTTTGATAGTGTAAATAAACTGGGTTTATCTGTTCAGGATTTAGAAGCACTCAAACGTGCTAATCAAGGAAAATCATTTATTTATATTTTTCAGACAACAAAGGATGGTAGCTTTAGAGGGGCAAATGAGTTTCAGCATGATGTGGATGTGGTTATTGAAGTACCAGAAAAAGGATTGGCAGTACAAAATGGCAGGTTTAATCAGGGCGGGGAAATGAGGATATTTGAGGGATGATAATAACGTCTAAAAACTAATCCATCATATAGTTTAAAATTTATAATTATACCCCAGCCGTATTACCTGTGTTTCGTAATAATCGGTGC
The DNA here is from genome assembly GCA_020051175.1 of Bacteroidia bacterium. Classification (GTDB taxonomy): domain Bacteria; phylum Bacteroidota; class Bacteroidia; order 2-12-FULL-35-15; family 2-12-FULL-35-15; genus 2-12-FULL-35-15. The sequence continues at coordinate 294,541 of JAGVJJ010000007.1, read as the reverse complement.
TTATATAGTTAAAACTATTTCCCTGAATTTCCTTTTTAGTTATCATGGTATTTAATATATCAGTTGCGTTAACAAATAATTCGCCCTTGCCTTTTTGAACTGTCTTTTTAATTCCAAAATCCAATGAAAAACGGGAACCTACTTTGCCTTGCGGAATAATATCAGGAGCTAAATAGATTGCGGTCAATTGAGCATTGAAATTATGAGGCAGGTGAAATGTATTGTTCAATTTAATGTTGCCGGAAAATATCTCTTGCTTTTCCGAAGAGAAAGTATGCAGAACCGGATATTTATTTTCAACAGTAAAGGCTTCAATCCGGTTTTGGTAGCCATTAAGGTTTAAATTAAATGAATACCATTTTGTAGCTTCCAGACTAAACACAACTTCAAATCCGGTAGTATAGCTTTTATTCACATTTTGAAGTATGGAATAAATCAGGTTACTGCCCGGAACAGTGCTGGCAATCCGTGTAATTGTTCCATCTGAAATACGGTGGTACGCTGCGGAATAAAAATAACCGGATTTCCAGCTTGTCTTATAACCCAACTCAAATGAATTGGTAAATTGTGGGTGCAAGGCAGGATTTCCCACTTTGATAATTTCAGCATCGTCATATTTCGGAAAAATACGAATATCTACTTCATTTGGTCTGTCAACCCTACGGTTATAGAAAAGAGATAGTTTATTTCTGTCATTTAGTTTGTATGCTAAGCGGAGATTAGGAAAGGGCTGTGTATAATTATAACCGTCACTTTTATAGGTATTATGATTGGGGTTAACATTGTACTGCAACCCAACATATTCAATACGTAAGCCCAATTCTGCTTCATATTTTTCATTCTCGAAAATATAATTGCCGTATACAGCCGGGATAATTTCTTTGTAAGTTGCCCACCCACCCGCATTGGTATCTAATGGGGAATTAAGACCAGGAATAAATAACATATTGGTTGGAATATCTCTCTTGCGGAATTTCAACCCTGTTTCCATACGCCCGTATTTTAAAGGTTTTATATAATCAACCGTAAAATCTGCAACGTGTTCATCCGAAATCAATTTGAAAGCATCTTTTCCTGTATAGCTGGGTAAAATATTGTCGAAAAAGTACTTTTCATCCTCCCTGTGGAATGTATAATTAAAACCGATGTTTAATAAATGTCCTGCCTGTTTGAATTTATGCTGGTACGATGCCGTTGCCATTACAGTTGTTTTTAGTTCATCTTCTAAAAACTGCCAAAGCCGTAATCGCTTTGACATATCCGAATTAAAGAATGGCTGGTCGCCATTGTCAATTATCTTTTCACTTCCGAACATTCCCGAAACAGTAAGGGTATTGTGTTCATTCCAGTACCAGTCAATTCCGGCTTTTGAAGTGAGGAAATTCGTATTCCTGTTTCTTTTGGTTTGTTGCCGGATAATTGTTCCGTCATTATAGGTACGGGTAATAAACTCGTTTTTATTCAGCGTTTGTGTATATAAATTATCTACCTGAAAGAATGCGTTGATTTTTTTCTTTCTGTAATTAAGGGAAAGTGAAGGGTTTATTTTAGGTGTAAACTGATACTGCGGTCTTATAGTGGGCAGGTTATCTTTTCTTACCCACAGTGAGCCAAGACCCGTAGTAAAACCAACCTTTCCGTTAAAACCTTCGTCCTTGTTCTTTTTATAAATAATATTGATAATACCTGCATTTCCATTGGCATCGTACTTTGACGAAGGATTGTTTATAATTTCAATTTTCTCAATGGCAGATGCGGGTATATTATCCAAGCCGGACTGATTGCCAAATCCTGTAAGAGCAGTTTGTTTGCCGTCAATTAAAACGGTTATTTTATCGTTGCCACGCAATTGTATTTTTCCGTCCTGTTCTGTTACTCCCGGTAAATTTTGCATGGTTTGCATAACAGAACCGCCTCCCTGACTGATATTGTCCTCAAGGGAATACGTTTTTTTGTCCATTTTGCTGCTAACATTATCCTGCTTTGCAGTTACAGTTACTTCTCCTAACGTTTCAACACTTTCTTCCAATTCAATAGTTGTTACGTCTAAAAATTCGGAAAGGCTGCCAACAAAAAGCGGTTGCCCTTTGGTAACATAGCCTATAAAAGAAATTTCAAAAAAATAATTACCGGGTTTAATTTTTGCAAGCGTAAACAAACCTTCTTCGTTACTAACCGTTCCTGTTACAAAACTACTATCTGTTGCAGTCTTTACAACAACACTAACGTATGGCAAAGCGGTTTTAGCCGCTTTGTCTTTTATTATTCCTGAAACAGTAACAGAATTAACCTGTGCATACGTGCAGGAAAACATCAAGAAAAAAAGAATCAAACTACAAACGACTTTCCTTCTCATTATCTTAATCTTTATTACTTACTTCTTTAACAAAATTCCCATTACTGTCAAAAATCAGGTCTTTGCCTTTAATTTCCGCTTCATAGGTTATTGTTCCTTTTGTATCACTGATTTTAGCCGCTTCCTTTATTTTTTGACCGGCATGGTTTTTAGAAATATAGTCCCTTACATTTGAAGGAAGTGCATCAACGTTTATTTCCATCTCTGTTTCAATGATAGTTCCCGAGGCATCAAGTAAAACCGAATATTCAGTTTCTTTGATTTCAAATTCAACTTCATAATTCCCCTTTTCTTTCTCCCAGTCCACATCTGTAACATTGGGGAACTGTTTTTGAAAAGCGGATTTAACTGCTGCCGGTACTTCTTTCTCTGCAATTTTTTGAGCGTAGCCAAATGATACAATTACCATTGCTACAAACATTACTGTTAGTTTTTTCATTGCTTTCTTTTTTTAGTAAATAATTAATGCAACAAAGATGTGAACCGATTTAGAAGGAATTTTGAATTTCAGAACCAAATAGAAAAAGAATGCAGATTATTTTGGAATGTATAGTTAATTTGCCAATTATAACGGGCACAAATTTCCTTTGCTATTGAAAGACCAAGCCCGCTATTGGTTGTTTCAGAAGAAGAAATAGAAAAGCGTTTGAATAATGTGTTACTGCTCAACTCACTATTTCCGGTATTGGAAACTGTTAATCTCTTTTCAACACAATCAATATGTATTTTACCGTTCACGCTGTTGTGCGTAATCGCATTTATCAGCAGGTTGTTTAGCAAGATTTCCAGTAAGGTTTTATTTGAGAAGACTCTTATGGGATTACTAATTTTTTTCTCAATTGTAATCCCTTTGGCCTCAATATAGTCAGCAAGTAATTCTAAATTTTCATTCAAAATCGTTGTCAAATCTATATGTTCTCCTTCCGCAAACTGGTTATTTTCAATTTTTGCAAGTAATAGCAGATTTTTATTAATACGTGTAACCCTTGAAAGAGGAGTATTTATTGAGTTAATAAGTTCGGATTGCTTCTCTGTAAGGTCTTTGTTTTGAAGCAACATTTCAACTTTAGATTTCAAAATGGCTAAAGGTGTTTGTAATTCGTGCGAAGCATTCTCAATAAAAGCCTTTTGCTGGTTAAAAATTAAGATATTTCGTTCTATTAGCTTACTTAATTCAGTGTTCAATTCCTCAAATTCTTCAATTCCCGATTTTTCAAATTCAATATTTTTATCAGTAAGGAGGTTAAAGGATTTAACCTTGTTAAGGGTATTTCGGAAGGGTTGCCATATTTTTTTCGCAATTCTACGGTTCAGCACTATAAAACCAGCAACAAGCAAGCTAAAGAATAAAAAAGTAACCAATGTGATTGCCAAAAACGTTTCGTCTGCTTCTTCTACGTTTGTTTCAATAGTTAAATGATATGGCTTTTTATTAATGTAGATACATGATGAAAGCCCTCTAAAACGGTCAATTTCATTTACAGAGGAATACGCATTTGTTCTTCTTGTTGTATAAATACTATCAGCCTTTACTTCCGGCAAATTTGAAGCAATGATTTGCGTTCCAGGTTGTAATAAATTCCATATTTTAAGGATGTTTTCCAGTTCGGCTTCATTGATTTCAATAGTATTAAACCGGTTTTCAATTCGTTCTTTGATTATAAGATTGTGTTCGTCCAACTCTTCCAGCCAAATAGAATCAACAACCATGTAATAAACGGGCACACTACATACCAAAACAACAAGTGCATAGATAGTGAATGCTTTAAACGGTTTATTTAACAACTTGCTCATATTTCCCACTTATAACCAGTTCCGTAAACTGTTTTTAAATAATTGTCGTATCCTGCGTCTGTCAGCTTCTTCTTTAAATTTTTAACATGTGCATAAACGAAGTCGTGGCTATCGAACATATCTGCAATATCTCCTGAAAGATGCTCTGCTAATGCACTTTTAGAAATAACTTTGTTTTTATTTCCGATAAAGAACAAAAGCAAATCAAATTCCTTTTTTGTAAGGTTTATTTCCTGCTTTTTTACCTTCACTGTTTTGGCAAGCAAATCAACGGCTATTTCATTGTGCTTAATAAAGTTTGAGTTGTCAAACTGTTTTCTGCGAATAACAGAGTATATCCGCGCTGCAAGCTCCGAATGGTGAAAGGGTTTGGCAAGATAGTCGTCAGCACCGATTTGTAAGCCTTTTACTTTGTCTTCGGTTGCGTTTTTGGCGGAAATAATAATTACTCCGCTATTCCTGTTATTCTGCTTTAACAATTGCAGCAGTTGCAGCCCATCACCACCCGGAAGCATTAAATCTAAAAGAACACAATCGTAATTATACAGTGCTATTTTTTCTGCGGCCTGTTTATAGGAAAACGCAGCTTCACACAAGTAATTTTCCCCTGACAGATATTCCGTAATATCCTTAACAAGTTCTTTTTCGTCTTCGACAATCAGGATTTTCATCTGGCTAATTTAGGACTCAATTTGGAAGAAATTTAGAATTTGTAGTAATATGTATCTCTCTGACTAACAAAAGGTTTGCTTCAAAGAATTTAAAGCATTTTAGCCATTATAACATTGTAGATTCACCGAAAAATTAAAGCAATAGAATGTTCAAACTTTACTTTACTACATTAATCTTTTCAATTGCAGTATATATAGGCAATGCTAAAATTACTTATACCCAAAACGTTTTTGGTTTTATCGTAAGCGTTAAATTACAACTCCATTTTCCAAATAAGGTCATTCCGCTCAAAAAAATCTTCGACTTCACGGATAGATTTTCTTCCACAACCCCGAAGACGAAGAAAATCCAGACCTGAGTATTTTACAAGTTGGGAAACTTTGAAAATACCGGCATATTCACAAACTGTAATAAATCGTTTAGAAAACCCGGCTTTAGTAATATGCAAAGAAAGAGCGTGCTTTTGCTTTGCAGAAAGCATAACTTGCGGTTGCGGTTTATTTCCAGTTTCCTGAAGTAATCCCTTCGTCTTTTTTAGTTCTTCTGAAACGCGATAGTATGCATCAAGGCTTTTACCTAACTCTTTAATCAGCTGGTTCAAGCGAAGAACCCCTGTACTCAGTATTTGCTTTTGTATATACGGAGTTAATTTTAAAGAATCTGCAAGTTCATCAAAAGTTTTGTCATTTATGAGGACTTCTTTTAGTATGACTTGTTGAACAGGCAAAAGAGTACCGCTTTCTAATTGTAATAGATTATTAAGTAAGTCTTTGATACTATTTTCCTTTATAGATTGGTTGTCGCTCGTTTTTTCTTTTGCTTTTTTCATTCAATAAAAATAAAGAAAATAAGTAGGTAAACCCTATTGCTTCCTTCATATTATCACAAACTATCATGAACTTATAACTTACCATCTGCACTTTTAGGCTAAATTTCCTTATTTTTGAAATTAAAGTTCAAAATATATTACAGATGTATGATAAATTTTCTTCGAAGATTAATGACCTTGTGAATTGGAGTGAAACAGCCATTATACACTATAACAAAGGGTATTATGCTGACTCTGTCTTGAATATACGCAAAAGTGGCGAAGCCGTATGCAAACTATTATTTTATTATCGCTTTCCAGAAAAGACAGCAATACAGAAAACTGAAGGAAAATCGTACAAAGAACTTATTAGGGCAGTGGTTTTAAATGATCTTGCGGAGCGTAAAATAATCAACTGGCTCGAAACAATTCAGATTCACGGCAATGAAGCTGCCCACGATGCAACTATAGAAAAAATCCATGCAGAATTTTCTATGAATGCATTACGGCTTCTAATTGACTGGATATTTACCCAACATATTAAAACTCCCGTTCCAGAAAAGTTAAAAATATCAATCACTCCCATTCCTCACCTTGAAAAATCTGAAACTTCAAATTCCCGGCTTCAAAAAGAACTCGACAAAATAAAAAAAGAAAAGGAAGAGCTTCAAAAAAGTTTGGAGTCACTTTCAAAAATAAAATCGGAAGAAAGCGACAAAATAAATCAACTTGCATCAGAATTAAAACAATCAATATCACATTTAAAAACTCTTGAGCAGGAAAAAGAACAGGAAAAACCGATAACAATAAAAGAAGAGTCGGCAATCGTTTCAATTGCTGATGAAGCTAAAACGTCAAATACAAAAACCACTTATAGGCGTAAATTGTTTGCCTTTGGAATAATCACTGTTTTTGCATTTTCAGTTTTATTCTATTTTTTTAGTTGGAAAGGCACGGCAATCGCCAGAAATGAAAGCAGCACAAATCAATCACTTGCAACCATTGATTCTTTTCGTGTTCTTATGCTTCCGTTAGCGCTTATGCAAGATAATCCAAATATGGTATTAAAATTTGAGGATGCCTTGCTAAACACCATTCAACAGAGAATAAAAGCCAATAACATACCTGTTACTGTTTTATTTGACAGAGGTTTTACAAAACCAGTAACCACCTTTGATGACGCTGCTCTTGAGGGTATAAAACAAAAAACAAATATTGTTCTTTTTGGAGAACTGTATGAACCTTTATCTGCCGCTGATAGTGTGCAGGTTAACGTAAAGTTTACTATGACACGCACACAAAACCGCGTGGCTGAAGAAATGGGTATTCAATCCTTTTTGCGCCTAACCGATAGTACAGCTACAAGAATACAATTAGGAGTTGCCTGTTTTGTCGATTTGACCTTCGCTGATTTTATGATGGGAAAAGGAAAGTATAATGAAGCACTTACCATATTATATGATACCCATCCTGCTACTGCACTTCAACAAGCAAACGTAGCCGACCTGCTTTCGGATTGTCATTCTTCTCGTGGCAATTATTCCGCAGCCATAAAGGAAATGGAAAAATTTATTTCACTTCAAACCGTAAATAAGAATTATGGTTATAACAAAATGGCAAATGCTTTACGAAATTACGGTGAATATAAGAAAGCAGAAGAATTTTATAAAAAGGCATTAGCGGACAAACCGGGGGATGTCAATACACTATTAAATTATGCCGATTTGCTTGCCTGCAAAGAAGTTGGCCTTTTCGATAAATCAAAAGAACTTTTGCAACAGGCCATCCAATATGATAGTACCAGTAGTTTAGCCTGGCGATACCTCGCTGACCTGAATAGCATGTATTTTAAAAATTATCCATCTGCCGAAAAGATGTACCGCAAATCTATTTCTATTGATTCAAATTCTATTGCTAAAGTTAATTTAGCTCAAATACTTGCCTTTAATCTTGGAGAACCAGAAGAAGCAGAACAAATTCTGCTTGACGTACTTAGTAAAGATAGTACCAATGCAAGAACGCTTTTTATACTGGCCAATATATACACAGAGAGCAATTTGAAAAATCCTGATAAAGGAGAATATTTTTTAACTAAAAGCAAAAAATATCAGACTACCCCCAATATTTACTCGAATAAATATGCAGATGGATTGGTTGCTATGAAAAAATATGACTATAAAAAAGCGGTTCAGGCTTTTACAGAAGCTTACCGCATTGATAGCTCAGATATGGCTTTATGCAACCATATCGCTACCTGTTATATTAATCTTATGAATTATGATAGCGCCTTTTATTTTGTCACACGTGGATGGAAAAAAGATACTCTGGATTATGTCAACAATGCTAATATGGGATATTTTTACATGAAGGCTGACAAAAAATATGCTGACTTAAAAAAATCGGTTTCTTATTTTGAAAAAGCACTTAAAACAAATCCATACGATTCCTACAGCCTGGAAAACCTGGCCGAAATTTATTTTAACTTTGGAAATTTCTCCAGAGCGAAACATCTGTTATTGCAATTGTATGGGTTGCGCCCGGATAATTTCAGTGCGAATTACGGACTTGGAACTATTTACCATCAGGAAGGGAATTATAAAGAAGCAGCCCACTATTTTGACGAAGCAATTAGCCTAAACCCTAATCACGCTGAATTAAATAGTCAGTATGCACTATCTCTGATAAATGTTTCTGTAACAAATTACTCCCTTGCCCTTAAATACGCAAAGAAAGCTGTTGAATTAAATCCCAATAATGGTGATAACTTAATTGTTCTGGCTCGATTGTATATATTTTCTGCAAAGGACTATTCACACGGGAAAGATTATTATAATAATGCTGTTGCTCTTAAACCATCACTTAAAGACCCAACTGTAGAACAGGAGCTTGAAAGACTTTTGAAAAATTGATATACAGCAAATATTCTAAAAACAATAGTTTGGTTCGTTAAACCCCTTTTTTTATATTCAAACTCAAATATGCAATCAAAAAACCTCATATATAAAAACGGCCATTTTTATGAAGCTAATAGCAATAATCGTATTGGTATCAGGGAGAATGCGAAAGTTTGCATTGTCGCATTAGAAAGTGATTTTATTGAGGCTTTACCTGCTGGTAAAAAAAAGCAGAAAATTAAGAGTGCTAAAGAATTGGAGGCTGAAATTAAGTTAGATAAAAAAATTACAAGTTTCCACAAGGTTTTTGATAAGGGAACTGTTCTTTTCTTTTCAATTAAACGAGAACTTGGCGATAAAAAAGTAAACCATGAATTTGAGGTTGAGTTATTGGAGGATTTATATTTCTTTTACAAAGATAGCTGGAAAAAGCCGGAAGAAAGATTATATGATTGTACCTGTGTTGTGCGAAGGAATATTTCTAACACACTTGAGTTCTTTGAGGAAGTTTATGCTAAATCTTTAAATGAGCTGCATAAAGCTACGTTTGTTCATTATTTTGGAAATGCCGGAAATCCGGCATGTAATGCAATAGACCGGTTTTATGAGAAAGCAGGTAAAGAAGACCTGAATTTAAGCCGATATAGAAAAGTTATACTTTGAGGATAAGTAAAAGTGTGTGTCCTATATTTGCCACTCCTTTACTTTTGTTTAAGAAAGTCTATAATTTTTTCTAAATCTTCAGCAAAAAAGGTCGAAATCTGTCCCTTGCTGCCCGCATAAAAACAAGTAAACGAAAACCCTTCAAATTCCACTATTTGAAGGGTTTTTGTTATTTTTATACTACCATATTGTACATTAAAAATCAAAATTAAAGTGAACAATTCGGTGCGCAAACTGTATTTTAAATGAGCTTGTTCACTAATTTTGCTTCATACCCTTTAAAATTATAGGTTTACACAACAAAAACACGATAAAAAAAGAATACTGAAAATTTGATTACCTTCATAAAATTCAAGTCTGTAAATGAAACTTTATATAAAAAACATGGTTTGCAGCCGATGCAAACTGGTTGTAAAATCGGAATTTGAAAAAGCAGGTATTGAAACACTTCGTATTGAATTGGGTGAAATTGAAACAAGAAATCAGCCCGAAAAATCACAAATGGAAAGGTTAAATGCGGCTTTGAAGCAATTTGGCTTTGAGTTGATTGACGACAAAAAAAGCCGCATAATAGAAAAAATAAAAAATAATCTTGTAACGCTTGTCCACAGCCATAATAATACTATTAAAGTTAATTTATCTGACTTTATTTCTGATAAACTGCGTTATGACTACAATTATTTAAGTAACCTGTTTTCAGAAGTGGAGGGAATAACAATTGAGAAGTATTATATTAACCTTCGTATAGAAAGAGTAAAGGAACTTTTGGTTTATGATGAACTATCCCTTTCCGAAATTGCAGATAAACTAGGGTATAGCAGTATTGCATATTTATCCAGTCAGTTTAAAAAAGTAACCGGATTAACTCCTTCATTTTATAAGTCCCACAAAGAGCATAAGCGCAAAAATATAGAGGACCTGTAAATCTCACAAATCCTTTACAAAATTCCATAATAGCCACCTGATTTTGCGGCAGTAATTTTGTGTCAAACAAATAAATTATGACACATACTTATAAAATATCAGGAATGACATGCAGTAGCTGTCAGGCACAAATCCAGGAAACACTCCAAAAAATTAAGGGTGTAAACACTGTAAAAGTGGACCTGCAAAAGGGGGAAGCAGAAATTTCAATGAATAAGCACATTGATACATCTACTTTACAGCAGGCTTTAAAACCCTATCCCAAGTATCTGCTATCTGAAAAGCAGGAAAATATTCCACAAATTTTTGAAGAAGAGCAAAGGACATGGCTTCAAACGTATAAACCAGTTCTTCTGATTTTTGCCTATATCACCATTACTACCCTGCTGGTTCAAGCACTGACAGACCAGTTCAGCGCAATGCATTGGATGAACAACTTTATGGCTGTTTTTTTTCTTGCTTTTTCCTTTTTTAAACTTTTGAATCTACGAGGGTTTGCTGACAGCTATTCAACCTATGACATTATTGCGAAAAGATGGAGGGCTTATGGCTATTTATACGCTTTCATAGAATTTGGGTTAGGGATAGCATATTTAACCGGGTTCTTCCCAATAGTAACAAACGCTGTTACACTCATTGTAATGAGCATTAGCATTATTGGTGTGCTTCAAAGCGTTCTTAACAAACGTAAAATTAAATGCGCCTGTCTTGGCGATGTATTTAATTTACCCATGAGTACAATTACTATCATTGAAGATTTACTAATGATTTTGATGTCTTTATTTATGCTGATTTACCTATTTGCCACAAACTTTTAAAACAGAATTAAAACTACCATAATGGAAAAGATACTATTAGTCCTCTCTGTGATTATAACTGTGAACAGCTATGCACAGCATCACCACACGATGCCGCCTGATACAACAAAAAAGGAAGCAGCACATGATATGAACCACATGAACATGGAAATGCCGGACAGTATGGATAGGCCGCCCATGAGCCATGCGTTTTCCTTAAATCTTCCCATGTCGAGGAATGGTTCAGGAACAGGTTGGTTACCGGATTCTACACCTATGTATGGTTATATGGTACATGGCAAAAAATGGATGTATATGTTTCACGGAAATATTTTTGCCAGATATAACAATCAGGATGTATTTAATAAAGGAACGAGAGGTAACAAAGAGTTTGATGCTGTAAACTGGTTCATGGCAATGGGACAGCGTAAAGTCGGAGCGAAGGGCTTATTTCGCTTTAGCAGCATGATTTCTTTAGATAATCTGTTTGGAGGCAATGGCTATCCCCTCTTATTCCAGACCGGAGAAAGCTGGCAGGGAGAACCTTTAGTGGACAGACAACATCCTCATGACTTATTTTCAGAGCTTTCCATAAGCTATTCCTATGCAATAAATAAAAAAACAGATGTTTTTATTTATGCAGGCTATCCAGGAGAACCAGCTTTAGGTTCCGTAGCCTTTATGCACAGGGTTTCCTCACTTTACGGCCCGGATGCCCCATTAAGCCACCATTGGAATGATGGTACACACATAACTTTCGGAGTGTTAACAGGAGGAGTAAGATTAGGAAAATTTAAATTGGATGCTTCAACATTTAAGGGGCGCGAACCAGATGAAAACCGCAACGATTTCGACACACCGTATTTTGATTCATACAGCGGAAGGCTTTCATTTAATCCAAATGCTCATTGGTCTTTTCAGATATCACAAGGTTTTATAAAAAGCCCGGAATCTACCCGCCCTGATGAAAATGTACATAGAAGTACAGCATCAGCAGTTTACAGCAGACCATTATCTAACAACAACTTTTTTAATGCTACGGCATTATGGGGTTTAAACAATAGCCACAATTATGAACACGCTGCTTTATTAGAAGCCGCTTTGGTTGTTAGGCACCTATCTATATACGGACGATATGAAATAGTACAAAAATCTGCTGAAGAATTAAATCTTGACGAGAGTTATTATAACCATGATGCTATTTTCAATGTGAGTGTAATTACACTTGGATTGAGTTATGATCTTCTTCAAACAAAAGCCGGTAGAATTGCTATTGGGACACAAGGTTCTTATTATAATGCCGATAGTCGTTTAAATGGCTTGTATGGTAAAAATCCAATTTCTGCACAGGGGTTTATAAGGTTATATCCACCGAGAATGAGAACATAATTTTTGAAAAATTATGGATAAAACAGTCGAAATACGCTACCCCAAGCCAGTTCAAACGGCTCGGCCCAATAAAAAGCGATACCAGCTGTACCGCTTTTTATGCAAGTACCATTATATATTCAACTTACTGCTTAGTAAAAACATCGTTTTTCTTATTGCTTCATTTTCCACCTAAAAAGGTGCTGAATACCAATTAGTTAAAAAATATTTTCATAAAACTGTATCTTTATTATTTATTTATCGTAATATTGCGATGTAATTAGAATTCAAATGGGACTTACCAAAACAGAAGAGTTTACAATCAGGGATAACAAAACCGCGGCTTACGCTAAAGCGCTGGCGCATCCGGCACGTGTTGCTATTCTCCAGGTGCTGATAAAAAAACAAAACTGCATCTGTGGCGATATAGTAGATGAACTTCCTCTGTCGCAAAGCACCGTTTCCCAGCATTTAAAAGAATTAAAGGAAGCGGGACTCATCAAAGGCGAAATAGAGGGCGCAAAAGTTTGCTACTGTATTGATTGGAAAGAATGGGAAAACGCAAAAACATATTTAAACGTTCTTTTCGATTCGTACCAGAAAGGAAAATCCTGCTGCTAAAAAAATTTCACTTGAATAATCGGTAAATTACGATTAATTTAAAAACAACAAAGCAAAATGAAAACAAATCCATTTCCAAGAATGCACGTTAGCTTATACGTTAGCAACATTCAAAAATCAATAAACTTCTATACTACTTTTTTTGGCCAGCAACCGGTAAAGGTAAAACCGAATTATGCCAAGTATGTGCTGGAAAACCCGTCTCTTATTATATCCTTTGTTGAAAACAAAGACCGTGTTCAGCAAAACTTCGGACACCTGGGGTTTCAGGTTGAATCTATCGAGGAACTGAATAAACGATTGGTTGCTGCAAAAGCGCAGAACCTGGTTTCAAAAGAAGAAGTGGGCACAAACTGCTGCTATGCAAAGCAAGATAAGTACTGGGCGAACGACCCTGATGGCATACAATGGGAAGTATATTATTTTCATGAGGATGCGGAATTCAATGATCCACATTATGAAATGGCAGAGGCCACAGCATGTTGTACCGTTTCCAATGAAAGTACCAAGCAATCATGCGGCTGCAATGCAGAAGTGAAAACAGAAGCTTTAACTAAAAAAACCGCTTGTTGCTAAAATGGAACTTCTCAACAGAAAAGAACATTGGGAGAACATATATACCACCAAGAAACCAACTGATGTCAGTTGGTTTCAGGTGTATCCCAAATCGTCCATGGAATTTATTTCATTGTTAAATTTACCAATAGATTCAAGCATAATTGATATTGGCGGAGGCGACAGCAATTTTGTAGATAGTTTATTGGATAAGGGCTACAGGGATATAACCGTATTGGATATTTCAGCCAAAGCAATTGAAAGAGCAAAAGCACGACTTGGAGAAAAAGCGTCATTGGTTAACTGGATTGTATCTGACGTGACCGAGTTTAATCCTGACCGGCAGTATAACTTTTGGCACGATCGGGCTGCATTTCATTTTCTTACAACAGAAGAACAAAGCGACAAGTACGTTAAAATTGCAAGAAAAGGAATTCAGGGGAACGGGTATTTAATACTCGGAACCTTCTCAGAAACAGGACCGTTAAAATGCAGCGGTCTTGAAATCAAACAATACTCAGAAAGTTCAATGTCGGCAAAGTTTGAGAAGGATTTTAAACGCATAAAGTGTATTAAAGAGGACCATCAAACACCTTTCAACACCATTCAAAATTTCCTTTTTTGCAGTTTTCAAAAGCGAATATAAATGAAAGAACTATTTATTAAATATAAGAAGCAGCTAATAATTACTTCATCGGTTGTTATTTTACAGCTGCTCTTTGGATTTGATCCTAAATTTTGTATTATTAACATTATCTGGTTGTTTGTTTAAACTATGAAAAAAAGAGTATTGGTACTTTGTACGGGTAACAGCTGTCGCAGCCAGATAGCAGAAGGCTACCTGAAACATTTTGCCCCCAAACAGGTAGAAATTTATAGTGCAGGTGTTGAAACTCATGGAGTAAACCCCAAAGCAATTGCAATCATGAAAGAGGACGGGATTGATATTTCGCACCACACCTCCAATAATGTAGAAGAATACAAACATCTCGACTTCGATTTCATTATCACGGTTTGTGACAATGCCAAAGAAAGGTGTCCGTTTTTCCCTTCGGGCGCAAAAAAATTTCATTGCAATTTCCCTGATCCGGCAAAGGCCCTTGGAAATGAAGATGAAATAATGGCAGAATTTAGAAGAGTGAGAAATATGATCAAAGAATACTGCCGGAATTTTGTAAGCGATAATTTAAACTGATCGAACTCTATCGATTTTCTCTGCTTCTGTTTTAAGCTCCCTTTGATTTCTTCCAGCAACAGTATCTCGTTTGTCCCATCTGGCACATTTTTTTTCGTACCAGACGTGTACACGGAATATTAGTTATTACTATTATTTATGAGGAGTTGTCTATCGGGATTAGGTTTGTTTATACTACTAACTTCGTGCTCCCTCCATTCTCCTATAGGAAGCAAAGGAAATCCGCCCACGCCTCCAACACAAGATACGACTGGGATTATTGAAGGCCTGTCGATTCCTGAAAATAAAATAAAATCAGAAACAGGTATTATAACCCTTGAAAATGGTGGCCAGAGTTTACTCTCAAGGCTTTGGCTGTTTGATCACGCACAAAAAACAATTGATATACAATACTACAGTTTCGCAAAAGATATAACCGGACTAATTGTAGCGGAAAGGGTCCTGCTGGCTGCCGATCGGGGTGTAAAGATAAGAATCCTTATTGACGATGCCGCCAGCAAAATGTACAGCCATGGGGTGCAGGTGCTCGATTCACATGACAATATTGAAGTCCGGATATACAATGCCGGACTTATGCTTGGACGGCCCGATCGCAGGATCATGATGCTCTTCAAGAATTACAACCGGATATTAAGGCGAATGCATAATAAAACCGTTACAATTGATGGCAAAGCATCTATTATGGGAGGAAGAAATGTGGCAAACAGGTATTTTGACTATGACCATTACTATAACTTCCGTGACAGGGATGTGTTACTTATCGGTAAAACAGTAAAGCAAATTACACAGTCATTTGATGAATTCTGGAACGATTCCCTTACTGTTGTATATACAGAAATTTCAGGGGCTCCGCATAAAAAGTGGTATAATGACGCATCCCGCTTTGACCGCATACACAAGAAAGCCGCAAACACTAAAAAATTTTCACAACACATGAGAGAGCAGGTAAAAGAGTTTCCTGCCTACATAAAAGCGGCTACGAAAACCGGTGCATTTATATGGACGGACCATATTGTGTTTATATCTGACAAACCCGGTAAAAATGAAGACCGGAAAGACCGAAAAGGCAGTGCATGCAGTGATTCCCTTATGAACCTAATACGACTTGCAAAAGAATCGGTTGATATACAAAGTCCCTATTTTATCCTGACGGAGGAAAGTAAAGAAGTTCTCACAGAAGCCATACAACGTGGTGTTAGGATAAGGCTATTAACAAACAGTCTTGGCTCAACCGACAATTTTGAGGCATTTAGTGGCTACCAGAAAGATCGTGAAGAGGTATTAAAAATGGGCATCACCATACATGAATTCAAGCCTGATGCCAAAGAACGGTTTAAACTAATGATACCAGAAGTACAGTCAAAGCTCAACTATAAACCAACCTATGGTTTTCATTCCAAAACACTTGTTATTGACAAGCGCATTACCATTATTGGATCTTATAACTTTGATCCGAGAAGCGCGAATTACAATAGTGAATGTATTACGGTTATCCGCTCAAAGGAAATGGCAGAACAGCTTCTGGAATTTGTTGAAGAAGAATTTTTACCTGAAAATTCGTGGAGCGTTTCTTTGGATCATAACCCAGATTCAAAGGCCAGTATTATAAAGCGGATTAAGGTGACAATAAAAAAAGTAATTCCTAAAAAATTACTGTAAAAACAAATAGTTTATATTTAACCTGATAAACGCAATCAGTTCTAAAGCACTCGGATAAATTAGTCCATCACAGAATTTGGATGGACAATTGACCCCCAGAATCTGATAAGCTCCTCTAAATTACTCACGGATTGAAGCATATCATCCGACTTTTTAATAAACCCCTGGATTCCCAATGAATAAGCTTCTTTCACAACAATTCCACTATCATGAGTACTATGAAATACAAATGGAATTGCTCTTAACTTCAATTCGGGAGTTCCTTCGATCATACGTTTCAACTCCAATCCATTTACACGTGGCATATTTACATCACAGATAATAATAAAAATACTATCCTTCATAACTTTTAGCATCTCATAGGCTTCTTCACCATTATAAGCACTTACAACTTCATTATTACAATACTTCGCCAATGCCTTTTTAAACAAATCATGTTCATTTTTATCATCATCAATAAAAAAAAACTTTCCTTTTACATTCATTTTCATAAGTTGTTTAATCCCTAATTTTCAAAATTGTGCTTTGAAAACCGCGATAAACGAAGAAATAATTTATACAATTAGTGGTTTATCGAAGTTCCTTCCTGTTTAGGTATAGTAAAATAAAATGTAGTCCCCTTCCCTTTTTCCGACTCTACCCATATTTTCCCATTCTGTGATTCAACAGCCTTTTTAACTATTGCAAGACCTATACCCGTACTGTTTTCCTGTTTATCGCCAAGTGTTTCAAACATCTCAAATATTTTATCAAAATACTTTTTTTCAATGCCCATTCCGTTGTCCTTCACACAAAATCTCCAGACGCTTTTTATTTCTTTGCAGCCAATTTCAATCTCAATGTGTTCCTTATCATTGTACTTAACAGCATTTGTAATGAGGTTATCAAAAATCTGACGAAGCAATGGCTCAGAGTATACTACCTCCGGTAAACGCGTTTTAAAAGTGAGGCTAACATTTTTATCCAGATTAATTACTGAGGAAAGATTATTTATGAACTTCTCCACATCAATTGTAGTTTTCAGTTGCTGGCCCTTGCTTATCTGGGTATAAGACAATAAACCATCAATGATGTTGTTCATCTTCGTAATATTGACATTGATCTTTTCAATATTTGCAGTCACCTCTTCAGAAGCATTTTTATCAAGATGCTCAATTGCACGTTTACTATATGCTCCAATAGCACGCAATGGTGCTCTTAAATCATGGGCCACCACATGTGCAAAGCGCGACAGTTCCTCGTTTATTAATTTTGTTTTATTCGCCTCTATTTCTTCCTTTTGCTTTGCCTCCTCCTGGGCGCGTTTTTTTTCGGTTATATCCCTTGTGAGCTTTGAAAAACCAATGAGCTTACCTTCCCTGAACAGGGCGGTTATGACAACATTGGCCCAAAACAGGCTTCCATCTTTTTTAATCCTCCAGCCTTCGTCCTCATAACGGCCATCCTCTTCCGCTTTTTTCAGCTCATAATCCGGATAGTGTGAATCTTTGGCCTCCTTTGTATAAAAAGTTGAAAAATGTTTCCCAATAATTTCCTCCGCTTTATATCCCTTTATACGCTGTGCACCAATATTCCAGGTTGCAACCCGGCCTTTCGTATCCAGCAAAAAGATGGCATAATCCATTGTTTCATCCAACAGCAACTTATAACGATCCTTTGCTTCACGAATCATTTCTTCCGTCATTTTGCGCTGGGTAAAGTCACGGGTTACTTTTACAAACCCCATCAGCTTTTTTTCAATAAATACAGGTGTTATATTTACGCTGGCCCAAAACCGCAATCCATCCTTCTTCACCCTCCAGCCCTCGTCTTCAAACTTGCCATCCTGAATGGCCACATTGAGCTCATATATCGGTTTGGCATTTTCATTGTCTTCTTCAGTAAAAAAAACTGAAAAATGTCTCCCGATTATTTCATCTTCGCTATATCCTTTTAAACGCTGGGCTCCAGGATTCCATGTGGCTACATAGCCCTCAGGACTTAACATAAAAATCCCATAATCCTTGATTTGTGAAATTGCTGTTTTATAAAATGAGGGATCCCCCAAACTATTTTTCTCCATCTGTTCACGGATTCCAGTATTATTTGCTTCTGTTTTCATACCTGGTTTGTTTAGCCTTAAAGGCTTCAGCAAAAACACTGCAAAAAGTGAACCATTCGGGGCATATTAAAGGCTGTAATTGCCAACAAAAGACAAAATCTGTTCAGCATCAGCAACCGATTCAGTTATTTAACCGATGAGATTTCCGAAGTTGGGCTATTTTTAATATCCAATCGTCAAAATATAAAATAAAGGGTAATTTTTATCAAAAAGCAAAGCTTATGTATTTTGGCTAAATTCTTTGGGCCAGTAAACCGAACCAGCGTGGCAGTTTTTATACAGGAATATATTATTGTTTTCCATAAAAACAAATAAGCAGACAAAACAGTCTGCTTATTAAAATTAAAGTGAGATAGTTGCAGGAAATCAACTGAATAAAATTACCACTTGCTGTTCGCCAGCTCTTTTTTAGCTTGTTCATATTCAGCAATAATTTCATCCATAATTGCCTTCGCGGGTTTTATTTCTTTTATTAGGGCCGCTATTTGTCCTATTTCCAGCTCACCTTCATCCATATCCCCTTCAAACATTCCCTTTTTCGCACGTGCGCGACCTAGCAGGGCAGTAAGCTCTTCAACACTCGCACAATTGCTTTCGGCTTTCTGAACCTGTTCAAAAAAATTATTTTTAAGTAAACGAACCGGAGTGAGCTGCTTCAGCACAAGTTTTGTATCACCTTCATTCGAAGCCACAACTTTATTCTTAAAATTTATGTTCGCTGAGGATTCATCCGAAGCCACAAAGCGGCTACCTATCTGAACACCGTCCGCACCCAAAGCCATTGCTGCAAGCATTGTTCGGCCAGTGCCAATACCACCTGCAGCAATAACCGGAATATTTACTGCCTGTTTTACCAGTGGAATCAAACAAAGTGTTGTTGTTTCTTCACGTCCATTGTGTCCACCAGCTTCAAAACCTTCAGCAACAATAGCATCCACACCAGCATCTTCAGCTTTCTTAGCGAATTTGGCGTTGGATACGACATGAATCACCTTCATACCGTTGTCCTTAAATTTTTGCGTCCATACTTTAGGATTACCTGCAGAGGTTATAACTACAGGCACTTTTTCCGCCATAATTATTTCCATGTGCTTATCCAGATCAGGATACAACATGGGCACATTTACACCAAAAGGTTTGTTTGTAGCACTTTTACATTTACGGATATGGGACTGCAGTATATCCGGATACATACTGCCCGCCCCAATTATACCTAAGCCGCCCGCATTGCTCACGGCAGCAGCTAGTTCCCAGCCACTGCACCATATCATGCCAGCCTGTACAATAGGCACGTCTATATTAAAAATCTGAGTTATTTTATTGTTTGTCATATTGCTATTATTCCATTAAATATATCTGCGAAGATATTATTTTTATTCTACGATTGTGGCCTCACCACAGCTTTAATAAGCTAAGAATGCTCATGAATTACTTGCCATTGCTGTTTATCCTTTGTAATTTTGAGTGATGACATTTTGTTGTAACTTCTGAAAAAAGCATTTGTAAAGCGCTAACAAGTCCATATGAAGTATAAAATCTCACATCCGTCAAAAACACTGCGTGGTAACATTACACTTACTGCTTCAAAGAGCGAAAGTAACCGGGCCTTGATTATACAGGCTTTGTGCAGTGAGATATTTACAATAAATAATCTTGCGGCAGCCAATGACACAGCTGTACTACAAAACATTTTAAAAACCGCTCAGAAGCCTGCTGCAGAAAGAGTTTACAATGTTGAAGATGCAGGGACTGCAATACGGTTTTTAACCGCATTTTTTGCAACACAGCCAGGGACACATACCTTATTGTGTTCGGAGGGCATGAAGGTGAGACCCATAGGAATATTGGTTGAAGCCCTGCGCAGCCTTGGTGCGAAAATTGAATACCTTGAGAAACCTGGCTTTCCACCTTTAAAAATTACAGGAACCACACTTTCAGGAACAGAAGTGGAAATTGATGGAAATGTAAGCAGTCAGTTTATCTCCGCCCTCCTATTGATTGCACCTAGACTCCCAAACGGTCTTGTTATAAAGTTCAAAGGCGAGGTTACATCACGGCCTTATATCAATATGACCCTGAAAATGATGGAAGAATTCAGGGTTTATGGTCAGTGGCATGATGCACACATCTCAGTAAGCAAGCAGAATTACCACAAAAAAAACGAACCCGGATATCAGTTTGAAGTAGAAGCAGACTGGAGCTCGGCTTCGTATTGGTATGCAATTGCAGCATTGGCCAGGGATGCAGACTTTATTATTAAAGGACTTAAACATCCGAGCCTGCAAGGCGATGCCATTGTTGCTGACCTATTTACTTTTTTTGGAATAAAAACCGATTACATAGAAGGTGGGGTTCATCTTACAAAAACACCCAGCAAAAAAGAGCATTTTAGTTTTGATTTTTCCGATTGCCCCGACCTCGCACAGACGGTTGCTGTTGTAGCATCTGCAACAGGTATACCTATGCTTTGTAATGGTGTACACACGCTCCGCATTAAAGAAACCGACCGTATTGAAGCATTAAAAAAAGAACTTCAGAAGCTGAATGTAGAAGTTCTGGTTAATAATGATAATTCTATAGAAATCATTCCTAAGGTATCTGAAGCCCACCAAATCATTACAATAAACACCTACAATGATCATCGCATGGCACTGGCTTTTGCATCACTTGCAATGAAATATGACCACATTATCATTGATCAGCCAGAAGTAGTAAAAAAATCATATCCTGATTTTTGGAAGGATTTAAAAAGTGTTGGTTTTATTATAGAAGAGCTTCAATCGTGAGAAACCACCTTCAACCCTATAATTGAGCCGATAAGAGTTGTAATGAAAAATATCCTCCAGAAATCTACAGGTTCCTTAAAAATAAAAATGCCAGCCAGAACAGTACCCACCGCACCTATTCCGGTCCAAACAGCATAAGCAGTGCCTATAGGCAATGTTTGAACAGCCTTATACAATAAAAACATACTTATGAAGAGGCAGCAGAAAAAACCTGCCATCCAGAAAAAAGCTGCAGTACCTGTTTCGGCTTTTGCTTTTCCAAGGCAAATGGCAAAAGCCGCTTCAAATAAACCAGCAACAATCAGTAACGCCCAGTTCATTTTAGCAGGATATTGGCTAATACCGCGTAATGGTCGGAAAGATCTTTGTGTTCTTTGCTCCAGTCACTGCGGAATATTTTTACTGAACGCTGAATAAACTTAACATCAGCACCGTTTTTTTTACACAGCACATAATCTATCACACTTGCCTTATCGTCCGCATCCCTGAAATCATTCTGGCTTCCGCCTGAAGAATACTGATTTTCACCCGTAATATCCCCATCTTCCATTTCCATATCTTTTAGCAATTGCTCATAAGCTTCTTTATTGTGCTTTTTTGTATTCAGATCACCGGCAAAGAACTGAGGAACACCAGGCTCTGCATAAGGCTTCAATAATTTATTTACAATTTCATCGTATTGTATTTTACGAATCTCAGTACCCGTTTTCTTTTTTCCGTTTGCTGCCTGCAGGTGAGTACCAACAATCTGTATTTTATGGTTATTCTTTACAAGACTCACTAAAACAGCACCTTTCACAGCAAAACAATCGGAACCACCACAATCGGAAAAATAAATGTCGTCAATTACTTTCAGCGGATGTTTGCTAACTATAAAAACGCCAGTACTCACTTTAAAGAAATACTTGTGTTTGGGTGAACCGGATTGATAAGGGTATTTCTCCTTCAAATGCTTCCAGAGTATACGCCTTGCTTTATTGTCAAATGCTTCCTGAAAAACAATCACATCATAATCCTTATCTATAAGTTGCTTTGCTATTTCGGGGGCCCTTTTCACCTGTCCGTCATGAAAACCAATACGGGGACGCATGTACAGGTTCCAGGTAAGAATATTCAGTGGTGTTCCTTCTTGCTCGGAATTTGTTTGCGCCTGACATGCGTTTACAACATACAGCAAACTGATAAATAGAAAAAAGAGTATTTTTTTGTGATGCATACTTTTCAAACAGTAATATATAGAAGCCCCATGTTTCCTGTAAAACGCAGGAAACGAAATATTTTTTTCAAATAATTAATAAGCGATATTCAGCTTCTTATAAATAAAACTAAGCAGCCACATAGGCCCAATCAGCAGAAATTGCAGGTCTTTCAGAAATGAAGGTTTTTTGCCTTCAATGTTATGACCGATGAACTGGCCTATCCAGGCTACAGCAAAAATAAGAATAGAGATAAGCCACAGCGGGGCGATATCAGCCTTTGCCAGATAATAGTTGCCCGCAATAATAGCAGCAGTAACAAACAGCATCCCGATTGTAAGCGGTATTGATAATAACAAATAATAACACAATGCTAGTAAAAGAAATATGGTACCGTAGTTCAATGGAAAACTAAAGTTATGAAATGCTTCAGGTGTTGGGATTGACCACAAAAGACCAATTAGGCTAAACATAATAAGTGGTACACAAATCCAATGAACAGTTTTGTTTGTATGGTTCTGGTGGCTCTCTCCGTATTCTGAAAGCCATTGATGTATTGATTTCATAGCTTGTATTTTACAATGGTTATAATGTTATACAAATCTAATGAATTAAATAAAATTTGTATAATTTATTTCTGGCAAAAAAATGGCATTGTACTACCCAAAACACTATTTTTGAATAAAAAAGCTGTTTATAAAACCACATTTATATATACCTATAGCAATATGAAAAAAGTAGCTTTACTTATTGGCACTTTCGTTTCTTTATCAGGTTCCGCACAAATTATTTACCCCGGAACACCCACAACAGGAACACCTGAAACCGTATTTGATTATTCAACCGATAACTGCAATACAATTGATATTCCGGATGCTCCGGCAAGGGCATTCCGCGATGCAGCCGGAACGCTGAATCTTATTGCTTCGCACTATACTACATGGAGAATGACCGGGAGCAGCTTTACAACACTGGTAAGGGATTGCACCCCTGTAATGACATCGGACCAAGATACAGATCCGGCTACTTATAATAACAATGAGTGGATTGTTGCACCATACACATTGGATGGTATAAATATTCACGCACTGGTGCATAATGAATATGTTCCCTGCGGAAATGCAAACAACTGCTGGTACAATTCCATTACTTACGTATCCTCTTCGGACAGCGGCAGAACCTATTCCCATACCACAGCACCCAACCACCTTGTTGCGGCATCTCCTTATGAATCACCCTACCCTACAACACATGCGCCTTTTGGGCTTTTCGGAGGATCGAACATTATCTTTAAGGACGGTTATTATTATAAAATGGTGCAGCTGGAAAGTCATTTGCTGCAAGACTGGGGCGCAGGTATTATACGAACCAATGATTTAAGTGACCCTACCAGCTGGAGAGGATGGAACGGGACCGATTTTACGGTTCAATTCTTAAATCCGTATACCGAAACAGGATTTGATCCGGCTGATATAGTGCTTGCTCCGGTATCCCGCGACAATATTGGTAAAATGTGCGCCAGCCTGACGTATAACACTTACTTTGGGAAATACATGGTTGTAGATTATACCATTGGTGAAGTAAACGGCTCCCTGCAATATGGATTTTATTATGCCCTGTCCGATGACCTTATTAACTGGTCGTCCAAAAGGCTAATCATGACAACCGCTTCAACATGGGCTGCCGGAGGCTCCAATTACCCTTCCATAATTGACCACAATGATACATCACGCAACTTTGAAATGGCGGGACAAAACTGTTACCTCTACTATACAAAATGGAATTCAGGAACGTATGACCGCGATCTTATAAGGGTTCCTGTAACCTTCAATAAGCAGAATGTAACTTCACTTGTTGTAAATTCCACATTGGACACCAGTGATAAAACACCCGGGGATGGCTTGTGCTTAACAGCAGGTAATGTTTGTACATTAAGAGCTGCACTCGAAGAAGCAAATGCGCGTCCGCCCTATGATGGCTACGACACACTTGCCTTACCGATAACATTTAATATAAGTGGCGGAGGCCTGAAAACCATTAGCCCAGGTGCCATTTATCCGGATGTATTTTACCCGGTTGATATCGATGGTTATACGCAACCCGGAGCCAGCGCCAATACGAGCGTATTTGACCAGGGGTTAAATACGAGTATAAAAATAGCTATTGACGCTACTCATGGGGGCTCTGCCATTTCTTTTCACAGCTGCAACAATGTACTGATGGGGCTTAGCTTTGTAAACGGAGCCATTGACTTTTTATATGAAGAAGGTTATTCCAAGAGCAGGAATAACAATACGATTAAAGGCTGTTACATTGGTATTGAAGCAGATGGTGCAACTCCCGGCACTTCTGTGCTTAACATTCACAACCAGCATTTAAATACAGTAGGTGGTAGTTCCAGCGCAGACAGAAACCTTATTAGCGGTGGGGTTGTATTCACCAAATCAGATAGCAACGTGGTAATCGGCAACTTTATTGGTACTACATTTTCAGGAATGCTTACAAGTGGGACTTCCGCACACGGAATACAGATTGCAGATACCTGTGCTTATAATAGAATTGGCGGAACTGCCGCTGGCGAAAGAAACCTTATTTCAGGCAATAACAGGGGGATCATGATAAATGGTTCGCTAAGCCATGACAACAGTATTATTGGCAATTTTATTGGTGTTGCAGCTGACGGATATTCGGTGGCCGGAAACGCGAATGCAGGAATACTACTTGGTGACAGCACATACAATAATGTGATTACAGATAATGTAATTTCTGATAACTCCTATGACGAAGCAGGTATATGGATGGACAACACCTATAGCAATATTATTCAATCCAATTATATTGGGACAGATACAGGTATGACACATTCTGTAGGAAATGGTGATCCCGGGCAGTTCAGTGCCGGAATTATGCTGATGAACGGCAGCGCAGATAATATGATCGGGGGCGCAGAAACATCGGAAGGAAACATCATTGCAAACAATTATGGTTTTGGCATTGGACTTTACACAAATGCGGGCAATGGCAATTCAATATTGTCTAATCTAATTTATGACAATGCTCAAATGGGTATTGATTTATCGGTTGATTATACACCAGATGCAAACGATAGCGGTGATGGAGATAGTGGTCCGAATACCAGTTTAAATTATCCTGAACTAAGCGGTGCATTTGCTACCAGCTCTTCAGTATCAATAATGGGAACATATAATTCTGCGTCCAATTCCACCTATACTGTTCAATACTTTAGTACAGCGACCTGCGATCCTTCAGGCAATGGACAAGGACAACAGCTTATTGGAACTGATACGCTAATGACCGATAATTCAGGAAATGTTTCTATCAGCAGCTCGTTTAATGTGACGGTTGCAACTGGAAACGTAATAACAGCAATTGCAACAGATGCAAATGGCAACTCCTCAGAATTTTCTGAATGCAGAACCGTACAAACTGGTATAACACCAACTATTACAAATACAGGGTCATTGTCATTTTGCGATGGCGATGAAGTAACATTGACATCAAGCCCTGGTGATACTTACTTATGGTCAAATGGAGAAACAACACAATCCATTACTGTTGATTCTGCTGCCAGCTATACTGTAACTGTTGACTCGGCCGGAGTAATAGGAGTTTCCGCACCAGTTGTAGTTACGGTAAATCCATTGCCAACGCTTAGTATAAATGGTCTTACAACAATATGCAGCGGTGGTAACACTACACTTACAGCAAGCGGTGCCGACAGCTTTGTTTGGACAAACGGGCCGTCAACAGCAGCATATACCGTTTCACCAACAGATACAACAGAATATTTTGTAACGGGAACAATCACTGCAACAGGTTGCAGTGACTCCATATCCGAAACCGTAAATGTTGAAATATGTACAGACGTAGTGGAAGATGAGAGCGCTTTACGCGAAATCATGGTATTTCCAAATCCGGCACAGGACGGAAGTTTCACCATCAACATTAAAAATTCCGGCACAGATGAGATTATGATTACAGTAATGAACACGGTAGGTATGAAAGTATTTGAAAGTACCGATGCCATTGGCGAAGAATATAATAAACAGATTAAACTTGATAAACTCGCAAAAGGCGTTTATTACGTTAAGGTAAAACTGGACTCAGAAATTATAACCACCAAACTTGTGACTGAATAAATGAGAAAAGCGGCTTTGTCAATAACAAAGCCGCTTTTTAGTTGATAACTTAACAATTTTGTATGTTATTTGATTTTATATTAAAAGCCATCAAAATAATTCAAACGGAAAAGCATGAAAGTATCAGTGCTTCATCCGATTTATTATCTATCAGGAAACGGGAAATTTTTCACAAAGGCATTCCCGATATTGAAGTCGTTAGAACCTTAGCTGGAAAAAGGTACTACGATTTGCTTGCAATTATCAATCGTTTCGATCCTATAAAAACTCCGCCCTTAAAGACAAACCCCAACAAATACCAATTCCTCACCAAAACCCTGATATATAAACTTCCTGATAAAAAAAACCGCCAGGCGGTTGCAGATTTGCTCTCCCTGGAATTTTCGCTGTGGTTTAAACATGAATACAATGCTTTCGAAGACAAAGAGGCGCTCATTGATGAAGTTTATAATTTTAAAATAAGGCACTTAAAAACTAATCCCTTCTTGCCCGAAAATACGAGTGCTGATTAATTATGGAATGGCAGAAATAAAGCATGCTGAAAGCCAAAAAGTCATTCAAAATTGCATTTTTACGCCATTTCGTCCTGATAAAAATCATTTTAAAGCCGGTTTAATATCATTTTTTGTACTGGAATAAATTTTGTAATTCGCCTTGTATAACAGACCAATTAAAGTCTGCCAAATTTTAAAAATCATGAATCTGAATAATTTCACAATCAAATCGCAGGAAGCAGTACAGCAGGCTGTACAAATTGCTACTGTAAATGGCCAGCAAGCCATTGAAAATGGCCATCTGCTAAAGGGTATTCTTGAAGTGGATGAAAATGTTACACCATTTATATTAAAAAAGCTTAATGTAAATACTCCAATGCTGAGTGCTGCATTAAACAAAATTGTTGAAGGCTATCCGAAAGTTTCGGGTGGTCAGCCCTATTTATCGAACAGTGCTAACCAGGCTGTTGCGAAAGCATCGACTTTCCTGAAAGAATTTGGGGATGAATACGTATCCATTGAGCATTTGCTGCTGGGAATTTTATCAGCAAAAGATACGATTTCACAGCTTCTGAAAGACAATGGTGTTACTGAAAAAGACCTGAAAGCAGCCATCAATGAGTTGCGCAAGGGTGCCAAGGTAACCAGTCAGACTGCAGAAGATACCTACAATGCACTTAACAAATATGCCATAAATTTAAATGAGCAGGCCCGGAATGGCAAGCTTGACCCGGTAATTGGCCGTGATGAAGAAATACGCAGGGTATTGCAGATTTTATCACGAAGAACAAAAAACAACCCAATTCTTGTAGGTGAACCCGGTGTAGGTAAAACGGCCATTGCCGAAGGCTTAGCGCACCGTATATTAAACGGTGATGTTCCTGAAAACCTGAAAACAAAACAAATCTATTCGCTGGACATGGGCGCGTTGATTGCCGGTGCGAAGTTTAAAGGAGAATTTGAGGAACGTTTAAAATCCGTTGTAAAAGAAGTGATTTCAGCAGAAGGAGAAATCATACTTTTTATTGATGAGATACATACCCTTGTTGGTGCCGGTGGTGGCGAAGGGGCAATGGATGCCGCCAATATATTAAAGCCTGCATTGGCACGCGGAGAGCTCCGTGCCATTGGCGCTACCACACTAAATGAGTTTCAAAAATATTTTGAGAAAGACAAAGCCCTTGAAAGACGTTTCCAGAAAGTAATGGTGGATGAACCCAATGGAGAAGATGCTATTTCCATTCTGCGTGGTATCAAAGAAAAATATGAAACACACCATAAGGTGCGTATTAAGGACGAAGCCATTATATCGGCTGTAGAACTTTCGCAACGATATATCAATGACCGCTTTTTACCGGACAAAGCCATTGACCTGATGGATGAGGCTGCATCGAAATTACGTATGCAAATTAATTCCATGCCAATAGAACTGGACGTTTTAGAAAGGAAAATACGTCAGCTTGAAATTGAACGCGAAGCGATAAAGCGTGAAAATGACACCAAAAAGCTGGAAGAGCTCAACAGAGAAATTGCCGAGCTTGCCGATGAGCGTAGTGATTTAAGGGCCAAATGGCAAAGCGAAAAAGAAGTGGTGGAAGGAATTCAAAAAGTTAAAGAACAAATTGAACACCTGAAATTTGAAGCAGAGCAGGCAGAGCGTAGCGGAGATTATGGGAAAGTAGCTGAAATACGCTATGGACGTATAAAAGAAGCGGAAACACAGCTCAAAACTTACGAAAGCAAGCTGGCAGAGATGCAGCAAAACGGCTCACAACTTATAAAAGAAGAAGTGGACAGTGAAGACATTGCCGGTGTTATTTCAATATGGACGGGTATACCGGTATCCCGCATGCTTCAGAGTGAGCGTGAGAAACTGCTGCATTTAGAAGATGAATTGCACAAGCGTGTTGTGGGACAGGAAGAAGCCATAGAAGCCATCAGTGATGCTATACGCAGAAGCCGTGCGGGCTTGCAGGATTCCAAGCGACCAATCGGTTCATTTATTTTCCTGGGTACAACCGGGGTTGGAAAAACCGAGCTGGCGAAAGCATTGGCCGAATTCCTTTTCAACAACGAGAACAGCATGACACGTATTGATATGAGCGAATACCAGGAACGTCATGCGGTAAGCCGGCTTGTTGGTGCACCTCCGGGATACGTTGGTTATGATGAAGGCGGACAGCTTACCGAGGCAGTAAGAAGAAAGCCATACAGTGTTGTATTGCTGGATGAAATTGAAAAAGCGCATCCGGATGTGTTCAATATTTTGCTGCAAGTACTGGATGATGGGCGTTTAACAGACAACAAAGGCCGTGTGGTCAATTTCAAGAACACCATCATTATCATGACTTCCAATATGGGTTCCCATCTGATACAAGAGAATTTTGAAAAGCTGACGGAGAAAAACAGGGATGAAATAATGGCAAAAACCAAAGTGGAAGTATTCGAATTGCTTAAAAAAAGCATACGGCCTGAGTTCCTGAACCGTATCGATGAAACGATTATGTTTACGCCACTTACAAGAGATGATGTTCATCATATTGTGGAAATACAATTCAAACAGATCGCTAAGATGCTGGAAGAAAACGATGTATATCTGACTGCAACTTCTGATGCTATTGACTGGCTGGCGCAGCTGGGCTTTGATCCACAATTTGGAGCGCGTCCTATCAAACGGGTGATGCAAAAAAGAGTTTTGAATGAACTGTCGAAACAAATACTTGCGGGCAAGGTCCATAAAGGCAGCCAGATTGTAATGGACCTGTTTAAAAATGAATTTGTCTTCCGGAACCCAATTGAAAGTGATCAGAAACCTAAATTGGAAAAAGCAAAATAATAAAGCTGTAATCACCGAAATGGCCCCGTTTTCTTCACAGAAACGGGCCATTTTACTTTAAATCTTATGGCTCGAGTTACATAAGTAAACAACAAAATACTATGCAGGCATCGTAAAAAAAGTTATATTTGTTTATCAATTTCTTTTTATGAAAAAGAGCATTCTTTTGAGTTTACTGTTGTTCTTCAGCTTGTTCCAGGCTATGGCCGGAGTGGAACTTGGCGGAGCGGAGAACAATGATAATATTGACAATACGGTAATTATTGCCCGTATCAAGAGTGATGATATTGAAGTAACCATACCATCAGTTATTTACACTTTTCTTGATACCGAAATCAAACTTAAATTCAAAAATCCCGAACATACCCGTCTGCTCTATAACAATAACAAAGTAGGTTTCATTATTAACGGTGATGATACCATACTTTCATTTGTGAACGGAGAATGTACCATAAAAAAGCAATTTTCTACATCTGATAAAGCAATTACAATTTATGCGGAAGAATTCAGTTATAGAAATAATATTACACCCATATCACTTTGGTATATCATTGTGCCAGTGCTACTGCTTATCGGCCTGATTGCTTTCATAATGATACGCAGAAGATCCATTAATTAAGGTTTCTGGTGTAAAAAAAATCCCCGGTTGCTAAGCAGCAAACCGGAGATTTTTATTTTGTCAAACGCTATTAAACAGTAAGCTTTTTGTACCTCACACGTTTTGGTTCAACATTACCCAAGCGCTTCTTCTTGTTTTCCTCGTATTCCGAATAGCCACCTTCAAAATAATACACTTGTGATTCGCCTTCAAAAGCAAGAATATGCGTACACACACGGTCAAGGAACCAACGGTCGTGGGAAATGATTACGGCACAACCCGCATAATTTTCCAAACCTTCTTCCAGTGCACGAAGTGTATTAACGTCCAAGTCATTGGTAGGCTCATCGAGCAGTAATACGTTGGCTTCTTTCTTAAGTGTCATTGCCAGGTGCAGCCTGTTACGCTCACCACCGGAAAGCACGCCACATTTTTTGCCCTGATCGGAACCGTTGAAATTGAATTTTGAAACATAAGCCCTGGAATTCAGTGTTTGTCCACCAATCACTATGTTCTCATGTCCACCGGTAAGCACTTCGTAAACAGTTTTATTCGGATCAATCTCAGTGTGCGATTGGTCTACATATGCAATCTTCACCGTTGAGCCTACTTTAAACTCACCACTGTCGGGCTTCTCCTGTCCCATAATCATACGGAACAAAGTTGTTTTACCAGCACCGTTTGGCCCGATAATACCTACAATTCCGGCAGGTGGCAACTTGAAATTAAGATGCTCATACAATAACCTGTCGCCAAAACCTTTGGAAACATCAATCGCTTCAATTACTTCATTTCCCAAACGAGGACCGTTAGGAATGAACAGCTCCAATTTTTCTTCTGCTGCCTTTACATCAGCACCTAACATTTTTTCATAGTTCGCCAAACGTGCCTTGGACTTTGCCTGGCGGCCTTTAGCACCCTGACGCACCCAATCCAACTCCCGCATTAAGGTTTTCTGACGTTTGCTCTCTGTTTTCTCTTCCTGTGCCAATCGCTTTTGTTTTTGGTCCAGCCACTCCGAGTAATTGCCTTTCCAAGGGATACCTTCACCGCGGTCAAGCTCCAATATCCATCCCGCTACATTGTCAAGGAAATAACGATCGTGGGTTACGGCAATAACAGTCCCTTTGTAATTTTGCAAATGCTGCTCTAACCAATCTACAGACTCTGCATCCAAATGGTTGGTAGGCTCATCCAGCAGAAGAATTTCCGGTTCCTGTATTAACAAGCGGCATAACGCCACCCTTCTTCGTTCACCACCTGAAAGGTTTTTAACAGGTGTATCGCTTTCCGGACATCTTAATGCTTCCATCGCCTGCTCCAGACGGTTATCCAGATTCCAAAGATCGAACTGATCGATTAAATCCTGCAACTTTGCCTGACGGTTGATGAGCTTATCCATGTCTTCAGGAGACATTTCTTCAGCAAATTTATTATTTACCTCTTCATATTCATTTAAGATATTGATGTGTTCCTGTGCACCTTCACGTACTATTTCAAGAACAGTTTTGGTATTATCCAGATGCGGCTCCTGCTCCAGCATGCCAATTTTATAACCCGGAGAAAAATGTATTTCACCCTGATAATTTTTTTCGATACCGGCAATAATCTTTAACAGCGTTGATTTACCGGAACCGTTTAAACCAAGGATACCGATTTTGGCACCGTAGTAAAAAGACAGGTAGATATCTTTTAGAATAGTTTTACCAGCTGGCAACGTACGGCTAACGTTAACCATGGAGAAAATAATTTGTCTTCCTTCTGACATTTTGTTTGTGTGTTGAATTATTAGGTTTGAAGAACTGATTTTTAAAATTCAGGAATGTAAATATCGTGAAAATATTGGAAATAATCAGCTATTTAACCGGCAAATAAAGTGGGTGTTTTTCATTATATTTCCGCAAATAAACAAAAACCATCTTATTTCTTTCCCGTTTTTTTAAAGCCATAAATTCATTCAGTAAGTTAATATCATCCGACAAAAGCATTTCCATATTTTGAGTATTTAAATCCAATATTCTTTTGCTTCTTGTATCAAATATATATTGGTGTAATTCGGTATATGAAGGGCCCTGACTGAAATCCGTTCCCACCATACCATCATGAGAATTAAAAAGCATTCCGGATGGGACAATCCCTGCAAATACTGATAAAGTACCTATTACCGCCAACTTGTAAAATGCCATGTTATGATTAATATAAACAGAGCGATTTTTACAGACTCCCCAAATTAAAGCAAGATTCTCTTTTTGCTCTACTCCTGAAACATCTTTAAATGTAATACGCTCGTTTGCGCCAATCATCCTGCAATCCAAACTGTTTTCCGGAAAGCCAGATATTATCCATTCCCTATGTATTGGACTATTTTGCATGAATTGATTGCTATTTAAATAAATACCCTCAATAAATTCATAATCCCGGCTGTAAGGAATAGAATCATTTTGTGCATTAGAAGAGAATGTATTTAAGCAAATAAATATCAATAAAATCCAACGCATAAGTAAAACAAACCGGTTAGCAATTATCTCAGTAAAAATTAGTGAAGTAAACTTCTCTATTTAATACACTATTCAGTACATTCGTATTAAATACAAATTTATGGATTTTTTAGACGAAAAAATTGAAGCTTACTCATTGGCTCACTCAGAACCGGAATCAGCTATTCTAAAAAAAATTAACCGCGACACCCACGCTAATGTACTTATGCCACGGATGCTTTCAGGACATCTGCAAGGCAACCTGTTAAGTATGTTCAGCCACATGATAAAACCGGGACAAATACTTGAAATAGGAACATATACGGGTTATTCGGCAGTTTGTCTTGCACAGGGATTAAAACAAAACGGTAAGCTACATACCATTGATATCAATGAGGAATTGGAAGACCGTGTTCGGGGCTTTTTTGAAGAAGCCGGCCTGAGCAACAAAATAAACTATTACATAGGTAACGCCCTGGACATTATTCCCACAATCAAACAGATGTTCGATCTTGTTTTTATTGATGCGGATAAGAAAAACTACTCCGGATATTACGACCTGGTATTTGACAAAGTGCGGCCGGGAGGCTATATCATTGTAGATAACGTTTTGTGGAGTGGTAAAATACTAACTCCGATTGAAAAAATGGATACAGATACAAGACTTATTGATGCATTCAACAAAAAAGTCCATGAAGATACACGGGTCGAACACTTGTTATTACCTGTAAGGGATGGATTAATGATTGCAAGAAAAAAGTAAGCTTCGAATAACGAATTGCAGCCAATAATAAAGTCGTCTTACATAGTACCATCTCTCAATATTAACGATGACAATTCCTAATTAACTATATACATGATTATCGATTTACGAAGTGATACAGTAACCAAACCAACAAAAGGTATGTTGGAAGCCATGTTTAGTGCAGAAGTAGGCGATGATGTTTTTGGTGAGGAACCTACGGTTAGTGCCCTGGAAGAAAAAGCTGCGAAGCTTTTCGGCAAGGAAGCTGGCTTGTATTGTCCTTCAGGCACAATGACCAACCAGATTGCCATTAAAGTACATACCCAGCCGGGTGACGAAGTATTGTGTGATACAACTGCCCATATTTATAATTACGAAGGTGGCGGAATAGCATTCAATTCGGGCGTTCAGGCTAAACTGATACAAGGAGATCGCGGTCGCATTGCGCCTGAACAAATTATTGAGAACATCAACCCTGATTACGACTGGCTTACACGAACACAGCTTGTATGCATTGAAAACACAGGCAACAAAGCAGGTGGCAGCTATTATACCGTAGAACAGATGCAGAGCCTGGCAGAAGTGTGCAAAAACAATAGCCTGCGTTATCACCTTGACGGGGCACGGATTTTTAATGCGATAACTGAACTGGTCGAAAACGGTTCAGACCTGTCCAATGGTGAAATAAAAAGCAGGATAAATGCAAAAGCTCTTGAAATCGGGAGCTGTTTCGATTCAATTTCTGTATGCCTCTCAAAAGGCTTAGGGGCACCGGTAGGATCAGTACTTTTAGGCACAAACGATTTTATAAAAAAAGCCAGGAAAGTGCGCAAAGTATTTGGTGGCGGCATGCGCCAGGCCGGATACATAGCTGCAGCAGGTATTTATGCACTTGACAACCACATTGTAAGGTTAAAAGAAGACCACAAACGTGCAGGCCATCTGGCTGGTATAATAAAGGGGTTAGGCTACGTTGATAATTTATTACCTGTAGAAACCAATATAGTAATATTCAACCTTGATAAAAAAATAAAGCCGGAAAGCTTTATACGCACACTGGCAGAGAACAATATAAAAGCAAGTGGCTTTGGAAAACAGGCTGTAAGATTTGTTACACACCTTGATTTTACTGACCAGATGCTTGACGAAGTAGAAAAAGTTTTGAAAAAATATTGAAATGCGAATTTGTTCCTTTCCTCCGATAGCCGATAAAAAATGTAAATTGCCTATTCTCGGTACCATGCCAGGCAAGGACTCATTAAAGTATAACGAGTATTACGCACACCCCAGGAACACATTCTGGAAACTCATGTTTGACGTGCTTGGCACACCTTATTCAAACGATTACAAATCCAAACAAAAATTACTGCTCGACAACAACATTGCGTTGTGGGATGTTCTGGCTACCTGTTACCGCGAAGGCAGCCTCGATTCTGATATCCTGGAAGAAGAGCCGCACGATATAAAGGGATTTATTGACTCGCACCCTAAAGTAAGTCACTTGTTGTTCAATGGTAAAAGCTCCTATCAGTTTTTTAAAAGATATGGAAAAGACATTGAATTACCACCTATATTATTGCCATCAACAAGCCCCGCATACGTACTTTCCTATGAAAAAAAACGCGAAGGGTGGACAATTATTAAAAACCTTCTGGAACAATAGCTGTTATTATATTTTCTCGCGCTTATCAATAAATTGAATACGCGTGTGCGAGCCATCACAATAAGGTTTATTTGCCGATGCACCACAGCGGCAGAATGCAGTTGCCTTATTCTTGCGGGTTTCGCAACCGTTAGAATCCCTTACAACAATATTTCCGTATACCATCAACGGTCCATTCTCCAATACTTCCACAATGGATTCTTCTAACTGCCCACTCTTCTTTTCGCCTTTCTCATTGTTTATATAATAGCTCAAAGCACCAGAAGGACACTTATTCACCTGCGAAACAATACGTTCAGTGCTTGCCCCCAAAGGCTTTACCCATGGGCGTTCACGTGGATTAAACACTTCCGGTAATCCGTTTGTCTGGTTCCAGCAAATTTTCGAGTGAATACATAAATCCGGCTTCCATACAATGGTTACTTCACCGTTTGTATATTCTTTAGTTATATCTTTCATGCCAGGCTGGTTTGAATATGGATAGGGCTAGTTAGTGTTTTATGAATAAAACACTGGTTAGCAATTTGAAGCAGCCTTTGTTTTTGTTCTTCTGAAAGCGGACCGACCAGCTCTACTGTTCTGTTTATTGAAGATGTGTTCGAAACATTGTCCCTTGAAAAATCAATTGTAACTTTTACATCTTCCAGGGGCCAGGATTTTTTATCGGAATACATGCGAAGGGTAATGCATGTGCATGCTGTTAAAGCTGCAGAAAGCAGCTCAGAAGGCGAAAAGCCGAGTGCTTCACCTCCATTGCTTACCGGCTCATCCGCAAAAAGATGATTTGTTTCAGCAGATAAGCTGGTTTTATAATGGTTTTTACCTATACTTCCTTTTACTGTTACCATGTCCTTATACGTTAAACATTCTATACAAATGTATAAAGTATAAATGAAATAAACAGGAGTTGTTTCAACAGGTTTATTTTAAGGATGTTTGCTGCTTTGAATTATTTTCCGGATGCTCTTTATCCCATTTCTTCGGTCCTTTATAAAAAGGATCTATCAGCTTATCAGATGTGCCGTCATCACCAATATTCCGGCCATTTGCATCCGGCAGTGTAGGTCGTGCGGTATTGTCATTCGCATAAGATTTAAGTCCATCCTCACAGGCAGTAAGAACGCTTATCGCAAATAAACCAGCGCCTAATACTTTCACAATTGTATTCATAATACTTCGTTTTTAAATGAATGTTTTAAATTAAAAAGGCAACCTTTTCACAGTTGCCTTTTACTTGTTTTAACATAATTACTCAACCTCTTCAAGAGCTTCAACATTGATTGTAGACTCGGCAATTTGAGTTAATTTTTCATCTGCGGATTTTTCCTGCTCAAGAATTTCATCCAGCAGGGTAACTGCTTCCGTTAAATTCAATACCTGCGCAAAAGTACGGAGTGTACCGTAAGAAGCAATTTCATAATGCTCTACTTTTTGGGCCGCAGAAATGATACCTGCATCGCGCATAGCACCTTTATCGGTATCTTTCATAATTTCTTCCGCTTCTTTTACTAAACCAGCCATTGCCTCACATTTTTTTGCAACAGCCTTCTTACCTATCACTTCAAAAACCTCTTCCACTTTTTTCACCTGCATTTCTGTTTCTTCCAGGTGATTCTCAATTGCTTCAACCAACTCCTCGGAAGTTGCGTTTTTAGCCATTTTAGGAAGTGCTTTCACCAAAGCCTTTTCAGCCCAGTAAATATCTTTTAGTTCGTCTTCAAATAGTTTCATCAGCTTTGATTCTTCGATGCTGTAATCAACTGATTGTGTTTTTGATTTCCCGGATGTTTTTCCTGCTGTTTTCATAAGTTAAAATTTGATATTAATAAATAATTTTAAATGGGTCTGTTACTTCTTAGGCAGTTAAAACTTCATACCCGTGCAGCCCCATCGCCACTGAGTATATTATTCCTCGTATGTGTGTTTAAGTCCACGCAGCAGGATTATTTCAACATGCCACAATTATTTTATGCTTTAAATGACATTTTAACATATTGAACATGAATCAAACAAAACAAAAGCAATACATTGAAAAACACTATCTGAAAGATGATGGTAAGTTTCCTAACAGTGATTTGCCTGTGTTGGTATATAAAGGAGTCTTGGCACTACCGCTTTTATTCCCTTCTGAACATATAAAAAGAATATTCAGTCAGCACAACTGGCGCAACGCATGGAAAAATGGCATTTTCGAATACCACCATTACCACAGTGTTACTCACGAAGTTCTGGGAGTATACAGGGGAAGCACCACGCTTTTGCTTGGAGGGGAAAACGGGATAAAAGTTAAAATTGAAAAAGGAGATGTACTTATTATCCCAGCCGGTGTTGCTCATAAAAACCTGGACAAACAAAACAAAATTAAATGTGTTGGCGCTTATCCAGATGGCAAAGATTACGACATGAATTACGGGAATATCGGAGAACGTCCACAAACAGACAAAAACATAAAGCGCGTTGCCCTGCCCCAACTGGACCCAGTCTTTGGGTCAAATGGGGGAATAAAAAAATACTGGAAGTAAGAATCCATTAATTATTCTAAAATAAAACAAGCGATTCCGCATTTACCTTTAAAAAGTGTAAAATTTTGCTTAACTTTAGAGTATGCCCAAACTTTATTTCAGTAACACCCGAACGGCAGATTTACCGCTTCATTATGGAAAAGTACCGCCCTGGCTGGCAGAACGCATGAGCCTGTTGGGTGGTGCTATCATTGAATCTGTTGTGATGGAATATGGTCAATCTGCAGTTTTGAGCCGATTGAGCGATCCCTTCTGGTTTCAGGCGCTTGGCTGTGTAATGGGTATGGATTGGCACTCATCGGGTATTACCACATCTGTTATGGGTGCCCTGAAACGCTCGGTAAATCCTAAATTCAAAGACCTGGGAATTTATATTTGCGGAGGGAGAGGACGGTATTCAAGGCAAACACCCAATGAGCTTCTTGCTTTTTCCGATCGTACAGGATTGAATGGAAATGAGCTCATCCGCTCAAGTAAACTCTCTGCAAAAGTTGATAATACAGCGATACAGGATGGCTTCCAGATTTATTTACATACGTTCATTGTCACCAATAAAGGAGAATGGGCCGTTGTCCAGCAAGGGATGAATGATGCTACAGGCATGGCACGCAGGTACCACTGGCATTCTGAAAAAATAAAATCATTTATGGAGGAGCCGCACACCTTCATTTATGGAAAAAATCAGGGAGAAATTCTCAACCTTACAGATATCAAAGCCAACAAAACCAAAACCGGGATACTGGAAATTGTTAAAGAAAACCCGGTTGCAATGCTGCCGGAAATCCAAAAAATTGTAATGCCCTCCCATCATGATGTGAGAGCCAAAGACGTTAACCTGAAACGTTTGGGTGCTGTACTCGCACTGGCACAGGATACCGAATTGCGTAATTTTGAATCACTATTGCTGTTAGAAGGTGTCGGCCCACGCACAATACAATCCCTTGCCCTTGTCAGTGAAATTATTCATGGCACCCCTTCGCGTTTTGATGATCCGGCACGCTTTTCCTTTGCTCATGGAGGAAAAGACAGGCATCCTTTTCCTGTACCTACAAAAGTGTACGATGAAACTATTTCGATTCTTCAGACTGCAGTTGAAAAGGCTAAAATCGGCATAACAGATAAACAACAGGCAATAAAACACTTAACCATTGCTGCACAGCAGTTAGAAAAGAACTTTAATCCTGATCCGGAGGCATTTGATAAGGTGATAGCTAAAGAAAGAGCTGAATCATATAAGCATGGTGGCCGCTCAGTCTTTGGTAAAGAAAAACCTCCTTCAGGTGAGCAGCTAAGTTTATTTTAGTAACAGCAGCAGTACGGGCTGCTGTTACTTTTTGATTTATTTCGAACTGCTTTTTTTAGCTGTTCTTTTGGAGGTTCTTTTTCTGCCAGCCGTTTTCTTTGCAGGCACCTTACCTCCTGCTTTACGTGCTTCAGAAAGCCCTATGGCGATAGCCTGTTTACGGCTTTTTACTTTTTTGCCTGAACCAGAACGTAGTGTACCACGTTTCATTTCGTGCATGGTTTCTTCAACCTTCTCGCCTGCTTTTTTTCCATATTTTGTCATTGTGATATTTTTTTGGTTATAATTGTTTCATCTCCAAATATATGCCAGCAGCTAGTAACAGGCCTGTCAATTTCTGGTATAAGTTTTTTCCTGTACATTTTATGGAAACAAATTACCAAATAGGCTGTTCAGGATATTATTATCCGGACTGGAGAGGCCATATCTATCCTAAAGAACTGAAACCAAGCGAGTGGCTGCAGTATTACAGCCGCATACTTAACACTGTGGAGCTGAATGGCACATTTTACAATACACCAAGATTAAAGAGCCTTCAGACGCAAGCAAATGCAACACCGCCACACTTCAGGTTTTCAGCTAAAATGAACCGCTATATTACTCATATTCTAAAATTAAAAGACTGTAAACAAAGAATTAAAGACTTCCAGGAACTCCTGCACGAAGGGCTTGGAAAAAAGCTCTCTTATTACCTTTTCCAGATGCCTCCCTCTTTTCATTACAACGAAGAAAACCTGGAACGCATTTTAAAAAACATCCCACACCATTCACACAATGTGATTGAGTTGCGGCATATATCCTGGTGGAACGATGATGTGAAAAGAGAATTCAAAAAAGCGCGCCTTACTTTTTGTAATGTGGATTTTCCAGGTTTAGACACCACTTTCATTCATACCTCGCCTGATTTTTACCTGCGTTTACACGGGAATCCGGAATTATTTAAAACACCTTACACGAAACATAAGCTGGAAGAATTCTTTAAAATGTTTCCTGAAAATGCAAAAAATTATTCGGTTTACTTTAACAACACATTTAGCGGTGCCGGATATGACAATGCACTACAGTTAATTGATATTTGGCATAAACATGCCTTACAGGAACATCATTAACGCTGGCATAAGCTTTTAATTCAGAATTTTCAAAGCCACATTATGCCTGAAGGTCCGTCAATTGCCATATTAAGAGAAGAGTTAGAGCCCTTTGCTGAGCAAAAAGTAATCAGTGCAACAGGTAATGCCAAGATTGATTTCACACGATTAAAAGGGGAAAAAATAATCGAATTTAAAAGCTGGGGAAAGCACTTCCTCATTTGTTTTAATAATTTTTTTATACGCATCCACCTGCTGATGTTCGGTACGTACAGAATAAATGAAAGAAAAGAAACTGAACCCCGATTGAGCCTTAAGCTAAAAAAAACAGAAATTAATTTTTACACCTGTAGCGTAAGGCTAATTGAAGGAGACCCTAATGAAACCTATGACTGGAAAACTGACCTAATGTCGGATCAATGGGATGCAAAAAAAGTAGAATCCCTTGTAAAAAAATTAAAAAACACCAAAGTATGCGATGCGCTTTTGAACCAGGATGTTTTCTCCGGTTCCGGAAACATTATAAAAAATGAAGTATTGTTCCGGATAAAGCTCCACCCCGAATGCGAAATACAGTTTTTGCCAGCCCAAAAACTGAAAGAACTCGTAAAGGATGCCCATCAGTACAGCCTTGATTTTTACAGGTGGAAAAAAGCATTTGAACTAAAGAAACACTGGCAGATTTATAAAAAGAAGGAGTGCCCGAGATGCAAAATAAAATCGGTTACTGCATACCTGGGAAAAACCGGGCGGTTGACCTGCTATTGCAGCAATTGCCAGTTTTTGTATAAAAAAGGCAAAATAAAAAACAATGAAGAGCACTGAAAAAATCCACGATTTGCTTACAATCAGCAAGCGCTCGGTTAATGCCTGGATAGCTGCGGACCCATTCAGGCAAAGCGCCATTGTGGCTTATTACGCCATTTTTTCTATTCCAGCGTTACTTGTTATTATTATTGCCTGTGCCGGACTATTCTTTGGTGAAGAAGCCGTGCATGGT
Organism: Bacteroidia bacterium; assembly: GCA_020051175.1. Lineage (GTDB taxonomy): Bacteria > Bacteroidota > Bacteroidia > 2-12-FULL-35-15 > 2-12-FULL-35-15 > 2-12-FULL-35-15. The sequence goes on along the minus strand of JAGVJJ010000007.1, from coordinate 253,266 downwards.
GAAATTTCGAGCCAGATAAGCGCCACACTTTCGGCAGATGTTGCTGAGCAAATTGAAGACATTATAGCCAAAGCCAGTGAAAAACAAAGTTCGGTCATCGCAACTATTATCAGTCTTATTACATTGATTGTAGGTTCTACAGCGGTATTCGCACAAATACAGGTATCACTTAACGAAATATGGGAAGTAAAACCAAACACAAAACAATTTTGGATGCAAACATTAAAAGATCGCTTGTTCTCATTCGGACTCGTTATTTCAATTTGCTTTTTATTGTTAGTATCATTGCTCCTGTCAGCAGCATTATCTGCTTTCAGCGGTTGGATAAAAAACCACCTACCCGATTTTATGATGGTTGTTTTTGGCGTACTTGATGTGCTGGTGTCATTCCTGATGGTAACAGCTTTATTTGCAATGATGTTTAAAATTTTACCTGATGCCAAAATACGGTGGAAGAATATATGGATTGGCTCCATGGTTACAGCTTTACTTTTTATTATTGGTAAATTTGCACTTGGGATTTATTTTGGAAAAGCCGACCCTGGTTCTACATACGGTGCAGCAGGTTCCATTATTTTACTCATGCTTTGGGTTTCTTATTCCTGCATGATTGTATTCCTGGGTGCAGAGTTTACAAAACAATATACTGTTTTTTACGAAGGACAGGTTGAACCTAAAAAATACGCTGAACATATAGAAGTGCCTCCCGAAAAAAGTATTATCGCAAAAAAAAAGACCGCCATTGAGAAAATGGAACATCAATGACAATCCTCCTCTGTTCCATAGCCTGATTTCGCATGGCAATTAACTTTCAGTTGTTTATAACATCTGGAAAGCATCCGTTTTTACTCAAAAAAATAATAGATTTTTGTGTTATAGTACTGAAATAGTGGACTATTTCGGCATTTTTGATTTCAATTACCAGATTAATAACACAAGAGTCCAATGAAAAAGGGTATTATTAGTATCGTGGCCATACTGGCTTTAATACTATTTAATTCAAATGAAAATGGAACTGACCAGGATAAGCGTATCTTTAAAATAGTACGTATTAAAGACCAGGCCTGGATGGCAGAAAACCTGAATGTAAGCACATACCGCAATGGAGATACCATTCCCCAGGTAAAGAATCCTGCTTTGTGGTCTAAAATGAAAACCGGTGCCTGGTGCTATTATGATAATGATGAGGAAAATGGCTTGAAGTATGGTAAATTGTACAATTGGTATGCAGTGAATGATCCCCGCGGTTTGGCCCCGAAAGGTTTTCATATTCCTACTGACGAAGAGTGGGCACAGCTTGTAAACAACTTAGGTGGTGAAGAAGCCGGAGCAAAAATAAAAGCAAAAAAAGGCTGGAAACACAATGGCAATGCCACTAATGAAACAGGCTTTTCCTGCATGCCAGGCGGTTATCGCTACAGTGTTGGTTCTTTCCTGTATGCCGGAAATAATGCCTGTTTCTGGACAGCTACCGAATCAAGGAATAAAAATAAAGCCTGGGGGCGCACGTTGCATTCAAGTTTTAGCGATGTTGGCCGGGATGATGGCAGCATGGGAAGTGGCCTGTCTGTAAGGTGCATAATGGATTGAATCCATTCCTTCTGCTCTTTGAGCGCTTATTAAAATTATTAAGAGAATCTCCTTTTTCAACATAATGAGCATACTGAAATTTGCTGTAAGTATTTTCTGCTTTTTACTACTGTTCATTTCAGCATGTGATGTAGAGGTTCAGCTGAGTGATGTTGAATGGAAAAATAAAGAAAACCTCAAAACCGATAACTTGAAATACGTAACAACATTTAAAATTGACAGTTGCGAAAAAATCACCATTCGCTATCACAAAAAAATGTCGGATCCAGGAAATGGTATTGCCCCTAAAACCAAAGAAATTAGGGACAAAGCCACCATCAGCCAGTTGCTGCAATTGATCCGTGCACTGCCTGATACCGGTGAAATCATGAAAAAACCGGGCGATGTTTCAGTATTGCAGGTAATACTTACACTTAATGATAACGAAACTGAATTTTTTGCATTTTACGGAGAAACCATAAAAACAACTGACACATCCTTTTATAGCAAACACCCTGCGGAAGAAAAAGTAATATACAATATGCTGATGAAGCTTTTAGCAGAATAAACTTCGCGTTATAACAACGTGGAACATTAAAAAGACCATTGTTCCACGCTTCTTAATATAAACCAGCGCCAACACCTGGTAACAAACTAATAACCAAACCCTTAACAAGATTTTTTAGCGTAAACAAGGCTTGTTCTTGCCCTTTTTGCAAATAATTTCCTCCAAGCCGCCAACACAGAACGCTGTACGCCAACAATTTGGCTTTTCAACAGGGTTTGGTTTTTTGAAATGTCCGCAAACACCAACGAGACTTGTTAACAACCCTGTTAATAACCCACGTTTTTGTTCATAAAACCCGGTGAATATATTTCATAGTCTGAGGGCTAAAAAATATTTTTGCCTTCTACACACTACAAACAAAACAAATATGTTAAAAAAAGTTACCCTTACCCTGATTATTGCGCTGGCTGCCTATACAACTTTTGCACAAAAATCCCCACTTAATAAAGAAGTACAAAGTGATTTTGATATCGACAATACCGTAAGGTCGATTATAGAAGAAATAAACAAAGTCCGCATTCAGAATGGAGTGGATTCTGTCGTTTTTAATGAAGTGCTTGCCAAAGCAAGCGCTATACAGGCTGAACATACGGCAGAAAAAGGAAAGGCAGACCTTGAAAACAGCAGTGGAAAGTATAAAACTACTGCAAAGCGTGTTATCTCTGTTGGAGGAACTAAAAATGCGGAAGAGCTGGTGCTGAGTGTTGCCATTCAAAAGGATAAAAAAAACATGAGTCCCAAAGAGGTAGCCAATGCTGCTGTTGCTAAATGGCTGACAGGAAAAAAAGAGCCGGGAATCATTAAAAACGGCAATTATGTATATGCAAGCCCAAGCATAAAACTGGATGAAACAGGTAAAAAAGCATTTATATCAGTAGTTTTCGGAAGCTTTAATACATTTAACCCCGGTGTTAAAAAAAGAAAAGAACTGAAAGTGCGCTTTACAAAGAAAAACAAAAAAATTAAAACTCCGGACGAGAAATCCTGCAAAAACTGTGACAAGTTCAAAGATTACGAAGGATTGCTAGATGGCCTTTATGTAGAAAATGGCAAAATATTCCTGAAGTATGATGATTTAAAAAGCCTAACCAAACTGATTTCTAAACCAGGGGATGGCATTGCCGTTGATATTGTTCAACGTGCACAATACGAGAAGCCGGATTATAACATCATGAACAACAACCTGCTTAGCAAAGGGGTTCTGACCAAAACCGTTAGTAAAGACAAGCTGTTAAGCAAGAACCGGGTTAAACCTGAGGAAGGCAAAAAAAAGATAGGAAAACTTGATGCTGAGATAGGTAAACTTCCTAAAAAACTAAAGGGAGACATGCCTTATGAAATGAACCTGTTAATTATACAGGGTGGTAAACTTTGCAAAACACTTATTAAGTCGTATGTTGAACAAGGCGAGCAGGATGCAACCACAACATTAAAGTTGTTACTGATGCCGGATTCAAACGCTTACTTTAAACCACCGTTTTCTCCAAAGGCAGACGATGCCATGTTAAATTTTACACTTCCGTTTGAGAAAAACAAGTTTGAATACAAAGAGTCGGATATAACCCCTTTCCTGAATGCCTTGCAGGAACCGGATTTTATTATCACAGGTTTATACATCACTGCTTACTCTTCCATAGAAGGGGATGCTGCTGCCAACGTAAAGCTTCAGAAAAAACGTTCTGAAAGCATTATACAGGCAATGAGCAAATTGCAGAAACAGGGAGCTGTTACAACAATTAAAACGAGTGATTCCTGGGAATTGTTTAAAAAAAGCATGGCAGGTACTCCTTATGATACGCTTGCGAAAATGACCAAAGAAAATGCCATTAAAGAAATCAATACCAAACCGGGACTTTCTGAAGAGCTGGAACCTTATCTTTCCAAACAGCGTTTTGGAGAGATTGTAATGGATATTACCTATGACATTAAAGGACCAAAAGAAGAAAAATTCTCAATCAGCAAATTCAACCAGGCTGCTAAGAAGAAAGACATTACACTTGCATATAAAATCCAGTATTACATTGGAAAGCAGGTTCGTGAAAAAAAATACACTCCTGAAGCCCTTAGTAAACTGGAAATTCCTGCGAAGGATCCAAAATTTTCAGGAGTGCTGAACAACCAGGTTGTTTTAAAAACAATGGCTAAAAACGATGTGGTGGATGATGAAGATTACGAGCAGATGAAAAAGCTTTCGGCTTTGGATCCATCCAACAACATTGTTGCATACAACACCATATACTGCGCCATAAAGCTTGATTCTACTGTTGGAGATTCAAAAAATATTTCGGAGATGCAAAACAAGATCAATGCACTTTATAAAAGTGAAATCCCCAAAAAGAAGGTAGATGCCTTAAATATTGAGTGGCAGTTTAAAATTATTGATGAAAAAAATACCGAAGAAGGTTCAGAGCCTATCATTCAGGCATGTATTGAAAAAGTAAAATCTTTCTATAACCTGAAGGAGTCGAGCTGGCAGAACAACCTGAAGCTGGCTTATGTTTTTGCACGCTTTAAAGATTACAGGTATGCTGCCAGCCTTTTGACTGATTTTGTCAGAAAAGATCAGACAAACGAACAATTGTTATTTGCCTACATTTCTTTCTGCGCGCAGGTTCCTGAGCTCATAAAATCACGCACATTTGTAACGGCTTTGCAAAAAGCCGAAATGCTGAACCGTGATAAATATTGCAAATTGTTTGGAGCACCTTATTTGACTTTCCAGGTGTTTGATAATCCGTTTGTAAAAGAGAATTACAATAAATCAAAATGTAACTAAGGCTGATTATTGGGTTTGAATTAAAAACGATATAACACTGCTAAATCATGCAAACAATCTTAGGTTCAGGTGGGGCTATTGGAACAGAGCTGGCTAAATCCCTAAAGCAGTATACCTCAGATATTAAACTGGTAAGCAGAAATCCTAAGAAAGTTAATGATACCGACACGCTGCATCAGGCAGATCTTTCTGATCCTGCACAAGTATCCAAAGCCATAGAAGGCAGTGAAATTTGCTATTTGACTTTGGGTTACGATTACAATACGAAGTTGTGGCAGGAAAAATGGCCCAGCTTAATTAAGAATGTAGTCCAGGGATGCATCGATCACAAATCAAAATTGATATTTTTTGATAATGTATATGCAATTGGTGGTGATAACGTAAAGCATATTACCGAAAGCTCTCCTATAAGTCCTAACAGCAAAAAGGGCGAAGTAAGAGCTTTTGTTGATAAACATATTCTTGAAAATGTTGAGAAAGGAAAAATAGAGGCCATTATTGCACGTGCCCCGGATTTTTTTGGAACTATAAAAGACAGAAGTCTTTTAATGAATCTCATATACGACAATTTAGTAAAAGGCAAAGCAGCGCAATGGTTTTGTAATGCTGATGTGGTGCATACTACCGGCTTTGCACCCGATCTTGCCAAAGGTACCGCAATACTTGGTAATTCACCCGGCACTTTTAACCAGGTGTGGAATTTGCCAATTGATAGTGCCAGAATAACAGGACGCGAATGGGTTAAACTATTTGCAGCAGAAATGAAAACTTCCGATAAAGTGCAGGTATTACCAGGCTGGGGCATGCGTGCGCTGGGAGTATTTGTTCCTATACTGAAAGAAATGTACGAAATGCGTTATCAGTACGACCGCGAATATTATTTTGATTCTTCGAAATTCAATAAAGCCTTTAATTTTACACCAACAACCAATTCTGCTGCTGTAAAACTAACGGTTGCAGCATTAGAAAAGAAATAGGTTATATTGAATTGAACTAAATGTTTTTCTAAGCCCTGCAGGGATGAAAATCGCAGGGCTTTTTCTTTAAAATTTTTCAAATACCCCCAGCCCAAATAAAGCAAAGTCATATTTTACCGGGTCAAGCGGGTCAAAGGTCCTGAGGTTACCAGTCAGCTCTTCAACTGCTTTCCAGTCGTTTTGTGTCCGTTTCAACAAACCTAGTTTACGCCCTACGTTACCTGTATGCACATCCAAGGGGCACATTAATAAAGAAGTTACAGGCAGTGTTTTTTTTAATTTTGCCGGGGACCACAAGCCAAAATCAACACCACGTTTATCATTGCGTACCATCCAGCGCAGATACATGCAAATCCGTTTTGCAGATGAATTTTCAGAAGGGTTAGAAACGTGCTTGCCGGTACGTGACGGAAAAGGAATGGAAAAGAAAACCGAACGGAAATTCATAATGGCTTCCAGCAAAGTATACTCCGCCTTTTGTGAGCTGCCAAATAAAAACACTTCCTGTAAGCCCTTATGTTCTTTATAAATATTCTGTAAGGATTTCAGAAAGAATACTGCATCAATACCGTTGAATGTACGATGCTTAAAATTATCGAAGCGTTTCAAGTCCTTTTCCCTGGCGCTCATTACAAAATCATACGGGCTTTCCCCCATCAACTTCATCAGCTTATTTGCATTGCTGATGATGGTTACTCGTTGCCCCCAGGCAATAGTAGCCGCCAGGAATCCTGCAATTTCAATATCTTCTTTTTTTGTAAAACGGTGAGGAATGGAAATAGGATCCGAACCAATAAAATCAATACGATTGTACTTATCGTATTTTTCATCGAGAAATTCTTTTAGTTCGGATTTGTTTAGTTTTTTCATTTACATGCTGGTTAAAAGCAACCGGTATAACCTAATAACAGATAACTATTAACCATTAACTACCATCAGTTTCCTCAAATAATCATTCATAAACAATCCTTCCGGATCAAGTTGATGGCGTATTTCCTGGAACTTACCCCACATCGGGTATAATTGGGATAGTTCAGAAGCAGTACGTGTATGCATTTTTCCCCAGTGTGGACGGCCATTGTATTTTTTGAAAATTGTTTCCATTGCATCGAAATACGTTTTATACTCCATGCCTTTGTACATATGTACCGCAATATATACTGAATCCCTCTGATAAGCAGGACTCAAATAAATATCGTCACCTTTTACAAAACGTACTTCTATAGGAAAATGAACTTTAAAATTATTTGCATTGATGGATTCGCGCATCTCTTTAATGGCCTGTACTGCATGCTCCGCAGGCAGGTTATATTCCATTTCCTGGAATTTCACAAGGCGTGGCGTAGCATAAATACGATTGCTGTAATTAATGTCAACACCCGTAGATACTGCACCTGCCGATATTTTGGCTACCGATTTACTCATTGAAGGGAACATCCGGCAAAGCTCACTCAGCACTTTAAATGCACCATTCTCCAGCACCATGTCGTTGAAGTATTTCATCACAGAGCTCTTCATAGGCGCTTCATCCGTAATGTTCAGCATTTTCGCCTGTATGGTATTGGTATGAGGGAACCAGTAAAATTCAAAGTTCCTGTTCTGCGTCTTGTATTTATCAAGGTTATTCAGGCAATCGTCAAGGTTTACTTTTTCCTTTACATACTTCAATTTATAAGCCGGAACCAGCTGCAGCTTCACTTTCGTAACAATACCCAAAGCACCCATTGCCACCTGTGCCGCCTTAAAGGTTTCTTTATTCTGTGTTTCAGAACATACAAGTACCTCACCTTTTGCAGTAACAAGTGTAATTTCCGCTATCTGGGTAGATACACTTCCCAGGGTTATACCTGTACCATGCGTTCCGGTGCTTGTTGCACCTGCTATGGATTGCACATCAATGTCACCAAGGTTTACCTGCGCCAGACCATTACTCAATAAAGTTTCACCTAGTAATTTCAGTTTGGTACCGGCACGTACCACAGCCTGACTTTTTTCTTTATCCACATTTTCAACCCCCTGGTAGGCATCCAGTGAAATCAGTGTTTTATTGTTGCCAACAAGTCCGGTAAAGGAATGCCCGGAACCAATTACACGTATTGTGGATTTCTCGGCAGCACAACGTTTTACAATAGACTGTATTTCTTCTACTGAAGAGGGTTCAAGAATTTCTTTGGGATTGCATTGTACAGAGCCCGACCAGTTGGACCAACTGCTGGATTTAGTTTGCGACATATAATTGCATGTATGTATTACACAAATGTAAAAAGATTAACCAAGAAATTAATATGATTTTTATCACTCAACAATAAACGGAAACAAGAGACTGAATGCTATTTAAGCAGCTCTATAATACGCTTCACTGCAGCTTGGTTTTCCGGAAGAAAAATCGACTCAAATACTTTTTTCTTTTCTTTATTTGTAAGATGCCAGCTCAGAGAGATGTGATCGGTCTTGTCATTCCGGAGCTGTATATCAATAATCTCCATTTTTGCTTTGCTCCAGCAATCTGCAAGCTGAATTTCCTGGTTATGGTTGAAATCCTGGACATCAAACAAATTGCTGTAAAAACTGCCCATAGGCCTGCTTAAGGCTTCCATTAATGTTTGCGATGGATTTTGTTCGATAGGGTTGTTTTTGTGCTTATCCCTTATCTGGATAACAACTACTCCGCTCGTATTTTGGGCAATCCAGTCGTTAAATGCGTGGAGAAAGCGAAGTGTGGTCTCTATACCAAAATTATCACGAAGCCCGGCATCCATTATTTCAATACGTGGCTCGCTCGGTAATGAAACGATTGGAGAAATATAAGGGAATGTTGCACTCATCCTTAAAACACTGCTGAACATTGTTTTTGAAGCATTCTGTTTTTCAAAAAAACGGGAATACTCAATGGCATCATAGAGCTTGTTATACGTAGTTTTGTTGGTTCTTATATTTTGTGTAAGGTAAGATATTCCTTGTGGTGATATCAGCAACCTGCGCCCATCATTTACAACCGAAGGGGAAAATACCATCATCGGCACAGTTGCATCTGTTTCTGGCTGCAAATAATCTCCAAGTCTTTTATAAAGCACTTTCTCAGTATTTTCATGCAGCCTGTTTTCAAATGCATACGCCCTGTCTTTAGGATATTCGGTGCTGTCGAGCACAAAGCTCTGCATCGGAAACAACCACTCACTGGTAGCAATCTTAAAGGATATTGGATTTAGAATATCATTGGAAATATTGGTCAGATAACGTTTATAATAATAGCTATCAATAAGTTCATTCTGTTTCTGAAGATAAAGTTCGCGTAAATAGGCCGCTCCTATCATCCCACCGGAAGAACCGCTGATCATCTGCGTTTGACTCAAAAGTCTCCCTTGCAACAGACTATCGGTATACTGCAGGGTATAAAATGTCCACAAAGCAGAGCGCAGGCCGCCACCACTGGTATTGATAAATACGATTTTTGGTTTTTTTGACGTATCGGCAGTTGAATTTTTGGCTTTCCAGCGGTTTAATATCTCCAATGTTTTGTTTATATCCTGATCATATATATCCTCACGCTCATCCATTTGCTTCAGCACATCATAAGTATATTCCGCTTTGGTGGTATTGTAATTGAGACCGAAAACCCTGTCCACTGAAAACATATCAATGCGGTGCATAAAATTCAAACCCAGTAAAAACAAAATAAACACCGGTATTGACCACCCACCCCACCAGCGGTAAAATGCACTAAAAAGCATAATAAAAACCGTAAGCAGCAGCAGGATACTCGCTCCCGCAGGTATTTCAAATGCATTGATTTCCCCCAAGACTCCAAGTCCAAGTAAGCTTACAATGGTGAACATCTGGAAAACAAAAGCCACATGATGGTTCTGACGTATCACATCTTTCAGCATTTCCTTTTTATAATGCTTTACTGAACGTACCAGTCGTACACTGGTTGGAGTGCTGAAATAGGTTTCAACATACCAGTCCCTCGATTCTTTGATAAGCCTCGGATTACGTTCGCCTGTAATCACTTCTTTGGCCGAAGCCCTGCTGGGAGTATCCAGTTTATGCTGAATACCGTAAAGCTTGAAAATATCCCGGTTGACCTTAAAAAAATAGCTGAACGCAATAAACAGGAAGAATGCAAGCCCTGTTAAAATAGCCAGCAACATCAGGAATATTTTTAATGTAGGCATGGTTTCCTCTGCCTTCAGGAAAAAAAACACCTGAAAACAATACAAAGACACAAACAAAACAGGCAATGTAAAATTGTTCAGGCAGTATTTCATAAAAGGATACCTAAGCGAAGCCAGAAACGGGAAGCGGTAAGCGTTCTTAATGAAGCTGGCGATATTATAGGCCATGATAAAGCCACCGCAGGAAAAACCCACGATAAAGTATGACAGAAAACTGATTTTGTTAAAATACTCGGGGCCAAGGAAAAGGTATGCTACACCATAGTTGGGAGCCACGTTATTTGTAATCATTCCAAAAACAAACAACCAGAAAAATAGCAGGATAAGGTTCTTTTTGAAATCAAGTAAAATAAGGCGAAAGAAAAAAGAATAATAAATCCTTCGGAAAACCCGCTGTTTCTTGATCTTAGTCGCTATCGCCTTCAAAAAATTCATATCTTACTGTTTACAATATTCAAAATCTCCTTCTCGGCCTGCTGCGCCTTCTCCTCTATTACGTTTCCTTTGGCAATAAGTTGCTCTGCAAAGGCTTTATCTGTTAATCCGGCAGCATTTATTTTTACATTCAGGAAAGCACCCATTACGGCCGAGCGGGCACATAAAGCGCCAACACCTGCATCGGTTACCGAATTGGGGTTACCTGTTTCGGCCATTGCCTTAATAACTTCCATGGAATCGTAGCATAACTGCATCACTTTAAACGGCACTTCTGTAGCATATTTGGTAGCATCCTGTATGGCAGCTGTACGGGCCTTTTTCTCTTCTTCAGTCGCTTTAGGAAGGCTGAAAGCAGTCATGATCCGGTTAAAGGCATTGGTATCCTCATCCACCAACTTCAAAAGCTCATTTTTATAGTGCTGGCCTTTGTCCGCCCAGTCTGAAAACTCCTTCCAGCGCTCATCCCATCCCGGTTTGTGCGAAGACAAGTTGGCAACCATGGTTCCCAATGATACGCCCAAAGCACCAATGTAGGCGGATATAGAGCCACCGCCCGGTGCCGGGCTTTCACTTGCTGTTTCGTCAGCAAATTCTGTCAGATCCATTTTTATCAGCCTCGACTTTGAAGCATCTTTCAGCAGGTATTCAATAATCCTTTCCTCCGGTTTAAAAGGAGCCAGTTCGTCCAAACCAAGGGATTTCACTGCAATCTTAATCAGCTCTTTTTCAGAAACACCCGTGGAGCGGTTTTGCTTTTCCAGAAAATATTTTCCTGCGTCCAATAAAGCTTTCAGAGGTATTAATCCCACCAGCTCTGAACCGGTTACCCGTATCCCTCTTTCGGTTGCTTTCCTGCACACTTCGTCAAAGGCTATGTGAACAGGGGTTATGTTGATATTGGTAAGGTTCATTGAAATCTGGGCAATGCCGTACTCTTCAATATACCATCCGATAGCCTTCACAGACTTTAAGGTTCCGGGAATATTAACAGGATTGCCCTTTTCATCGGTTACAATTTTTCCAGTTGCCGGATTGCCTTCCCGTTTTACACGGCCGGCTTCCCGCACATCAAAAGCAATGGAATTGGCTCTGCGAGTGGAAGTAGTGTTCAGGTTAATATTATATGCCACAAGAAAATCACGCGCCCCAATCACTGTAGAACCTGATTTAACAGAGTGTACAGCAGGGCCATAATCAGGCTTCCATTCCGGCATAGCTATTTTTTTAAAGAACCCTTCATATTCTCCTGCTCGGATAACAGACAGATTGCTGCGTTGTTTATTGGCTTGGGCTGCTTCATACAAATACACGGCAATACCCAATTCCTCTCCTACCCTTGCACCCAGTTTTTTAGCATATCCTGCTGTTTCTTCCATGGTAATTCCGGCAATAGGAATAAGCGGGCACACATCCGTAGCACCCATCCTTGGATGCTCGCCTTTGTGCTTGCTCATATCAATTACTTCACCTGCTTTTTTTATGGCCTGAAAAGCGGCTTCAATAACCGCTTCGGGGTTCCCAACAAAAGTCACCACCGTACGGTTGGTGGCTTTTCCCGGGTCAACATTCAAAAGTTTCACACCCTCTACAGATTCTATTACATCTGTAATTTGTTTGATAACATTCATATCGTTCCCTTCGCTGAAGTTGGGAACACATTCGATTAATTGGTTCATTTTTGTCAATATATTTTTTTAGTTCATTACTTTTCCATTAATAATCACCGTTTCCACGAGATTACTACCAAATGAATACGGTATAAAAGAATAATTCGGAATTTCCTTTGTTATAAACACATTGGCCTGCTTACCAATAGCAATACTGCCGTGCGTTTCACTCAATCCCATAGCATATGCCGAATTGATGGTTGCCGCATTTATTGCCTCTTCAGGGGTCATTTTATATTGAATACAGCATAGCGCAACCATCAGGTTCATATTACCGCTGGGGCTACTGCCCGGGTTGTAATCACTGGCCACAGCTACAGGCAGGCCTGCATCAATCATTCTGCGGGCAGGTGGATATGGTAAACTAAGGAAAAAGGCCGCTCCCGGTAGCACCGTTGGTATAGTATCTGATTTTTTTAAAGCTTCGATTTCTTTGTCACCCACATATTCCAAGTGATCCACGCTTACTGCTCCAACCTCAACTCCAGCCAGCACACCACCATAATTGCTCAGCTGCTCGGCATGCACCTTTGGAGCCATGCCGTACTTTTTAGCAGCAGTAAGTATTTCAACGGTTTCTGCAGGTGTAAAATAGTTTTGCTCACAAAAAACATCACAATAATCTGCCAGCTGCTCCGCTGCAATGGCAGGCATTATTTCATTTACAAGCAATTTTATATAGTCTGCCTTCCGCTCTTTATAGTCTGCCGGAACAGCATGAGCTCCAAGAAATGTGGCTTTAATGGCCAAAGGGGAAAGTGCCTTTAGTTTCTTAATTACACGAAGCATTTTCAGCTCCGATTCAAAACTTAAACCATAACCGCTTTTAATCTCAACAGCACCGGTACCTTGCAGCATTACTTCATTCAACCGCTTCAGAGCACTTTCAACCAGCTCCTCCTCGGATGCATCCTGCAGGCGTTTTGCAGAATTTAAAATACCACCGCCTCTCTTAAAAATCTCTTCGTATGTTAAACCATTGATACGATCCACAAACTCTCCCTCTCTGCTTCCCGCATAAACGATATGCGTATGGCTATCACACCAGCAGGGCATTACCAGCTTATCAGTGGCATCAATAACAGTTAAATTGCCCCAGTCAGAAATGCCTTCCCAGTCGTCCATTTTTCCATAACCGGCAATCTTACCGTTTTCTATGGCCAGCCAGGCATCAGCAATACAGGGCAAGGTTTTTATTCTGTTACCTGTAACTTTTAAAGGGCTGCTTTCGTCCGCCTGAATAAGCGACTTAATATTTTTGATTAAAATCCTCATAAAACGTCACTCTTTTAGGACTTGAATATACATTTTTTCTTCTTAGCTTTTATTGATTAAAACAGGTAAAAAAATTTGCATGAAAACAATTGCCCAGAAACACTACTTTCCGGTTGTAATCCTGCTGCTCAGTCTGCAGGCAAATGCGCAAAGAAGCATTATTCCCAAAGACTCGCTTCCGAATGGGCTTTACAAAAGAAATGAAATTAGTATTAATATCAGCCCTCTTAAAAGCTTGTTCCTACCCAGCAGTCTGCCACAAACCAACTATGCGGTCACTTACAAACGTTTTTTAGATAAAAAAACTGCAATACGTGCAGGCATTGGACTTGATATTATAAATTCAAATTTCAGCTACCAATATATGCCCTATAACAGTATTCAGCATAAGAGCTATAAGGTAAATTCCTCTTCGCCTTTTATCCGTATGGGCTTAGAAAAGCATTTTGGAGGGAAAAAATTAACCTTTTTCTATGGTGTCGACCTAATGATAGGCTATTACCGGGGCAACACAAGCATAAAAACCACAGATTTATCGAGGGACAGCACTGGTTCAGTACACTTAATGAGAACGAAACAATCGATGAGTGAAAATGTGCTGCAATTTGGTGTAAGTCCCTTCATTGGGGCTAAATATAATTTTTCTAAAAATTTCGCCCTCTCTTTTCAAACAGGCTATAATTTTATTTACCAGGCCGGTCAACGAACCATAACAAATAGCGCTGGTACTCGCACCTATCGGGTGAACTCTGTTAATTGGAATAGAGGACCAGGCTTTTTCAGTGATATTTCCCTGATTTATAAGTTTTAGTAAACTATTTTTATCATATTAAAATAATTCCTCTATTTCTGAGTTATTAGTCACAATTCATTAAGTTTGGTTAAATTAATGTATTGTAGATGAAAAAGTTAACGTTACTACTTGTTATTACGGTATTCCTTACCCTATTTTCAAAAGCGCAGACAAGCCAAACCTATACCATTTCCGGCTTTATAAATGAGCAGGGCAGTAAGGAAAGCCTTCCCGGAGTAAACATATATGCTCCCAAACTAAAGGCTGGTGCAGTCTCCAACAACTATGGCTTTTATTCTCTGACCCTGCCAGCCGATTCGGTAGAGTTGATTGTGACTTATGTCGGATACCAGCCACAAACCTTTAAACTTGACCTAAATAAAAACATTCAGCTGGATATTCCACTGAAAACAAGTATTGAACTGCAAACTGTGGAAGTTTCGGCAGAAAAAGTAGAAAAAATAGCCCAGGAAGTTCAGATGAGCAAAATTGACCTGCCTGTAGAGCAGGTTAAAAATATTCCAGCGCTTTTAGGTGAAAAGGACGTATTAAAAGCCATACAGCTTTTGCCTGGAGTGCAAAAGGGCAGTGAGGGAAGCAGCGGGATTTATGTGCGTGGCGGAGGACCCGACCAAAACCTGATAATCCTGGACGATGCCACTGTATACAATGCTTCCCACTTATTCGGTTTCTTTTCTTTATTCAACGGTGATGCGTTAAAGAGCATAGAACTTACAAAAGGCGGCTTCCCGGCCCGCTATGGAGGCCGCTTATCCTCTGTAATTGAAATGCAAATGAAGGATGGGGACAAAGAAAAAATTCATGGTGAAGCAGGCATTGGCCTCATTTCTTCACGCTTAACACTTGAAGGGCCTATTATAAAAGACAAACTGTCCTTCCTTGTTTCAGCGAGGAGAACCTATATTGATGCTATTGCACAACCGCTGATTAAAAAGCAAACTGGCGTAAATACAGGTTATTATTTTTATGACCTGAATGCAAAACTGAATTACGTAATTGACTATAAAAACAAGCTATATCTGAGTGGTTACTTCGGAAAAGATAAATTTTACATCAAAGACAAGGTAGATGCAGACTATGCGTCTGAAGCCGGTTTGGCATGGGGAAATGGAACTGGTACACTTCGCTGGAACCATCTTGTAAATGAAAAAGTATTTTCAAATGTATCGCTAATCTTTACAAACTTTTTATTCGACATTACTTCCAAACAGAAATACTCTGGCGATTATTTTAACCTGAACTACTTTTCGGGGATACGCGATTATTCAGTAAAGTGGGATATTGATTACTCTCCCAATTCCAAACACTATATCAAAACCGGCTTACTGGCTATATATCACCATTTCAGGCCAGGAGCAATTGTTACGGAAAGTTCATTCGCTGCTGAAAATTTTGTAAAAAAATCACGAATAGATACCTATGAAACTGCCGCTTACATTGAAGATGATTTTAAAATAAGTGATAAATGGCGCACAAATGCGGGGTTCCGTCTGAGCAATTTTAATGTCCGCGGCAAAAGCTATATTAACCCGGAACCGCGCATTGCCTTTAGATACTTGATAAATGCTGACCTTTCAGTAAAAGCAAGTTATGCCACCATGAACCAATACTTACACCTGCTTTCCAATTCGGGCTTTGGATTACCTACAGATTTATGGGTGCCCGCAACAGACAGGATAAAACCACAGAACTCACAGCAGGTTGCTTTAGGTGTTGCCAAAGATCTGACCATTAAGGATGCAGCCTTTATGGCTTCGATAGAAGGATATTACAAAAAGTCAAAAAACATAATCGGTTATAAAGATGGTGCTTCATTTCTAAGTGTTGACCCAACTGCAAGCAGCTCTGAGTTTTCTTATGAAGCCATTGTTACCAGTGGTGATGCCGAAAGCTATGGAGCAGAGTTCCTTTTCCAGAAAAAATTCGGAAAGCTAACCGGATGGATTGGCTATACACTTTCCTGGACATGGCTGCAATTTGATTCCCTTAACTTTGGTAACCGATTCCCTGCACGCTATGATCGCAGACACGATCTTTCTATTGTTGGTATTTATAAACTGAGTGAGCGTATCACATTGTCAGCCACGTGGGTCTACGGTACTGGTAATGCAATCACCCTTCCCTTGTCGTCCTACCAGGTTGTTGAGCAAAATTCGCATCAGCAATCCGTTTACATCAATTCATACACAATTAACGATTACGGTGAAAAGAACAGTTTCCGGATGGCCGCGTATCACCGTTTTGATATTGCCATACAATTCCATAAGAAAAGGCCAAAATATGAACGCACTTTTGAACTCGGTGTTTACAATGCTTACAATCGTAAAAATCCGTTTTATTACACTACCAAATATGATCCGGACACTCAGCAAACCAAATTAAAACAAGTATCGTTGTTTCCGATAATACCATCCATATCCTGGACCTGGAAATTTTAACAACATTATACTATAAGAATCATGAACAAAGTACTTTATTTATTATTAACAGGTGTAATCCTGCTCAACGCGTGTGAAAAAGATGCAGATGTCAAACTGCCTGTTGTGGAATCCAAGCTTGTTGTAAGTTCATTTATATCGCCTGCTGATACAATAGTAAGGGTAGGTGTCACAATAAGCCAGCCATTGTATAACAATTCCAACTCCAGCCAATACTTAGCGGTTGAAAATGCAACTGTACAAATCAATGATGGTAGTAATTTTCAGACACTAGCATACAACTCTGCTGATAAATACTATTTCGTAAGCACATCTGCCTTCCCAATAACAGTTGGCTCAACTTATTACCTGACAATTTCAACCCCCGATGGTAAAAATGTAAATGCCAGCACAAGCATCCCCTCACAAAACACAACCCTTACATATACCGCTGAAACAATAAACAATCCTACATACGGAGAAATGCTGGCCTTTAAAACACAATGGTACGATACACCGGGCACCGAAGATTATTACAGAATAGTTTACTATGACAAATCTGTCTATGAACTCGACACCACCTTTTGGCAGGCCTATTCAAACAATATATCCGATAAAGATAAAGATGGTACATTGCTTCAGGAACAGTTTGAAGCATATAGTTATTCCGGAGTCGATTCTGCAAGTGGTGAGCTTCTGCTCATACATGCATCCAAAGAGTACTATCTCTACCATTCAAAATTATTGACTGCGGCATATTCGAGCGGGCCATTTTCAGAGCCGGTTCAAATGTATTCCAATATTAACGGAGGTTTTGGCGTTTTTGCAGGATTTTACCCTTATAAAGTCCTGGTTACTTTATAAACCCTGCTTATGATACTAAATTTAATGCGTTTATTCCCTGCTTTTGTTGCATAAACTAAGCCTTAATTGTTAAATTTGTCTGTATTTCTAATACCATTATGACAGGCAACACTTTTGGAAAATTATTTACCCTCACCAGCTTTGGTGAATCGCATGGCGAAGCCATGGGAGGAATAATCGATGGCTGCCCTGCCGGACTGTTTATTGACCTTGATTTTATACAAGCTGAACTTGATCGGAGAAAGCCCGGCCAATCATCAATAGTTAGCCAAAGAAAAGAAAGTGACAAGGTAGAGTTCATGTCCGGCATATTTGATGAGAAAACTACCGGTACTCCAATTGGTTTTATTGTTAAGAATGAAAACCAAAAAAACAAAGACTACGAGCATATTGCTGATGCATATCGCCCCTCCCATGCAGATTACACTTACGATGCAAAATATGGCATACGTGATTATAATGGTGGCGGCCGTTCTTCTGCGCGCGAAACAGTGAGCCGTGTTGTTGCCGGTGCTGTTGCCAAATTGATTTTAAAAAAACACAATATAACCGTGCAAGCCTATACTTCACAGGTAGGCGATATTCAGCTGCTGAAAGATTACCATCTCCTTGACCTTTCCAAAACCGACTTAAACAGCGTTCGCTGCCCGGACGAATTGATAGCCGATACGATGATACAGCGCATCGAGCAGGTAAGAAAAGCGGGCGATACGATTGGAGGCGTTATTTCATGTGTAATAAAAGGTACACCGGCTGGCCTTGGTGAACCGGTATTTGATAAACTTCATGCCGATTTGGGTAAAGCGATGCTCAGTATTAATGCCGTAAAAGGCTTTGAATATGGAAGCGGCTTTGAAGGGACAAAAATGAATGGAAGCAAGCACAACGATCTGTTTGTTCCCGATGGCAGCAAAATTAAAACCAGCACCAACCATTCAGGAGGGATACAAGGCGGTATAAGCAATGGGGAAGACATTTATTTCAGGGTAGCTTTCAAGCCTGTGGCGACTATTATGCAGAAACAAAACACGGTAAATTCAAAAGGGGAACCGGTAGAAATGACAGGAAAAGGCCGGCATGATCCTTGTGTACTACCACGCGCGGTGCCTATTGTTGAGGCAATGGCTGCACTTGTGCTTGCCGACCACTTATTGAGGAATAAAAGTGTAAAAATGTAATTTTTCAAAACAAGTAAACGTTAAACTAAAAGGATATAAAACCACATCACTAAACCAAAACCATGACAACAGAAACACCAAAAAAGAAAAAAAGTCTTATCCGCAGAATCCTCAAATGGACAGGTATTACTTTCCTGCTACTATTGGTTTTAATTATCTCTGCTCCCTTTTTGTTCAAGAAGCAGATTGTACAACTCGTAAAAGACAAAGCCAATGAAAACCTGAACGCGAAAGTAAATTTCGGTGAGTTTGGGTTAACCCTTATTAAATCTTTTCCGGACTTTACCCTTTCTATTGATGATGTAAGTGTAGCAAATATCGGGGAGTTTGAAGGCGACACATTAATCTACGCCAAAAATATTACTATCGGTTTAAACCTGATGAGCGTTATCAAAGGTGAGCAGTATAAAATAAATACCATCTCACTGGACCAGCCGCGTATTCACGCTTTGGTATTAAAAGATGGTAAAGCAAACTGGGACATTACAAAACCTTCAGCTGATACAGCAGTTGCAAAGCCTGCTGCACCTGAAGAATCTGCTCCTTTCAAAATGACTCTTCAGAAGTTCGAAATTAAAAACGGATACATTGTTTATGACGATGCATCTCTTGATTTTAAAACAGTACTGGTGAATATGAACCATACTTTAAGTGGTGACTTTACGGAAAGTAATTTCCTATTGGAAACACTTACTGAAATTGAGAAGTTCTCCATGAATTATGGCGGTGTTGCCTATATGACCAAAGTAAAAACCCGCATCAAGGCAGATATGGATGCCGATATGCCCAACTTTAAATTTACATTTAAAAACAATGAATTCTCCTTCAATGAGCTTACTTTAGGGCTTGATGGCTACTTCGCAATGCCTAAAGACGATATGGATATGGATTTGAAATTTAAAGCCAACCAGACAGAATTTAAGAATATTTTATCGCTTGTACCGGGTGTATATACTGCTGACTTTAAGGATGTAAAAACTTCAGGCTTATTGGCATTAGACGGTTTTGCAAAAGGTATTTACAATGATAAAACAATGCCAGCATTTGGCCTTAAATTAAGCATTAAGGACGCCATGTTCCAGTACCCGTCATTACCAAAGGCTGTTACCAACATACAAGTGGACCTTGCTGTTAACAACAAAACAGGTGTTCCTGATGCAACCATTATTGATTTGAACAAATTCCATGTGGAATTAGCCGGCAACCCGGTGGATGCAAAACTGCATTTATCCACGCCTGTCTCTGATGCAAATATTGATGCTGCAGTGAAAGCCAAAATCAACATTGCAAGCGTAAAAGATGTTATCCCTCTTGAAAAAGGCGATGAGTTAAATGGAATGGTTACTGCCGACATTACAATGAAAGGCCGTATGTCCTCCATCGAAAAAGAACAGTACGAAAATTTTGATGCCAAAGGTAACCTGACGGTTACTGATATGAACTATAAAACGGCAAGTTTAAACTATCCTACCAAAATCAATAAGCTGAATATGAACTTTACTCCACAGTTTGTTGAGCTTACTCAGTTTGATGCTAAGGTTGGCAAGAGCGATATGCAGGTGGATGGCAAGATCGAGAATTTCTTACAATACGCATTGAAGGATTCTCTGCTAAAAGGTTCATTCAACTTCAAATCATCTGTACTTGACCTGAATGAATTTACTGCCTCAGACGAAGCTGCAGCGCAACCAGCTGCTGCTGATACCGCTTCAGCAATGAGCGTTGTAGAAGTACCATCTAACCTGGATGTGGCACTAAATGCAACGGTTGGAAAAATACTGTATGATAACTTGGTGATTACTGATGTAACAGGTGGTGTAAAAGTAAAAAACAGCACTGCTTCCTTAAACGCTCTTAAAATGACCTTTAAGGATCTGGAAGGAACTATGGCACTTAGCGGAAGCTACAATACAAGAAACGTAAGAAGGCCAGGGGTTGATTTCGATATCGACATAGCAAATTTTGATATTACAAAAACATTCGCAGCGTTCAATACCGTGCAAAAGCTTGCTCCTATTGGAAAATATGCAAAAGGAAAATTCGGGACACAGCTGAAGTTTGTTGCAACACTGGACGCGCACATGGAACCGGATTTAAAAACACTCAGCGGGGATGGAAAGTTAATTACTACCAATGTGGTAGTGGAAGGTTTTGAACCAATCAACAAGCTGGCAGATGCAATAAAACAGCCTAAATACAAGAAAGTAGCTTTCGAAAACATCAATGCAAGTTACCACTTCAGGAATGGAAGAGTGGAAGTGGATGAGATGCCGGTAAAAATGGGCGCTGTTTCTGCGACCGTAAAAGGTTCTACAGGTTTTGATCAAACCATTGATTACACATGGAACCTGGAAATGCCTATGTCCGAGCTAGGCGGTCAGGCAAATGCGCTTGCAACAGGACTTCTGGGCCAGCTCAACAAAACCGCTGGAACGAACATGAAGCTGGGTGATAAAATAAAAGTGAAAGCCTTGTTTGGCGGAACTGCAACTCAGCCAACTGTTAAAGTGCTGCCTATGGGCGCAGAAAGCACACAGGATGTGAAAGAGCAGGTAAAGGAGCAGGTGAAAGAAGTGATCACTCAGAAAATTGATGATGCCAAAGAAAAAGCACGTGCTGAAGCCGACAAGATCATGAAAGATGCACAGGCACAGGCGGCTAAAATAAAAGCGGATGCACAGACTTTAGCTGATAAAACAAGAGCCGAAGGTTATGCAGCGGTTGACAAAACGGTGAATGATGCAAAAAATCCAATCGCTAAAAATGCTGCCAAACTTGCTGCTCCTGCTGCTAAAAAAGAAGTGGATAAAAAAGTGGCTAACATTTTATCCGAAGCAGACAAAAAAGCAAATGATATTCTGAACAAAGCAAAATCCGAGTCAGATAAAAAATTGCAGTAGTTTGTAAAAATTTACCACAGATTCTCAGATTAAAACTTATATTTTAAAATCTGTGAATCTGTGGTTAATAAAAGCAAAACAAAACAAAGTGAAATCGATTTTTGTGCTCTTTTGAAATTACATTAGTTTAAAGTATCTTTTTCTGCATTTCCCGTTTTATTGTATATGAACTCCATTAAAAAAATAATTCTGTTCCTGATATTTAGTATTGTTGTATTTCCGGGCGTTGCGCAGGATGACAAAGAAGAAGACGATTGCGGAAAAACAGAGAATAAAAAAGCAAGAAAATTATACGAACAGGGAACTGACAGGAAAAACAAGAAAGAAGAGCGCCTTGCATTTCTTAAACAGGCACTGGAACTGGACCCGGATTATGTAGATGCAAATTTTGCTTATGCGGAGGAGCGTATTAAAACGCTGATTCTTGACAGACAGCCATTTAAACCTGCCGAGCCTTATTATTTAAAGGTGATAGAAGCCTGTCCTAAATACCACTCAAATCCCTACTACTACCTCGGATTCTCATATTACGAAGAAGAAAAATGGGAAGAGGCCGTTAAATACCTTAAAATGTTTCTCGACTTCAAAGAAGACGATGAAAAAAAGTATCACAAAAGCTATGATAATCTGCGTTATGAGGCAAAACAAATGATGAAGTATGCAAAATTGTATACTGATTTGTTTAACCCTGTACCATTTGATCCTAATCCTGTGAATGGCGTATGTACTGAAAGAGATGAATATTTGCCAATTATTTCGCCCGATGACGAAATGATTTTGTTTACCAGGAAACAACCTTATACTGACCGAAGCGGAATCTCAGGTGTGATTACAGATAAAGAACAGGAATTGTTCAGCTTCAGCAAACGTGACCCTGCTACCGGCCAGTTTGACAAAGGCAAACGGATGCCCTACCCTTTCAACAAGAACGGCAGCGAAGGCGGTGCTACCATGTCCATCGATAACAAGCACTTGTTTTTCACAGTTTGTAAAAGCGAAGGTGGTGCGCAGGCCAACTGCGACATTTACTATTCCGACCTTGTAAACGGACAATGGACAGAAGCCCAAAAGGTGGAAGGCATCAATGACCCTGTTTACTGGGATTCTCAGCCGTCACTTGCCTCTGATGGAAAAACACTGTATTTCTGCAGCGACCGTCCGGGTGGGCGTGGTGGTGTTGATATATATAAAGCGGTTAAAAATACGGCTACCGGAATCTGGAGTACACCTGAAAATCTTGGACCAGTTGTCAACAGCAGTGGCAGTGAATTTTCACCTTTTGTACATTCCGATTTTCAAACACTTTATTTTTCCTCAGATGGACACCCGGGTGTAGGCGGTGCCGATATTTTTATTGCACGCAAAGGAGATGACGGCAAATGGCAGGAACCTAAAAACATGGGTGTACCCATTAATACAACTGGTGATGACTTGGGCTTTTTTGTAAGTACTGACGGGCATCTTGGGTATTTTGCATCCAACCTTCCTTCACGCGCAAAAGGCAAATCAGTTGGGGGATATGACATTTATTCCTTTGAATTATACAAAGAAGCACGCCCGGATGAAGTTGCATTTATTAAAGGGAAAGTAGAAGACAAAGCCAATAGCAGCGATAAAAAATTCAATGTAGAAATTAAAGATGCATCCAGCAAAAAAGTTACAGATGCAGTGGTTGATACCAACAGTGGAGAATACATGGCTATTGTAAATACAAAAGTGAAAAGCGATTTAATTGTTTCTGTAAAAAAAGACAATTATGCATTCAGTTCCCAGCTGATAGCGAAAGACTCTATTAAAGATTCCAAGCCAATGAAAATTGACAATATTGCGGTAGATTCCCTAAAAATAGGTCAGACATATACACTCAACAATATTTATTACAAAACCAATTCAGCAGATTTGGATCCACGCTCTGTGATTGTGATTGAGGAATTTGTTGAATTTTTAAAAGCCAATCCCAGCATAAAAATTGAAGTTTACGGACATACAGATAATGTTGGTAACCCACAGTCCAACCTTGCCTTATCGACAGACCGTGCATTTACAGTGCGTGATTTGCTCGTATCAAAAGGCATTGAAGAAAAGCGCCTGATTGCATTCAAAGGTTTTGGAGCATCTAAACCGATTGCCGATAACCTCACAGAAGCCGGAAGAGCGAAGAACAGGAGAACCGAGTTTGCGATTGTAGGGAAGTAAATAAATTCCGTGATTACATCTTCAACATAAAGGCCTATAACCTTCCCACATTTCTCGACCAGCTCAAAATGACAGCGCGCAGGTCATTTCGCGCTGGTCCAGAAACGAGTGATTGCGGAAATTTCCTTTGGATACGTTAAAAACGAAAAAAGTTCAATCTTTATCTAAAAGAATTGCTACCACGAAAAAATATCTTTCACTGAATGCGGCCGCTCACGGCCCCTCCAGCTAAAATCCTTCAGTCGCAGCTCTTTCGCATCAATATCATTAAGAGGATACAGTGTAGCCTCAGGCTTGGTAATAAAAGTGATATGATCGATTTTTTTGTCTTTCATATAGATATTCAACTTTCCGCAATCAGCAAGGTTTACAGAAGTTATTTTATCTTTCTCCTTCGCAAAATAAATAGTTTGGCCATTGCCATCCACCTTGATCATGTACAAATCATTTTTCTTAAAATAACCTTTAATGTATTTCCCTTTTATCTGGTTGTATCGCGCGCTGTCTTCCTGTGATGTTATAAAGCCTCCAGTTGTAAGCTCCAATGACTGTATCGCTTTACCACCGGTCTGAATCTTCATGCTATCAGCCGTAAGCTGGTTTTCCTGGGACCAGATAACAGGCTTTCCATACAATCGCATCATGGAATCTGCCATGGTATATACCATTGAGTCGCATTTTCCCTGCAGATCATTCTTATAGAATTTCACTTTGTGGTGAGCATATAAGCGTTTACCCGTAGAAAGTGCAGCTTTGCCCACAAGCGTTGTTTCTGAAGATTCAGGAAAGTCCTCGTCCTTATTTTTTTGTTTTTTATTCTTTGAATCTTTTCCCTTCTTAGAATCCTTTTTATTCTTCGATTCCTTGTCTGCATTTTTTTGAACAATCGCAACCTTAGGCTTATCACCGATTACCCGCAGTGTATCGGCATGAAGGTATAACGTATCTTTATCATACCGCTGTGTGAGCAACGCATGACCAGTAACATAGGACATATCATCTATCTCGTAGTGGATAGCATAATCACCGCCAACGGTAATGTTCTGAGCAGTATCAATAATCGTAACATTACCAAACCCTCTGCCAATACCCTGTTTACGGTCGTAAAAAAGACTGTCGCCAGACATTTTTTGCTCTTTGCTATTGATATATGCATTCTTACTGAAACGGGATAAATCATTACCGGTATCGTACCAGCCATCTTCGCAGTATATCAGGTTCTCTTTACTTTTAATGGTAGTAGGTCCAAGAAAATAAGTCATTTTTGTTACTGTGTTGTAACGCATGGTATCGCAGTTGATCACAAACTGCGGGTTGGTAACCACCACATTTTTTTTGAAATGCACTTCATTGCTTTTAGAATAAAAAGAGCCCCTTTCGCTTGTCAGCACATTTTCTTTACTTACAATCTTACCGGGCGTATTGTAAAATCCGGTCCCTGTGGCAATATCATAATTCAGCACATCCGTTGTAAGCTGCATATCACCTTTATCCACTCTTACATTATTGGTAAGCACAGCCATACGGTTATCGCCATTGTATTTCAGCAGATCACCATACAGAGTAACGCCATCACTTTGCTGAATACGTACATGTCCAAAAGCATCCAGTGAATTATCCTTGTAGAAATAAGCGCTATCACAAAAGAGCAGCGCATTCTCATGTTTGAACTGAACATCGCCAATCAAGCGCTTTGCACCATCCGCAATGTCGTTTGATGATTTTAGTGAGCCTGCATTTACAATCTCCACTCTGCGTTGAGAATAAGCGAACACATGCGCAAACAGCAATAAAAGCAAAAGAACACTTCCTTTCCTGTTTGCAGGAAGAAAGTGTTTTTTCAAAATTGTATTCAACGAATATACTGTCAATGTATTCACAGCTTGTTTTCTTTCCTTAGGGAAGAGCCGGAGAAGGTGTTCTCATCAAGGTTTGTGTACGGTTAGGACCAACAGAAACAACTGAAATAGGGACACCTGTTTCGCGCTCAATGAATGCAATATACTCATTTAATGCGTCAGGTATCTGCTCAGAACTGTTAAGACCTGTTAAATCCTGGTTCCAGCCTTTTAAATCTTTGTAAACAGGAGATAATAATTCAGGTGAATATTCGTATGGAAGGTAATCAATCTGTTTACCCTGGTAATTGTAATGCGTGCATACTTTAATGGTTTCAAAGCCGCTCAAAATATCTGCTTTCATCATCATCAATTCTGTAACGCCATTGATCATAATCGCATATTTAAGTGCCGGTAAATCAAGCCAGCCAGTACGTCTAGGTCGGCCTGTAGTAGCCCCAAACTCCCTTCCGGTTTTACGGATTTGCTCACCGGTTTCATCGTTCAGCTCTGTAGGGAAAGGTCCGCTGCCCACACGGGTACAGTACGCTTTGAAAATACCAATTACATTCCCAATTTTATTCGGAGCAATTCCCAAGCCGGTGCAGGCACCAGCACAAATAGTATTGGAGGAAGTAACGAAAGGATAAGAGCCAAAATCAATGTCCAGTAAAGAGCCCTGTGCACCTTCCGCCAGAATTGCTTTGTTCGCTTTTAGTGCATCATCGATATAGTGTTCGCTTTCTACGTGCTTCAGGCTCTTCAGCACTTCAATACCCTCAAACCAGGCCGGTTCAAGCTCGGCCAGGTTAAACTCATAATTGTGAAAAGCCAGCAACTGCTTGTGTTTTTCAACCAATGCATTGTATTTATCTTTAAAATCCGGACGGTCAATATCACCAACCCGCAAGCCATTACGCCCTGTTTTGTCCATATAAGTGGGGCCAATGCCTTTCAGTGTAGAACCTATTTTTTCTTTGCCTTTGCTCGCTTCAGAAGCGGCATCCAGCAAACGGTGCGTAGGCAGGATCAGATGCGCACGTTTCGAAAGAATAAGCTTGGATTTTACATCCACATTTAATTTCAGCAATGCGTCAATTTCCTTTTTAAATATTACCGGATCAATCACCACACCATTACCAACGATGTTTATTTTTTTGTCATGAAAAATACCGGAAGGGATAGTATGCAATACATGCTTTATACCATTAAATTCCAACGTATGCCCCGCATTAGGTCCTCCCTGAAAACGACCAATAATGTCATATTTAGGAGTTAATACATCTACAATTTTCCCTTTTCCTTCGTCTCCCCACTGAAGACCCAATAATACATCTACTTTCATCACGGAATTTTTACGAATTTACGAATCTTGATTATCTACAAATTACTAATCTGTACTAATATACTAATCTAACGAATAACAAACGTTTACTTCATCAATCAACAGCCAACTATATAACTATCAAACTTAAAAAGCCTACGAACTATGAACTACTAACTCCGAACTACTTGTAAAGAACTTCCAGTGCCTCTTCCTCATCCTCGCACACATTGAAAATACTGTCGAGTTTTGTGATAACCAGCAGCTCGGTAATTTTCTTATTTACACAACAAATTGCGGTATCACCAGAGGCTTTACGCGTTCTTGTCAGTATATTTATCAAAACGTTTAACCCGCTGCTATTGATATAATCCAGCTTCTGAAGGTTAAGCACTATTTTATTTTGCCCACTTGCAATGATAGCGTCAATTTCTGCAAGCAGCTCCTGACCCTGGTTTCTGTCGATAAGCTCACCGCTTAAATGAAACACATGAGTATGATGTTGTTTGCCTGATTTATATCCGAATATCATAGTTCGATTTATTTTATTTGTTTTCTTCGGGGTATATTTAAATTATGAAATTTCTTTAGCCGACAGAGATAACGCCTTTTTATTTTTTGCATTGTGGTGCTCACAAGTACCGTTTTTAGCAAGCTTACCGCATTTTCCAAATAAATTCAATGAATGATGATCAATTTGGAAATTCAAAATTTCACCTGCTGTTTTTTGGATTTGCAGCAAGCGCGGATCACAGAACTCAAATACCTTCTCGCAATCCTGGCAAATCAAATGATCGTGCTGTTTAAATTCATAGGACTTTTCAAACTGTGCCAGGTTTTTACCAAACTGGTGCTTGGTAACAAGATTACAGTTCAACAGCAGTTCTATGGTATTATACAGTGTGGCACGGCTCACACGGTATTTTTTATTTTTCATCTGGATGTAAAGCGATTCAATATCGAAATGTTCGCTTTGCGAATAGATTTCATTCAGTATGGCAAAACGTTCCGGGGTTTTCCGGTGCCCCTGCTTTACTAAATATTCTTCAAAAATTTGTCTGACGGTTTCTTTGGTATCAACAACTGACATGGCTGCTCCTAATTATATAGTAAAAATACAAAAAAGAATTAGAAGTTGGGGAGCAGATTGTGTGAATTAATTTGAGGAGGAAAGTTATTGGTCATTGGGTTATTTGTTATCAGTTATCAGTTATCAGTTATCAGTTATTAGTTATTGGGTTATCCGTTATTGGTATAAGCAGTTACTAAACAATATAACAACCTGCATCCGATATAACTTAACAACCGCAACCGATAACCCAATAACTTATAACTTTCATAACTTAATAACCCAATAACTATTAACAACAACGTTACTGCCCATCCATACGGGTCACCGTCAGTACCCCATTCACTGTTTTCAGCTTTTTCATCAGCTCAGTAAGGTGGTGCGTATCGTGTACAAACACCATTACCGTACCCTCAAAAGTACCGTCATTGGTATCGAAGCTGATGGAACGCATATTGATGTTGTGCTCATTCGAAATAATTTTGGTGATGTTGTTCACCAATCCCACCTCATCAATCCCGGTAATTTTTATTCCGGCAAGGAAAGAAATAAGCTCAGGGGTGGTCCATTTCGCCTTTACTACACGGTAAGCATAATTTGACAGTAATTGCAGCGCATTCGGGCAGTTCACACGGTGTATTTTAATCCCTTCGCTCACTGTAATAAATCCAAAAACGTCATCGCCCGGAATAGGGTTGCAGCAGGGTGCAAGTTTATAATCGATCTTTTGAAGGTTTTCGCCAATCACAAGCATATCGGACTTACCACGTGCAGTTTCCACCATCTGCTCCAGTGTTTTGGTATTGTCCTCTTTCTTTATACTGCCTGATTTATGAACAATCTTACCATGCTCCTGGCTAAAATCCTTTAAATGTTTTACATCTATATTACCTACGGCAATACGGTAAAATAACTCCTGGCTGCTTGGTAGTTTGAAGTAATTAGCGAGGTCATTAATATTGGAGATAGTAAAATCAATTTTCAAATGATTGAACTTACGTTCCAGTATTTCACGGCCTTCTTCCGCCACTTTGCGCTTCTCTTCCTTTAATGCATTTTTGATTTTAGACTTTGCATTCGCAGTAACTACGTAACCCAGCCAGTCTTCTTTGGGCACCTGCTTGTTGGATGTTAATATTTCCACCTGGTCACCGCTTTTCAGCTTGTAGCTCAATGGTACCAGCTTATGATTTACTTTTGCCCCAATGCACTTCTCCCCTATCTTAGAATGTATGTCAAACGCAAAGTCAAGCGCAGTAGAGTTTACAGGCAATGTTTTAATCTCGCCCTTTGGAGTAAACACAAAAATTTCTTCAGCAAATAAATTGAGTTTAAAGTCATCCAGGAATTCCATTGCATTTTCATTGGGACTTTCCAGGATCTCACGGATTTTTCTCAACCAATCGTCCAGCTGATTCTCGTTTCCGCTGTTTTTATATTTCCAGTGGGCAGCATACCCTTTTTCGGCCAGTTCGTCCATCCGTACAGAACGGATCTGCACCTCTACCCAGTTTCCTTCCGGCCCCATTACCGTAGCATGCAAGCTTTCATAACCGTTGGCTTTCGGGGTAGAAATCCAATCGCGCAAGCGTTCCGGGCTGGGGTGATAAAAGTCGGTAACAATAGAGTAAACCCTCCAGCAATCGGCCTTTTCACGCTCTGGTGGGGAATCAATAATGATGCGGATGGCAAATAAGTCAAAAATATTTTCAAAGGTTACACCTTTGGTCTTTATCTTATTATTAATAGAAAAGATAGATTTAGGACGGCCATAAATCTTAAATTTCATTCCTTGCTCTTCAAGGATTTCCTTAATCGGTTCAATGAACTTAGAAATGAATTTTTTACGCTCTGCTTCTCCTTCTTTCAGTAATTCCTGGATTTCAAGATAAGTTTCCGGCTCAGTATACTTTAAGCCTAAATCTTCCAGCTCGCTTTTAATTGCATTCAAACCCAGACGGTGCGCCAAAGGAGCATATAAATAAAGGGTTTCGGAAGCTATCTTCAATTGCTTATCACGCTTCATGCTTTCAAGCGTGCGCATATTGTGAAGGCGATCGGCAAGCTTAATAAGGATCACACGCACATCATCAGAAAGTGTAAGTAACATCTTACGGAAGTTTTCTGCCTGCAGCGATGAGCTTTGATCAAACACACCGGAAATTTTGGTGAGCCCGTCAATAATTTTTGCTTCTTTTTCACCAAACGAAACGCGTATATCATCCAGTGTAATCTCTGTATCCTCTACCACATCGTGCAACAAGGCACACACAACGGAAGTTGTACCCAGACCAATTTCTTCAGCACAAATCTGGGCAACGGCAATGGGGTGATAGATATAAGGTTCACCCGATTTCCTGCGCATGTCCTTATGCGCTTCGAGGGCAATGTCAAAAGCTTTGCGTATAAGAAGTTTGTCGCCTTTTTCAAGTGTTCTCCGACATGCTTTTAATAACTCCTTATAGCGTTTTAATATTTCTTTTTTCTCTGCTTCTAAATCAATTGTTGGTAATTCTGCCATAGTTACTAATAACGAATTATTACGAATTTACTGGTTACGAATAAACGGATTGTTACTAATTTACTAAATATTATTTTTATACTTTTTAAAAGACTATTCTGTTCACCCATTCTTGGTCATCAGCGGAATTGTTTCGCAAATTCGTAACAATTCGTCTATCTGTAACCCCTAAGCGTGCTGTGTTTGTAAAAGGCTCAAGCTTCTGTACAAGCCGTTCTCGTGGTGCATCAGCTCATCGTGTGTGCCGCTTTCACGTACCACCCCCTGCTCAATAACAACAATTTTATCTGCTTTACGGATAGTCGACAACCTGTGAGCTATTACAAATGATGTACGCCCTACCATCAGTTTATCCAATGCCTCCTGCACTACCCTTTCCGATTCAGAATCCAGGGAACTGGTAGCCTCATCCATAATCAGGATGCTCGGGTCCTTCAGCACCGCACGTGCAATAGCAATACGCTGGCGTTGTCCGCCAGAAAGCTTAATGCCCCTCTCACCTACTATTGTTTCAAACTTTTCAGGAAACATATCAATAAACTCGAGTGCGTTGGCTTTGCGGGCGGCTTCTGTAATCTCTGCTATTGTTGCATTCGGTTTTCCATACGCAATATTGTCCCTGATGGTACCACCAAAAAGCAACACGTCCTGCGGTACAATAGCCATATTGTTGCGCAATTCTGTCAGAGGGAAGCTTCTGGCATCCTTTCCATCAATCAGCAGGGTGCCATTTTCCGGGTCGTAAAAACGCAGCAACAGTCCAATTAGGGTGGATTTGCCCGAACCGCTTGGCCCAACAATGGCAACCGTTTCACCTTTTCTGGCACTCAGGTTAATATTCTTCAATACCTGTATTTCCTTACGGGATGGATAAGTAAATGCAACATCCTTAAACTCCACGTTACCTTCTACTCGCCTCACAGCAGTTTGAACGGAATTAATATCAATGTTCTCCGGCTGCTCATCCAGGATTTCAAAAACCCTTTCAACAGAGCCTATTGCCTTTTGAATCTGTGCATACAACTCAGCAATACCGCCAAATGACGCACCAACAAAAGCAGAATATAAAATAAATGAAATTAAATCCCCAATCTGCAATTGTTTTTGCGATGCCAGATACACCCCATACCAGATAACAGCCACGATAGCGCCAAACAGACAAAAGATGATGAACGATGCAAAACCTCCCCTGTATTTACCACCTTTGATGCCATATTTTATAATCTCTTCGGTGCTTTTTTTGTAACGAAGGTTTTCAAAAAATTCATTTGCAAACGCTTTTACATTCACAATACCCTGCAATGTTTCTTCAATTACCGTGTTGGATTCAGCGACTTTCTCCTGTACAAGCTTGGAAGTTTTACGGATAAAACGTCCAAAAATCACTGCTGCAACAGCCACTACAGGAACAATAGCAAGCATTAATAAGGTAAGCTTTGGAGAGATAAACAACAGCAGGATAATACCTCCTACAATCAGCATAAACTGGCGTAAAAACTCAGCAATTGTTGTGGTTAATGTATCCTGTATCTGGGAAATATCAGCAGACATACGGCTGTTCAGATCACCCACACGCTGCTGCACAAAATAACTCATCGGAAGCTTAATTAAATAGGAATATACAGCCTGGCGCAGGGAAGCCAAAGTGTTTTCGGTATAATTCACAAACAAATACACCCTGAAATAAGAAAAAACAGACTGAAGGGCAAGGACAACAATCAGATAAATACCAATATCATTCATATTCGAAAAGTATTTTTGCTCAAAATCCTTTACGAACCCACCCATCATGTTGCCGTTTTGCACCATAGTGGCTGGTGCTTGGGGATCAATAACATTTATTAATCCGCCAAGCATAATAGGAAACAATAAAGCCGTGAATGCCGTAAGAACAAGAAAAAGCATTCCTAAATACAGTTTCCACTTATGCTTGCCGGTATATTGAAACAAACGAAGCGATTTTTTTAAAGAATCTTTATTAACTTTTGCTTTGGGAAGCTCGTCTGTATCTTTGACTTTACGTGCCATTTTTTTATAAAAATTAGGGGATAAAGGTACAAACTATTTGTTGAATGGTTATATACTACAGGAAGAGAATGAGAAGAGTATAACTGTACTTTTCTCTATCGTTCAATAAGAATGTTTGCTTCTATTATCAATAAAAGCAACCAGAATAATTTCACTTTTAGTGACGTAATAGATCAACGATGTTTGTTTTGATATTACAGCCTTACGAAGATTTTTCTTTTTTGATAATGGGTGTAACCTGCTGTTTCTGGATACTAAATGCAATACATCAAACACCTTCTTTTCAAAGGATTCCGCAACTCTAACATTCCATTTTTTTAAAATAAATTCAAGTGCTTCCAGATAGGTTTTTTCAGCTTCAGCAGACCAAACTATTTCAAGCATTCCTTAATCTATTTTTTATGTTTACGGATTAAAGCATTCGATTTAGCAATCACCTCCTCGTGTGAATGCAGACGACCGGATTTTATGTCTTTCAAACCTTTTTCAATAGTCGCCTTTTCCTTTGCGGATAGTTCATCCCACCAGTCTTTTTCCTGTGAAGTTTGTTTGGATAACAGGGTATATATGGCTTTAAGTGTTTGATTATCAGAAATAACATCAACCAATTGATGGATACTGTTTTTTAACTCTGCTGTACTCATTTTTTATTTAAAATTTACTCAGGTTATAACAAATATACATCAAAACCAACCTAATTTGGAAAAACACCAGTTAGAATATTTTAAATTTACTTTGTTTTTAGCATTTGTAAAGCTACCGGATAAATCACCGTCTCCCACAGCGCATACCCCTTTGCGGAAGGATGAAGCCCATCCGGGGCAACCAGTTCCGTATTGGTTCCCATTTTTTTGGAAATATCAAATAGATATGCTGTTTTTAGGTTTAGCCTCCTGGCTTCAGCCAGAATAATGGAGTTAAATTCGGCAATGCCTTTGGAAATATCGCGCCCGTTGCCGTATTTTTTACCCGCTGGAGTTACTCCAAAATCAGGAATGCTGATAATCAACAATTTAGAATTGTCTGGTAGTTGCTTTTGAATATGTTCCACGATAATTTTAAACCGTTTTTGAAAGGTTTTGGCATCTACACCCTGTACCCAATCGTTCACACCAATAAGTAAAGTAACAAAAGTAGCTTTTGACTTATCCAGCACAGGTAACTCATATTCAATCAGGTCTTCTGTAGTCCAGCCATTTTGTGCAGGGTTAGCAATAAGTTCTATATCTATTTTATTCTCCTTCAGGTGGTTTGTTAGCAAAACAGGCCAGGCTTCTTCCTTTTTTGCTCCGGTGCCAATGGTGTAAGAATCTCCCAGGGCTACGTAGCGGATGGTTTGTGCAAAACCCATTGTTCCCGACAATAACATCATGATAATCAGCTTGTTCATTTTTAGTCACGTTTAGTTCAACAAAGATAATGTAATCAGTAAATTCCATACCAGAAATACCATTTTATCATGTTTTAAACTTAATTCTTGATATTTTGGCAAGAAACTATTATTTTATTACTTTCGGACTTCGAAATAAAGAAGTGGAGAGTTAGAGAATTGGAGAATTGGAGAATTTAGAATTGTCTAAGTTTACCAATCCACTAAATCACCAAATCACTAAATCAAAATTAGATATGAAGGTAGGAATTCCATCGGAAATTTTTCCAAATGAATTAAGGGTTGCGGCAACTCCCAAAACCGTTAAACGACTTCAGAAACAGGGGTTTGAAGTTTACATTCAGCACAACGCGGGTGTAAAGGCGAACTATTCTGATAAAGAATTTGAAGAGGCCGGAGCAAAGATTGTTGGCACCGCTGCTGAGATTTATAGTCAATCGGATATTGTATTGAAGGTGAAAGAACCCTCAATGGAAGAGGTTGACATGATGAGAGAAGGTCTGGTAACCTTGAGTTACCTGTGGCCGGCACAAAACCAGCCTTTACTTCAAAAATTAGCCGACAAGAAAGTAAATGCAATTGCCATGGATGCAATCCCACGTATTTCCAGGGCGCAAAAAATGGATGTTTTATCATCTATGGCAAACATTGCAGGATACAGAGCAGTAATTGAAGGTTCTTACCATTTCGGAAGATTTTTAAACGGACAAATTACTGCTGCCGGTAAAGTGGAGCCGGCCAAAGTATTGGTAATAGGTGCAGGTGTAGCCGGCCTTGCTTCCATTGGTGCCGCCAATTCGTTGGGCGCTATCGTAAGAGCTTTTGATACTCGTAAAGAAGTTGCGGAACAAATTGAATCAATGGGTGCGCAATTCTTAACCGTTGAAATAAATGAAGACGGTGCAACAGCATCGGGTTACTCTAAAGAAATGAGT
The DNA here is from genome assembly GCA_020051175.1 of Bacteroidia bacterium. GTDB lineage: Bacteria > Bacteroidota > Bacteroidia > 2-12-FULL-35-15 > 2-12-FULL-35-15 > 2-12-FULL-35-15. The sequence goes on along the minus strand of JAGVJJ010000007.1, from coordinate 218,347 downwards.
AAGGAGTTTATTGAAGCTGAAATGAAGCTTTTTTCAGAACAGGCAAAGGAAGTGGATTTGGTTATTACCACAGCACAAATCCCGGGCAGGCCTGCTCCCAAATTGTGGATGGATTACCATGTGGCTGCAATGAAGCCAGGTTCGGTAATTGTGGATTTAGCTGCTTCTACAGGCGGTAACTGCGCTCTCACAAAAAACGGAGAAGTGTATACCACCGACAACGGTGTTACCATTGTGGGTAAGTTGAATCAGCTTCCTACACAAGCTTCACAGTTATACGGTAACAACTTGTGTCATTTACTGGATGACATGGGTAAAGCGGAGAAATGGAAGATTGATATGGAAGATGCCGTTGTATCAAGAGCAATGGTGACGTATAATGGTAAAATCAACTGGCCACCTGCACCTCTTCAGGTAAGCCCTACAACTACTAAAAAAGTTGTACCTCCGTCAGCAGAGGAAATAAAAATTTCTGAAGACGAAAAAGCAAAAAAAGCAACAACTTCTATGCTTGTACAACTGGGAGTGGTTGGCGTTTTATTATTCCTCGTTGGACGTTTTGCCCCGGGCGAATTTATTCAGCACTTTACAGTATTTGTTTTAGCGGTATTTGTTGGCTGGCAGGTTATTTCAAATGTTTCTCATTCATTACATACCCCTTTAATGGCTGTAACAAATGCCATTAGCGGTATTATTGTAATCGGAGGTTTGTTGCAGACTACGGATGATATCAGTAACCCAATGACTATCCTGGCATTTGTGGCCATCCTGGTTGCAAGCATTAATATTGTTGGCGGATTTGTGGTTACTCACCGTATGTTGAAAATGTTTAAAAAATAATCCACCTGGGCTAAAGCTACGGTAGATAATCTACCTCAGCCAAAGCTATGATAGATACAAAAAAATAAAAATTATGTTTATAGCAAAGGAAATTCAAACCGCAGCATATTTATTTGCAAGCATCTTGTTCATATTAAGTTTAGGAGGGTTGTCCTCACAAGAATCTGCTAAACGCGGGGTATTTTATGGCATCATGGGGATGGCCGTAGCCATTATTGCAACCATTTTAGGACAAGGTGTTGCAGGACATACCTATATTATAGCTGCTATTGCAGTTGCTTCCGTAATTGGTTTAATGGTTGCCCGCAAAGTGGAAATGACCTCCATGCCGCAATTGGTTGCTATCCTTCACAGTTTTGTGGGGTTGGCCGCAGTGCTTGTTGGCTTTGGTTCTTACCTTGACCCCAAGACACAGTCGCTTACAGGTGCGGAGCACATCATTCATTTAACAGAAGTGTACATTGGCATCTTTATCGGGGCTGTAACCTTCACAGGCTCTATCATTGCCTGGGGAAAGCTGGAAGGCAAAATTATGAGCAAAGCGCTTTTATATCCCGGACGACATGCTGTGAATGTAGCACTGCTTGTTGTTTGTATTATTCTGGGGGTATTGTTTGCGGGTGCCGAAGGAACAAGCGGAATGCTTTATCTGTACATCATGACAGCCATTTCATCTTTCATTGGTATCATGCTGGTAATGGCAATCGGTGGTGGTGATATGCCTGTGGTAGTGAGTATGCTGAACTCCTATTCCGGCTGGGCAGCTTCTGCAGCAGGGTTTATGCTGGGCAATGATTTATTGATTGTAACAGGAGCATTGGTAGGAAGTTCCGGTGCTTTCCTTTCCATGCACATGTGCCATGCAATGAACCGCTCGTTTGTTTCTGTTATTCTGGGTGGTTTTGGAAATGCACCGGCCAAAGGCGAAGCAAAAGCCATTGAAGGTGAAGTTACATCTTTGAACCATGAGGAGGTAGCTGGCTTATTAAAAGAGGCAAAATCAATTGTTATTGTCCCTGGCTACGGTATGGCTGTAGCTAAAGCTCAATACCCGATTTATGAAATGGTACAAACACTGCGCAAAGCAGGAAAAAATGTACGTTTCGCGATACACCCCGTTGCAGGCCGTTTACCAGGCCACATGAATGTATTGTTAGCTGAAGCAAATGTTCCTTATGATATTGTATTGGAAATGGACGAAATAAATGACGATATGCCGGATACGGATGTGGTTATGGTGATTGGAGCAAACGATGTTGTAAACCCAAGCGCCCAGGACGATCCGAATAGCTCTATTTATGGAATGCCGGTAATTGAAGCCTGGAAAGCAGAAAAAGTAATTATCATGAAACGTTCCATGTCAGCAGGTTATTCCGGTGAGGACAATCCTTTGTTCTACAAACCGAATTCCGAAATGCTTTATGGTGATGCGAAAGCCAGCGTTGAGAAGTTGTTAGGATTTTTGAAAGCTTAATTGGAATAATGATAAACGCAACGTCCCGGCTCTAATGGATTCGGGACGTTTCTGTTTATATGCTGTTGAATTACACATGAATTTTCAAAGTGCAAAGGAATATATTTTAAAGCGTTTAGCTGCAGAGCTGCCCCCCAAGCTTTATTACCACGGCCTGCATCACACCATTGACGTATACAATTCCGCTAAACAACTGGCTGCCGATGAATTACTATCAGGCGAGGAATTATTACTTCTTGAAACAGCTGTTCTCTTTCACGATGCTGGCTTTATAGAACAATACCAGCACAATGAACCAGTGGGCGTAAAAATAGCAAAAGAGGCATTGCCGCAATTCGGTTACAACCCTGGTCAGATTGAAACAATTGCAAACATTATAATGGCGACTGCAAGACAGGAACAACCTCAAACATTGTCCGAAAAAATAATGTGTGATGCAGACCTGGATTACCTGGGAAGCAGTAATTTCAATACTATTGCTGCTTCATTACGAAAAGAACTGGATGCTTATGGCATAACGTATACGGACTATAACTGGGACGAAATGCAGCTTTCCTTTTTAGAAAAACATACCTATTACACGGATGCTGCAATTCGAAAAAATGCAGCTGCCAAAAAGGTTCATATTGAAGAAATTAAAAGCCGCATAAACAGAATTTAACTGGTGTATTTTTTTTATAATTTCACCACAGACCTTGACCACTGGCAGGCTGGTGACATGATTTTCACGGATAAAAAACAAGAGCTTATGGGACAATTATCATACAAGGATTTTGAAACAGGAAAAAAATTTGACTTTGGGTATGTATCGGTTTCCGAGCAGGAAATTATTGATTTTGCTAATTTTTTTGACCCGCTCGATTTTCATACGAATAAAGAAGTAGCGAAAAAAAGTATTTTCGGAGGCCTTGTTGCCAGCGGCCCCCATATCTTTAAAGTATTCCATTTAACCAAATGGATTCCTTTATTTAAAGATTCCGTAATGGCAGGACTTGAACTGAAATGGCGCTTCCTAAAGCCTGTTTTTGCCGACATGAAAGTATTTGGCAATGCTGTTATTGTGGATATAAAACCCAACCCGGAAAAGGGACATGCGGTTATCAAATGGCATTTTAACTTTACGGATGAAAAGGACGAAGTACTGCAAACAATTGATATGATTGTGCTGCATAGTATGCAGTAATGCTGGCTACATAGGCTTTCACCACAAATTGCACAGGTTTTCACAGATTACCAGGCAATAGTTCGCCTTTGTGCCTTTGTCTTTGCGCGAAACAATATACCACAAAAGCTCAGGGACACAAAATTCCAATAATAACGCAGGCTCAAAATTCAATCATACTCCGAAGATCCCTGTACCCAGATGAACGATTGCAAATCAATATAATCACGGGGTTTTAAAGAAGGAAAATCACGCTTTATTTTTTTCGCAAAATCCAACAGGCTCTTATACGTTTTCCAGTTGGGTTTTGAACTGTATTCAAAATTATAATTATAGTTCTCCGCTGCAAGCTGTGTAACGCGTGGCTTCAGAAAAATATGCTCTGCCGGGTTTGCAATAAAGCCAAACACCGTTTGCAGGGGCCAGGTGAGCACGCGCGTTTGTTTACGTGGCAATTGAGCCAAAGCTTTCGAAAAATTTTCAAAACGCTCTTCCAAAGGCTCTTTACCGTATATGTAATTAAACAATCCTTTGGCAAATATTTCCGCACCTTTATCTGATTTCACAGCATCACGCAATGCCATCTTCTCAAAAGAAAACAGAAGATTAGTTCTGGACTCCATACGCACGGCACGTTTCGCTATTTCCTGGTAATTTTTGGCTCTTAAAAGTTTTCTGAACTCCTTTTCATTCAACTCCTTCTCCCAGGCTTCATGTGCATTCCATTTATAGTTACGTTCCCAGTTCAGGTACTTCTGATCGTAAAAGCCATTCTTAAAAAATTTAAGAAATTTTCTAAGTGAGGTTTGGTTGTTTTCCCTTGATTTCATTGGTATTTCTTTATAACAATACATAAAAAGATGTACCAGGATTTACTGGGCGCTTTCTAACGCTCATTCCCAACGCAACAGCCTATAACACTTAACTGGTACAAAAGTTTCTTCGTCTATAAATAAAAAATGAAATAATATGGGAGAAACAAAACACCTGGCTGATTCAGCAGCCATAGAAAAATTAAAAGAGCTGGCAGAAGGTATTGATATCTGCATGTTCTGCACCGCATCTGAAGAGCACCTTGTAGAAGCCAGACCAATGAGCACACAAAAAGTGGACGAAAAAGGAAACTTCTGGTTTTTCAGCACCGCAGCAAGCGGTAAAAACCAGGAAATAAAAAACGATGACCAGGTGCAGCTCATCTATGCCGACAGGAATAATTCGCACTACCTTACAGTATGTGGTACCGCAAGCATTTCCAAAGATCGTCAGAAAATTGACGAATTGTGGTCATCCCATGTAAAAGCATGGTTCCCGGAAGGAAAAGATGACCCCAACCTTACTGTTGTTAAGGTAAAACCTACCCATGCCTACTATTGGGACACCAAACATGGCAAAATGGTGGCATTGCTTAAAATTGCCGCAGCTATGGTTACCGGACACCCAATGGATGATGGTGTAGAAGGAAAGCTGAAGGTAAAAGTTTAAAAAAAGCCTACAAGCTGCCAAAAGACAGTTTGTGGGCCTTTGATTCAATTATTCGCTGAAAATGCCGATATATTTTCGGTAAACGAATGCTCTACCATAACGACTTGGGCCATCCAATGGTGTTAAAATTCCAAGCTCAATAAAGCGCTCAATTATTTTTAAAGCCCCGGGCCTGGTGAATTGCATGGATTGCATTACCATGGTATTCGTACAAATCGGGTTTTTAAATAATATTTGTAAAAAACGAACCCCGCTTGTCGCTTCTCTTTTTCCCAAAGCTTGTATTTTTCTCATATCCTCTTCACGTAAATAAGTGATTTTTTTGGATGTTTCAATACTATGGTTTGCCGTTTCAATAACACCATCCAAATAAAAATGCAACCATTCATTTATTCTGTTATTATGATAGGCGCTTAATTTATCATAATACAATTGCTGATTTTTTTTAAAATAGCTACTTAAGAACAAAACAGGTTTTTCAAGAACGGCTCTTTCAAATAAAAACAATGTTATGAGTAACCTGCCCGCTCTTCCATTGCCATCCAAAAAAGGATGAATTGTTTCAAATTGAGCATGAAGAATACCTGCCTGTAACACTGGCATTAAGCTGGAATCATGGATAAATTGTTCCAAATCATTTAATGCGAGTTTCATCTCATGAACTGGTGGCGGGATAAAAGATGCACTATTTATAGTTGCACCACCAATCCAGTTTTGTGACTGCCTGAATTCGCCTGGATTAGCAAAATGTGTTGCCCTGGCACCGGTCATCAATTCTTTATGCAGCTCCCTGATAAAACGCATTGAAAATGGAAACTCTTTAAGCCGCTCTGTTCCATAATTTAATGCTTTTATATAGTACAAAATATCATTCGCATCAGTTTCCTTCTCATTTACCCCCGCGCTCATTTCAAGAGCATCCATCATGGTCGCTCTTGTACCCTCAATTTGGGCCGAACTGGTGGCATCTTTCACCACGTACATACTTAAAAAGAAATCGGCATCGGGTAAAGCATGGGTAATTCCGTCCAACTTACCAAGCAACCGCTCAGCCTGAGCAGCTTTTAAAATTATTTCCTGATTAAAATCCAGTAAATCTCTGCTAGGGAATGATTCAGGAATAAATGCCTTATACCCTTCGGGCTGCATTATGTATTTACCAATTGCCATTTTTGTAATTTAGTTTACATTCGACTTAAAAAGAAAACCAAATATGATTTTAGTTTACATTTAATACACAAATATAGGCAATTAACCTCTTATATATCCAAAAAATGTAAACTAAAATAAAATTTAGTTTGCATCATACAACGCAATGTAAACTAACTTTTAGTTTTAAAATCCAACATCCCTCAAATAGAAAAATAATTATTATGCCAGGAAACCATGTTTCTTACACTATTTTATCTTGCAAAGAGGTTTTTAGCAAATATCAATATAAACTAAAATGCGGTTTAGTTTACTTTAAGAAGGGCAATGTAAACTATCTTTTATTTTCCAAAGTCCTTTTTACAATTTTTAGTGTCACCAAGCCCACACGGTTTAAAAATGTGAATGTCATCAAGTTACGCACCATACATAAGACTGAATTAGTATAACTGTACTTGATAATTGCGAGATATTGCGAGAATCTCGCAATTTTTACTTTCAAAAGCTGAAAAAAATTATTTTTTACGCTTAGAATCCTTCTTACCGGAAACCTCAGGTATCTCAAGCCTTATAAATACAAACTCCAAACCATCAATTGTCATTCCGACAGAGCGGAGGAATCTTTTAATCTTTAAAAACGCAAAACACCACTCAAAAGATTTCCCACATCCGTTTGAATGACAGCTTAAAATCGAACCCAATTACTTCATCACAACCTCCCTATTGTTCAATTATCAATTGCATATTGCCTATTGCCTTATTGGCTACTAGCTTTTATTCCCCGGCACATTTTTTTACATTTGTCTTTCGTAGCAGCAAGAAAGCATATGGAGCGTAAAAAAAATTTCATCACATCCATTACCAGCAGTTTTTTCCTTAAAAAGGTTACACCTTTACCTTCAACCATGCAGCTTTTAAGGGATATGTACCCTACGGTAAACTGGGACCGTGTTGATTTTTATGAAGGTTTACCCTGGTACACACCCTACCTTGCATCCTACGTAAATGCACAGGCCCTGCCGCAGTTTTACTCCTTCAACCGTTTCAGCATTTACTTACGCAAGTTCGATGAATCGAGGATCCAGAATGTAAGCGATATTGTACACGAAGCATTTCATGTGCTGCAAGGCATGCGCTTTTGGAATGGCTATGGAATAGGAATCTTAAGAGGATTTACGATCTATTATGGTGCAGTATTTTTCAAATACGGCTACCGCAACAATCCCTTTGAAATAACGGCTTATGATCATGAATTCCGTTTCCTGGATTTCTGCGAAAAGCATCACCAGCACGGTATTGTACCAGAAGCAGACCCCACCATATTTAAATATGTGAATGCCGAAAAAACACTTGTCTATAAGCGTTTTGACTTCAAATACAAAGAAGGTACACTCCTGCTTATCGCCTGTCTTATGGTAAGCTTGCTTGCTACTATAATAAAACCTATTATAGATGTGCTGGTATATATACTCCGCCTTTTTACTCCGCGCCCTCAAATTCATTAGGAGCAAAACCGCCCAGGCATATTTCTTTCATTCTGATAAATGGAACCTATTTAAAATTTAATAAAATAAGCCCAATTCAGCTTACTTATTTTCTCGATCCTCCGGCCGCTAAAGGCTGGCTGAAGAAGCTAGTCTGGAAGGTGTCGTTCACGGTATTGTCGTTAAATGAATAAAACTTTAAACAGGTCCTGAAAATCAATAATCATTATTAAAATTATTTCTAATAACCTATGAAAAAACCTATACTCTTCTCAAGTCTTATCAGCCCCTGCTTTTCTGCACTGGGTCAGGACAATAACGCAGGCACCATGCTTAGCATTTACCAGGATATAAACCCTGATACACTGCTAAACTATACGGTAGCGCCCTACACAAACGAAACCTACGGACTTAGCTTTTACACTGATCTGGTAAACAACCTCGAATTTACGGCACGTGGCGCTGTCAGCTCTGGAGGCTCGTCTGCCTACGTGAGTGTACATAGCCTGGATCCTCATTTGTTTCTTGGCTTTGGCCGCCTTGATTCGGTTTATGTCCCTGCTACTTCCAGTTGGAATGTTACAAAAATTGCAAAGCCATTCAGCTTGGGAGAAGCGTTGGACAATACAAGCGTAGTTTGGGATACAACTCAACTCTACCTGACAGACCATTCCGGATCGGGCGGAGGTAATAAAGATGTAAATGACTGGGTCGGAGCTGATAAATATATTGGTTTAAAATATATGGACCTCAATGATACTACGTACGGATGGATCAGGGTAGAATGCGTTTCGGAAGACTCCTGCTACATAAAAGATTTTTCCTACTCAGCATTAAGCCTTGGGATTACAAACATTACAAAACACAAAACAGTTCTTTATCCAAATCCCTCCAGCCAGCTGTACTACCTTACAAATACAAACTCTGGAACATTTGACACCAAGGGAATAAAAATTACCGATATCAATGGAAGTGAAATAAAATTTACAAGTGAAATCCTTGAGAACGGTGTACTACTCAACCTGGAAGGCAGTGCAGCAGGAGTTTATACACTCCGATACAATTCAGGAAAAACACAAATGATTCACCAGATTATAAAATCAGATAATTAAATCGGACAACTCTACCTGCACATACTTTGAAATAAAAAGCCGAATGAACTCAACTGGTTCATTCGGCTTTTATGAATACATAATCTGTTTAAATCCGCTTTTTCTTTAATTTCAAGGACTTCCGAAGCTCCTCATAATTTTTCTCTACCAGGTCGGCAGCTTTTTTCTGCTCTGTAATATCTGTTGCAACAGAAACAATACCATCCAGGAACTTTACAATCATCATATTGGTCCACTTTCCATGATGCTCATTATAAAAATCATATGCATGTGGCTTTCCGGTTTCAACCACATCCCGGTATATTGTAATCAACTCGGAATAATTTCTTCTGAAAACATTCCTTAACTTTTCTCCGACAATCTCACTCTTGCCGAAGAGCCAAGGCTTTTTTCACAAGCCGGGTTCACGGCAATAAACTCAAAATCGGTAATCTCCTTTTTCTCGTTGCGCAATGCCTTTGCCGCAAGAATAGCGCTTGGCACTGTTTTAAAAACCGCTTCCAGAATGCTGTCCAGGCGCTTGATGCGTGTTACATCAATAAAATTAACCACAACACCATCAATTTTTTTATCGTGCCTTTCGTACGGATTTATCCTTAACAGGTAAAAGGATTCATCCATTATTATTTCTTTTTCAACCGAAGCACCAGTATGTATCACCCGGCCTATATCACCAATAAAATCAACACCTTTGAAACGTGTGGTAATATCCAGCAGAGAACGGTGAATATCCGAAGGGATCAGGTTGACCATTCGCGTAACACTTGGACTGAATTTCCGGATGATGAGGTTCCTGTCTACCAGGATCTGGCCAATGTCAGAGTTCCTGAAATAATTATTCATATCATCATTCAGCTCCATCAGTTCTTTAATTTTCATCTGATGCTCCGTACTAACTGTATGCAGCTCTTCATTCAGTGATTGAAGCTCTTCATTGGTACTCTGCAACTCTTCGTTAGTGGATACCAGCTCCTCATTCGCGCTTTGCAGTTCCTCGTTGGTAGCCTCCATTTCTTCAATCACGGCCTGAAGGTTCTCACGGGTTTCTTTCAGCTCCTTCTCTACTTCATTCACCCTGTTTATTTCTTCAGCAGTAATTTTATTTTTCATCAAAACCTGCTGCTGTACATCCCTGCTCACTTCATCCTTAAACACAATAAACAAAAATTGTTGTGCATAGCTGCCATGGTGCAGGTAAGGCTTTATATGTATACTCACAAGCCGTGTTTTGGCGTCAAGGTGCAGCTTTATGTTTTTGCTAACTACCGGTATATTTTCATTTACCGCCTTGCGGATGGATGCACTGAGTGCCACAGCCAAATCAGGATGGACCAGCTTGGTAAGATTAAAATTAAAATTCGTGTCTGGAAACTGGATGTAATTTTTGTAATTTCCCACTGCCTGTTTGATTTCCAGGTTAAGATCAATAAAAACACCAGCATAATCAGCATCTTCAAGCAAGGTTTCTTTAAACAGATCACCCAGGTGGTGCAATGGATTTTTTACTTTCTCTCCCAAACCGCTAACGAGTGAGCTTTTTTCCATTGCCCTGAAATAGGGCGCCTGCTCATACAACCGTGTCTTACTAACACATTTATAGATCTTCCATTTTTTATCTACCTCTTCCAGCGAAGTTTTTATAATATCAATATGTTCGCTCGGACCCACAAATAAATAGCCTTTCAGATTAAGTGCAAAATGAAGCTTTTTAAGGATTTCTTTTTGCGTATCCGAATTGATATAAATCATCATGTTTCGGCAGCTTATCAGGTCCAACCGGCCAAAAGGAGGATCTTTCACAACATCGTGATGCGAAAATACAACCATTTTCCTTATTTCGGGATTCACGCGGTAGTTCTCGCCTTCCACATCAAAATATTTTGCAACTATCTGGCCAGGGACATTGTCAAGTATGGTACGTGAATAAACGCCCTTAGAAGCAATCTCCAGTGAATCCCTGTCGATATCCGTTGCAAATATTTTTACACTTATTTCTTTTATGTTGCTTTTTGCAAGATACTCATGAAACAATATAGCCAGTGAATAGGCTTCCTCACCACTGCTGCAGGCTACTGACCATACCTTTACCACATCGCCAGGGTCCTTGCTTTTTATAATTGCAGGGATCACATCTTCCTTAATGATATCAAAAGCTTCTTTATCCCTGAAAAAATGTGTTACGTTGATTAAAAAATCATGAGCAATGAATTTTATTTCAGATACATTTTCATTCATGTATTGCAGGTAATCCTCTGCACCCGGAATACTAAGTTCTGACATCCTTTTGGACAACCTGCGGATAAGTGTTGGCTTTTTATAATGATTGAAATCCTGTCCTGTAACCTTGCGTATCAGGCTTATAATTTCACGGAGAACAAGTTCATCATTGTGCGTGTTTAAACGTACACTGCGGGCCGAATCTGGTTCGGTGATATAGTCGATTAGTTCACTCGCCATACTTTGTGGAGGCAATACCATATTGGCCACGCCTGAACCAATGGCGCTGTTAGGCATCCCGTTAAATGTAGCTGTTGCCGGGTCCTGGATAATAACAACCCCTCCTTTATTAGAAATTGCCTGTACCCCTTTGGTACCATCTGTCCCGGTTCCCGAAAGGATAACACCAACTGCATTGGCCCCATACTCCTGGGCAATGGATTCAAAAAATATATCAATCGTATTGATCGGCAGTGCTACTTTCTCTTTTTCATGAAGCTGAAGCTTACCATGCTTCACCGTAAGGGTTTTTTTGCTGGGCAGCAGGTAAACACAATTTTTCTTTATCAACATCTGGTCCTCAGCCTCCACAACCTTCATGTGGGTATGTTTGGTAAGCAGCTCGACCATAAGACTTTTGTAATCAGGCGAAAGATGCTGAATAATAATAAAAGCAAAGCCCGATTTGTCCGGGACATTTTCAAAAAACTGGTTGATTGCATCCAGCCCACCGGCTGAGGCACCTATACCTACCACATAAAATGAACTATTTACACTTTTGGAAACTTTTGCCGCCATTCTAACAATTAAAATACTTTCTAAACTATTTTTTAAATCTTAAAAAAATGAGCAATAAAAATAGATAAAATCCACATTTTCCGGAAGTTATCGACCGATTTTAACAATTTGAGGCACATTTTCCACAACATTTCCCCAAAAAGCTATTAATCAGAGTCATCAATTTGGTATTTTCGACCCTTTCACCTGTCCTTAAATCACAGATATGCCTGTAATACAATACAATAAGAACCGAAAACCATCACAAAATAAAATCTTTGTTCCGGATTAAACTTTAGTACTTTTAATACGTCAAACCAATATAAAACAGGATATGCAACACAGCGATCAGCAAATAATAGACATGTTTCAGAACACCGAAACCCGCGACATGGCTATTCATTCAATGATAAAACAGTACCAGGTAAAACTATACTGGCACATCAGACGAATTGTAATTGATCACGATGATACTGATGACGTGCTGCAGAATACGTTCATTAAAGCCTGGAAAGGATTGGACAATTTTAAAGGAGATGCAAAAATATATACATGGCTGTTCAGAATAGGAACAAACGAAGCAATCAGTTTTTTGCGGCAAAAACGCTCAAACTTAAGCTCAATACACCCAATTGAATACCATCTTAGCAATACACTTGCATCCGACCCTTATTTTAAGGGAGATGAAATACAGCTAAAACTGCAAAAAGCAATTTTGGCATTGCCGGAAAAGCAACGTATTGTGTTCAATATGCGTTATTATGATGAGATGCCTTATGAAAAAATGTCGGAGATACTGGAAACCTCCGTTGGTGCATTGAAAGCATCTTATCATATAGCCGCAAAAAAAATTGAAGAGCAACTTTTGAATAAATAAGAAGGGGATCATGGAAACAAATAACAGTAATTTTTCAGAGGGGGATTTTCTTCCGGGCATTGAAAAGAAAAACGCTTTTATCCTTCCGGATACTTATTTCAATGGACTTTCAGCGCGTGTGATGGAAAGAATTGAATTTGAGAAAGAGCTGGAAGAATATGAAACACTATCAGGAATCAACAGGCAATTGAAATTTTCGATACCAGCGAATTATTTTGAGAACCTAACAAATATTCTGGATCTCAAATCTGAGTCCATAAAATATCCAACGCTTAAAACAATTCCTAAACATACACTTTCAGAACCGCCCGCAGATTACTTCGAAACACTGCACAAAAACATCGCGAACAAAATGGAATACAGCGCTGAGCTGGGCGAATTTGCTATACTTTCTTCACTGCAAAAGAAAAACAATTTTACTGTAGCCCCTTCTTATTTTGAAAAAACAGAGCAAACAGTTAAAGAAACAGGCAATACAGCTGGCCGTCCTAAGGGGCTTTTAAGACAGCTGGGCACTGGGGTTTTCCAGCCAAAAATTGCAATAGCCGCGTCCCTGGCACTTATTGTTGGAATGGCTGCATTCTTTTACCTTAAGAAAACAGATTCTGCTTTACAAACTGGCGATTGCAAAACACTGGCCTGTCTCGAAAAACATGAGCTTTTAAACGAAAAAAACATCAACGATTTTGATGATGAGAATTTATATGAGATGGTGGATGTTGAAGAATTAGATAAAAATGTATCAGAGGACAACACTGTGAATGATTCAATAAAAAAGAATAAAGAAGAATGAAACTAAAGCTAAAATATAAAATCCGAATGTTGCTGATGGCTCTTTTTATAAGCGGAGCAATTGTTGCACAGCCCGATACTAAAAGAGATAAAATTGATGCTCTGCGCGCCACTTTTATTAATAAAAAGGCTAATTTCACAGCTAAGGAGTCAGAAGCATTCTGGCCCCTTTACAATGAAATGAATGATATGCTTCATGCAGCAAGAAAAGCATTTAAAAAACAATACAACAATACAACAAATTACGATTTTGCAACCGATAAGGAAGCTGAAGCTTACCTGGCGGCAGAATTAAGCCTGAAGCAGAAAGAATACGAGATATACCGCGACTATTACGAAAAATTTAAAAAAGTGCTTCCGGTAAAAAAAGTAGCAGCAGTTCGCAGGGCCGAAGAAGATTTCAAAAAAGAGATTATTAAAACCATCAAAGAAAATTGAGAATTTACACGATACATATAATTTTTTTACTGGTGTTCATGCTCATGATGGCAAAGCTATCTGCCTTCAATGCTGCTGACAGCATAAGCCCCACACCAGTTAAGCTTCCAAAGCATTACTTTAACCAGGTACTGTATTTCGACTATTACCTTACCGGTAAAAGAAACCTTGATACAACCAATCTGATTTCAAGAAGGTTGAAATCCTACCAGGTAAACCAGTTCGCAATGGGTTACAACATCCCTGTTTATACTCAGGATTATTACAACAAAGACAGCACGCGCATTTCCAACTTCCATTTGTTACTTACTACAAGCTACTCCCGTCTGGACCTTAATTTTGGCGGCATCTCACAACATACGCTGTCGAAATTTTCAATTGGTGCGAGGGCAGTATACAACAACGGCAAAAAGAGCATTTTCTTTGCGGAATTCTCACCGTTTACCACCCAGGATATTGGCCACAGCTATACCAAAACTACACGCCTTGCAAGCACCGTGCTGTATAACTATGCGGCCAACGATTATTTCAGCTTCCGGGTCGGCTATACACGTTCATTTTTTCTTGGCAACCGGTATTCCCTGCCTTACATTGGCATTCGTGTTGGAAAGCTGGATGGTATAAATTTCAGCATTCAATTCCCGCGGGCCATAACCTTTACAATACCAATGGGCCCTCATGTGCGCACAAGCCTGTTTACACGCCCGCAGGGAGGCTTATACACATTTGCAAATACCGACTCATTAAAGATTGGCAGCATTTATGAAAACAACAAGCTGTATTTTGGCAGATACGAATTTCTTTCAGGAGTAAGGGTAGACATCCAGACATCGCGTTTCTTCAATATGTATTTCAGCAGCGGCTTTACAACACGGAACAAAATCCTGTTTCATTACGCTGCGCCCGTAAACAGCATTACTCCTTACCGCAAGACGTATATGGAAGATGTAAAAGGTAGCATATTCCTGAACCTTGGTTTTGTATTCCGGTTTGGAAAAACCAAATCTGTTTATAACAACCGCCAGATGTATGAAGCAATGGACATCAACAACACTGTAAGTCCGGCTGAAAATGGATCATATAATGGCAATGGTGACATCCCACCTCCAGTTTATAAAATCAGAAAAAATGCCACTGCCGAAGTTCTTGACCTCATTGAAGTGCAAGACTTGTATTAAACAACTTGAATTTTTCCGTTTTTCAGGCACTCACGCACAAAAAAATGCATCTGACTATCAACAACTTGCATACACAGTGTAAAATTAACACTATGTATTGCGGTTTGTATCATTAAAACACATATCTTTGTGTCATAAATACACTAAGATGTCAAAAGAATCATTGATACAACACCAGCGCCAGCTAATTGCTGTAACAACAGATTGCGTAATTTTTGGATTTGACGGAACAAAATTAAAGTTGCTGCTCATTGAAAGGGAAAAAAAGCCCTTTAAACACAATTGGGCGCTTCCGGGAGGTTATGTATTTATCAAAGAAACTGCGGAAGAATGTGCAAAGCGCATTCTTGCTGAAAAAGCAGGAATTAAAAATGTCTTCATAGAACAGTTGTATACTTATACAGATGTAAAGCGCGACCCACGTGAAAGGACCATATCCATTGCCTATTACACACTTGTAAATCAATACCAGTATGAACTGATTGCCGGTCGTGATACTTTAAAAGCCGAATGGTTCGAGCTATCCCAATTGCCCAGACTGGCATTCGATCACCGGGAAATTGTAAAAACCGCCATAGAAAGAATCAAAGGCAAAGTATCCTACCAGCCTATCGGATTTGAGCTGCTGGACGAAAAGTTCACACTAACACAGCTGCAAACGCTCTATGAGGCGATATTAAACACCCCAATTGATAAAAGAAATTTTCGAAAAAAAATACTCGGAATGGGATTGCTGAAAGCTTTGGACGAAAAAGAAAAAAATGTAGCGCATAAAGCAGCACGCTTTTACAGCTTCGATAACAAAGCATATAAAAAATTAACACAAAAAGGATTCCACTTCGAACTATAAACCTATAACACAATGAAAACAATTAATTTATCAGAACCCAATGACCAGGTTGAAATAAAAAAATTTGCCGGTGGAGAATGTCACATTAAATTTTTGTCTTTCTATACCGAAAATGACAAAATCAGGATCAACACCCGCCTCAACTCTTCCGATGACGTAATGAACCTCTGCCTGGCCGTAGATGCACTGCGTAACATGAATGTGGAATACATTGAAGTATTCATTCCTTACATGCCTTATGCACGCCAGGACAGGGTTATGGTTCCCGGAGAGCCTTTATCAGTTAAAGTATTTGCTTCAATAATCAATAGCCTGAACCTGAACAAAGTGATAGTGTTTGATGCACACAGCGATGTTTCAGTTGCATTACTGAATAAATGCACAAACATCCCCAACCATGAAATGGTGAAACATTTCCTGAAACAGCTTCAGCTTTCAGACTTTATACTTGTATCACCGGATCTTGGCGCATACAAAAAAGTGGATAAACTGGCACAGAAAATTGAATATAAAAATCACATTGCTACCGGCATAAAAATCCGTGACCTGTCCACCGGTAAGATCATAAAAAGTGATGTAAACACAGAAGATTTAAACGGCAAGCCCTGCATTGTAATTGATGACATATGCGATGGCGGAAGAACCTTTATCGAACTTGCAACTGCATTAAAATTAAAAAATGCAGGTAGCCTCTACTTTATTGCCTCACACGGCATATTTAGCTACAATGCACTGGATAAACTGAAAGAGGCCGGTTATAAAACCGTATGCAGCAGCAACTCTATATCAAACCGTGATGAGAACGAATTTTATAAACAATACAATTTATTTTAACCATGAATTATTCTGTTGAATGGCTGATGAAGCAAAAGAACCCTGAATTCCTTTTCTTCTGGGGACATCAGCCGAGCAAAGACGGCACAATTATTAAATCATGTCTCAGCCAGTGGTGGCCAAGCAATTTTAAGGAAGGCACCACCACCTACCGCACTGCTGAGCATTACATGATGGCAAAAAAAGCAGAACTGTTTTCAGATTCTGAAATAGCCATAGCGATTGTTAATACAAGGTTTCCGAAAGATGTTAAAGCGCTGGGCCGGCAAATCAAAAACTTTGATTCAGAAAAATGGGACGAAGCCAAGTTTAATATTGTGAAACAGGGAAATTACCTGAAATTCTCCCAGAATGCTGCCCTGAAACAATTTTTACAGGAAACAAAAAACAAAGTATTAGTGGAGGCCAGTCCTTCAGATGCAATATGGGGAATAGGTTTGCCGGAGACCGATCCCAAAGCAACTAAGCCCGGAGAGTGGAGAGGACAAAACCTGCTCGGATTTGCACTGATGGAAGTGAGGGACGAATTTAAAAATCAAAGTAAATGACAAACAGAACGCTAATAATCGGTGATATACATGGCGGTTATCGTGCATTGATACAGGTATTGAAAAGAGCAGAACTTAATACCTCCGACAAATTGATTTTCCTGGGCGACTATGTAGACGGCTGGAGTGAATCCAGACAGGTTATTGACCATTTGATGCTGCTTGAAAAAAGCAATGAATGCATCTTCATAAGAGGCAATCACGACACCTGGTGCGAAGAATGGCTGGACAGTGGTGCAGCACCTGAACAGTGGTTGCATCATGGAGGAGTATCTACCGTTAAGAGCTATGAAGGCATTGATGTAAAAAAGAAAAAAGAACACCTGCAATTTTTCAGAAATATGAAAAATTACTACATTGATGAGCAGAACAAACTGTTCATACATGCAGGATATTCCTCAATGCACGGACCCGAAAATGAAGTGTATGCCTCCAATTACAGGTGGGACAGGACACTTTGGGAAATGGCTTTGGTGGCCGACAAGCATCTGGATAGAGATTCAAAACTATATCCAAACAGGCTTAAACTGTTTAATGAAATATTCATTGGTCATACCCCAACAACCAATTATGATGTAGAAGAACCAATGAATGCAATAAATGTGTGGAATGTAGATACAGGAGCGGGCTTTACAGGAAAGCTCTCGGTGCTTGAAGAAAGCAGCAAACAATTCTGGCAGAGCGACAATGTAATGCACTTATACCCGAATGAAAAAGGAAGAAACAAATAATTAGCACATTATAAAATCACAAACCCTAAAACAAAAAAAAACATGAGAATGAATCCACTAATGCTGATTGACTTTTATAAAGCTGATCACCGCAGACAATACCCTGAAGGTACTGAAGTAGTATATTCAAACTTTACTCCCCGCAAATCTCGCCTCGCAGAAAGCGATAAGCTTGTGTTCTTTGGTTTGCAGTACTTTGTGAAGGAATACCTTGTTAAACAGTGGAACGAAGGATTCTTCAATGTACCCAAAGATAAAGTAATTACAGAATACAAACGCAGGATGGACAATGCTCTTGGGAAAGATGCAGTTCCTATTGAGCATATTGCCGAACTGCACGATCTGGGCTATCTTCCATTGGTAGTTAAGGGCTTACCGGAGGGAACAATTGTATCCGCTAAAATCCCGGTGGTAACAGTTTATAACACGCAGCCAAAATTTTTCTGGCTTACCAATTACCTGGAATCATTAATGTCAGCTATTCTTTGGAAACCTTCAACAAGCGCTACTACTGCATTTCAATACCGCAAGGTATTCAATGAATACGCTCAAAATACAGTAAGCGATACGGACATTGATTTCGTTTACTGGCAGGGTCATGACTTTAGTTTCCGCGGTATGAGTGGCATTGAAGATGCATGTATCAGTGCAGCCGGGCACTTGCTATCCTTTTACGGAACCGATACTGTGCCGGCAATTGATTTTCATGAAGTATATTACAACGCCAATTCCGACAAAGAACTGATTGGCGGCAGCGTTCCTGCAACAGAACACTCCGTAATGTGCATGGGCACTAAAGACAATGAAATTGGAACTTTTGAGAGACTGATTGCAAACCTATATCCAAATGGTATTGTGTCCATTGTTTCCGACACATGGGATTTCTGGCAGGTTATTACGGAATATTTACCAAAGTTGAAAAGCAAAATCCTGGCCCGCAACGGCAAAGTGGTGATCCGTCCGGATAGTGGCGATCCTGTAAAAATTATCATTGGTGATAAAGATGCTGCGCCTGGAAGCCCTGAATACAAAGGTGCTATCGAATGCATGTGGGAAGTGTTTGGCGGAACAATAACACCTAAAGGTTATAAACTGCTGGATTCCCACATAGGTTTGATCTATGGCGACAGCATTACATTGCAGCGACAAAAAGAAATTCTTGAAGGGCTGAAAGCAAAAGGCTTTGCTTCTTTCAATGTAGTATTGGGAATAGGTTCATACACTTATGAATATGTTACCCGCGATACATTTGGCTTTGCAATGAAAGCAACATACGGTGAAGTGAATGGTGAAGGCAGGAATATTTTCAAAGATCCTAAAACCGATGATGGCACAAAAAAATCAGCAAAAGGTTTATTGGCTGTTCATGAAGTTGATGGGCAGCTGAAGCTGAAAGACCAGTGTACTTGGGAAGAAGAGAAGCAAGGTTTATTGAAAACAGTTTTTGAAAATGGTAAAATCCTGAACGAACAATCACTGAGTGAAATCAGGGGCCGAATCAATAAACAGCTGGAAAGAAAAGCTGCCGCTGTAAACGCATAAATTATCAGGAGCAATACACTTATTTTGAATGCCACTTCCAGCAGTTTTCACAGTTGGAAGTGGCTACACAGTGTAAATCATTGCACAAGAAACAAAACACAAAAACAGGTACATCATGCATTTCTTAAAATACGTGTACTTTTTACCACTTCTGCTAAGCAATACAGTGTTTAGCAGTACTTTCGCATACCCTGAAAATGATAATGGAATCAGGCCCACCACCGATACCTTAAAAAAACAACAACTGGAAGAAGTCCCTGTACATGCAGTCCGTGCAGAAAGGGAGCAACCTGTAACAACCGGTACCCTTGACAAAGAAGCGATAAAAAACAATTACACAGGACAGGAAATGCCGGTGATACTTTCACGTACGCCCTCTGTAACCTGGTATTCAGATGGGGGCCATTACACAGGCTATTCCTACATGCGTTTAAGAGGTATTGATCAAACACGCATTAACTTTACACTTAACGGGGTTCCACTCAATGAGCCGGAAGACCAGGGGGCCTATTTCTCCAACTACCCTGATTTTTTAAACAGCATTCGTTCTATTCAAATACAACGCGGGGTCGGGCTCAGCACCAATGGCACGGCATCATTTGCAGGATCAGTAAATATGGAGTCGCGCCTTCTCAACGACACATCATACACCGAACTTGGCGCGAGCTTTGGCTCTTACAGCACCTATCGCATCAGCCCCGAATTCAGTACGGGTATTTTAAAAAACAACTGGTCCTTCTACGGACGCTACTCCAATGCAGGAACGGATGGCTTCAGAGAACACTCGGGCAACAAAGGCCAATCCTTCTTTTATAGTGGCGGTTATATTGGAAAAAAAGGTATCCTGAAATTTACTGGGTTTACAGGGGTTTCGAAAAATGAAATGTCATACCTGGCTGTTGCAGACAGTGCACTGAAACACAACTATCGTTCAAATCCGCTTTCCAGTGACGAAAACGATGAGTTTACACAAAGCCTGCTCATGCTAAGTTATATTGCACCTTTGAGCAAAAACTCCATTTTAACAACTACGGTTTACTATAACTATCTCCAGGGAGGTTATTCCATATTGTTTGCACCTGATTTGTATAAGTTCTCCGTTCAATCAAATTTTTACGGTGGCATACTCAATTACCAATTTCAAAAAAACAAATTGAAGCTCAACACTGGTTTGCACTGTAATGACTACACCCGCTATCACTATGCTTCTGTATTACCGCTCGAAAGCAAATGGCTTTACAAAAATCACGGAAATAAAAAGGAAGTGGCAGCATATCTTAAATTGAGCTATACATACAAACAATGGATACTACTCGGAGACGTTCAGGCAAGACATGTTCAATTCAACTATTCCGCAGATAAAAACACACCTTTGTCTATTCCCCCTGTACAGTGGCAGTTCCTGAACCCTAAAGCAGGTGCATCGTATTCCTTAAATAACAAACACGTTTTGTATATCTCAACAGGGCGCACCAGTCGGGAACCCACACGCAACGATATGTTTGCAGGATACGACAATATTGATTCTTTAAACTATATGGAAGTTGGAGCCTTAAATAGAGTAAAACCTGAAACGGTAACAGACTTTGAAGCTGGCCTTAAACTTCTATACGCGAAACTGGCACTTGATGCGAACATATTTTACATGCAATTCAAAAATGAAATTGCCGCAATAGGCCAGCTAAGCTATATAGGTTTACCTCTAAGAAAAAACGTCAATTCCAGCTACAGAAGGGGGGTGGAGCTTAGCCTTACGGCAAATCCTTTTCAAAAGCTAAATTTTATTTCAAATGCTGCCTTCAGCACCAATCGCATTAAATCATACACGACAGATTACGATTCGGTAACTTATACTAATGTTCAGCCTTTATTGACCCCCAGAGTAATTATTGATCAAACAATAAATTATAGATTTTCCAAATACTTGCTGATAGGAGCAAATGGAAGATACATGAGTATGGCCTTCCTGGACAATACAAACAATACAAATTTCATGGTGCCGGCATCCCTTATATTCAATGCATCTATAGAGCTTCGCTTTTTAAAGCACTACAGTATAAATTTTATGGTAAACAACATAACCAACACCCGCTATTATACTTCTGGTTACGTTCAAAACGGACAACCCTATTACTTCGCCATGGCCACCCGCAACTATTTTATGACACTAAGAGCCCGGTTCTGATGACAGTTATTGAAATCATTGCAGTTGTATTCAGCCTGGCATGTATTGTGCTTGCTGTAAAAAAACACTTTCTGAATTGGCCTGTCGGAATTATTGGCACAGCGGCTTACATGGTGCTTTTTTACAGGGAAAAGCTGTATGCAGACATGATGCTCCAGCTGGTCTTTATTTCACAGGGTATATACGGTTGGTACAACTGGACACGAAAACAACAAAACACTGAAACGATTGAGGTAGAGCACCTGAGCGTAACACAACGTATTTACACCTTGTTGTTCATTGCAGGCTTTTCCACTTTATGGTTCCTGATTCTTTACAACTATACAGATGCATCAACTCCTTATGTGGATGCACTGGCAGCAACAATAAGCCTCACGGCCAACTGGCTGATGGCAAAAAAACGTACCGACAATTGGATACTCTGGATTTTGGTTGACATCATTTACATCTTCCTGTTTTATTATAAAGGTTTATATTTATCAAGCGTCACTTATACTGTATTTTTAATATTGTCAATAAAAGGCTTCATCGATTGGAACAAAAAAAGCGATATAAAAAGGGATTCATATTAGGCAAATTTCTTCCACCACACCTGGGACATCTGCACCTGGTTCGCTCCGCTATGGAACACGTGGAGGAGCTCACCATTTTGGTTTGCACCATAAAGAAAGAACCTATCCCGGGCATACTGCGCTTTCAATGGATGCAGGAGCTTATAAAAAACGCACGTATTGTACATGTTACAGATGAAGTTCCCTCCTACCCCCATGAACATCCCGATTTCTGGACAATATGGACTACGTTGCTCAAAAAGTATATTGACCCTGGTACAGAAATTTTCTTTTCATCAGAAGATTATGGCTTTGAGGTCGCTGGCCGCCTGGGCATAAAACACATTCTGGTGGACAAAGAACGCTCCAGTGTTCCCGTATCCGCAACTGCTATAAGGAACAACCCTTATAAGAACTGGGATTTTATTCCGCCTCCGGTACGACCTTATTATACCAGGCGAATTGTTTTAACAGGACCCGAATCTACTGGAAAAACAACACTCGCAAGGCAGCTGGCTCAACATTTTAATACAACCTGGGTAGAAGAGTTCGGAAGAAATTATTATGTGGAGAAGGGCGGCAAGCTTCTGATTGACGACATAATAAATATTGCTGAAGGCCAGTTAAACAGCGAAGAGCAGGCAATTAAACAATCAAACAAACTACTCTTTTGCGATACCGATTTAATCGTAACTCAAATATGGAGCGAGATTTACTTCAACTCCTGTCCAGAAAAAGTAATACAATTAAACACAAGCCGGAAATACGATCTTTTTCTTCTAATGAACATCGATATTCCATGGGAAGATGATGGGACACGTGAATTTCCACATTTACGGGAATGGCATTTCAAAAGGATAAAAGATGAACTGGAAAGCAGGGGGCTGAATTACACCCTCATTTCAGGTGAAGGTCACCAAAGACTTCAAAATGCGATAGAAGCCGTAACGGAACTAATACAGTTGACGTAATCAGTCTATTTTATTCGAGTATACAGGATATCCCTCAACCGCCTCTTTCAGCCTCTCCTGAATCCTTCTTGCAAACCGTTTCGGAGCCAACACCTTCAAATGATTGCCGTAGCTGAGAATCTCCCTTTCCAAAGCAGCGTTCCATACTACCTCAATTGAGAAAATAAGACCTGAGTAAAGTTCCTTAATTATCTTTTGAGTGGGATGAAAAGGTATATCTTTCATAAAACCCGCATACTCCAGGGATGTCTTCATAACAATGGTCAGAACATGCTGACCAGGCGAAATAGCAGGGCCTACTGAATGATAAAAATAATTGTTTCTGTTAAATTCAGGCTTAAAGTAGGGTTCAGAAGGAAGCAATTTTACATCCTGGATATTCTCAACACTAAGAATAAGTATATGTCTGGTTGCTTTGTCCATTCCCAGGAAGCTCCAGGCATTGTGGTATTTCTTAAGCAAATAAGGATAAAAAGTCATCACCTGCAATTGTCTTACACCTACAGTAAGATAAGTAAGTTCAATACTTTGTTGCTCCGAAATCGCTTTATACAATAAATTGAGGTGCTTAAGGGCATTAGGGGAATCTTCACTTTCAAACTCAATGTAAGTTTGTGTGTCCGGACTTTGTCTATTCAAACGGTCTTCCAGCTTAAGCACAAGTTCTGCAGTTTCAGTAAAAAAACCTGAATCCCTTAAATTACGGAGCATCCGAAGGGCTTCATCAAGACTAATATCTTTATTGGCTGACATACTCATTGTATAGAGGGTTTGTGTGCTAGCTTTATTCCAAAGACTCTAAATTAATTTAAATAAATATAATCAGAATAAATTTATCAAAAATCACAAACTATACCTGGGAACATCCTTCCACCTTACACAAATTTGGAACAACTACGCAATATACCTGCGTAATAAAAATAAAATCCATAAAAACAAAATCATAAAACACTGTTTACCATAACTATAAAATATTTTTTACTTTTTTTATTTCTACGCAAATTCATTGCGCAAATACACTATCATCTTTGCATCGTCAATCAAATACAACATTTTACTAAAAAATTAAAGTCATGAAATTCAACATTCTTACAAAAAAAGCAAACGCTGTTACCAATTATGAAGGTGCTAAAGCATATAAACTTTCTCCTGAACTGGAACTATACTCTGCTGTTGTAACTGCCGGGTTAAACGATAAGTTTTATGAGAAAAACGATACCCGTCTTGCAAGAATCCAGGAATTAATGTTGAAGAATGATGCTGAGTTTATTGCCAGACTAGCAATCTATACACGTAATGAAATGTATATGAGAAGCGTGCCATTGGTATTGGCTGTTGAATTGGCTAAATTAAATGCAGGTAACTCAATTGTGGGTCAAACTGTAAACGGTGTTGTAAAACGTGCTGATGAAATTACAGAATTGCTTGCGTACTACCAGCTTGCAAATAAAAGAACCGGTATTAAAAAACTGAACAAAATCTCTAAACAGATACAAAAAGGATTATCATTGGCTTTTAACCGCTTTGATGAATACCAGTTTTCAAAGTATAACCGTGATACAGAAATTAAATTGCGCGATGCCTTGTTTCTTATGCACCCAAAAGCGAAGGACGCAGCACAGCAGGCTGTCTTTAACAAAATAGCAGCAAATGAACTAGCTGTTCCATATACCTGGGAAACTGAGTTATCCGCTTTAGGACAGGCAAAATACGTGACCGATAAAGCAAAAGCAGTAGCCTTAAAAGCCAAGTGGGAAGAGTTGATCGATAGCAACAAAATTGGCTATATGGCAACACTGCGAAACCTGCGTAATATAATAGATGCAAAAGTTTCAGCAGCGCATGTGAAAAAGGTTTGCGACTATTTATCGAATGATGTTGCAGTTTCAAACTCAAAACAATTGCCATTCCGTTTCCTGGCCGCATACCGTGAGGTAAAAGTGTTGCAGTCTGAATTTGCATCAATGATATTGACTGCGCTGGAAGCGGCTGTAATCAAAAGTGTAAAAAACCTGAAAGGATTTGATGAAAACACTCGTATTGCAATTGCCTGCGATGTTTCCGGTTCAATGCAAAAGCCTGTATCAGGCAAAAGCAAAGTATTGCTATACGATATTGGTTTAATGCTTGGTATGTTAATGCAATCGAAATGCCAGCGTGTGGTAACCGGTATGTTTGGTGATACATGGAAAGTGATCAATATGCCTAACAATGGGGTATTGTCCAATGTGGATGAGTACTACAAGCGCGAAGGGGAAGTCGGTTATGCCACTAATGGTTATAAGGTGATTGATGATCTGACTGCACGTTCGGTAATTATGGATAAAGTGATGTTGTTTACCGATTGCCAGTTATGGAACAGCAATGCCGGATCCGCTAGTTTCGAAAAATCATGGAGAGCATATAAAGCTATAGCACCATCTGCAAAGCTTTACCTGTTTGACCTGGCGGGTTATGGTACTACTCCAATAAACTGGAATGCAAACGATGTTTGCCTGATATCAGGATGGTCCGACAAAGTGTTTGATGTGTTGGAAGCAATTGAAAATGGCGGAAACGCCATTGAAAAAATCAAACAGATAGCATTGTAAACATCTCCTCTGCTTAACGCAGAGGAGATTTACAAAAAAAGAAATAAATTCAGAATGTCGTAGAAACGGGATACTTCGCTCCAAACAAGGGGGAAGGGTTCGTGCAGAAATGCAGGAAAGAGGTGCAAATCCTCATGCGATACCCCCGCTCCCGGATCGTCCTTTGCTTCTGATAATAATTGAAAGATGCCGTAAATGAGAGTTACTTCGTTTGGTCGATGCTGTAAGGCTTGGGGTTCGAATCCCACTGCTCTTGTTGCCTATTGCTCTTTCATAATTAAACAGTGTCGTATATAAGGGATACTTCGTTTATTTTATGAGTCGTTGGTTCGAATCCAACTCACGCCAAAAGCGCGATAGTTCAGCTGGGTAGAACAATAAAACCCTTACAGCTCCTTAACCTGTTTTTAATTAAAAAAAATAAATGGTGTCGTAGAACAGAGATACTTCGGCTTCTAACCGGGTGGTTGCGGGTTCGAGTCCCGCTAAGGTAACAATGTAAAATAAACACTACCTTATAGCTCAAATGGCAGAGCACCTTATACGTTCTCTATTCGCCTGTTACCCATTTATGATTTTTAATTATTTTAAATTTATTGAATATTTAGTTATGACGGTTTACTTCCTTCTGTTACGCTCATTATGACAACGCATTGATCAGCCTGAGCCTGTCGGTGACTTTGGGGATGGCATATATTTTTAAAATAATTTTCAAATACGCAATTACTTTGCGTAGATACATTTTTACTTTGCTGTATAAATTAATAAGCATATCAACATGAATAAAGCAAGCATTACCGGAGAAGACCTGAAAGCAATCGGTTATCCTGAAGGAAAAGCATTGGGAGCAGCAATTAAAAAAATTGCACAGCACTACCAGGATGCTTCAAAAGAACATGTCCTGGCTTTATTTGCAAAAGTAGTTCAGCAGCCTGAGGATTTTCTTGACGATGAAAATCTCGAAACCATCGCCCAGCTGCTTATTGAAAAGGTGAAAGAGCAGAACAATACAGTAATTGAATTGAAAGAAAAAGCTGACGCATACGCAATTTTTGGTGCTGAACATATTGAAGAGGGTGCTACACTGCAGATGCAAACCGCAATGAAGCTGCCTGTAACTGTTGCGGGTGCTTTAATGCCCGATGCACACCAGGGATATGGATTACCGATTGGTGGTGTATTAGCTACCAACAATGCCATTATACCTTATGGTGTTGGAGTAGATATTGGTTGTCGCATGGCTTTATCTATCTATGATATACCTGCAGCGCATTTGGCACAAAATGAAAATGTCTATAAAAGAGAGTTGCTGGCATGGACAAAATTCGGGGCTGGTGCCGGATGGCATGGGAAATACAGAGCAGAGCACAATGTGTTGGATCGCCAGGAATTTAATGCAACGCCTTTTATCAAAAAACTGCACGATAAAGCCGTTGCACAGCTTGGCTCGTCTGGTGGTGGAAACCACTTTGTGGAATTTGGTATTATTGAATTTGCACACGATGATCAAAAACTGGGTATCAGAAAAGGTACTTACCTCGCTTTACTGACGCATTCCGGTTCACGCGGTTTTGGTGCCACTGTAGCCGGGTATTATACGCGGCTTGCAAAGGAAGTGTGCAAGCTCCCGAAAGAAGCTGCCAACCTTGCCTACCTGGATATGAACACTGCCGAAGGACAGGAGTACTGGCTGGCAATGAATCTTGCAGGGGATTATGCATCTGCCTGTCATGAGGTAATACATGACCGTATTGCTAAGGCCATTGGTGGACAAGTACTTGCGAAAGTAGAGAACCACCATAACTTTGCATGGAAAGAAAAATGGAATGGACAAGATGTTATTGTACACCGTAAAGGTGCTACACCGGCTGCAGAAGGTGTGATGGGAATTATTCCCGGCTCAATGACTGCGCCAGGGTTCCTGGTAAGAGGAAAAGGGAACATGGATGCAATAAATTCTGCTTCTCACGGTGCAGGCCGCCAGATGAGCCGTACTCAAGCCATTAAAAACATATCACAGGACGCAATGACAAAAATACTGAAAGATCATGGTGTTACCCTGATTGGTGCGGGCCTGGATGAAGCCCCTATGGCCTATAAGAACATAGAAACAGTGATGGCTTCTCAACAGGAACTGGTGGATGTCATAGCTAAATTCACACCTAAATTGGTGCGTATGGCAGATGATGGAAGCCGTGAGGACTAATAAAAGAGACTTACCAAAGCATGAAACATCATTGCCTTGGTAAGTCTTTTTTAAAGCATTTTTGCATTGCATTTTACTGCTTCATTAAAAAACAAGTAAGACCAGATCAAGAAGAATAGCGATTGCGCTGGTCCAGAAAACCAAACGCATAGGCGCAACGGCAAGCATCATAACCAGTGCAATAATAGAAGGAAAGGCCACAGCCGCCAGCTTAAACGCACTCTCCCCTGCCCCATAAGAAGCCGCAAATCCGCCCATACAGCCTACCAGTAAAAGAAGTACCGGAATGATACCAAACCGGTTAAATTCAGCATTTTTAAAAAATTCAGATACTGCTTTGTTCTCTGTTGCTTTTGCCTCTGCCGAAGAAAGGCGTCCCCGTTGTACTTTAGCCTCTGTGTTCATTGTTATTTGATTTTATTTGTTACAATAAATATTTATGCAACAAAATTAGGAATGCCACAGAGAGGCTAATATGAGGGAAATCAGCTGGTCATATGATTTTTATCAGGACCAGAAGAGAACAGGATTATCAGACCTGATGAATAAAATGCGTGGGATAAGTCTCTTTGCAAGCTTATTTTTTCTTTTTAGCTTTTTGTTTTTCTCTTTCCAAGTCCTCCAAAACCCTGTATTTCACTATCTTTTTTACCAGTGTTTTAGGGATTCGGCTATCAATAGGGAATTGTATAGCTCCTTTTGAAGTTTTATATTTTACCAGCTCATCCTTAAACACACGAATAGGACTTCCTGTAGGATAAAATCCAATATGGTTCTTATATGCCGCATAATATACAAGCACTCCATATTGGCGGAAAGCCGGCATGTTGTAACTAATCACCTCACTTGCCCTGGGTGCTGCCTCACGGATAATGGCTCGTAATTCCTCCATCATTTTTTGTACATTTTCAGGAAAACCCGAGTGGTACTCATCTATTGAACGGTATTGTATTTTTTCCATAGCTGATCTTTAAATATTTCAATTTATAAAAGTAATAAAAGATGTAAAAAATGTACTTATAAAAAAAATCACTACATTTAGGAATTGTTCGTGTTGTTTGTAATTACTTACTATTTATTCTAAAGCAGTTCGACCACCCTGACTACAATGAAAAGATTAGTTTACCAATGCTTATTTTTTTTATTGCTCTTTCAGTACACTTCTTTTGCGCAGTCACCAGGACATGGAATTAATTACCAGGCCATAGCACGCGATACTGCTGGTCGGCCAATGGCGAACGTTAGTCTGGACGTAAGGTTTACCATCTACAACGATTCTTCCGGGATCATTACTTCACCCTTTTCCGAACTCCAGAATTTGACAACTACTATTTACGGACTGTTTACAACCGTTATTGGAAAGGTGGACTCTGTAGAATTCGACAATATTAACTGGACAAAAGGAAAAAAATCCCTTGAAGTAGAAATTGCACAAGCAGGTAGCTCCACTTTTTTTTCAATGGGCATTAATCCATTGGTAAGTGTGCCTTATGCATTGTATTCTAAAAATTCGGGCAATACCTGGAAACTCAACGGCAATAAAAATGCCGGAAATGCATTTATCGGAACAACGGATTCTATTGCCTTCATTGTTAAAACAAACAGTAATGAAAGAATAAAAGTACTTGCAAATGGAAACACGGGTATTGGAACTTCCATACCTAATGCGAGGCTTGATATTAAAGGCAAAGGGGACTCTACCACATCCTTCGCTTTTGGTGTAAGAAACAGCCTTGATAATTATTCCGTGGCGGTAAGGGACGATGGCAATATTGGTTTTGGCACTGTGCTTCCCAATGCCCGTGTAGACATCAAAGGCAGGGGCGATAATTCCTTATCCTACAGTCTCGGTGTTTCTGATAGCACCGGCACATACGCTTTTGTTGTTCGTGACGACAGAAGAACAGGAATAGGAACGGTGAATCCTCTGTCCTTATTATCAGTAGGCACAGCCTCCGGCTTCCAGGTAAATGATTCGGGAACAGTAGTAAACGCTACCGGAATCACAAGTTCCGGAACAATCAATTTTTCATCACTGGCTACTGATGGCATTGTAAGGGCCACAAATGGTACAGGCACGTTATCAAGTGGTGGCAATCTCGATCTTAGCAATGAAGTAACAGGTGTATTACCCGTTGCGAATGGTGGTTCGGGCCTAAGCTCACTTGGCAACTGGCAAACATTTTATTCAGATGGAAGTGGCGTATTAACACCTATGGCGTTAGGCACAGCAGGAACCGTTCTTCAATCGAACGGAACTTCTGCACCACCTTCATGGTCTCCTGTCAACCTTCAACAGCTTACACAGGGAATAGGTATTGATCCATTCACATACGATGGAACTGCGGCCGCTACAATAAACATAGCAAATACAGGTGTTGCAGCAGCAACATATGGTGGGAACCTTTCAGGACAAATCATTACCATCCCTAATTTTACAGTAAATGCACAGGGCCAGCTGACTTCCGCCACCACATCCTCTTTTACACTAGGCGGTGCGGCAAACGCTGCAAACGGACTCACACTCTCAAACGACACAGTACTCCTTGGTGGACAACTGATTCAGCACACAGATATCAAAACCAAAGAACACAATATTTCATATACACTTGACAGCACGGGAAACTTCACTGTGATTAGAAACGGTGGCAAACCTGCTTTTTATATCAATCCATCAGATGGCAACATTGGTATAAGTACAACAAATCCATTAGGCAAGTTCCAGGTAAATTACGATACAACGGTGAATTTCAGTACTGGCCCTGGCTTAAACTCCTATGGCTCCATTCACATTGCCCCTTACAACAACATTGGCGACAATGCAATGGGAATTACATTTGGCTCACCCGATGAGGTTGCTGGCTTTATGCGTACAAATGTACAGGCGGGTATGTATGTGCAAGGTTCCGGCACTTATGGTACAAAAATGTACTTTGCGACCACCGATAACTTCAACACCGGAGGCGCAAAAACACGTATGCTAATTGATCATCAGGGGAAAGTGGGTATCGGCACTATCAGTCCCGGCTACACGCTTGATGTACAGGCTGGCCAGGGCACCTTTCAGGTCAAATCCAACAACATTGGCAGTATTGCAACCATAAGGGCAACAAACGATTCAGGCAATGCCAAATTTGTTGTTGAATCTTCTTCCGGTGGTGTATCTTATACCGGTTCTACTCCTTATTCTGCCGTAATGGGAACAGATTATTTCCGCTCATTGCATTTTGCTACTGCATCAAACGTACGCGCAACCATACTCCCAACAGGTGAATTTGGTATTGGTACCACCACACCGGCAAGTGAATTGGCAGTAAAGGGGGGAATGAGCCTTGGCTCTACCTACTCCGGAACCATCGCTGCACCGGCCGATGGGGCTATCATTGAAGGCATGGTTGGTATCGGCACTTCAAGCCCCGGAACCAGCCTTGAAGTAAATGGCGGCTTTACGCTCAGCCCCTCATCATTTAAACTGGCTGACAATGATACGCTTTCACCTGGCAATGCAAGCTATATAAGGATGGTAGCTTCAAGTGACATCACCCTGGGTGGCATAGGGTCCGGACTTAAAATTGGGCAGGTGCTGATTCTTGAAAACGTTGATGAAACAGGAAACGGTAAAATAAAAATACTTGACAATACTGGTGTTAACATTGGTTCAAGCAATTTCAACATGAATCCCGCTGATACAATTACACTTATCTGGAACGGAACTGTCTGGCTGGAAACCGCACGTAGCACAAACTAGCCGCTACAAAGCATTATAAAGTTTGAAAAATCAAAAAAAATTCTTATATTTAACGTCAGACCCCAAACTGCATCCCTGCAAAAGCGAAGCGGAATATGGGAAATACTTTTTTTGATATGCAGTTATCATCTACCATAAAGTTAAAACAATTCACCAGTACGCTTATTTTATTGATGGTGGTTTCTTTGTCGTATTCCCAGCTTTACCCACCTCCGGGCGGAATCAATTATCAGGCAATTGCTAGAGATACCAACGGACTTCCACTTAGCAACGCCACTAACCTCCATGTTAAATTTACTATATGGGACTCAATCATTTCCGGAAACATTTTATTCTCCGAAACCCACAACCAGGTAAGCACAAATAAATACGGACTGTTCAACCTTGTTATCGGCAAAGCCGATTCAGCCAGCTTTGATTCGCTCCAATGGTTTGTTGGAAAAAAATTTCTTGAAGTGGCTATAGACTCCGGCAATACAGGGTATTTCACCATGCCCCGCGTACAGATGATGAGCGTTCCTTTTGCACTTCATGCCAAAACTTCCCTTTTCAGTTTTGCCAATTGGTCATTGCTGGGCAACCAGGCGGATAACACGCATTTTCTGGGTACAACCAACTCACAAGGTTTGATAATAAAAACCAACAATGCTGAAAGAATGAGGATTGCATCCAATGGAAATATAGGCATTGGTACAGCATCCCCTACAGCACCCTTAACAATACAAACCCTTTCTACTGCCGGCAATGAGCTGGAGTTCCTTTCCTCCGGCTTTAATGCCGATATTTATGCCAATTCACAATTTAATATTGGCTCACTTACTTCCGTTAATCTACTTACCAATGGCAGCAACCGTCTGCACATCAACAATTCGGGATACGTTGGTATCGGAACAGTGTCACCTGGAGCAATGCTTGAAGTTGCCGGACAGGTTAAAATTACTGGTGGTTCACCGGGTCTTGGCAAGGTGCTTACTTCAGATGCTGCCGGACTTGCCAGCTGGAATACCCCTGCGTTCCCTTTTACTCCGGGTGACGGACTTACATTAAATGGTGCAGTTTTGAACTCTACATGGACTACTTTAGGGACAAACATTTATAACAACAATACTGGCAATGTTGGTATTGGCACGTCCACGCCTGATGCCGAGCTGGAAGTGGTAAGCTCCACCACAAATATGCCGCATGGGATTTTATCTACTCAATACTCGGACAATTCAGTTGCAGATGCTCACCTTTGGCTGAGAAAAGCACGTGGCAATCCTGGCTCTCCTACACCAGTTCTGACGGGCGATGAGCTTGGCGCTATAAAGTTCCGTGGGTATAATAGCGGCAGCGGCTTCCATACCAACGATCAAACAGAAATTGTAGCAATCGCTTCTGAAAGTTTCACCTCCACCGCCAATGGGTCTTACCTCAAATTTATGACCACTCCAAATGGGTCGGTAAACGGAATTGAACGGCTCCGGATCGATGAAAGCGGGAATGTTAACATTACAGGAACTTCAAACGAGCTGAACCGCACCTCTACTGGAAGCGCCAACCTTATCCCTATTGCCTATGCAAGTATCAGCTCAGACGGAACGGTAAATAGCAGTACCGGAAACATTACATCTGCAAACGTATGGGACAGTTCAAACAGCAGGTATAAAATTAAGATCAGTGGTGAAAATTATACATCCGCAGGTTATATTACCATAGTTACACTTGCAGGCACCAATGCCAAAGTAGAAGCCGATCAGGATGGAGGCGGTTTCCTGATAATAACAGTATGGTCACCATCCAATTTTAAAATACAGAGTGATTTTCAGTTCATTACCTATAAGCCTTAGAGATATTTTATATCTCTTCCCTGGTCAGGCTCCAGGCTTCCGCTTTAGCCTCAAACATCATTTTGGTTTTACCCCATACTGTAGCAAAAAGAGCCGAATCCCGGTAATTATTTAAATCCATCTCGCTGCGCCAGTGGCTGTATGTAAAAAAAATGTTTTTGGAATGTATGTCGTTCAATAGCTCCAGCTTCTCGCACCCTTCGCTTTGGCGGATGTAGTTCTTGTAAGTATGAAATACGTTAAGGAACTCTTCCACCTTTTCTGGCTTAAAGGTCATTTTTACAACACGCACTATCATTGGAACCGTACAGTTATTGAATCATTCAATTTCAAATTAAGCATACTGCTTACCTTACCGTTGCGCATAGCTATTTCCAGCTGTCCGGATGAATTAAACAAAGCAAGTATTTCCCCTTCAGGAACAGCGTTGTATTCCGAACTGATACGTTCAATCTGGTTGCTTCGCGCCAGCTCTATTACAAATGGCTGCTTTTTACCTACCTGCTCAAACAGGCTCTTGCTTATGTTAGTCATTACGTTGCCATAAGAATCCACAAACACTACCGAGCCTCTTATTATATTCCCCATGGATGTTGCACGGAACGGCAGGCGTTGCAAAAGGCTAGACCTTGGGGTACCCAACATGCTTATATCTGCCCCACGGGCAAGCAGACAGGCTGCTTTTACAAATACATCACGCACCGGAAAACTTAAATTCTGAGAGTTATCCACCTGTAATTCAACAACTTTATGAGGATATTCCTCAAAAAGAAGGGAAAAAATACCGTTATCGGCACTTATAAAAAAATGGCCGTTGTTTTCCACCACCACATAGCCACCTGTATTTTTGAACTCACTAAGTAAACCAATTATATGGATGGACTTTTCAGGGAAACTTTGATAGGACTCTTTTAAGATATAAGCTGCATCCTGTATATTGAACTTCTCTATCAGGTGGGAAATGTCAACAATCACAGCTGAAGGAAGCTGGCTCAGTATGGCTCCTTTAACAGCACCCACATAATGGTCTTTCAGTCCAAAATCAGTAGTAAGTGTTATTATTGCCATTTCGCTTGTAAATTGATTGTCTCCGTCTGTTTTTCCCCGGCATCTGCAAAAATATATTATTTTCGCGCTTCAGATGCTAAAATTGCAGCTAAAGTTAAAATGAACCTGGTTCGGCTAAAAAAATTCATAACCAGGACTGAGAGCAGTTAATACACTAAAATGACCGAAAAAAAAATAATTCTCGAAGATATTGCTCCTGTTGATTTGTACGGAGTGAACGACACAAAGCTTAGCCTTATAAAAAAGCGTTTTCCCAACCTGAAAATTGTTGCGCGCGGTGAGGTTATTAAAGTCAGTGGTGAACCGGAAGAAATAAACCAGCTGGAAATGGTGGTAAATGTTCTTACTGCCTATTTCAACCGCTATGGTAACCTTACCGAAAATGCAATTGAGCAGATACTTGGGAAAAGCAGTACCAACCGTTCATCTTCTGAGAGTGTGGAAGGGGACGATGTTATTGTATTTGGAAATAACGGACTGATTATCAAGGCAAGAACAGCAAACCAAAGACGCATTGTTGAGAGCATCAAAAAAAATGACATGGTTTTCGCCATTGGGCCTGCCGGTACCGGAAAAACATATACTGCTGTTGCTCTGGCAGTTAGAGCGCTAAAAAACAAAGAAATAAAAAAAATAGTACTTACCAGGCCGGCTGTTGAAGCCGGGGAAAACCTTGGTTTTTTGCCAGGTGCGCTTAAGGATAAGCTTGATCCATATCTGCAGCCGTTGTACGATGCCCTGGACGATATGATAGCGCCAGAAAAGCTTGCCTACTATATTGAAAACAGGATCATCCAAATCGCCCCACTTGCCTTTATGCGTGGAAGAACGCTTGACAATGCCTTTGTTATTCTTGATGAGGCTCAAAATGCAACACAGGGACAGCTAAAAATGTTCCTTACCCGTATGGGCTCATCTGCTAAGTTCCTGATTACCGGTGACATAACCCAAATTGATCTTCCGAAGCACCAACCCTCAGGTTTAATACAGGCAATGAAACTGTTAAATAACCTCAGTGGCATTGAATTCATTCAGCTCGATGGGAATGATGTTATACGTCACAAACTGGTTAAAAAAATTGTGGAAGTTTACGAAACCAGTGGCAACAACTAAATCACAAAAATCTGATAATAGACGGTTAAAACTTCGCTTTGGGAATAACACTCATTAGTCCACCCCCTATACCAAATCCAACAAGCTTTTTCAGCGAAACTCTGCTAAAAAACTCCGCGTACCACTGCGACAAATTAACATTCCCTCCGCAAATTCCTGAAAATCACTTCAAAAAACGCCCATCTTTGTTAAACAATACAAAAAACACCCTTCCTAAACACTTTTTTCACATTTTAACATATTATTATAAATCATTAAAATACAACAATTTAGCCCCCTAAAATGAGCACAATTCACCCTAAATTTAACCCCGATTGTTAATAATTTACAATTTTTCCCTATTTTTGCCGCTCGTATCCTTTTACAGATACTATAAAGTAGTGTTTTAAAGCAATAAATAAATAAGTACCAATTAATTTAAGTGTCAATTAATTAATTCATCATGAAAACAATGTTACGTAGTACATTAAAAAATGCTGCAGTCTGTTTGGCCCTTTTGTTTTCCGGCCTAGCATACGCACAATCTCCTGCCAACGACTTTTGTGGCAATGCAGCCTCGCTCACAGTCTACGGCTCAACCTGCGGTTCTTCCACTTCAGGTTCCACCGCTGGTGCAACACAGTCGGCTCCGCCAATTACCTGTAACAGTTCTACAGGTACTTCAGCCAATGACGTATGGTATAAATTTGTTGCTACTGCAACTGCCCATACCATTACTGTAACAGGTGCTGCCAGTTTTGATGCAGTAGTTGAGTTTCGTGATGGTGCATGCTCAGGCAACTCATTGTCATGCGCTGATGCTACTTTGGGCGGACAAGCAGAGGTTATCAGTGCTACCAGCCTTACGATTGGAAACACCTATTATTTCAGGGTATATGAGTTCTCTGGTTCTACAAGCACACCTACCTTTACTGCCTGTA
Organism: Bacteroidia bacterium; assembly: GCA_020051175.1. Classification (GTDB taxonomy): domain Bacteria; phylum Bacteroidota; class Bacteroidia; order 2-12-FULL-35-15; family 2-12-FULL-35-15; genus 2-12-FULL-35-15. The sequence goes on along the minus strand of JAGVJJ010000007.1, from coordinate 181,678 downwards.
TAACAACACCAGCGCCAAATAACGATATTTGTGCAAACGCTACTACATTAACTGTTTATGGCGCTACCTGCGGAGGTACGGTTACCGGAAACGTTGCCGGTGCTACACAGTCGCTTACAGCAGCACCATGTGCCGGTACAGCTGATGATGATGTTTGGTATTCATTTGTTGCTACATCTACATCGCATAATATTACCGTTGTTGGTTCGGCCAACTTTGATGCGGTAGTTAACTTAAGATCAGGGACCTGTAGCGCCACTCCAAACGTTACTTGTATGGACGGTACAGGAAATGGCGGCACTGAGGTAATCAACGCTACCGGACTTACAGTAGGTAATACTTACCTTGTTCGTGTTTATCACTACTGGAACACACTTCCTTCTACAACCACTTTCACAATCTGTGTTACAACACCTGCTCCTGCTAACAACGACTGTTCTGGTGCAACCTCTCTTACGGTTCATGGACCAACCTGCGGTACTGCCACAAACGGCAACGTACTTGGTGCAACACAATCACTTGCTGCTACATGTGCCGGTACTGCTGACGATGATGTTTGGTACAAATTCGTAGCTACAGCTTCTGTTCACGACATTACAGTTGTTGGCTCTACAAGCTTTGATGCGGTAATCGACCTTCGCTCTGGCTCTTGTAACGGAACAAACTTAAGCTGTAAAGATGCTACGGCAAACGGTGGCACTGAGGTATTGAACGCTACCGGTTTAACAATCGGCACCACTTATTATGTAAGGGTTTACCACTGGGGTTCAAGTGCTCCATCAACAACAACATTTACAATATGTGTTACAACTCCTGCCCCTGCTAACAACGACTGTTCTGGTGCTACAGCCTTAACGGTTTACGGTGCTACCTGCGGTGGCGCGGTAACTGGTAACGTAGCTGGTGCAACACAATCCCTTGCCGCAACATGTGCCGGTACAGCAGATGACGATGTTTGGTACAGCTTTGTGGCTACAGCTTCATCCCATGTAATCACAGTGGTTGGTTCTACAAGTTTTGATGCGGTTATTGACCTGCGCTCTGGTGCCTGCAGCGGTACTAACATCAGCTGTAAAGATGCTTCTGGCGGTGGCGGAACTGAAACGTTAACTGCTACAGGGCTTACAGCTGGCACTACTTATTATGTAAGGGTATACCATTACTTCTCAACTGCTCCTACAACCACAACATTTACAATTTGTGTAACTACTCCTGCTCCGGCCAACGACAACTGTTCGGGTGCTACGGCTTTAACTGTTTACGGTGCTACCTGCGGTGGTGCGGTAACAGGCAATGTTGCCGGTGCCTCCCAGTCTTTAGCTGCTAACTGTGCCGGTACTGCTGATGATGACGTTTGGTATAGCTTCGTGGCTACTGCGGCAACACATGATATTACTGTTGTTGGCTCTGCAAGCTTTGATGCGGTAATCGACCTGCGTTCGGGTGCTTGTAATGGTACCAACCTTAGCTGTAAAGACGCAACTGCAAATGGCGGTACTGAAGTATTAAATGCTACAGGACTTACTATAGGCACAACTTATTATGTACGTGTTTACCACTGGTCGTCAAACGTGCCAACCACCAGCACTTTTACAATCTGCGTTACAACTCCTGTTCCTCCTCCGCCTGCAAATGATACCTGCGGTGGTGCTACAGCACTTGTTGTATACGGACCTACCTGCGGTTCAGCTGTTACAGGTGATGTAACAGGTGCTACTCAATCTGAAGCTCCAATCAGCTGTAATAACTTTACGGCACCTGCTGCAAATGATGTATGGTATAGCTTCGTTGCTACTGCTGAAGCACACACCATCACTGTTGCCGGCTCAACCGGTTTCGACCCTGTTGTTGACCTGCGCTCAGGTGCTTGTAATGGTACCAACCTGAACTGTGCTGATGCTAACTTCACCGGAGGTACTGAGGTATTAAATGCTACCGGACTTGTTATCGGAACTACTTACCTGGTTCGTGTTTACAATTATGGTACTTCACCAACAACTCCAACCTTCACTATCTGTATCACTACACCTCCGCCAGTAAATGATGACTGTGCAGGGGCTACTTCGTTAACCGTATACGATACCGTTTGCGGAAGTGCTACTACCGGAAATGTGCTGAGTGCTACTCAATCATTGGCTGCTACCTGTGCTGGTACTGCTGATGACGATGTTTGGTACAGCTTTGTTGCTACATCGGCAACACATGACATTACTGTAGTAGGAAGCTCAGCTTTCGATGCGGTAATTGATTTGCGTTCAGGTTCTTGTAACGGCACCAATATCAGCTGTAAAGATGCTACATTGAGCGGACAGACAGAAGTATTAAGTGCTACAGGACTTACAGTAGGTTCTACTTATTATGTAAGGGTATACCACTACGGACCAAATGTTCCAACAACTACAACATTTACTATTTGCGTAACAACTCCTGCACCTCCACCACCAGCTAACGACAACTGTTCTGGCGCTACGTCATTAACGGTGTATGGTCTTACCTGCGGTGGTGCTACAACAGGTGATGTTACAGGTGCAACCCAGTCATTGCCTGGTATTACTTGTAACTCCTTCTCTGGAACAGCAGACGATGATATCTGGTACAGCTTTGTTGCCACTGCTTCTTCACATACAATTACAGTAGTTGGTTCTGCAAGCTTTGATGCTGTGGTTGATTTAAGAGCTGGTTCATGTCCTGGTACAAATGTAGACTGTGCTGACGCTACAACAGGTGGCGGAACTGAGGTTATCAATGCTACAGGTCTTGTTGCGGGAAGCACTTATTTTGTAAGGGTTTACCATTACAGCGCTTCTGCTCCTGCTACCCCAACATTTACTATCTGTGTTACAACACCTACACCTGCTAATGATGAATGTACAGGTGCTACAGCATTAACAGTATACGGTGCTACCTGCGGTGGTACCACAACTGGTGATGTTGCTGGTGCTACTCAGTCTATAGCTGCTGCTCCTTGTGCGGGTACTGCTAATGATGATGTTTGGTACAGCTTTGTGGCTACATCCACTTCTCACATTATTACTGTAGCTGGTTCTGCAAGCTTTGACGCTGTAATTGACCTGCGTTCTGGTTCTTGCAACGGCACCAATGTCAGCTGTCTGGATGCTTCCGGTACAGGTGGTACAGAAACAATGACAGCTACAGGATTAACTGTAGGTACTACATATTATGTAAGGGTATACCATTACTACTCTGCAAATGCAGCAACAACAACATTTACAATCTGCGTTACAACACCTCCGCCTCCAACTCCTTCGAACGACAACTGTTCAGGAGCTACACCTTTAACTGTGTATGGTGCTTCATGCGGTGGTGCTACAACAGGAAATGTGGCAAGTGCTACTCAGTCTATCGCTCCGCTATTGTGTAACGGTCTTACCGGTACATCCGAGGACGATGTATGGTATAGCTTCGTAGCTACTTCTACTTCACACAACATCACCGTGGTTGGTTCTTCTAACCTTGATGCTGTGGTTGACCTTAGAACAGGTGCCTGTTCAGGTACGAATGTTAACTGTGCTGATTCTACTGCAATAGGTGGAACAGAGGTTATCATTGCTACCGGCCTGACAATCGGAAACACTTATTATGTAAGGGTATACGACTACGGCAGCACAACACCTTCAACAACAACATTTACAATATGTGTTACAACACCTACTACCACACCTCCGCCAAACAACAACTGTGCGGGAGCTACTACACTTACTGTGTACGGCCCTACATGCGGAGGAACGACTACAGGTAACGTAGCGGGTGCAACACAATCTATTGCTGCTATCAGCTGTAACGGTACAACTGGTAGCGCAAATGATGACGTTTGGTACAAATTCGTAGCTACTGCTACCACTCACGATGTTACCGTTCAGGGTTCTGCAAGCTTCAACGCAGTTGTTGACATGCACCAGAACAACTGCTCCGGCCCTAACGTAGGTTGTGCGGACAGTACAGGTAACGGTGGAAAAGAAATAATCCACGCTACAGGTCTTACAATTGGTACTACTTATTTTGTAAGGGTTTATGACTACGGCAGCGGATTCCCTTCAACTACAACATTTACAATATGCGTTACAACACCAGGTACTGAGCCTCCTGCAAATGATGAGTGTGCCGATGCAGTTTCCTTAACTGTTTACGGTCCTACTTGTGGAAGTGCAACATCAGGAACTGTACTGGGTGCTACACAATCGGTTGCTGCAGCTCCTTGTACGGGTACAGCTGACGATGATGTTTGGTACAGCTTTGTGGCTACTGCTACAGCACACGATATTACCGTAGTTGGTTCTACCGGCCTGAATGCAGTAGTAAACTTACGCTCAGGTGCTTGTACAGGTACTAACCTTGTATGCGAGGATTCAGCATTAACAGGTGGTACTGAAGTATTGAATGCTACCGGACTTACTATTGGCACTACATATTATGTACGTGTATATGACTTCGGAAGTACTGCTCCTTCAACAGGTGCATTTACAATTTGTGTAACAACCCCTGCCCCATCAACACCAGTGAACGACAACTGCTCAGGTGCAACTGCACTTACAGTTTACGGAACAACATGTGGTGGTGCAACAACAGGGGATGTTGCAAATGCAACGCAATCTATTGCAGCTATTTCATGTAACAGCTGGACCGGAACTGCAAATGATGACGTTTGGTATAGCTTCGTAGCTACATCTACTACACATGATATCACAGTAGTTGGTTCTACAAGTTTTGACGCGGTTATTGACCTGCGTTCAGGTGCTTGTACAGGAACAAACATTGACTGTGCCGACACATCATTCACTGGTGGAACAGAAGTGGTTCACGCGAGCGGACTTACAGTTGGTAACACTTACCTGGTACGTGTATACCACTACGGCAGCTCAATACCTGCAACTACTACCTTCACAATCTGTGTAACAACTCCAACTCCATCCACACCAGTTAATGACAATTGCTCAGGAGCAACAACATTAACGGTTTACGGTCCGTCTTGTGGTGGCGTAACCAATGGAACTGTTGGCGGTGCAACTCAATCGTCAACTGCAATTACTTGTAACAGTTTAACAGGTTCATCTGAAGATGATGTTTGGTATAAATTTGTTGCAACAGCAACTTCACATGATGTTACCGTTGTTGGTTCTACAAGCATGAACGCTGTAGTAGAAATACTTTCCGGAGCTTGCCCTGGAACCAACGTTAGCTGTGCCGATGCTACATTGGCAGGTGGAACTGAGGTAATCAATGCTACCGGCTTAACAGTTGGTAATACTTACTATGTAAGGGTTTATGACTTTGGTAATACCGCTCCTACAACAACAGCGTTTACCATTTGTGTAACGACTCCTTCTACATCTATTCCTCCAAACAACGAGTGTTCGGCTGCTGCACCACTGACCGTTTATGGTCCTACATGTGGTAGTACAACAACAGGTGATATCAACGGTGCTACACAATCAATTGCTCCTATCACTTGTAACGGTCTGACCGGAACAACAGCTGCTGATGTTTGGTATAGTTTTGTTGCTACAGGAACATCACATACAATTACCGTTGATGGCTCTGACAGCTTAAACGCAGTAATCGATGTTCGTTCAGGAGCTTGCAGCGGTACAAACATTGATTGTGCAAACAGCACTACCAATGGCGGAATAGAAACAGTAAATGCTACAGGACTTACTGTAGGTGCAACCTACTATGTACGTGTGTACCATTATGGAACAACTTCCCCTGCAACAACTACATTCACCATCTGTGTTACAACACCATCTACCAATGGTCCGGCAAATGACGAGTGTGCTGCTGCTACACCGCTTACCGTGTATGGTGCAACCTGCGGTGGAACAACATCGGGTGATGTAGCCAACGCAACACAATCTATAGCTGCCATCACTTGTGGTGGTGCTACAGGTACAGCAGATGACGATGTTTGGTACAGTTTTGTTGCCACCGATACAACACACATCGTTACTGTGGTTGGTTCTTCAGGATTTGATGCTGTGATCGACCTTCGTTCTGGTTCTTGTAACGGAACCAACTTAAGCTGTGCTGATGCTTCCTTCAACGGGGGAACTGAAACTTTAACAGCAGATAGCCTTGTGGTTGGTAACACCTATTATGTGCGTGTTTACCACTACAGCTCCAGTGTTCCTTCAACAACAACATTTACAATCTGTGTAACTACTCCGGGACCTCCTCCACCAGCGCCTTCAAATGATGATTGTGCAGGTGCAATTACACTAACTGCTTATGGAGCAACCTGTGGTGGAACAGTTACAGGTGATGTGGCTGGAGCTACACAAACAGTCGCTGCAACCTGCGGTGGTAGCGCTAACGATGATGTTTGGTACAAATTTGTTGCTACTGCTGCAACTCATGACATCACTGTAATTGGTTCGGCTGGGTTTGATGCGGTGATTGACCTGATGGGCGGTACCTGCAACGGTAACAACATCAGCTGTGGTGACACCTCTTTTACAGGTGGACAGGAAGTATTAACTGCAACTAACCTTACTGTAGGTGATACTTACCTGGTACGTGTGTATGACTATAACACAAATATGCCATCAACGACCACGTTCAGCATCTGTGTTACAACACCTTGTGCTGCACCAAATACAACAGTTACACCATCGGCATCAACTATCTGTGCTGGTAACTCAGCCACACTTACTGCAAATGGTGCAAACTCATACTCGTGGGCTCCTTCAACTGGCCTGAACACCACAACAGGACCTACAGTAGTAGCGAACCCTACTGTAACAACTACGTATACTGTGACCGGTACATTTAACGGTTGCTCCGGTACACAGGTTGTAACAGTAACTGTAGACCCTGCAGCAACAGCTTCTATTTCACAATTGGAAAACCTGCTTACTGCAACTCCTGGTGCTACTTACCAATGGTATCTGAATGGTATTGCAATCCCGGGTGCTACAGCGCAAAGCTACCTTGCAACGCAAAATGGTAACTATACCGTAATGGTAACCAATGCTTCAGGATGTACTGCTACATCACCTCCATTCCCAATCATCAGCTTCCTAGGAGTTGATAAACTGAACGGAGAGCATGAAGTAGTGATTTATCCTAACCCATTCAGCAACACCGCTACAATTGAAGTACGTGGTGCAGTGGTGAACGGTCAGGTAAATATGATTGTGATGGATATGCTTGGAAGAGAAATTAAAAATGTTTCTTTAACAAATGCGTCCGGCACAAGCCCTCAGGGTGGAATGCTATTCACAATTGACAGAGAAGAGCTGTCTAATGGAATGTACTTCTATAAAATTGCTACCAAAGAACAGGTTATCGGAAGCGGTAAGTTCTCTGTGCAGTAATAAATAGAGTTCTTTAATAAAAACGGGTATATGAAAATTCATATACCCGTTTTTTGTTTAAGGTTATTTACATATTGAAACTGTTTTTTTTCTATACTTTTGAAGGATGGAAATGACAAACAGTGCAAAAGGCTGGAAGCCTTGTTAGTAAAAGCCTAGCAAGATACTTTGCCTAACAGAGTTGTTTTCTCTCAGAATCAATCGCCACCCTTACTTGTAGGTTCTTTTTTCTCTATTTTACCTGCCAGATCATTTACATCTTTTTTCCATTGCTCACCGCCTATTTGTAAAGCGCATTCCAGTAAAATTTCCTTTTGATTTTCTTCAGTCTTGTTCCTTAAAACTTCGAAGATTCTTTTTATTTCCGGTTTCATACTCAAAAATGTTTAGTGTTTATTGAGATTGAATTCCTTATAAAATTACAATTGAAAACAGATTTTGTCGACAAAAATGGATAAACAACTATATTCTTAAAGTAAAATGCTATAAATACAGGTCATTACAGCCTTATCCATGGATTGTATTCAACGCCACGATAAGCGTAGAGTGTCGGAAAAATAAATAAAGAAGTAAAATTTTGGGGTTAGCTTGTGGTCATAAGTGCCACAAAGCCGGAGTTTTTTATAAAATGCCACTCCTACGGAGCTGAATCTGACGGGTTATACTTTTATCCACTAATGTAACGCTCCTGACGGAGCTTAAAAATCTAAACCCGTAGGGGTGCAATCATAGTAGAAAAGTTATATCGGACATTTGAAAGCCCCAGCGGGGCGACATCTTAGGGTTTAAAACAGTGATGCCACTACTTAACTACCTCATAATCACTAATTTTACTCAAATCCTGGGTAATTTCCCCATCCTTATTTTCGCCAAATATGCTCACAAATTTGGCCCCGGCAATCAATTCATCAGAAGTATATGAAAACCTGGCAGTTACATTCTGAGAAAAGGTGTCATCAAAGCCATTTAACAAGATCATAAACTCAGCTTCCGATTTTTTAATGTCTTCCTGTGTCATGCCGTAAAGAGGGCTATTCTCATTAATGGGATGATTTACTGTCCAAGCCATCGGAAAAAAGATGATTTTTTTGATTTCCAGCTCCAGGGGCCGAAAACGTCTTATCGGAACCCCATTTTCCATTTCGAACTTAGCAACTGTCACACGAGCCTCAATATCAGACATTTGACTATTCCGCATCCTGTTTGCAATCCGGAACTGAAAAGCAGTACCATTTTTAAACGGGGCAATAAGCGCTTTCTCACTAAAAAGAATTCGTGCCTTTGGACGGGAAAACCGACCATAAATAAGGCCTGTGACAACCGCAAAACCAAGTAAACCCAATAATGACTCCAAAGCGGCTATGGTACTCACCAGGTGACTTCCCGGGCTCAGCCGGCCAAAACCAACCGTACTAATTGTTTGCGTGCTGAAGAAAAAAGCTTCCAGAAATTTATCCATAGTAGTAGCACCCTCTACTCCCCTGAGTCCCTCTATACCTGCCAAACAATAAAAAAAAGTAAAAACCAGGTTCACAAGAATAAAATAGGCCGTAATACAGGTATAGAATTTCAGCCATTTCATGGTAATCAACGCATGATAAATGCTCGTAGAATTCCACATGGACTGGCCCGTGCGGTGTACATTAAATGAGCCATCATTATTAATGAGCCTTTTTCGCTGCTGCGAGGTTTTGGAGCCAAAGCCTATTTCTTTGGATTCAGTTTTGTTTTGCATGTTTTGCGTGTTCAACCCTAAGTGAAACCCTGTGAATACAATTATAAGCGCAAATATAGAATTTATTGATAATTTTGCTTTTCAATTATTGAATACAATGGAGTACATCGGGAAACGCATCAGCATAAAACGCACGGAAGAGGGACTAAGCATTGTGATACTTGCGCTTGCAGATAAATTAAAAAACAGACTGCTGCTCGCCTGGCTGGTTCTGTGGACACTGGCAGGGATGATTGTGTTTTCGCAGTATTTTACGATTACCGATCCCAATACCAAAATTGCAGTGATTGTATGGATGGGTTTCTGGTTTTACTTTGAATTCAAAATCACCAATGCCTGGTTGTGGAGGCGTTCCGGTAAGGAAGTCCTCAAAATAAGAAACAATAAACTGGAATACAAACGCGATGTTTCCGGGCGCGGCAAAATACAAAGCTACTCAGCCGATTTTATTAAAGAAATACGTCTACTGGAGCCTAAGGAATCCTTTTTAGAGAGCCTGAATAATTCTTACTGGGTAATTGCCGGTGAAAAGCTCGCTTTTGACTATTACGGCAAAGAAATAAAGCTGGGACTACAGCTAGACGATACAGACGCTAAAGCGCTCTTAAAAGTCATAAAAGGGGGCTTAAAATAGATGTGTGACCATCATTTACTGGTTTCCTGTAACAATCTTCGCTATAATCTTATCTTTATGAATAAAACCCCTTAATCGCGAATCGGCTGAGTTGCTCCGGTTGTCACCCAGTATAAAATACGATTCTTCAGGCACAGCAACAGGCCCAAAGTTATCATAGTTCCACAGCTCGGAGGTAAATACCCCAAAATCAAGAGGAGTAATGACCATAGAACCATCTACAGTCCTGGTTGCACTATCCTTTGCACCCATCTCCATAAGATTTGCATAACTGGTATTAAGACTTATCCAGTTTCCATAATAAGGGTGAACCATGTATTTTTCCTGGTATTCGGTAAGCTTTCCAGCTACAACTGCTTCCGGAAGAATAAAATGGTAATTCAAATTCATGGTATCATCTGCCAATAAACCGTTGACATACAATATCCCGTTGACTAGCCAAACTGTATCATTTTGCTCAGCAACAATACGGCCCACAACCTCGTAAGAATTATTTGTTAGATCGTTTGGCAGCGCATCACCCATATATACGGCAACATCCCCTTTCTGCACTTTCAAAAGACTACTTCCAAAAATTGTCTTATCTATATGAAAATATGGATCCATATTACACGTAGGTAGCTTGTAAACGGCATATACACGGTAATACTTTAAAAAAATCCATCCAAAGATCAAAATCAGGAAAGAGCCGACTATTAAAACAATTTTACTTTTTACAGGCATAAAAAAAGGGCAGTTAGTTTAACTGCCCCAAAGAAATAGATCATTTATAAAACATTACTTCACCCTAATCAATGCCGGATACCTTACCTGCGCCAGATAGAATGCACCAAACAGGATAGCAGAGTAGAATAAATCACCCAACAATGTTGGAGCAAAGAAAGGAAGGCCCAAAACATAAGTGGTATTTAAACCTACAAAGCCATTTGCAAAGCCACCTGCAGCCCATACTCCAAAATTGGTGATAATAAAGAACAGTACCGAAGATGCCAGGGAACCACCTGCAATGGTTAGTACGGATGTATTGCGTCCTACACGAATCCCGATCAAGGAGGTAAGAACAAAAGCCACATATACATAAACCATTGTATTGTGAAAGCCCCATGGGGTAAACAGTTCCAATACCACATCGCTCAGGAACATGGCAATAAGCGGCAGGATAACAGCAATGCGCTTATCGGTAAAATAAGCACCACCGAACAAGGCCATTGCAGCAACCGGGGTAAAGTTGTCGATTGGTGACAGCAAACGGCAAACCGCTGCTGAAATGATTGCAGTAGTAAGGAAAATAAAACGAGGAGTCAGTACTTTAGATTTCATAAGTTTAGCTTTTGTTCTACAAAAATAAGTTTTTTATTTATTTATAACAAGCTGTAACAGGTCAATATTACAGCTTATATCTTCGTGCGTATTCCTTACCCTAAGTCTTCGACAAGCTCAGGTTTGAATTACACCCACATTGTATTGCTTTGTTATTGGTGCATGATCCGCCATTTCAATACCCATGGAGATCCATTTACGCGTATCCAGCGGGTTTATGATGGCATCTACCCAAAGGCGTGAAGCAGCATAATACGGTGTTGTCTGGCTATCGTACCGGTCTTTTGTTTTGTTATAAAGCTCTGCCTCTTTTTCGGGGGTGATAATTTCACCTTTTGCCTTTAAAGAAGCCACCTCAATCTGTACCAATACCTTAGCAGCCTGCGCGCCCCCCATTACTGCTATTTGTGCTGTAGGCCAGCCAACAATCAAACGGGGGTCGTATGCTTTTCCGCACATGGCGTAATTACCAGCACCGTAGGAATTCCCAACTACAATCGTAAACTTAGGTACCACGGAGTTGGACATGGCATTTACCATTTTAGCACCGTCCTTAATGATACCACCGTGCTCAGAACGGGAGCCCACCATAAAGCCGGTAACATCCTGCAAAAACACCAATGGTATTTTCTTTTGATTACAATTCATGATAAAACGCGCTGCTTTGTCGGCACTGTCGCTGTAAATAACGCCACCAAACTGCATCTCGCCTTTTTTGCTTTTCACCACTTTACGTTGATTCGCAACAATACCTACGCTCCACCCGTCAATACGGGCCAATCCACACAGTATGCTCTGCCCATAACCTTCTTTATATTCTTCAAATTCCGAATTGTCCACCAGTCGTGCAATCACTTCATGCATATCGTACTGCTTATCTCGTGTATCAGGGATAATACCAAGTATCTCTTTTTGCTCCTTAGCAGGTGCAACAGCCTTTACCCTGTTAAAACCGGCCTTTTCCGCACTACCTATTTTGCTCATGATATTCCGGATACGCGTTAAGCAATCTGCATCGTCCTTGCATTTATAATCGGTAACGCCAGAAATTTCGCAGTGTGTGGTAGCTCCGCCAAGGGTTTCATTATCAATATTCTCACCAATGGCAGCCTTTACAAGATAGGAACCGGCAAGGAATATACTTCCTGTTTTGTCCACAATCATTGCTTCATCACTCATGATTGGCAGATAGGCTCCACCAGCAACACAGCTGCCCATTACAGCTGCTATCTGGAGTATGCCCATACCCGACATTACCGCGTTGTTGCGGAAGATACGTCCAAAATGCTCTTTATCAGGGAATATTTCATCCTGCATCGGAAGATAAACACCCGCGCTGTCTACAAGATAAATAATAGGCAAACGGTTCTCTATGGCAATTTCCTGGGCCCTCAAATTCTTTTTTCCTGTGATCGGGAACCAAGCCCCGGCCTTTACTGTTGCATCATTGGCAACAATAATGCATTGCCTTCCACTCACGTACCCAACAACAATTACAACACCACCTGCAGGACAGCCACCATGTTCCTTGTACATATCCTCGCCAGCAAAAGCGCCAATTTCAATGGTTTCAGAACCTTTGTCAATCAGGAATTCGATACGTTCCCTGGCGCTCATTTTACCCTGTTCGTGCAGCTTGTCAATACGGCTTTTGCCTCCACCCAAATATATTTTTTCCAGCTTTTTTTCCATCGCGGAAATCAGCAAGCCCATTTTATCCTCATTTTTATTGAATTCGATATCCATTTCGATAAATGCTAATTATGTTATTCGGTTACTGAGTTATTAAGTTATTGGGGCATTTGCGTTATTGAAAGCTTCTGTTTAATTCATTAGCTATTCCCATTAACTAATAACCTAATAACTATTAACTTAATAATTAAAGGCCAAAGATAACAACAAATTGGTATTTTGGTTCAGATAAACTCCGTTGCCCTGGGGCCCTGATTAAAGAGCAAATCCACAATGCTCAGATTAGGTATAAAACCGTGCCTGGTATCGAATACCTGGGAGTATGGCCTTATTTGGTAAAGCGTATCCGTTTCCAATGGCACTTTCGGTGAAATGATTTCGCGGTAATCGTCAGCCTCGGGATAGCTTTTATGGTATTCTGTGCTAAAATCATAGTTTGGCCTTTTCTTTAAAAGCTCCAGTACCACCTGCTGCAGGTCTTCATTCAGGTCAATCAAAAAATCATACTTTTTATCACTGTAAAAGGGATAAAAATCATCTTCATAATATTCAAAAAACGGGGAACGCCTGTAGCCCGATTCCAGTGTTCGCCAATGCAGCAGCTGCCAGTCGTAGTCATACGATATTTTCAAATCTTTCACGGCCTGCCGCTTTGCGCGTTTAACAAGTGGAACGCTCAGCGTAATCAAACCATTGGGCGAATAAACATCGCACCTACTACGGTAGGTTTGTTTTGTAAAATGCTCATAGTGTTCGATAGTACATTCCGGGTATAAAAAAAGTTTGGAATAATGCTGGATGGGCCCGAGGTATGCAGTAGATAAAATAGCAGCCCCTCCCAGCCTCCCCAAAGGGGAGGAGTTTGAGCCATTTACCGTTTGATAGTGTTCATTCATTTTCAAAAATTAAAAATTTTATCTATCCCCTTGCCTTTGGGGAGGCTGGAAGGGGCCTTTTACTCAATTGATTTAAACCACCTGTCCCAACGTATACTGCTCGTTGAATCTGTTTTATTGATAGAAAGCAAAACAACAGCAGCTTTTCCAACAATATGGCTTTCGGGCAAAAAGCCCCAGAAACGTGAATCGGCCGAATTGTGGCGGTTATCGCCCATCATAAAATAATAATTTGATTTAAACGTATAATGCGTGGCATATTTATCATTGATAAAAATGGAGTCGCCACTGACACGTACATCGTTGTTTTCATACACATCAATTATCCTCTTGTACAAAGGCAATGTCTGCACAGCCATCTCTATAGAATCCCCTGCTTTCGGTACATATACAGGGCCAAAAAAATCCACGTTCCACAAAAACCGTTCGTCTTCCGGAAACATATAATCGCTGTAAGTGCCTTTTTTTTCAATAATGGGTTCTACCCTCAAAACATTCATAATGCGTTTGATACTGTCTACATTCTGGGAACTCAAACCGAACCAAAACTCACCAAAATTGCGCAGCTTACCGCCTTCTGTAATGCCAATCCGGGCCAAAGCTTCCGAGTCAACCGTATCCTTGTCGGAAATTACTTTATAGCTGAACTGAAGCTTTTCGGGCACATCATTGTAGTGGCTGTTGATATATACCTGTCCTTTCCGTATTTCCAGCATATCCCCCGGAATGCCCACGCAGCGCTTGATATAATAAATGCGCTGATCAACAGGATGTTCCTCTTCCATAGGATAGTTGAACATAATGACATCGTTGTGTTTCACATCGGGTGTCCCAAACAGCCGTTTATAGGGCAGTTGCAACCAGTTAAGATACGAGTTTGTATTTTCAGTAAAAGGCATGCGCTGATGGGCGAAAGGCATTGAAAACAACGTCATTGGTATCCGCGGACCGTAGCTAAGCTTATTTACCAGTACATAATCACCGGTAAATAAGGTTTTTTCCATAGAAGAAGAGGAAATGGTAAAAGCTTCAAAACAAAACACCCGGATAAGTATAATTGTTATAAAAGCAAGAAGTATTGCTTTTATCCATTCTCTTATGGTTGAACCTTTTTTCAAATCAACAGTTGGAATGTGTTTATGAAATAATACGGTTATAAACAGGAATGGTTACCATTTTACGGGCTTATAAAGCCAGCAAAAAAGTAACCACTTCAGTTTCAGGCAATGACACTAAGCGTCCTTCGCGTTTTTCTCGGCCCGTTTATTTTTGAAATATACAAAACCTGATATTGCTGCAACAATTACAATAAAGTGAATGAGGTAAGAACGCGACAAGCCATCGTTTCCAACGAAGGTAAAGAAACGTTTTCTGCGCTCCGGATCCTCAAACAGGGACGTTTTCAATTTCTTTAAGAAACCACTCTTCTGTGGATTGTAAACATTCGGGTTGTCTTCTTTAATGCTCATCCAAACAAATACGGGCTTGCCCACAACATGATCTTCCGGCACAAATCCCCAGCAGCGTGAATCGGCTGAATTATGGCGGTTATCTCCCATCATAAAATAGTAATCCATTTTAAAGGTATAGGATGTTGCCGGTTGCCCATTGATAAATATTTTGCCACCTTTCACTTCCAGGTCATTCAGCTCATAATTCTTAATAATCCTGTCGTAAAGTACAATATTGGTTGTATTCAACTCCACCGTTGCTCCTTTTTTAGGGATATAAAGTGGTCCGAAATTATCATTGTTCCATGCATAATCAGGGCTATGAGGGAATATGCTAGGATCCCCCTCTCCTGGCCCTTTCGCAATATATGGCTCTACAGATTTTACGAACGGAAGGCTTTTCACCTTGTCTACCTTATTAAACGGAAGGTTCACTATTATTTCCTTTTCACCGGTAGTATCGATTTTGTATAAATAGCAGCCACTACCTTCATCGGTAATATCCAGCTTTTTAATCAATTTAGCGTCAAATTCCGTTCCATCTGTTCTTACCTTATAATGGTACTGCATAGTTGGCGCCACATAAGCCGGCTTGTTATTGATCAATAGTTTCTGGTTAATGATTTGAAGTGTATCGCCAGCAATGGCAACGCAACGTTTTACATAATTTTCGCGCTTATCCGGAGGACGCGCTACAACATCGCCAATAGGAGCGTAGAGATACTGTCCCTGCTCATCATAGCCTATTTTAACCTTTACGTTGGGCTTATTATAAAGGCTTTTAAAGCCATTGTTACGGCATATCTGGTAATAACTTTGGTTCTGGTGATCGAGCGCAACGGTATCACCATCCGGATAATTGAAAACAACAATATCATTGTTCTTCACATCCGCCAGTCCGGGCAAACGGAAATAAGGCAGCTTGAACCACTCCACATAGGATTTTGTTTGCTCGGTAAAAGGCAGTGTATGATGTGCAAATGGGAATGACAATGGGGTATTGGGAATTTTCGCTCCGTAGCTAACTTTACTTACAAACAGGTAATCGCCCACCATCATTGACTTTTCGAGCGATGAAGTTGGAATTGTAAACGCTTCAAAGAAAAAGGTACGGATAACCGTTGCTGCAACCACAGCAAATACAATGGCTTCCGTCCATTCACGCGCTATGGATGGCTTTAGTTTACTTGTGTCCTCAGGTCCAACATAAACTGTATCCTTTTGAAAACCCAGGTATGGAAGGTAAAGATACCCTGCGAGGAATGCGATGGCTTTTTCAGAAAAGCTGCGTTTATTGAATGCTTTTGCAAGCAATAAACACATGATGCCGAACATTAAAAAATTTACACCGGGAGTAATAATCAGAAAAATCCACCACCAGGGCTTTTGAATAATTTTGAGCCAAACGATAAAATTATAGAAAGGTACAAATGCTTTCCACCCCTCTTCTCCGGCTAATGGAAACAGCTTCCATAAACCAATAACAGTAGTGATCGAAAACACAATTAATAACAAATACGAAGTATCCATAAAAACGTTTATCTAGAATGTGTTACGAAAGTACAAAAATTAAAAAATGTGCCTTATAATTAACATAAATTGGCTAAGGTAGATGTGCCTCTTTTTAATCAAAAAAGAAACATTCGTTCTTCCACAAAATTTGCCCCCCCCCTGGTCTTCGACAGGCCCAGACTGACCGCGCGCGTAGTCAGTCTAAGCCTGTCGAAGACCTTGCAGTGGATTTGACGCTTATTTAAAGCTCATCAAATCATTCATTCCATAAACTCCTTTCTTCCCTGCAATCCATTCAGCAGCAACCACAGCACCTAAGGCAAACCCTTTACGGTTGTGCGCGATGTGAGTAATACTTATTTCGTCAACAGCGCTTGAATACGTTACTGTATGTGTTCCAGGAACTTCATCAATGCGCTTTGACACAATAGCCAGCTCATTGGTAGCATTGGTAGCGCCATTCACCCACTTCTCCTTTTCTTTGATCTGCTCAATTACCTGGTTAGCCAAAGAAATAGCCGTTCCGCTTGGTGCATCCAGCTTATGCACATGATGGATCTCTTCCATACTTACATTGTAATCAGGATAAGCGTTCATCATCTTTGCCAAATATTCATTGAGCTTAAAGAACAGGTTTACCCCAATACTGTAATTGGAAGCGTAAAACAAAGCCTGATTATTGTCCACGCATTTGGCCTGCACTTCATTCAAAGCACTTAACCAACCCGTTGTACCAACCACTACAGGCACGTTGGCATCAAAGCATTTGTATATGTTGGCAACAGCCGATTTAGGAATGCTGAACTCAATAGCCACGTCCGCTTTTTTAAGTTCATCAACAGAATACGTATCGGCATTGTTCCTGTCTACCTTTAATACAATGGCATGTCCTCGTGATAAAGCAATCTGTTCAATTTCTTTACCCATTTTCCCATACCCGATAAGCGCAATTTTCATATTTTATAATTATTGTTTTCAAGAAGGGCTAAATTACGAATTTATTATGTTTCGGGCGGGCAATTAAATTGTGCGAAAATAAGATTGCCATAAAGCCACAAAGACGCTAAGCAATACGAAGCATCTGCCAACACAATTTTGCGGCTTAGAGCCTGTTTAAAATTTTATTTAAATTATTAACATATCCCTTACTCAAGTATCTCGACCACCCCGAAATGAAAGCGCGCAGGTTATTTCGGGCTGATCGAGAAACGCGGGATGGCTAAATTTTATTCTTCAGCGAAATTCTAAAAAGGCTCCAGGTGTCTTATTCCTAAATTATATAATGGTATTCAAATAAGGCTTTCCTGTAATTCCTAACTGCATTATTTGTAAATTCGCAACCGCATAACGGTAAAATGACGTTGCTTGTAATGGGCAGCAGCCGTTTAATTCAGAAACTATGTATCCATCCTTATATTATATTGTAAAAGACTTATTGGGTCTCGACTTGCCCTTTCTTAAAATGTTCCAGAGCTTCGGCCTTTTTGTTGCGCTGGCCTTTTTAGTGGCTGCTTATCTATGGTCGAGAGAGTTGAAAAGAAAAGAAAAGGAAGGTCTTTTAAAACCATCTAAAGTAAAATTCCTAGAAGGAGAAAAAGCTACAACTGCCGAGCTGGTTACATCTGGAATCATTGGATTCATCATTGGTTATAAAGTATTGTATATCGCCCTTAATTTTAATGCTTTTACCAACAATACACAGGGATTTTTGTTGTCGCTGAAGGGCAGCTTTATGGGAGGTATACTTGGAGCAGGTATTTCGGCTTACTTAAAATACCGTGAAAAGGAAAAAACGAAGCTGGATAAACCAACCTGGGTGGAAAAAGAAATGTATCCGCATGAACATGTAGGAAATATGACCCTGATTGGTGCATTCACCGGAATACTTGGAGCGAAGATATTTCACAACCTTGAAAACTGGAACGAATTTATGGCTGACCCGATTGATGCCTTGTTTTCCTTCAGCGGCCTAACCATGTATGGTGGACTGATTTTGGCTTCCATATCCCTGATTTACTACGGTTATAAAAATAAAATTACAGCAACCCACATGATTGATGCCTGTGCACCTGCATTAATGCTTGCTTATGCTGTTGGCCGTATTGGCTGCCAGGTAGCGGGCGATGGAGATTGGGGGATAGATAATCTTGCACCTAAACCAGGTTGGCTAAGCTGGGCACCGGACTGGGCATGGAGCTACGACTATCCCAATAATGTAAATGGTGTTGGCGAGCCACTGGCAAATTGCTTTTCCGACAAGTACTGTACACACCTTGTTCCACCGGTATTTCCTACACCTTTGTATGAAACACTGATGTGTACCGCTTTATTTTTTGTGCTGTGGTTTTTAAGAAAACGTATTACCACCCCGGGTGTATTGTTTTCTCTTTACCTTATTTTTAACGGTGTAGAGCGTTTTTTTATAGAAAAAATACGTGTTAATACACTTTACCACATTGGCAATTTCGGGTTTACCCAAGCAGAGCTTATTTCCACATTGTTGTTTTTACTTGGAGTTGCCGGCATATTGTATTTTAGAAAATTGGATAAAACCAGTAAACTTAAATCCAGCATGGGTTGAGGGGGTGAAATATCCCAACCATACAAACTATAAGTTTTGCGTGAACGCCTACTCTTCCGTTTCAGAACGGTACGTATCAGCAGTAATAGCTACACCATTTTTATAGAAAAAAGTACCACCCCAGTCATACTCTTCCTTCTTATAGATGTACTCCTTTTCATCAATAACAATGGTAATGGTTGTGATACGCTTGGTATCCTGCTGGATCACTTTTTTATCCTTTATTTTTGACCCGGCCTTAGCGTTCTGCTTAGGAGCATCCGTTTGATCCTGTACCACGTTTGTTTCGGTCTTTGTTTTAGTGGCAGCTGTATTTTCCGGTTTAACTTTATTGGTTTTGGAAATATTGCCTTTGATATAATCGAAATCTTCAATATCCATATTATAGGCGAGTTTAACATCGTGTCTGTCCTCCTCACGCTCCTTCTCCAATTGCACCTTAAAGATCTGTTTTCTGAAAGTCCCGTTTTCCCTGTGTTCCGGAACATGCGTATCGATGTAAATGTTTTGTGTAATGTAGCCAAGCTTTGCAAATGAAAACTGGTATTCATAGCCTAAAGGCAATTCAACACTGGTTTCGCCCTTGCCGGGATCCAGCACTTTAAAAGGTTCACCTTTACGGGTAATGGTAACCAGGGCATTTTTTAAGTCACCGTCTTTCACTTTCAATGCAATTGAAACATCAAGTTTAGCAGTGGTTTGTGCAGACAGGACAGGCACACCTATAAGTGTGATAAAAAGAACCAAACCACAAATACGCTGAATGACGGATAAATAAGCTGCTTTATTTTTCATTGGCCCCCATTGTTTATTATTTCAAAATTACTGAATATTTTTCTGAATGGTGTTACAGAATACATTTTAAGCGACAAGTAATAAATTCAGTGCGCCAACACTACATTTAACCTACGCACTGTTGGTTTTAAATTGTAATTTTGTAAAAACCTTCAGATTATATGCAAAAGCTTTGCCAGGATGTATGTTTACTGACTAAAAAAGTTGGTGTTTTTATTAAAGAACAGCAGGAGCAATTTTCTTCAGCAAAAATAGAGGTAAAAGGAAAGAACGATTTTGTTTCCTACGTTGACAAAACTGCTGAAAAGAAGCTGGTAGAAGGCTTATCCACACTTCTTCCTGAAGCGGGGTTTATAGCAGAAGAAGGAACATCCACCAAAAAGGGCGAACATTACAATTGGATCATTGACCCTTTGGATGGCACCACCAACTTTATTCATGGCCTTCCCTGTTTTGCCATAAGCATCGCATTAATGCGCGACAACAGGCTTGTGATGGGTATTATCTATGAAATCAACCTGGATGAATGCTTTTATGCATGGGAAGGCAGTAAGGCCTACCTCAACGGGAAAGAAATAAGCGTATCAGCCAACTCCACTTTAGCCTCATCTTTGCTTGCTACCGGTTTCCCGTATTACGACTATCAACGTATGGACGAGTACATGGAGCTGTTCAAGTATTTCATGAAAAATACCCGTGGCTTAAGAAGACTGGGGTCAGCAGCTACAGACCTGGCTTATGTTGCCTGCGGTAGGTTTGAAGGATTTTATGAATACAGCCTTCAGCCATGGGATGTGGCCGCAGGAGCATTTATTGTTCAGCAGGCAGGCGGCAAGGTGACTGATTTTAAAGGCGGGGATGGATATATTTTCGGGAAAGAGATTGTTGCAGGTAATGCAGCCTCTTTTGAGGAGTTTTTAGGGGCAGTACAAAAATTTTTTAATTAATGGAACAATTCAAAGCTATCTGGAAAACAATTACTATTTATTTTCCTGATGTATGGCAGTACCTTGTAATAATTATTATTATGGTTGCTGCTGCCATATTCATTTTATAAAACAGGATACTGGTTAAAAAAATGTTTTATACATTTGAAAATTGATCAGCCATAAAGGCAAAAGATATGCAATATCGTCCAGCAAATGCCAGGATGTCAGAAACACATTAAATCTATGAACCGTACTTTAATACTTAACAGCAAGCAGATTCAGCAAAAAATCAACCGTATTGCATACGAGATTTATGAGAACAATTACGATGAAAAAGAAATCATCATTGCGGGCATTGCTAATAATGGCTTTCTGTTTGCGAAACGGCTTGCAGATGTATTAAAAACCATTTCACCTATCAAAACAAAGCTGATAGAAATTGTGCTGGACAAAAAGAACCCTTTGGCCAAGGAAATAAAGATCGACCTTACAGCCAAAGAATTAAATAACAAGGTGATAATACTTGCGGATGATGTACTAAATTCAGGAAAAACACTGATTTTTGGTGCCAAACCGTTTTTAAACAGTCCTGTAAAACGCTTAACTACTGCTATCCTGGTTGACAGGGGACACAATCGTTACCCTATTAAGGCCGATTTTGTCGGATTATCTTTATCTACTACCCTGCAGGAGCACATTACAGTAGAACTTGATAAAAAGGGCAAGGAAGTGGTTTATTTGAGCTGAGGTACAAGCTCAAAATCAACACGTCCATACGAGCCAAAAGATGTCCCAACTTCGCTCGATGTGACAGTGACAGGGTTAATTTAGTTCAACCTTTCCGGAACAATCAGTTCAAACTCAGGAATAGTAACGTAAAAGCGGGCATTATCGATTTTGCGTTCCATCAGGTACTTCCCTTTCATTCTGCCGATATCGGTAGACAAATCGCAGGCTGACTCATAATCAAACGACTCACCAGGTTCAAGAACCGGCTGCTCACCCACAACACCATCTCCATCCACCTGGCGGTACTCGCTGCTGGAATCAAATATATCCCAATGGCGCGAAATCAGCTTCACCGTATAATCACTTTTGTTTTCGATGGTGATATGGTATAAAAATAAAAAGTTACGGTTGTCCGGGTCAGAATGGTCAGTATGAAACTTAGTTTCAACACTGATCTGTATACCGTGGGTTACCTGAGTGGTTTGCATTCCCATTGTGTTTATTTTTTTAGTGAATGACTGAATCCTTTCTTACAATGATAAGTATTCATTTCACGATTTAACAAGTATTGAGCCAAAAATTGTGAACAGTTGAATTTTAATAACGCTGTTACTTTTATGGATGTAAAACTGGTCAAAAAGGTTGCATACACCAAATTTTTTGTCGAATCGGGGATTTAATGCCCCAAAAGGCTATTTCGTAGAGTTAAAACGCTTCACTCCAATAAGCTGGTCATAAAAAGTGCGTTGCTGGCGGTGATAAACGTAAATGGTGTAATCGTTTTCGGTTTCGTAATGCATTCCTTCAATCAGGGTATTATCCGCGGCAGGGGCATCATCTTTCAGAAAAGCGTATTCATAGTTGTAATATCCCTGCTTTAAAAACAGGGTAGCTTCATAACCAAAACGTTTTTCGTTGTATATCATTAGATTTTCCCGGTTGCATTTCCAGGAATTATAGGCACCGAACACATACAAATTCCCATCTGTAAGCACTTCATCATAGGGAAGAAAGAAATGAACAAAACAATAGTCGGCTTCCACCTCGCTGTTGTTACCTTCCTGTATCTTTATTGCATAATTGCCATTCAAATCACCAAGCGTAGTGTACCTTTTGAAGGTACGTCTTTCATCCGGTACCAGGTAAACATGAGTTCCAGATGAAGAATCGTATTTTACTGAAGCAATACGTTCTGAATGGTAACGAATACTTTTCATATCAAAGTTCCGGAATTCATTGCCGCCTGTAAATACGTTGTCCTCATCATAATCATAAACCAGCTCCATATCCTTTACAAATAAGGGTTTCAGCGTAGTTTTTGCATTGTCCCAGCGGTTGTTCTGGGTAATCACCACATGTAAATCCGTATAAGGATTTGTAATCTGGTAACCCGTATGATTGATGGTAAAGTCCACCTCCTGTTTAAAATTCCTATCTGCAATAATACTTGCAGCGGATACCCTTGACTGTATCATGATTTTATTCTCATAAATAAAAAAGCGCCTTGTAAGCACAATATTATCAGGGTTTCCATCCTCAAACACCTTCAGAATATAATTGCCGGATTTGGTCGCTTTCATGTTGGTGTTTGGAAAATAAGCGTTGTAATGCGTGTATTTCTGAAGAGTATTGAACGAATAGCGGTAATCGTTGATAACACTTTCCTGGAAACCATCAATGTATTCGGCAGGCATTAAGTCAGAAGGCTCCCAGTTGGCATTGCAATGAATTACAGTAAAAGAGTAATTCTTCAAATCACCGTCCAAATCATCAAAACTAAGCTTCAGCCGTTCCGGTGACAGTAGGTTAATAATGGGTTGTGAAAGCTCAAAATTTTCATCGTAGAAACGCACTGTTTTAATTCCACGTTTGTAAATATAATCTTCGTAGCGTATAGTATTGCTGCCGTAATAGTCCTCATTTGTTGTATCGGCCTCCGCAGGTGTATTTAGGGCCTTCCAGAGACCGCCCTTCTTTTTTTCCTGGCCGAAGCCGACTGCGCTCATTAGCAGTAACTTTATCAGAAGAAATTGTAAAAAATGATTCGTCCGCATTTTAAAATTTTGACTTTGATGGCTTCCCTTGTTTCTCGACAAGCTCGAAATGACAGCGCGCCTAAGCGCATTTGAGTATATGGAAAAGTGGAATAACATTAAGTCTTAAAATAATTAGTAATTTAAATATTCGTCATAAAGGCATTGCAAATAGGCTTGTCCCTGTGTTAAAACAGTATCATTTACAATTGATTGTGTTTTGGCTTGTATATCTACATTTTTCGAGCCAAAAGAATATACGAGATTTTGTTGTGGGGCAATCCATCCAAAAACATTTTCATTGGAGTAGTAGGCAAACTCTTTGCTGCCGGCATTAAACATATCCCGGCTCCAACCAAATTGTGAATGCGGTTGTTCGAGGGCACTTAAAAGAGTAGCGGGCAAATCGTTCTGGTTTACAATTTTATCCATAGTACTTCCCCGCACCTGCTCCACGAGGGCCCCACCCGTGAATAAAGCAGTAATCCTGCGGCTTTCAGGCAGATCCATATTCCGGCCTTTCGGAAGATGATGACCATGATCGGCAACCAAAATAAAAAGTGTGTTGTTATACCAGGGCTGCTGACGGGCCTCTTTAAAATAGTTTTGGAGACAATAATCTGTATAATAGGCGGCCTTTTTAAACCGCTCCTGTTCCTCGCCACCTCTGAAAGGTGTTTGCATGGGCACTTCAAAAGGCTCATGAGTGCTCAGTGTAAGAACAATTGAGAAAAACGGTTGCTTTTCATCCTTCAAACCATTTAGCTGTTTTTTTAAAACAAATTCATCATGCGCTCCCCATTTGCTGTTCTGTTCACTTTTATCAAAATTATTTTTATCTATTATTTTCCCGATATGACTGTTCAACAAGTACGACTTCATGTTCGCAAACTCTATGTCGCCACCGTAATAAAAAGAAGACTGATAACCCAACTTGCCCAGTTCCGTATTCAATGAAGGCAAGCGTTCCGCTTTACTAGGGGTTGCAATAATCGTATTGTTGGGCTGAGCCGGAAATCCGCTCAGAATAGACACAAGTCCTTGTTCCGTACGAAATCCGCTTCCATACATTTGTGTAAATAAAAGCCCATCTTTACGCAACTCATCGAAATAAGGGGTAACATTCTGTTCACCATCCAGAGCTTTGATAATATCTGCAGTCCAGCTTTCAAGAATGATCAACACTATGTTCGGTTTGGTGGTATTTAAAAATGGCTGCTTTGTCCCGGAAGAGCCTGCAAAAAGCATGTTTCGGATATCCTTTGCTTTTTCTTTATCCATAAATACATACGGATTTTTTTTATCATTTGCTTCCACAATACTATGTACCAGATACCACATATTGTTAGTTGCAATGTGGTTATTGATTTGAAGCGAAGAATAATAAGCACTGCTTTCATTGATTGGTGTGAGTTGCAAGCCGCCCCTATAACCAACTACAAGAAGAAAAGGCAATATAGCTACCTGAGCAATTTTTAGCCTTCTATTTTCTACAGGATAAGAAAAACCAGTAACAAAACTCCGGTACAACTTAACAGCCAAATAGATAAAAACCGCACATACTGCCAGCAACAGCAGTAATGACCAAAAAGAAATAAAGGTTAAAACTTCCTGAGGGTACAAAAGATAATTAAACGCCCTTGCACTTAAAAGCGTTCCCCACTCGCCATATATTTTCAGATTTGCGAGACTTAATACTGACACAAGAGAGATACATACCAGGTTATAAACCTTATTTGCTAAGTGTATTGATCTGCGCTTGTAAAACTGTTGTACCGACCACAGTAAATAAGGTATAAATGCAGCAGCACATGCAGCCGAAAGATCCAAACGCAATGCATAAAAAAAACTTAGCCCGGTCTCGGAATGAAAGTCGTTGGGGATTTTTGTATGGTGATAAATAATAAAGGCCAGTCTGTACAGAGCAAAAAACAATAGCCAAAAGACCAGCAGCCAAACAACATAAGGAACTTTAAAAGATAGTTTTTTCATTTCAAAAACAATTGACCCGTACTTTTTTGTTCCTTTTCAATGGTAGCAGGGTTACCATAGCAGTACACATCACCTACGTAATCAATTTTACAAATCAAGAGGTTACTGGCTTTAACATAACACAAACCAGTCGTAAAAGTATGCACCCATGTATATGTGGTTTGTAAATCCTCACAGTGCAAAAACGAAGTTCCGCCAATATCGCAGGCGTGCTCACCTGTAATGCCGTGTAAAATCAAATCACCTGAACCATGCATGTGAGAACCTATTGCCAAATTATTTACTGTGAGCTCAATGTTCCCCGAATTTTTCGTTTGCACATCAAATTCAGGAGTAGTAATTGTATTAAGACTAACGATATCGTTTGTAGCATCAGAGGTAATATAATTTATAACCGGCATTTTCACGTATACATTTCGCGGCTTGTTATAGCTGCGCGACCAATTACAACGGTTGTCGTCCCTGATGTATAGCGTACCTTCTTTCACTTCTGTTCTGATAAGGGGCACAATGTTTTCACCCGCTTCTACTTTCACTTCAAATATTGAATCCTGAGTAATGAACACTTTCAGATTGTCCTCTACGTAAATCTTATCAAAACCATTAATTACCCTGGTTTCGGTAATAATATCACCTGTTCGTTTAATACAATCACAACGGTTCTCCTTTTTACAGGAAACAAAAATGCTGAGGCAAAACACTGCCAGTACCCATCTATCAATTGCCATTTCTCTTTTGCTCATTGTGTAACTATCACAAATTATTTTTCACCAATACTGTATTTGTCCGATCGGACGAAAAAATAGTGGTGTAATTTTTTAATTGCAATTTATTCAAATCCTCTTTAAAAATGTAATAATAATCACTACTTTGATCAGGCTCGTCCCTGCTCACCGGCACAAGCCATTGCAGGTTACGGGTACGCCTGTAAAAATTAGTTGTTGGCTCAAAAAGCCAGTTAACAGCCAATTTGCTCCCGGCTTTATCCTTTTCATTTTTATCATGCCATTCAGCCAGGGCATTCATTGCATTTTTTGTTTCCATGTCGTAACTCCATTCTGCCGAGGCGTACAAGTTGGCATTGCGATAAAAATATACTATTGAATACCCCGCCAACACAACACAAAATCCCAGAATCAAATTCCGGAACTTAAATTTAAGCGAATATTCCAATAAAAAGAAGATGTTGAGAATAAAAAGAGGAAATAAAAATAATGCAAACCTCCCAATAAGATAATCTGTATGCAATAACAGGTGCTGCAAAATAATTTCCACATAAATGAACAATAGTACCAAATTAACAGTAACAAGCGCCTTGTTGTTTTCAAAGAATCCTGTTTTCCTTTTAATTGCATTTACAATAACGATTACCAATGGCACGAAAAGCAACAATAAAAACAGCATTTTGACAAAAACAGTTTGTGTAAACACATTTTGTTCGTGCGAAAAAACAGTTAGTACCAATGCCTGCATTGTATCACTAAAAAAACCTTTTGTACCCCCAAAATCAAACTGGTTATAAGTAATCACCCTTCTGACCGGCTCATACAAAACCACAAGCATGAGCACGAACATAAAAATATTTGTTTTATTGGTTTTATAAAAGCTGAACTTTTCTTTTAATACGAAGCGGCTTTCATAGAGTTTTACTGCATTAAAGGCAATGATGGCAGCAACATAAAAATCGAGCATTGTAAAATTCCCCAGAATTGCGAGCAAAGCCGCCATATTGAAAAGCACAAGATGCAATTTGTTATTATTGGTATGCAATGCCCTTACCAGGTGATACAAGCTCATTATCATAAAGCCGATGGAAATACCATAGCCCCTGGCCAGACCAAAAAAATCTATTAAATCAATATTGGTAAACATGATAACCATAATGGAAATACCTAATAGCAAATTACAATTGCGGGTGAATAAATACATATATACAAAGCACACCAGCAATAAAATAAGGTTGGGCAGGCGCAAGAATAATTCAGATGCACCGAAGAGTTGCTCCGAATACTTCATCATCAAGGTATTTAACAGGTGATTATTTGTATACGAATTTTTGTGAGAAATAATGTCCATAGAACTATTATGGACGTAGAAATTATAAGAATAGCTTTCATCGTGCGTGAATGAAGCCAGTTTTGCTTTTGTGGCAACAAAATAAAAAACAGCCAACCCGGTCAGCGCAATAACAATCAAACCCACCAGTTGTTTTTTATTCATTGTACAATAACCTTATAAAATCAAAAACGATAACCAATCCCCCACTCAAAATAATCGGCTTTTGCCCAATGTGTAAGCAATGTAACATTGGCAATAATATGATCGGTAACCCTGTACCTTACGCCAATACGATGAAAAAACGATCCGTTATAGGCTTGCTTTTTAAACACATAATACCCAAAATCAACAGGCAATGAAAAACGGTGCATTGTAAATGCATAACTGAGTTTAGCGCCTACCTGCAGAATATCTCCCAATTTATTTGTATATACAGAATCATTGGCCCATACCTGCTTTGTAGCAGTATTATATGCCATTTCAAGACCACCGCCCAAACTGTTCTTATAATTCAGTGTCCTGTATAAATTTGCCTGCAGCCCATAAGCAAGATACTTTGGCCCTTCCGGTGCCTCCAGTTCTTTAATACCCATTACAGCCAAAATAGATGGCTCCCATTTCTTTACAGCAGGAGGGATGGTATCCTTCCTGTATATACAGGCTTTATTGCCAAAAGCATATCCCAGACCCAGGTTCAGGGTAACCATGTTCAAACCCAGATTGGGTGTGCTGATTGCACCATTTGATGCATGTGTAAGCCCCACACCGGTTTCGAGGCGCCATGCCTCTGCAAGCATTACAGCAGAGCTAATACGGATGTTCACAAAACCGTTCAGGTGCGAACCAATAGCAGCATTCTGGTGATTGGTAATCCTATTGAATGGTTTTGTTATATACGTAAGGCCCACACCCAGACGTAGATTTGTGCTTACCTTCTTATCCGACTTGTTTAAACGAATATTGGCATAAGGGTACAAAGCTTCCAGGGTACCTAATTGCTGCGGATTAGCAAGATCCAGGTGCAAAAAACAAACACCTATTTCAGGGTAATTGTGTACCTGCTGCCATGGTTTACAACCATCAGTACGAAAGATATAATTCATCTCTCCACCGTATATATGGCCCTTTATAAGGTTCCCCATATTGTTACGATGGCTAATGATATACCCATAATGTCCCTGACCAGATAAAATAAAATCATTGCCAGGTGCATTTTGTGCTAGTGATAAATACGATACCACTAAAAAAACAACAACACTGATTATACTCTTTTTTATATACATGCTAAAAACTGACACTATAAGCTACCCGAATTATTTAAATTCCCGGCCTGCAAAAATATTAAATTTATCAGGGAATACAGCAGAAGTGACACAACGAAATTTATAAATAATACATATTATAATTCGTATATTCGAAACGGTTTATCGTACATTCTATAACCCCCAAATAACAATGCAGGAAAAATTAAAGGCATTTGAGCGCCTACTGATAATAATGGATGAGCTGCGTGAGCAATGTCCGTGGGATAAAAAACAAACCATTGAAAGCCTTCGCCACCTTACCATTGAAGAAACCTACGAACTTTCAGATTCTATTCTCGACAAGGATATGCTCAACATAAAAAAAGAGCTGGGTGATGTTTTGCTTCATATCGTATTTTATGCCCGCATTGCCTCTGAAACCAATGAATTTAATATTGCAGACGTAATCAATTCACTGTGTGAAAAACTGATTTCAAGACATCCGCATATTTATGGCGATGTAAAAGTGGAGAACGAGGAGCAGGTAAAAGAAAATTGGGAGAAGTTGAAGCTGAAGGAAGGCAACAAGTCCGTTTTAGGTGGAGTTCCAAAGTCATTGCCAGCGCTTATAAAAGCATCACGCATACAAGAGAAAGCCCGTGCGGTAGGATTTGACTGGGACAAGCCAGAGCAGGTATGGGAAAAGGTACAAGAAGAAATTGCAGAGTTTAAGCATGAAGTGGAACAAAAAGCCACAAAAGACAAGGTTGAAGCTGAGTTTGGCGATGTACTGTTTTCGTTGATCAATTATGCCCGCTTTAATGATATCAACCCGGAAGATGCGTTGGAAAAGACAAACAGAAAATTCATAAAACGCTTTCAATATTTAGAAAGTGAGGCAACAAAAGCCGGAAAGCAATTGAGTGACATGACACTTGCAGAGATGGATGTGTATTGGAACAAAGCGAAGGAGCTGTAAGCCTCACCTCCTCTTCTCCTTTGGAGAAGGGGGGCGTACTACAGTTACTTTAGCATACTTATTAATTCAATAAATCACTATTCGGATTTTTTTTACCCAACTGGTCAATCCGCATAAATACCCGCCAATAGTGTTCCTTATCCATTTTTTCCCAGTGAATAAAATAATAACGGTACTGATAGGTTTGTATCTGGCAAACCAGCAATGCACAAACAATTAAACCAGAGTACAAAGCCCTGAACCATGGCTGTTTTAGATAATTATAAGTTACTCCAATAAGTATAGCAATGAGTGCGTAATATTCTATACACACCCGGGAACCGAAACTACCTCCATACCACCAGCTCCACCACGAAGAAAGAACATACACTGTTACCACCAGAAAAAGTGACAATGAATAAAATTGAAATTTGTTGTTTTTAAACAATACATACAATCCGGCCAAACTGATTAAAACCAAAGGCGTATAGAGCAACAGCCCTTTTTTGTAGCTGATCAAAAAATCAATGGGATGTGGTGAAAGCCAGTTGAAAGTCTCAGTGCCATAAGAATTCACCCAAAAACTACCAGTTTGAATCTTGTATACAATCAATTGAATAGAAACTATTGCTGAAACGATTATAAATCCTGCAACTACCAAAGTCACCTGTTTTCTGAAATAGCTAAAAAGCCATAAAAACCTTTCCTTTTCAATAGCTGCAAATGGTATAATTAAAATGATAAGACCATTTACCGGACGAATAAGCAATATCACTCCATACAATGCACACAATATAAGAAACGAACGCTTTGAGGGCTGCTCATAAAATGTATGCAGGAAATAAATAAACGCAGTTATAAATGCAAAGGAATAAACATGCGACATAGCCGGCTCACAAACCGCATAATAAAACAGGTTGGTGGCAAATGCGATTGCAATAAGAATAAAGGAAATTATACCTTCGGAAACATCGTATATTCTCAGCAACTTTCTCAGGTAATATAAGCCTACCAGCAAATAAAAAATGGCCGCAATATTTACACAAACCGGATATATTTTGGAGTATCCATCTGCCTCCATGCCCAGACATTTTGCAGTAGCATGTGCGATAAAAAAGAAAGGCATTATTGCCAGAGCTGTTCCCGCAAAATACTTATTTGCCTGTCTCCCCTGCTCTCCTACCCTGTAATCATAGTAAAGACGAGGATTCGGATATTTTTTTTCAATAGAATCAAAGAAAGTAAAATTCAAATCATTGTATATAAATAGTGCTGGCAAATAAGCATAGTAACCCTTTCCGTCTGCTTCAACAATATTGTTCCAGTTATCCCTGCTCCATTGGGTATTGGAAGCACATAGGAATAAAACCACACAAACAAAAGGAATAACAAGCCTGTAGAACACTTTCATTAGATTGAAAAACCAAATAATTTGCTTAAATTTACTAAACAATTCAAAGTAAATGAATTTTCTATCTCATTTGTATTTGTCGGGGGATTCGGAGGGTATTATTATTGGAAATTTTATTGCGGATTCGGTAAAAGGCAGCAATTTCTCACACTTTCCTGAAGACGTTCAAAAAGGAATTATACTGCACCGAAAAATTGATACCTTCACCGATACGCATAGCGTAGTAGAGCTGAGCAAAGAGCGCCTGCGTGGCAATTATAAAAAATATGCCGGTGTTATAGTAGATATTTATTACGACCATTTTTTAGCTAAAAACTGGAAAAACTACTCCACCATTGGATTAGAGCAATACACTCAATGGATCTACAATCTTGTTAGGTTACATTACCCTCTCCTACCTGAAAAGTCGGCACAATTTGCCAATTACATGATTCAATATAATATTCTATTTCAATATTCCAGGATAGAGGGTGTTCAGCAGGTATTTAACGGAATGGCGCGCAGGGCCGCTTTCCAGTCGAACATGGAATATGCGGTAAAAGATTTACAGGAAAACTACTTATTATTTGAAGAGGAATTCAAGCTTTTCTTCCCGGAACTGGAAGCCTATATATCCGAGGAATTAAAAAAATAGTGTACGGAATTTTATAAAACGAATCAGGCTTTCCCATTGGAAAGCCTGATTTATTTTATAAAACATATCAAACGCTAAGCGTTTGGAGCTTCGTGAATAACAATTTTTTCTATTACATCGCCCTGGCGTATCTGGTCAATAATTGATAAACCTTCAACCACCTTTCCAAAGCAGGTATGTTTCCTGTCCAAGTGGGCCGTTTGCTCCCTGCTGATGACAATAAAAAATTGGGAACCACCGGTATTCGGCATAGCAGTTTTTGCCATTGAAAGCACGCCTTTATCGTGATATTGGTTATCACCTGTTAATTCAC
Organism: Bacteroidia bacterium; assembly: GCA_020051175.1. GTDB lineage: Bacteria > Bacteroidota > Bacteroidia > 2-12-FULL-35-15 > 2-12-FULL-35-15 > 2-12-FULL-35-15. Next base: position 149,430 of record JAGVJJ010000007.1, on the reverse strand, counting down.
ACTTGATAGTGTAACCAGGACCACCAGTACCATTCCCGTTAGGGCATCCGCCTTGTACAACAAAACCGGGTATCACACGGTGAAAGGTTAGTCCATTATAAAAACCTTTATTGGCAAGGTCGCAAAAGTTTTTAACTGTTCCGGGTGCATCCTTTTCAAAGAATTCAACCTTCATGGTTCCTTTTGCTGTTACGATTTCCGCTGTTCTCATTCTAAATTTTTTTAAAAATTATTTTACAAAGATATACTTCAAATGCATTCATGAAGGTTAAAAATTGATAAAAGTCATATCTGCTACACTTTTAAAAGTGTATTTTTGTACGTTAAATAGCATTTACCACTAACTGATGAAACCTTTTTCTGTTCTTATAAATATATTACTGCTGGCCCTGATTGCAGCGTGTAGTACAGAAAATAAACCTTCGCATAAAGAACCGGTTACAAAAGAAGATCTGGGTGAGCTTCTTTTTTCAGACCCTATTTTATCTCAAAACAATCAAATCAGTTGTGCCTCATGCCACATACCGGAATATGCTTTTTCAGACACTTCAGCGCTGAGCAAGGGAGTTGATGGAAAGCTGGGGACACGCAACACACCGAGCGCAATGAATCAAAATGCCCGTAGCTTCTTCTTTCATGACGGTAGAGCGGAAACGCTTGAGCAGCAAGCGGCTGGTCCAATTGAAAATCCGGTTGAAATGGCATTGCCTGTAGGTGAAGCAGTAAAGAAACTGAATAAGAACGAGGCTTACATCAGTTATTTCAAAAAAATATACAATAAACGACCAGACAGGGAAAGTGTATTGGATGCAATAGCAGCATTTGAGCGCACACTCGAAACCAGCAATAGCCCTTTCGACAGGTATATGCGTGATGATACAAATGCCATCAGCGCTTCTGCAAAACGCGGACAGCAGATATTTAATGTTAAGGGCAAATGCTTTGATTGTCACTTCGGACCCGACTTTACGGGCGATGAGTTTAAAAATATAGGCTTGTACAACGGTAATGATTTGAAAGATGCAGGCAGGTACGAAATAACAAAAGACAGAGCTGATATTGGAAAATTTAAAGTACCCGGATTACGGAACATTGCTGTTACCGGGCCTTACATGCACAATGGAATGTTTAAAACCCTACAGGAGGTAATTGATTATTACGATACCCCTCAGAAATTTGTTCATGGCAGTATAAATGTTGACACGCTGCTTTCAAAGCCGCTCAACCTTACACAACAGGACAAACAGGATCTTCTTGAGTTCCTGAACGCCCTTACTGACGACCGCTTTAAAGCTGCTGTACAAAAAAGAAACAGTTAAACAATAACACTGCACCCTTTTGCGTTTAACTTTTATTAACATTGTATTTTTCACAAAATAATCTGGCACAGATTTGGATTTTTGAAAAAAAGTTACATCTTTGCATGTCTTGAAAAATTAAGATGGACCCTGATTTAGATAATTTTATAAACTCACACGTGGTGTGATTTCATTCAGTAGTGGTCAACTACAAAATAAAATCCCTGCCATATAAAGGTACCGCGTGTGGTAAATTTTATTTTATGAAAAAAATTATTTCAACAGTTTTTGTTTTTTCGTTTTTGTATTCTGCTTTTGCAATCAAAAGCAATTCAGTGTTAATTGTCACTGCGGAAAAAGAAATAACTGATACTATCCCTTTCGTAATTGATGAAGATGAGCTCAGCGATTATAGCGATTCTCTGGTTTCTTTTCCGGCTTATGACCTATACTGTAACTGGGACACAGTACATACGCATTCAGCCAAATTTGATATCGCAGATTTAAAAGACGATGTAAAAGAAATTGCATTGTACGATGAAAGCAGCTGTGGCTATGTTCACCCGTTTTCGGGCAATGTAACTTCAGGCTTTGGGCCACGCAGGAAGCGTTTTCACTATGGTGCCGATATTGACCTGGAAACAGGCGATGCAGTAGGAGCCGCATTCGATGGCAAAGTACGCATTGCAAAAACAAGCAAAAGCTATGGTAATGTTATTGTAATCCGTCATAACAATGGCCTTGAAACCTATTATGCCCATTTATCCAAAATGAATGTGGAAGTAGGTGATGAAGTATTTGCAGGACAGATTATCGGATTAGGTGGTAATACAGGTAAATCCCGTGGCAGCCATTTGCATTTTGAAGTGCGTTACCTTGGACACCCAATCGACCCGACAGAAATTATTTCGTTTACAGAGCACAAGCTGGTAACAGATACACTTTGTGTCAGCAAAAAAACATTTGATTACATTGTCGAAGCGAAGAAGGCTGCCTCTAAAAATAAGGCTGGCTCAAAAGCAAGGGTACATGTGGTTAAGAAGGGTGATACGCTTTCAGCCATTGCACGAAAATACCATACTACGACTAAAGCTATCAGCAAGAAAAACGGAATAAAAACTACAAGTAAATTGCGTGTAGGGCAACGTATCAGATTGTAAAGAAGGCCTTTTAAAAGCCTTCTTCTTTCCAGAAATAATTCCTTGTAAGTATATTGAAGTAAGCCAGCCTGGAATTTTTTTCCAACCGAAGAATATTTTCCTTAACCTGGGTTATTACATCAAGTTCACAAGGCAATATCCAGCTGCCGGCAAGATCAATAATTCCCGTTTTTTCATCTATAACAACAGTACACCAACCATTCTTAAAAGTTCCCGCTTCATCAAACTGAAGCTCAATTACCGGTTTGCCTGATTTATCTATAAAGCCAATATTTCCATTTTTATCGGTCACTTTTGCCATTCCGCTTATAAATTCATTCGCAGCCGAAAAATTATAGGGAACCTGCACCTTCATTTTTTCATCGATATAACCCCACTTTTCCTTTTTCTTTGCAGCCGCAAGGCCCTCACTGAAAGGTTCAATACGGGCAAAATCCTTAGGTGTTACGTATTTCCCGGCTTTATTGATCAATCCCTGCTTTTTGTTTTTTTCAGCAACAGCAACACCATTCTTAAATTTAAAAGTTGCCATATACGTTCCGTTATAATCATAATCAAGAGGAATAAACAAGTTCCCATCCTTATCTGTAAATCCATATTTATTATCATTCACAACCAAAAATGCATCTTCTGAGAATTCACCAATAAAATCATATTCACAGGGAATCAGGAATAAGCCCGCTTTATTGATGATCCCAAACTTTTTATCGATCCGCACTTTCGCAATTGCGTTACTGAATTTTTCCACCCAATCGAATTTGCAAGGGATAACAACATCACCCGTACTATTGATATAACCGCTTTTTCCGTTGAGCTCCACTGCTGCCAATCCTTCTGAAAAATCAGCAGCTTTGGTAAATTTCAAAGGAATTATCTGTCTGCCCGATTCATCAATATATCCATACTTATCCTGCTTTAAAACAGCTGCCAACCCTTCCGAAAACTCTGATATCTCATCGTATTCAAAAGGAACAACCGTTTTACCAATTTTATTGATAACACCGGATTTCCCATTCTGCTGTACAATAGCGAGCCCGTGATAAAACGGCTCTACCTGATCATAAATACACGGAATTATCAGTTTACCAGTCTTGTTCACAAACCCTGCTTTACCACTTAAACCACATTCTGCAACCCCTTCAGCAAATTCCTCTACCCATTCATACGTGCAGGGAATCATCACTTTCCCGGTGGAGTCTGCAAATCCCCATTTACCATTTTCACGCACCCCAAACAGAGGCTTTTGCGACATCACTATTTCCAGGTTTACAACATCCGAATAAGGATAATCAGGAAATTCCAGTTTAAAATCAACAAGTGATTCTGTTTTATAATCGGCTGTGTACATGGTATAAATCTGCTTCCAGGCCGCTTCAACATTACGGTTCCCAGGATGCCTTTTTATAAAATCATGGTATTCCTTTATGGTCCCTTCGGTGGTAGACAAATTATAAATTGCATTCTCAACTTCTGCCAGGAAGGGTGTGTTCGGGCGTTTTTGAAGGTAATCTTCGTACTCTTTCAGCGATTTGTTTTTTGTGGAAGCCTGATAATACGTTTGCTCATAGCGCTCGTGGGCTTGAGGTACTTCCTTTGCTTTGGGATAAGTGCTTATAAAAGACTGATAGGCCTGGTAGGTATCTTTCTTTCTTGCTTCGTGGTAAGCTATGCTGTTACGCAAATCAATAGCATCATTGCGTTGAGGAGCACCGGGATAATGTTCTATGAACTTATTAAGTTCAGCAATGCTGTTATTCTTTTTATAAACATCAAATGCACGTTTAAAAATTTCATTTTTTACCGAATCAATTGCCTGCTGGGTAAAACTATATTTCTGATAACCTGTTTTCTTTTTTTCAGACAGCACCTGAAATGCATCGTCTGAGAGTAAAATGTATTTATATGCCGAATCAATATTAAAGAAAGGGTTATCATTCCTGTAAAAGATATTGCTTAAACCATAAGTAGCTGCTGCAACTTCCTTTTTAAGAGCCTTTTCAAAATTCTTTTTCGCTTCAAAGTAGTTGTATACTTTGAGTGCAGTAAACGCTTTTTTAATAGGACTGGCTTTCACCATCGCTGCAAACGACAATACAAAGCAGAGTAAAATAATTCTTAATTTATACATACATAAAAATAAGGCCACACACAATTGTGCAGACATAAAATTACTAAAAGTAATAAGGTAAAGCAGAAAAAATCATGCCCCAGGTAAAATCAGGTCATGGTGAAAGACTTCTGAATGCTTTGAAACCCTCTGATTACTACCCAAACAGTCCTGTTAACCAGGTATAAGGCAAGGGTAACAACGGATGAAGGCTGTCTGCACTCATAAAACACTGAAGTATAATAAAATTGGCCAATGTGAGCCCTAATGCATAGCGGGTGAACTTTTCCGGCTCCCAGTCCTCTTTTAACTTTTCAGCAGCCAATACAATTGCAGGGAATCCCAGGCACAACATACGGGTAATGTCAAAAGCAATTATTAATTGGGCAAAGTCGCAAATTAAAATACTTACGATAACAAGAAAAAACCGTTTATCATTTTTTATCCAGCTTCGGTATAAAATGTATACCGGGAAAAACCAGAACAATTTAAATGCATAAAAAGCACCAGCCGGTGCAAGCGGCAGAACCTTGCCCAGGCAAAAAATGATATTCTTTTTAGAAAAATAAAATGCCAAATCATATTCTACAACTGTATTCATTGCAACCCAATACCTGTAAGCAAGCAAAGGAATAATGGCTATCAATAAATAAATACAATATTTCAACAGCATTAACCCACCCTGCTTATTGATATACCTGGAGTAAAGTATAAGTGCGGGAAGCAGAAACAAGCTGCTTTCGTGCGTAAGCAAAGCCAAACAGTAGAACAAAGCGCTATAAAAGCGTCTACGTATAAGGACAAATGCCAAAAAATTGAAATAATAAAATACGATATCGGTATACCCTGGTGAAGCCAGTTGAATATAGAGAGTAGACGAAAATGCTATAAAACCGGCAAATAAAAGCGCATCAATAGGCGAATATTCCCTTTTACGGGTACACATAATAGGTAGTACCGATAAAAAGCAGCGCAAAAATAAGTGGAACGATAAAAAACAAATCCCCGCGCAGGAATATTAAATAACCAATAAGGGATGGCAACACCCTGTTACGTAGCGAATTGCCCTGAGTAAAATCAAAAGGTGCTTCAGAAAGCCGCGAATACTGTAATCCATGATAAGCGGCCTCAAAATGCGGAGTAATATAAAGCATCGCCAATCCGATTATCAAAAAAGAAAGAATAGCAGCCGTACCAGAAAGTCCCAGGCGCTTTTCCAGTACAAAACAGAAATTGTCTATTTTTTGACTTGCCCTATAAATCATACCTCGAAACCACTATAAATTCTATTCTTTTATACCGTGCTAATTAATTGTATTTTTGCTTTCACTTAAACTCTTGTATATTATGTTCTCAAAAGGTCAGATCATCTTTGCCATATTATTCTTTGTTGCCTTTGTAATAGCCATGTACTGGGCTTATGGCATGGATAAAAAAAATAATAAAGCATTTTTTAAAGGAAGCTATAAGGTAATTCTGTTTGTAATACTTGTGTTTATAGTTCTTTTCGGAGTTGTAAAGCTCAAACCGATTCTATTCCCCTAGCAATTGCTAATCAAAAAAAATCCCACATTTGTTTAAATGTGGGATCTGCAAAGAACGCTGCTAAATTATAAATTTCTGATAGGATTGCTTTTCTTAGGTACCTGCATTCCAACAAGCACAGCCGCACAGCCCTTTTTGGTTTCGGATGGGATAATTTCAACCACAAGCTCCTGGGAAGAATTGGAATAAAAATTCCAGGATTCTGCCTGGTCGTTGTTGCTGTTATACACTTCCTTTTTGTTTTCATCCAAAACCCTGAAATGGACCTTACCAAGCGACTTTTCAGAACTTATCTGGAGTTTGTAATACAACCCCTTATAAAAACTCAGGTGAATTTCAGCCGTTTTACCATCCTTTATAGTAACATTGTTTACCTGGCCGTTATGCTGATAAGGGGACAGCTTTTGTATCGCGTCTTTCACAATTGACTTGCATTGCGCGACAGCACCCACATGAAATGCTAAACACAAAATGCACGCACCGATTATTTTATTTGCTGTTTTCATAGTTCAAAGTTTGGTTTAGGTGGTTAATTTCGTTCTTAATGCGGTTATTTTTTCCAGGATGGATTTCAACTGTTCATTGCTAAGTTCATAAGATGTATTGTTTCCAATACTTACAATATTGTCCTCTGTTGACGCTTGGGCAACATCCTGAACTGGCTTCACCCCTTCATAAACAGCGGCAATACCTTTCACGTCTTCCAATAACCCTGCCACTTCAGGCTCTGAGCTAAACTGCTCAAGTATTTTAACCAGGTTACGTACCACATTTCTCTGGTCAGCAACCAATCCAACAATCTCATCTTTTTTTGTTTTGTTTGCAATATTGGCAATAAAATACATTCCTTCCACCCATCCGCCAGTAGTCACAATTGCAGTAATGTTATCACGCTGGTTTTCCTTTAGGTACATGTTTGCATTTACGGTAGCTTCCGACACAATCTGCATAATAGAATCCAGGTTGTTTGAATTTACCTTCAGACGCTGGGCCACAGTCTGCACATAATTACCGTCAATATCCAAAGCACTTGTAAGCTCGTTTACATTTTTCAGATAAATGTTGATATCCTGGTTTTGCTTGTACAGCAGACAGAAAGACAGGTCAGCCGAGTAAGTACCCAGGTTAACCGCTTTTGCATAGCTTGACGTGTATTTTGTAATATTGTTAACCGGATTAAGAAGCGATTTATCAAATGTTGCACCCGAAACCTTAAGCACAGTAAAGGTCTCCATTGGAGAAGGGATATTATAAAGAACCGAACTCTGGTCAGCAGCTGCAGTATCTGCATTTACCTCTGTTTTTGCCGTATCAGCAGCCATTTCATTAGTCCCTTTTTCGGACCCTCCACAACCCGCAATAATAAGGGCAGCGAACAATGAAACAGTCAAAAATGTTTTTTTCATCTGGAGATAAGTTTTAAAAATATGTGTCTTTTTTAACAAAATTAATAATATTATCGAGATCGTGAAATCTTTGCCGTTCATTTTCGTTTTAGGGATTTGACTATCTTTATACTATGCGATTACAGGCATTTTCAGGTATTTTATTTTCTATCCTTCTCATTTTTGCGTTAGCTCCTGTTTACGCACAAACGGGCGCTGGTAATGCAGGTAACGCATATTACCTTGAAGTTCTCTCAAACGACAATCCTGCATTCTTAAAAGAATTGAATTATAAAAAAACGCTCAACTCTGTTGGGGAACGTGAAAAAGAGCTAATGAAGGTACTCCTCAGCGCTTACGATTATGCTTATCTCACAGCATCTTATGATAGTCTTGCTACAGACACGTCCAGATTAAAAGCGTTTATTACATTCGGGCCCCAATACAAATGGGCATATTTGAAAAATAGCAATATTGACGAAGGTGTCTTGAGTGAACTAGGTTACAGGGAAAAACTTTACAATAATCAGCCGCTTCATTATAAAAAGGTAAGGCGGCTGCAGGAAAAGCTGATCACTTATTATGAAAACAATGGCTATCCTTTTGCCGTGGTAAAACTGGACAGTATCACTATCCTTGAAGGCTCTGTTTCAGCAAAACTATCCCTTACAAAACAATCAGAAGAAAGAATCGACAGTATAGTAATAAAAGGCACATCAAAAATTGCACCTGTCTACATATACAATTACCTTGGAATTAAGCCAGGCAGCTTATACAATGAATCACAATTGAAAAAGGTAAATACCCGCATATCTGAATTGCCGTTTATACGTGCTTCAAAACCCGCGACTGTATTATTCACCAATAAACTCAACAAACTCATTCTTTACCTGGAAAAGAAACAAGCCAGCCAGTTTGATGGTATTGTAGGGGTTCTTCCCGACAATAAAACGGGAAAAATATTATTTACAGGTGATATAAGATTAAAGCTTCAAAACGGCCTTGGTAAAGGTGAATTAATTGATTTGAACTGGCGCAGACTGCAAACACAAACCCAGGATATGAAGCTTCGATTGATATATCCGTTTATTCTGCGTACTCCATTTGGCCTTGACTATAATTTTAAACTTTATAAAAGGGATACAACCTTCCTGGATGTGAACCAGAATATTGGCTTGCAGTATATGCTCAGCGGAGGAAATTACCTGAAGCTTTTTTACTCAAATAAAACCTCTAACCTGCTTTCTACAAAAGGTTTGGAATATCTTACCACACTCCCTCCTAATGCTGACATCCAAATAAACACTTATGGTATTGGATGGAGATATGAAAAGCTTGACTACCGGCTAAACCCAAGAAAAGGTATTACTGTTATCGGGAATACAGGTATCGGCACAAAGACCATTAAAAAAAATGCAAAACTAAACCCGGTAGTCTATGAAAAACTTACTTTAAATAGCACTCAATACACGGCTGATATGGAAAGTAATTTATTTATCCCGGTCCGTGAAAGAAGTACGCTAAAACTGGGATTACAGGCGGCTTTTCTTTACAATGAAACTATTTTTCAAAATGAACTGTATCGTATCGGAGGCCTAAGAACATTGAGAGGTTTTGATGAGGAGTCCATTTTTGCATCATCCTTTTCAATAGTTACCCTGGAATACCGTTATATACTTGAACAAAATTCATACCTCTATGTGTTTGGTGATGGTGCATACTACGAAAACAACAACGTGCAAACTTTTGTTCATGATACACCGCTTGGCTTTGGAGCCGGCATAAGTTTTGAAACCAAAGCAGGCATTTTTTCAATAAATTACGCACTCGGAAAACAATTCGATAACCCTATACAATTAAAAAGCGGTAAGCTCCATTTTGGGATCGTCAATTACTTCTGACAAAATTTCTTAAGCACCGAATTACTTTCTCACCTGCCTAAAATACCACTGCCATTTCTCAGAAAAAAACGCTAAATTAGCCATTCGTAAAAAATTGGTAATGGAGTTTTTATTCATTGTTGTTGGCTTTATTTTTGGCTTTGTTATTGCCTTCCTCTTGTTTAAATTAAAACAAAACCAGGGGATTGACACTTCCGTACTTGACAATAAGATTATTGAGCTGGATAAAGAAAAGCTTGTTTTGCAAACTAATTTCAGCAATGCTGAAAAAGAAAACAGAAGAATTGCTGACGAGCTAAAAACAGTAAAAGAACAGCTGGCAACCGAATTATCACTTGAACGCGAAAAGTTTATCCGGGAAATCAATCTTGAAAAAGAAAAATTAAGTAAAGCTGAAGCCCGTCTGGCAAAAGCAGAACAGGTATTTCAGTCGCAGGAGGAAAAGCTTACTACACTAAAATCAGAGCTTGAGAACGTTCATAAAAAATATTCTGTTGAATTTGAAAACATTGCCAATAAAATACTGGATGAAAAGTCCAGGAAATTTACGGACCAGAATAAGACCAACCTGGAGGTTATTCTAAATCCTCTGAAAGAAAAAATCAAAGATTTCGAAAATAAGATTGAAAAAGCATACAAAACGGAATCTGATGAACGGATTACGCTGAAGGCAGAGATAAAGAACCTGGTTGAGCTGAACAAACAGGTGAGTGAAGAGGCCAATAACCTTGCAAAAGCACTTAAAGGAGAAAACAAAACACAGGGCAACTGGGGCGAACTTATTCTTGAAAAGGTTCTGGAGCGTTCTGGCCTTATAAAGGACCAGGAATATAAAATGCAGTATAGTGCCAGCAATGAGGAAGGAAAGCGTATTCAGCCAGATGCAGTTATTATGTTGCCCGACAACAAACACATCATTGTTGACTCAAAAGTTTCCCTTGTTGCCTATGAGGCCTATGTAAATGCCGAATCCGATGATGACCGGGAAAAACACATAAAAGAGCACGTCCTGTCTGTCCGCACTCATGTTAAATCACTTAGTGAAAAAGCATATCAAAGCTCTACAGAATTCAACACCCCCGATTTTGTTCTGCTGTTTATCCCTATTGAATCCTCATTCAGTGTAGCCATCCAAACCGACCAGGAGATGTTTAATTTTGCATGGGATAGAAAAATTGTAATTGTAAGTCCATCTACATTATTAGCCACATTACGTACCATTGCTTCTATTTGGAAACAGGAGCGACAGACAAGGAATGCGATAGAAATTGCAAAGCAAAGCGGTGCGTTGTATGATAAATTTGTCGGTTTTATTGATGATATGGACAAGATAGGCAAAAGCATTGATGCATCCAGGAATGCCTATGACAATGCCATAAATAAATTGCATAAAGGTTCTGGCAATCTTGTAAAACGCGCGCTGGACATTGAAAAACTGGGCGCAAAAACAACCAAGCAGATGCCAGCCAAATTTGCCGACAACGATGAAGCGGCAGAACTTAACTTACCTACACCAAAATCTGCAGAAGGTACTGAACAATGAAAAAAATCATAATATATCTGCTGCTTATTGTGCTTGGTCTGGCGTGTGGAACTCCCCGCAAAACAAGCATTACCCAAACCAGTACCTATAAGCACGATGCAAATACAATACGTCCGCAGTTTGTTGTTTTTCATGCAAGCGACTCTATTTCCGAACTACATTTCAAAATCAACAGCAAGGAAATATTGTACACGCGACCTGACGGTATTGACTTTAATTCAAACGTGCTCATCTCCTACCGATTGTTGCCATCCTTTGATTCAAAAGAAATTATTGACAGCGCATCCGTACGGCTTGTAGATAAAAACAATGATAATTCTGACAAGTCGCTTCTCGGCAAACTGAATATTAAAGCTGCAAAAGGTAAAAACTATGTACTCCGGGTTAAAGTGACAGATTTGAACCGAAATACGGAAACGCTTGGTGTAATTGCTATTGAGAAGGAAGATGATCTCAACCGTCAGAATTTTATGATTACATCAAATACATCTGATGCCCCACTTTTCCGCACCTACGTAAAGTCAAACGAAAGTGTACAAATCAATTACAAGGCCAAAATAGGCGTTACACTGTATGTTCGTTACTATAACCGTGATTTTCCCCTTGCGGCCCCACCCTTCTCCATTAGCGATCCAAAACCTTTTCAATACAGACATGACAGCCTGTTTACAATTCAATTGTCTGACCAGGGAAATGTTCAATTTACAGCACCTAAAAAAGGGTTTTACCATTTTCAGCTCGACACTACCAAACGTGAGGGTTTAACACTATTTCACTTCTCAGATGTGTTCCCGGAAGTAAAAAAAGCGGACGATATGGTTGCCCCATTGCGCTTCATCACATCGAAACAGGAATACGATGAATTAAATTACAGCACCAACAAAAAAGCAGCCATAGAAAAGTTCTGGCTAAACAGCACTGGTAACCAGGAGCGGGCAAAAGAAATTATACGCAAGTATTATAACCGCGTTCAGGATGCAAATTATTATTTTACTTCTTACCTGGAAGGCTGGAAAACAGACCGTGGTATGGTATACCTGATTTATGGTTCTCCAAACGTTATTTACCGTACCCTGACCTCAGAAACCTGGATTTATGGAGAGGAGAACAATATCAACTCCCTTTCCTATTCCTTTTCCAGGGTGAATAACCCCTTTACAAACAATGACTATACACTCGAGCGTTCCGCAGTGTTTAAACAATCGTGGTACACGGCAGTAGATATATGGCGCGAAGGCAGAACATATCTTCAGGACTAACACCATCCGATAAAAGCGGACAAGCTAAAAACAGATATACAACGTATGCAAACCAAACAATAAAAAAGAGAAGAGGATAATTTAATATTTGGTATCCGCCCGGTAATCGAAGCTGTAAAAGCAGGTAAAGAAATTGACAGGCTGTATATACAGAGTGGTCTAAAAAATGAATTATTCAATGAGCTCATGGTTGTTTTAAAACAGCACCAGATCACCTTTCAGTATGTACCCGTTGAAAAGCTCAATCGCCTTACAACCAAAAACCATCAGGGCGTGGCTGGATACATTTCGTCTATTACTTACCATAAAATACAAGACATAGTCCCCACAATTTTTGAAGAAGGAAAAGTACCCCTCATTTTAATTTTGGACCGGATAACGGATGTAAGAAACTTTGGTGCAATTGCGCGTACTGCCGAGTGTTCTGGCGTTCAGGCCATTGTTATCCCAGCCCATGGTGCAGCACAAATCAATGCCGATGCGATGAAAACATCTGCAGGAGCGCTAAACAAAGTGCCGGTATGCCGCGAAGAAAACTTAAAAACTGTTATTCACTTTTTAAAAGAATGTGGCTTGCAAATTGTATCCTGCACCGAGAAAGCCAGTGACTATTATTTTCAGATGGACTTTACGGTACCTACAGCCATTATAATGGGTTCTGAAGAAAACGGTATTTCTAATGAATATCTTCAAAAATCGGATGCAAAGGCGAAAATTCCTTTAATGGGCGAAATTGGCTCCTTAAATGTTTCCGTTGCTACTGGAATTATATTATACGAGGCCGTAAGCCAGCGTATGATAAGCTAAAATATTGCAATTTATCTTTGCCCCTTTTATAAGTTTTTCGGCATGTTTTCATTGAACAAAAATGGCATTCTTTTACTCCTTTTTATTGTCGTTTTTATTTCCCGTATTCCGTTTTTGTCAGCTGGCTATGGTGTCGAGGAAGATTCCTGGGGTATTGCCCTGGCAGCATTTCATACATGGCTGACAGGAGTTTATGAGCCTTCGCGGCTTCCGGGCCATCCTGTACAGGAGCTCATCTATTCCGCATTATGGGGTTATGGCCCTGTTCTCTACAATAGTTTATGTGCAATCTTCAGCTGCATTGGAGTTGTTTTTTTTGCACTGATATTAAAGCACTTTCAATTCAAACTACCTGTATTTGGGGCATTAGCGCTTGCCTTTACACCGGTATATTATATCAGCAGCACTTACACCATAGATTTTGTCTGGACCCAGGCATTCGTTCTTATCAGCTTTTATTTTCTGCTAAAAGCAAACTACCCTCTTTGCGGCCTGTTTCTCGGACTTGCTATCGGGTGCCGCATTACTAGCGGTGCAATGCTTTTGCCTTTCATGATAATAACATGGCAAAACAATAACCTCAGATCCAATTTACAAACGCTAACCAAAATTGTCTTACCAATGGGGGGTATAGCGCTACTGGCATTTGCCCCGGTTATAAAGGAGTTCGGGCTTTCCTTTTTCATGTATTACGACCAGTTTCCCTACCCTCCGTTTCCAAAAGTGATTTATAAAATGATTTTGGGAGTATTCGGGTTCGTTGGAACACTGGCTATTGCAGCGGCATTCATAAAAATCGTTTCAAACTACAAAAAGCAACCATCTGGTGAATCGTATACAAATAAACTGGACAAAAAAGTTATTATTGCCTGTTTCGTCACCATTGTACTTTATACGATTTCTTATTTCCGGCTGCCACAGAAATCAGGTTACATGATACCGGTAATCCCTTTTCTAATAATACTTTTCGGATATTACTTAAATCAAAAACAATTCAAGGCATTGTGTATCGCACTCATGGTGTCGCCTTTTATATGCAGTATTAACTTAACTGATAAATTAAGAGGGTCTTCTCACTCCGATTATTCAATGGTATTCAATGTTTCCGGACAAGAAATATTTTTCGATCCCTTCTCAGGTCCGGTTTTTTCCGATTATTCAAAACGCAAACTGAAAATGGCATACACACAAACCGTTCGTAACAAAGCAGATTCAACACAACAGAAAACGGTTGTAATTGCAGGCTGGTGGTACAATGAAATAATGGTGGAATCAATAGAAAAAAGTCCGAATAATTTTGTTATATTTGAATCTTACATCGACTCTGTTAAAATCAGTAATTATCTGTCTGAAGGATATACGATAACACACCTTCCGGAGCAGGATAAATACAACGATTTAATGTATCAGATGAATGTTACAAACACTGTTTCAAAACAATTTTAAAATACTAATCATTAAACCAGAGTATTGCAAATGAATCATTTTTTTAAAACAACAGGCACACTGGTAGTCGCTGGTGTATTGTGCACCCAGCTGAACGCCCAGACTGAACGTAAGGATAAAGCTTCTTTTAAGCCCAAAACCAATGAGTATTACGAGGCCATGAAGAAAGGGAACCAGGCATTTTCTGAGCCTAAACCTGCTGCACCTCTTGTATTACGCATGGATCAGTCAACAGTTGATGCTCCTAAATCAACAACTGAATTCAAAACCATATTCTATCAAAAACCGGAATCGCAGGGCGAAACAGGCACCTGCTGGTGTTTTTCCACAACTTCTTTTTACGAATCAGAGATTAAACGTTTAAGCAACCAGGACATTCAGTTATCTGAACTATATACTGTTTACTGGCAATACGTAGAAAAAGCAAAAGAATTTGTTCGTACACGTGGAACATCCTGGTTTGACGAAGGTTTCGAAACCGAGGCTGTTGCTGCCATGATGAAACAATACGGTATTGTCCCACTTGAGGCCTACAATGGCATGAAAAGCGGACAACCCTTCCACGATCATAAAAAAATGGTAGAGGAAATGCGCAACTACCTGAACTTTGTAAAAACTTCCAATCAGTGGAATGCCGACCAGGTTGCAGCTACCATTAAATCAATCATGAACTTCTATATTGGCGAACCGCCTGTTACAGTTACAGTTGCTGGTAAAAAAATAACACCGCAGGAATACCTGAAAACAGTTGCGAAACTGAATCCCGAAGATTATGTAGATGTAATGTCATTGATGGAAGCACCATACTGGACACAGGCTGAATACAAAGTGCCTGACAACTGGTGGCATTCGGCAAATTACTACAATGTACCATTGGATGATTTTATGAACGTTATTAAAAATGCCATTAAAAACGGGTATTCCATGTCTATCGGTGGTGATGTTTCAGAGAGTGGGATGGATAACAAAACCGGTATCGCTATGGTTCCTACCTATGATATACCATCTGCCTATATTGATGAATACTCTCGCCAGATGCGCTTTTCAAACGGTTCAACAACAGATGATCATGCCATGCACCTGGTTGGTTATGCCGAAAGGAAAAACGGCACGTGGTTCTTGATTAAAGATTCTGGCAGTGGCGGGCACAACAACCAAACCGCTCCTGGGTACTGGTACATGCACGAAGACTTCGTAAAATTAAAAATGACAACATTTACTGTGCATAAAGATGCCGTAAAAGATTTATTACCTAAGTTTCAGAAGAAAAGTTAATCAAACATTTTAGAAAAAAAATATGCCTACAATTCAAAAAACGTATGAAATGAGCGCTTCTCCTGAAGAGGTTTTTAATGCACTCGTTGATCCTGAACTGATACAGATATGGTCTGGTGATGAAGCCCAGATGAGTTCAAAAGTCGGAGGTACATTCTCTCTTTGGGGCGGCCAGATGTACGGTGTCAACCTTGAAGTGGTAAAAAATAAAAGATTAGTGCAGGAATGGTCTTATGACCAATGGGCCGATGCTTCCAGGGTAACGTTTGTTATTAAGGCAACGGGTAAAAAAACAGTTGTTGAGCTTACGCATGAAGGTGTCCCTGAAAAATCAGTAAACAGCATTTCCGATGGCTGGGATACCTATTACCTGGGCGCTATGCAGGAAATGTTTGAAACTGTGAAAAAATAAGAAGAACACTCTTATCAACAAAAAAGGAAATGCCCCCGTGAGCGGACGTTATGTTACGTCTGCTTACCCGGGCATTAAACATGTTTATACGTTCCTCTACCGGATAGCTGAAATTCAATAAAAACAATCGTAACAATGAAAAAAAGCATTTCATTTCTCATTGCGTCCCTATTCCTGGCAAGCCTGCTTACCGCACAAAACTGCCAGCAAAACAAGAACCGGGCCGACAAGCTGAACAATTTACAAAGCAATCGTTCCCGCGCATTGAATTCCCGCAGCGACACAGTAGATATATTGAATTATACCATTAACCTGGATATCACGGACTTTACAAACAATACTATAAAAGGCAACACGCTGGTAAAATTCACCCCGAAGGTGAATAACGTAGGTCAGCTCAGTCTCGACTTACTTGAGCTTACCATTGATTCCATTGAATTGAACAATTCCAATTTAACATATTCGTATAACGACACACTTCTGTTAATTAGTCTTCCGGCAAGTTATAATGTAAACGACACTGCGCTGGTTACAGTACATTATCACGGTACACCTCAGGGCGATCCCGCTGAATGGGGCGGGTTTTCTTTTTCAAGTGGCTATGCATACAACCTGGGTGTTGGTTTCGGTGCAAATCCGCACACATACGGGCGCGTATGGTTCCCATGTTTTGACAACTTTGTGGAACGCTCTACTTATGAATTCAACATCACTTCCAACAATGGCAAAACATCTTATTGCAACGGTTATCTTGCCCACGATACAACAGATGGCAATGGGAACCGCACCCGCAAATGGATAATGAATGAACCCATCCCGAGTTACCTTGCATCGGTAGCTGTAGCACCCTACACGGAGGTTAACAAAACATACAATGGTATAAATGGCCCAATACCCATTATCCTTGCTGCAGTTCCTGCCGATACGAACAATGTAAAAAATTCATTTATTAATTTAAATACGGCCCTTTCCACTTACGAAAACCATTTCGGGCCTTACCTGTGGAACCGTGTTGGTTATTGCATGGTTCCTTTTGATGCCGGTGCTATGGAGCATGCTACAAATATCGCCTATCCCAAAGCTACTGCTGATGGCTCCACAAGCTACCAGACACTTTATGCACATGAGCTATCCCACCATTGGTTCGGAGACCTTGCTACCTGCCGTACTCAGGAGGACATGTGGCTGAATGAAGGCTGGGCGCGCTATTGTGAGTTCTTATTTACAGAAAATTTAAGTGGCTATACGAGCTACCTCAATGAAGTCAGAACAAACCACGAAGACAACCTGCACTTCAACACCCCAAAAGAAGGCAATCTCACGCTTTCCAACATCCCATTCGAATTTACCTATGGCGACCACGTATACAACAAAGGTGCAGATATCGCACATACCATGAGAGGGTATATGGGCGACAGCCTGTTTTTTTATTCCGTAAAAACATACCTTTCACAGAACCACTACAAAGATGTTTCCAGTGCTGATTTCAGGGATGCACTCACTGCTGCAAGCGGGATAGATATGTCTTACTTCTTCACTGATTGGGTATTTAACCCAGGCTGGCCACACTTTTCTATTGACTCTTTTACCGTAACGCCTTCAGGTGGTAATTATTCTGTTACTGCATACATCAAACAAAAATTAACGGGTGCACCAGCTTTCTATACAAATGTTCCCCTGGAGATAACATTTAAAGCTGCGGACTGGACTGAGCAAACACAAACCTTCACCATGTCGGGTCAAACAGCATCGTTCAATTTCAACCTGCCGTTTAACCCTGTATTTGCTGCCGTAAATATGGGCGAAAAAATAAGTCATGCAGTCACACCCGAATACAAAAAGCTAAAAACTGCCGCTAATGCCACTTTTACAAATGCCAAAATGAATTTAACCGTTCAAAGCATTACGGATTCTGCTTTTGTAAGAATTGAACATAACTACACTGCTCCGGATGGCTTTAAACACTGTTGCCCGCCTTATCGTCTCTCCCCTAACAGGTATTGGAAAGTTGACGGCATTCTTCCTGCTGTTTTCAAGGCAAAAGCAACCATTTCGTACGATGGACGCACCACATCTTTTTCAGGAACACAATGGCTGGATAACGAATTAATGACCGCTCCGGAAGACAGCCTTGTGCTGATGTACAGAAAAAGCACTGCAGACGACTGGCAGCTGTATCCTTACTATACAAAGCTTATGGGAGGCACTGCGGATAAAAGAGGTACAATTACCATAGACACCCTTAAGCTTGGGGAGTATGTTCTTGCCATGCACGATCATACCATGGAAATTCAAAACAAAAAAACAAGTGCACTTTCTGAAATTAAACTATTTCCAAACCCTGCAAAAGACCTGGTTACAATAGATCTTCAGGGAACAGGATTAAAAATTAAAAACGCTGCTTTGCTCACAATAACAGACACTAATGGCAAAACAGTTTATGAAGAAAAACTGAATGCCCAGCAAACCACTGTAAACATTAAAACTTCGGGCTATAGCAGCGGCATTTATTTTGTGTCGGTATGTACAAACAATACAGTGCTTGCAAAATCAAAATTTATTATCACACGTTAAAATCATTATTAATTTTCCCCTCTCCCGAGGAGAGGGGAAAGGAGAGGTGTTATGGGCTACAAAAACACACAGGAATGCATTGATGACCTGGAAAGGCACGGGCACCTCGTTCGTATAAAAGAAGAGGTAAGCTCTGAGCTGGAAATGGCAGCCATTCACCTGCGTGTGTTTGAAAACAATGGCCCCGCCATCTTGTTTGAAAACATCAAGGGATGCAAATTCAGGGCGGCTTCTAACCTATATGGTTCAGTTGAGCGGAGCAAATTTATTTTCAGGGATACACTTGAAAAAATAAAAACGCTGATCGACTTAAAAAACAACCCACTGGAAGCAATCAAACATCCGTTGCAATATTCAAACGTAGCATTAACAGCGCTTTCAGCATTACCTAAAAAAACTTCATTCAACCCGGTCCTTCAGAATGAAACAACCATTTCTGAGCTTCCGCAGATAAAATGCTGGCCCAACGATGGCGGGGCATTTGTTACACTGCCTCTTGTATACACCGAAGACATTGATAAACCCGGGGTAATGAACTCCAATCTTGGAATGTACCGCATTCAGCTGAGTGGCAACGAATATATTACAAACAAAGAGATAGGTTTACATTATCAGTTGCACAGGGGAATTGGTGTGCATCAGACCAAATCCAACAGAAAAAACCAACCACTTAAAGTAAGTATTTTTGTTGGCGGACCACCTTCCCTCACACTGGGTGCTGTAATGCCACTGCCGGAAGGCATGAGTGAGCTTACTTTTGCTGGTGCTTTAGGAAACAGGAGAATACGCTATAGCTACAACGATGGTTTTTGCATTGCATCGGATGCGGACTTTGTAATTACAGGCGAAGTATATCCAAACGAAAATAAGCCGGAAGGCCCGTTCGGTGACCATCTCGGATACTACAGCCTGAAACACGATTTCCCATTGATGCGGGTTCATAAAGTGTTCCACCGCAACAATGCAATATGGCCCTTCACAGTAGTAGGCCGCCCACCTCAGGAAGACACCAGCTTTGGGGCATTGATCCATGAAATTACAGGCAATGCAATACCTAAAGAAATACCAGGGTTAAGAGATGTTCATGCTGTAGATGCATCTGGTGTGCACCCTTTATTACTTGCTATTGGCAGCGAGCGCTATACCCCTTATAACAACGAACGTAAGCCACAGGAAATACTGACCATCGCCAATCATATATTGGGTTCAGGACAACTAAGCCTTGCCAAGTATTTATTCATCATTGCCGGTGAAGATAACCCGCAGCTCACAACACACAATGTGGAAGCGTTTTTTAAACATGTGCTTGAACGTGCCGACTGGACAAGGGATCTGCATTTTCACACGAGAACCACAATCGATACGCTCGATTACAGCGGCACCGATTTAAACAGCGGAAGCAAAGTGGTTATTGCCGCAGCAGGCAATAAAATCAGGGAGCTAGGCACCAGCATCGAAAATCTCAATTTACCCAACGGTTTCAGCAACCCAAAAGTTGTAATGCCAGGAGTACTTGCAATCACCGGAAATAAATATATAGATACTCAAACCACAGAAACACAAATCTCAAATCTCGAATCTCATCCCGAAAGCTTTCGGAACTCAAATCTATCACCATTCCCCCTGATAGTAATCTGTGACGACAGCAACTTCCTGGCCCAACATCTCAACAATTTTTTGTGGATCACTTTCACTCGCAGCAATCCTTCCCATGATATTCATGGAATTGAGAGCTTCGTTGAAAACAAGCACTGGGGATGTAAAGGCTCGCTGATAATTGATGCCCGTATAAAACCGCATCACGCACCTCCGCTAATTAAAGACCCTGCAATTGAAAAACGTGTCGATGCGTTAGCTACAAAAGGTAAATCTCTTTACGGAATTATATAATCTTTCGCGCTCGTTACTTTCTGAAATGAGAAGAGCGTAGGTCAACTACACATTAAAATTTCATATTCCCAATTCAATTCATTACCTTTAAACAACCCGAAAACCATTTTTTATGGCATTTCATCTTTCAGCAATTTTTTTTAATCGCATAAAAGCAATTGCTCTCTTTATCGCTTTTATTTTCTTCACCAATCTTCATGCACAGCTTACCGATACAAGTTCGCTCCGCAGCGATGCCCCTAAAGTGTTCATCAACTGCGAAGATTGCGACATACAGTATTTCACAAATGAAATTACTTACCTCAATTTTGTGCGCGATCGGCACCTGGCGGATGTAGTTGTGCTGATAAGAAGCATCAATACTGGCAGTGGAGGCACTGAATACACGTTTGACTTTTGTGGTGAAAACTATTATAAAGGCTGTATTGCTGCAGAAAAATTCAACTCTTTGCCCAATATGTCGAATGCCGAAATAAGGGAAGGAATGAAACAAGCACTTACCAAAGGCATTCTTATTTACCTCCTCAAAAGCCCACTCGCAGGTAAAATAGAATATTCCGTAAAAGGCCTTGAAGAAAGGGGTACAGCAGACAATGTAAAAGACAAATGGAACCTATGGCTTTTTAATATCAATGGCAGTATCAATGGCAACGGCCAGGAATACAGCAAAGCATTGTTCTTCAATTCCAACTTCAGTGCTAACCGTACTTCCGAAAAAAACAGGTTCGAAACAGGCTTCTTTCAATTTGGGAACTACCAGAAATACAACATTGATGATACAACCACCATCGTTAGCAGTGCCAACAGTTTTGGCGCATACAGCTTTGATGCAATAAGCGTTGGTAAAAAACTTGCCGTTGGTTATTTCAGCACCTACTTCTCCTCTACTGTGCAAAACCTGGTCAACAGCACTTCTTTTTATCCGGCAGTTGAATACAACGTGTTTCCTTACGAAGAAGCCACCAGGCGGCAGTTGCGCTTCAATTACCGAATCGGAGGCCGCTATGTCGATTTTTACGATCAAACCTATTTAAACAAATACAACGACTGGTATTTTCTGCACTCACTGGTTATTTCATACAGGCAGGTGGAAAAATGGGGAAACCTGAGCTGCGACATAGGTACATTCCAGTATTTCAGCAAAGAAAAATTTTACAGGGTCAATATTACGCCCGACATCTCCTGGAACATTGCCAGCGGGCTTAACCTGAGCTTGGGAGGGAATTTTTCTGTTGTAAACGACCAATATTATCTGAAAAAAGACGAAGTAAGCTCTGAAGCCATACTCCTGGGCCAGACACAGCTAAAATCCAACTTTTCCTACAACTTCTATGTGGGCATCAGTTTTTCTTTTGGCTCTATCTACAATAACGTGGTAAATGTACGTTTCAATATGAACGATAATAATTGGTAAATTTACATGCTTACAGGCATCTTGTTTGTTGCTAAAACCGTAAATTTGATATATGTACATTCCTGATAGAAAAACCGCTCCTGCTTTTAAAACAGTAGAAAAAATTGAAATGATCAAAGCAGCCGCTCACAAGCTGCGAAACAATATCCCTGTATACACCGTCAATGCTGGTACTCAAAACCTCATCAAAATAGAGTTTATGTTCCCTGCTGGTATGTACCAGCAGGAGATGCCTTTGCAGGCAGTAACCGTAAATTCAATGCTGGAAGAAGGTACTTCTAAGCTGAACAGTACTCAGATTGCTGAAATGGTAGACTATTACGGTGCTTATCTTGAAACATCTGTTGCCCAGGATCATGCTTCTGTTTTTTTATATACTCTCAACAAGCACCTGAAATCCACCTTACCAGTGATGGAGCAGGCTATAAAAGACAGCGTGTTTCCGCAATCGGAGCTGGATACGCACATACGTAACAAAAAGCAAAAATTTCTTGTCAACAATCAAAAGGTTGCCATTATTGCACGCAAGCGTTTTACTGAATTGCTTTTTGGCTCAAAGCACCCTTACGGGATAAATGTACAGGAACCGGATTTTGATGCAATCAACCGTACCCACCTCCTTGATTTTTACAATGCGCGTTACAAATCTGATGGATGTAAGATTATTGTTTCCGGTAAGGTTGATGATGAAACCCTGAAGCTCCTTGACGATCATTTTGGCGGAAACGACTGGTCAGGCAATAAAATCCCACCCCATCAGGAAGTAAAACTTGAAACCACAACCGACCTTAAACACCTGGTATACAAGGAAGAAGCCCTTCAGTCGGCCATACGCATCGGCAAGCTGATGTTCAATAAAACCCATCCTGATTTTCAGGGGTTCCAGGTGCTGAACACCATACTGGGGGGCTATTTTGGTTCCCGTTTAATGTCCAACATACGTGAAGACAAGGGCTACACCTATGGCATTGGCTCTGGAATAGCATCTTTGAAACATGCCGGCTACTTTTTTATTTCTACCGAAGTAGGCGTAGACGTTTGCCAGGATGCCCTGAATGAAACATACCTGGAAATCAATAAGTTAAGAGAGGAACTAGTCCCTAAGGAAGAGTTGGAACTTGTTAAAAATTACATGCTGGGTACATTCCTGCGTAGTGTTGACGGCCCGTTTGCGCTGGCAGAGCGTTTTAAAGGGTTGCTGGAGTATAATTTAGGCTACGATTATTTTGATAATTATGTTGCAACCATTAAGAACATTTCTGCGTCTGAATTAAGAGATTTGGCAAACAAATACCTCGACCCGGAAAGCATGATAGAGCTGGTAGCTGGAAAGAAGTAAAGAAAACGGTAGTTTTTATATGAACCTGAAACAAAATAGTAAAAACGCACACCAGTCCACTCTCCTGAGTAGAGAGCTTGCCCCGAATTTATTTCGGGGGCTGGGGAGAGGTGTTTTAATTTTGTTTTTATATTTTCTTCCATTCCTTATCACCTCCCCTTCGGGGAGGCTGGGAGGGGCTCTCTTCGCCTCCCACCTCATGGGTGGAGAAATTACCTGGGAGTGCCAGGGGAACGGGCAATACATTTTCAAACTCAAGCTTTACCGCGATTGTAATGGTATTGACATACCTGCCGCCATCCAGATGAAGGTGTTCAACCATCCTTCGGTAACCGATATATCATTGAACCAGGTCGTACAAACGGATATTTCACCTTCCTGCAACATTGCCGGACCAACCATTTCCTGTACCAATGCTGAGTCACAGCCCGGCTGGCCCACAAGCGGAAGCCCGGTGGCAGGTGCAGTTCAGGAAACCGTGTATGAATCGGCACCCACAACACTTGCCGGTGTCCCACCTGCGCAAGGCTGGATATTTGCCTATTCCGATTGCTGCCGCAATGGCTCGCTTACCAACCTGCAAAGTGCTAATTCCTATGGATTTACTTTACGTGCTGTAATGTATGCCTACAACGGACAGAATGCCGGTCCATGCTTTGATTCTTCACCTACTTTCCTGGAAAGCCCGAGCACAGTTATTTGTGTTGGCGCGCCTTTCAAATACAACCACAACGCTTTTGACCCGGACCTGGATTCCCTTTCCTATTCATGGGCCGAGCCTCTTGACGATTTTACCGGTATTTATTCGTTAGGCACCAATCCTGCACCTGTGCCATTTACTTCTGGTTATTCATACAACAGCCCTTTGCCGGGAACTACTCAAAACCCGGCAAACGTTCCTGCATCCATCAACCAGGCTACAGGGGAAATTTCGTTTACATCGTATACACAAGGCTATTTTGTTACCAACATTAAAGTGGAAGCCTGGAAATGCGGTACACTGGTGGCAGAAATTTACCGGGAGATACAAGTGGTGCTTTTGCCTTGTGCTGTCAACGATATGCCAACCGTTACCTACAGCTCCTACCAGGCTACAGTTCAGGCCGGTACGCTGGTAACTTTTACCTTAAATGGTAACGATCCGGGAATGCTTGCCGATGGGGTAACACCGCAATCGTTGACCATCAATGCTTCCGGAACCCAGTTTGGCACCAATTTCACCAATGCCTCTTCGGGCTGCCTGAACCCGCCATGTGCTACATTGTCGAGCTCATTGCCTACATCATCCCCAACAAATGTTTCAACAACATTTAACTGGCAAACAACCTGCAATCACATCTCTTACAATTCTACCTGCAATACCAAAGCCAATACCTACACCTTTGTTTTCAGGGTAAAAGATGATTTTTGCCCTGCTCCTGCCGAAAACATCTCCACCGTATCTATCACGGTTTTGGCCACTCCTATTGTGCCATCACCTGAAATAAGCTGTGCTTCTGTTTTACCGAATGGCGATGTAACACTTACCTGGGCCGCACCACCCGACCCGGAAGGTACATTTAACGGGTATTTCATTTATTCATCAACCAGTCCTGGGGGGCCATTCACACTCATCGACAGCATCCTGGCTTACAGCTTAACCACCACTTCCTATACACATGCAGGCGCCAATGCAACTACAGGTCAGGTATATTATTTTGTAAGAACACGCTCCGGCTGCTTCGGGCAGGTGTATTCCATTCCCGATGATACCGTAAGCACTATGCTCCTCAATGTCAATAACCCGGCTAATGGTACAGCCATGCTGAACTGGAACCCGATATCAACACCCAACCCTTCTACTTCTTTGGGTGTTTACACCATCTACGAAGAAAACCCAACGGGCGTATGGAACATAACCGGCACCACCACCAGTACAAGTTATATTGATACCATACAGGCCTGCAACGCCACTATCAATTACCGTGTTGAGATAGCCGATAATATAGGCTGCACCTCTGTTTCTACAGTGGATGGAGGTATTTTCCAGAACATCATTGTGCCCTACATTCCTGTTTTTGATACATTGAGTGTAGATGACTCGAACAATGCCACCATGAGCTGGAACGTAAACCCTGCCGCGGATGTAGCAGCGTATGTAGTGTACAAGCTCATTGGGGCAGCAAAAATACCGATTGATACAGTGTATGGAATCAACAACGTAAACTTCACCTATTCCCTGTCGGATGCCGAGACCGGTTCTGAAGAGTATTATCTGGCGGCATTCGACAGCTGTGGCAATATCAGTCCAATAGGAACAGCCAAAAACACCATATTCCTGACCTCCATACCACAAATCTGCGCACGCAGCGTAGTGCTCAACTGGACTGCTTATAGCACCATCGGCACCGGACTGGCAGGTTACAATATTTTTGAGTCCACAACCGGCATTGCAGGTCCATTCACCTTAATCGGAACGGTTGATCCGGCTACGCTTACGTATACTGCATCTGGTCTGGCACCGCAGGCAACCTATTATTACAAAGTACAGGCAATTGATTCGTCCGGCACCAAAACGGCCTCTTCCAACCGTATTACCTATTACTCGGCCACTCCAATACCTCCAGCCTTCTCTTACCTTCGCAAAGTGAGCGTAATTGACCCTAACCAGGTAGAAATATCCTGTCACATAGATGTAGCCGCATCTACTTCAGGCTATAAAATCATGCGTTCCCGCGACAATGTTACAGCCAACTTCAAGCAGGTTGGATTGCTGGCCACTACCACCGTAACTCCATTGGTTTATACCGATTCCGATGTACTTACAGACAATTACAGCTACTATTACAAAATCATCAATATCGACAGCTGTGGCTTTGACGGCATGGAAACCAATATCGGCCGGACTATTTTACTGACTGCTGTTGGCAACAGTGTAACATCTGAAAACACCCTCACCTGGAACGATTACGAAACCTGGTCAGGGACCGTTGATTCTTATAACATATACAGGGGCATAGATGGTATCATGGACCCAACGCCTATTGCAAACATACCGTTTACGAACAGTGGTTCCTATACTTATGTAGATGATGTTGCAGCATACATACAAGGACAGGGTGTGTTTAACTATTACATTGAAGCCCTCGAAGGCCCGGGCAATATATACACGTTTACAGAAAACAGCCTTTCCAACATTGCTGAGGCTTACCAGGATGCACGTGTATTTGTTCCGAATGCCTTTCACCCGGACGGTGAAGGAAACCGCATTTTTATACCCGTAACCACCTACATTGATTTTACAGAATACGAGTTCTCCGTATTCAACCGTTGGGGTGACCAGGTATTTACCACCAATACCGTTACCGAAGGCTGGGACGGCACAGAAAAAGGCAAAAAAAGCCCGTTTGGTGTGTATGTATACCTTGTGCGCTTCAAAACATCCAAAGGGGAGTATGTTGATTATAAAGGGACTGTGACGTTGTTGAGGTAAACCTCCTCTTCATTTCTGCACCTCTATAATCCCTTTTCTTTTTCAAGTCATAACCTTTTGATTAATTTTTGCCAAAAAAACCATTCTTCTATAAAATCTAACATTTTACATAAAAAAAACATCCATTCATCTATATGTGTGGAAATTTTTATACATTCGCACGAAACTTAAAAAAAATCCAAACATGAAAATGAAACGATTATTTTTTGCTGTAATTACGGCAGCTTTTGCTTTCGGCAATATGAACGCGCAAACCGGCTGGACACTAAGTTCGCCTTACATTTATTCAACGGTCAATACAGATAGAGTAGGAATTGGAACAACCACCCCTGCCTATGGTTTGCAGATAAAAAATATTATTTCCGCAGGAAATATTAGCACAGGGAGTACATTCGGTGTAGGTTTACAAATAAATGATGCAGCCGCTGTAGGCCAGCAGACTGCTGATAAACATGCTGTTTTTGGATGCGTGAATATCGATAAAGATATTTTATTTCCAACATTTAACGGAACAAGTTTTGATGAACGAATGCGTATTAATTATTTAGGGAATGTAGGTATTGGCACATCAACTCCGGGTGAAAAACTTGAAGTTAGCGGAAATATTTATGCAAATGCAGAAGGCACTTTTGTTGGAGCCGATGCTGCTGGCAATTCCCGAATAGGTTTTGTAAAGAAAGCTGGTACATATCCGGTAATTGCTACGGGCTCAGCCACTCCAATGATATTTGGTATTTGGAGCACTACCAACCTGGGCGGTGGGAATGTCAGCAGCGGGAGTTTTAGCGAAAAAATGAGACTGTTAACTACAGGCAATTTGGGTATTGGCACAACTACGCCTGCAAGCAAACTTGATATAGAAGGAAATCTTGCCGTGGGGAACACCTATTCCGGGACTACCGCTGCACCAGCGAATGGGGCCATAATTGAAGGCAAAGTAGGGATTGGACAGCCATCACCTTCATACCAGTTAGATGTATTTACCAATACTTTAAGCCAGGCTGTTCATGGAGTTATTGCAACCGGCTCTGGCTCAAATTATGCAGGAAGTTTTTCTGCTAGTGGAGGAGGGAGTACTAATTATGGAGTCTATGCTAATGCAACCGGAGCCACTACGAATTATAGTTTGTATTTAGGAAGTCTTTCAGCTAGCGCAAATAATTATTCTCTATATAGTGTTGCTGCCGCTAAGTCGTATATTGCTGGAGATTTAGGCATTGGAACTCCAAGCCCAACCGCTACGTTAGATATAAATGGCACAGCCAAATGTACCGCTTCTGCATGGTCATCCGACCAACAATTCAAAACGAACATTGATAGCATTCAAAATGCATTAGCTATTATCAAACAATTAAAACCTAAAACGTATTATTTTGATACAGCTAATGTCTGGGGATTAAATTTTCCTTCTGCTAAACAACATGGTTTCGTAGCACAAGATTTAGAACAAATACTCCCTGAAATAGTAGCAACTTCGTCTAAACCAGAAGAAGTTGATAGCTCTGGGAATATTGTTCGTCCTGCTTTGACTTATAAATCTGTGTACTATATTGAACTCATAGCATTTTTGACCAAAGGCATTCAGGAACAACAGCAAAAAATTGACAGTTTGCAAGCAAAAGTAAATAATCAAGATTTGGTAAATAGTGAATTACAAAACCAAATTACAACAAATACCATAATGTTTGAAAATCGACTCAATGAATTGCAAGCTTCAATAAATAATTGTTGTAATGCAACACGGTCAATGCACATCGGTTCAATCGAACCTCAATCACAACCACTGCAACAAATAGATGTAAAACTAAATGATGCTCAATCAATAGTATTAGAACAAAATGTTCCAAATCCTTTCGCTGAGCAAACAACCATCAATTATACTTTACCAGATAATACTGGAAAAGCACAGATGCTGTTTTATAATTCGAATGGCAAACTAATTCAATCTATTGAGCTTGTTCAAAAAGGCAAGGGACAATTAAATGTATTTGCAAATGATTTAACAAATGGTATTTATACTTATACACTTGTAGTAGATAGCAAGATCATTTCAACAAAGAAAATGATAAAACAGTAAAAGTAAAATGCTCCCAACCTATCTTTTGATAGGTTGGGATTTTTAATGTCTTACAACAAATATAGTTAGTTTGCATTCTATTATTCAGTTTAATAAATTTATTATTTCTTAAAACCTAAACATATGAAAAACAAGTTTGTTTTTAGCATGTGCGTTTCTATTCTGTTTGTCAATACTAACATAGCCCAGCAATTTGTAAATGGTGATTTAGAGGGAGGTACTCCAGGCATTAGTGCTCTGCCTCCCAATTGGCAGAATGTTCCGTATGATGATGTAAATTGTATAGCAACAGGTATCGGAGATGCTACGCCCGATTTAACAGGTATCGATGATATAAGTGCGAATGCTGGGATTAAGGGAACACCATACTCTGGTTCCACATTTGTGAGTGGTTTAGTTGGTGAAACTTTTCAAGAAGGAATTATGCAAACTCTTTCTGGTTTAGAGGTAGGAAAAACTTATACAATTAGTTTACATCAATCAGTTGTGAAACAAGACAATGCACTAGATAAATCAGGTTCTTGGGCTGTTTATTTTGATACAATTTTAGCAAGCATCACTCAGCCAACTCATAGTGAAGCTGCATATAACAGTATTTCATTCATTTGGGAGCTTAGAAACATAACATTTACGGCTACTGCAAGTTCGCATCTAATTAAATTTTTACCAATTGACGATGACTCCATTGGCACTTTTTCCATAACAAATACCTCAGGGGCTTTACGAATGGGCATTGATGCCATAAGCTTAAGCTCTGCAACTGGTATAAAAGAATATAACCAAATGTTAATTCCTATTTATCCTAATCCTGCAAACGCAACCTTTAACATTAAATTACCTACGCAACAAACCTTTAATTTGCAGGTTATTGATATTGCTGGCCGCACTGCTTATACCAATAAAAACGCTACTGGCAATATTACAGTAGATTGCAACAGTTTCGGCTCAGGTGTTTATTTTGTAAAAGCCGTAAATGAAAGAGTGGTGCTAACTGGGAAGGTTATTAAAAAATAAGCACTTGAAAGGATATACTCTATTATTATTCTTATTAGTTGTTGCAATTTTCTATTTGCTCAAGTGGAGTATTTCGTTCAAAATCCTACTAATTGTAATTATACAATTATTGACAGTATTCCAGGAGTTCGTTGGGTTACAGGTGATAATTACACTTTCGATAAACAAACAAAAGGTTCGTTTTTTATGGTGAAGATGTAAACCATAATGGCAATTTGTTTGGTATTGATGCCGTTAGTGGTGCTATTCTATACAATCCACAATGGATTGAAGGATTTTCACTAATGGAATTTGACAATTCTACAGGAATTCCTTATGGCATATATGCTGACACCACATTTTCGGTTGGTGGAGCAGATTTTGTTTCCATTAATCCCACAAATTTTATCTACAGCACAATCAACCACCTCAATATCAGAGACTTAACTAACGATACAACATTTGACGATTTAAATCATAGATACATATTTGCCGCTATAGATAGTCTTAACAATAAATGTTTGTTTTGTTTAGATGCGGTGACAGGTATAATACTTTCTAAGCCACTTTTGGGATACAATGTTGGTGGAATACGTTATGATAATGTTTCCGGTAATCTTTACGGCTTAGAATGAAACAATAGTACCCAAACAGCGTACTTCGTTTCAATTGATATTACAACTGGAAATACCACTATTATCAGTTCCATACCTTCTGTCAATCCCAATTATAGTTATCCCACATTTAATGAGATAAATCAACGATACACTTTCGTTTGGACAGATAGCAATAATAATAATTTCTTATAAACAATCAATGCAGTGAATGGACTTGTTATTTCAAATCCTCCTTTTCCTTTATTGGTTTATCCATATAACCTTATCGAGTTTAGGTACGATAATTCCACAGCAAATCTTTATAGATCCTAAGCAAAATCAGTGATGTTGACGCTCAGGATATGGTTCCCAAGGGCTTTTATATCATCAGTAACGGTGACCATTACGGGGGTAGTAAAGGGAAAATAATTATCAATATCAATGATTTGACCAATTCAATACATCACAAAGACTCCTCAAGGCTCAACAGATGCTTCGGATTAGATGGCATGGATGGCCCCAACAGGACATGCATCAATGGTCACGAAATAGGAACTGAATTTTCCGATTGCTGGATGGCACATGCCATGGTACTTGAACAAACAATGCAATAAAATAAGCGCTCAACCGCATCACAGTAAATCGCTGTGCCTTGCGTCATTGTGGAAACAATATAGTATAACACCAAGGCTCTATAATTAATGCTTGGTATAAACTAACCACCTTCACAACTTCGCGTCTTTGCGCCTTTGCGAGCAACTTAGAAAAGCAATAAGAAATTATTATTGGAGTACCATCACATGCCCCTTATACGTTTCGCTATTCAGCTCAACGATATAGAAATAAGTACCGTCAACAACCTTTTTACCGGATGTAGTGCGGCCATCCCATTTGTTGTTGATGCTGGTAGAAGAAAAGATTAGAAGCCCCCAGCGGTCATAAATTTCAATCCGGAAATTGCTCAAAGCCCTTCCGCTAAGGTTCACACGGAACAGGTCATTGATGCCATCGTCATTGGGTGTAAACACATTGGGGATCTCTATCTGCGGACAATCAATTATCATAAAATCCTGCACTGTATCCGGCACAGCGCAAACCGCATTGGACACCATGATCACCGTAACCACATCTCCCATTGAGAAAGTACCATTTGTTGTAAATATCGGTGAATTGCCCCCCACATTGCCGCCATTCAGCTGCCACTGGTACGTTGGTGCGGTACCACCATCAAACGGAACAGCAGTAAACGTTACAGCCGTATCTATACATAAGGCGGTTGTTGAAGTGGTGCTCATTGTAACGGAAGGTGTAGCAACGGTATTAATGGTAAGCGCACTTACCACGGAAGCGCTTGTATCGGCAGGTGTAGAGCTGGTTACGCGTATCAGGTAATTGGTTCCGTTACCGGTTGCACAAGGTATCTGGGCGCTGATAGTACCGCTGTTTGCAACACTTGACAGGCTTCCGATAGTAACAGGTGAAGCAAAGCTTCCGGTAGAATCGGAAAGCTCAACAGTATATACATTTCCGGCTGTAAACAATCCGGTACTTGTGAAAGGCACATCCACACTGTCGCAGCTGCAGAAAGGGCTTCCGGCCACGATACCTACGCTAACATCCGTACAGCTAACCACAATCTGGGCTTGTACAACCGTATCCGTGGCACAGAGAGCATTGGAAGTAAGCGTTACGCTTACTACATCGCCTACCGGCAATATTGCGTTCGGATCATATGCAACGGAATCCGTACCTACATTGACACCGTTTACCTGCCATTGAAAACTTGGGGAAGTGCCGCCATCGGTAACGGTTGCGGCAAACACCACCGTGTCCTGGCACAACACTCCCGGACCGGAAAGACCAATACTAACAGTAGGTGTTACAGCAGCATTGATGGTGAAAGCAGTACCATTATCATCGCCTACAAGAGCCGGTGATGAGCTTATCACCCTTATCAGGTAACCAGTTCCCGAAGCCATGTTACAAGGCAAGGCAGTACTTACAATTCCAGTGTTGGCCGTGCTTGGTAATGAACCTATCCCCAGTGGAGAAGCAAAGCTTCCGGAAGCATCCGAAATCTGCGCGGTATAGATATTGCCGGCATTAAAGGTCCCTGTGCTTACAAAGGGTACGTTGATGGTATCGCAACCGCAGAAAGGCCCTGCTGAAATGGCCCCGGTTGTAATGGAATCAGTGGCTACAGTACCCACGGACAATGTAATATCATCAATCGCAATGGAGGGATCTTCCCCAGCTGCATCGTCATTGTTTACCCAGCGGAAACCGATGCGCACATTCGGGTTATTTCCTGCTGTTGTAGGCAATAACTGGCTGTAGGTGGTCCAGGTACTGCTGGTGGGTGTGCAAGCCGTTGTTTTGGCCAAATCCACAAGCTGCGACCAGGTGGTGCCATCAAAATACCACAAAGTTGCATTATCGTTGGTGCCATCACCATTTTCAATGTAATTGAAGGACAACGTGATATTCGATTGCCCGGTACAATTGATAGCAGGCGACTCCGCCCTTAAATCGGTAAGAATGTTAAATGTGCCGGAAAGGCCTGTGTTTAAAAACGTAGCACCCTGATCGCCAAAAACATTGAAATTTGAGCCTATATGAAGGCATTCGTTGGTAGTACCCGGAGTTACAGAGCAGACACCTGCAGCAGAACCTTGTTCGGCAAAGCTTACATACCAGGGGTTGTTATCGCTCCCATTGGTGCCGGTGCTGGTAACAGTCCATGCACCATTTGTGCCCGTATAGCTGCCTGCATCGCAATTGCTGGCACAGCCGTTGGCGAAATTTTCGGTCCAGAACACCTGGGCATCGAGCCCCAATGGTGCTACAAGCCATAAAAACAAAGCAAGCAGAGTACCTGTTTTAATAACCTGTTTTTTCATAACACTACAATAACCTGTAACCGTTTTCAATCGATTTAGCTTAAAAGATTCCGGAGCTAAAAAACCATACGATATTATGAATAATTATCGTAAGTTTCAAAGATAGTACAATTTTAAAATATAAGAGTTTTGTAAAATAATGTAAAACCCATAAAATATGAACATTCAATTGTTCAGATTGCCTGACGGCCGGTAATGAAAGATAGGCTTTAAAAACTTGCTGTTTCCGGCAATGTCTTATCTTTGTAGTCCGGCTGGCAGCAATTTACTGAACTGGCCGGCACTCAAACCAAAGCAAAGAACCGTAATATTTCCGATACGATGTCACAGATACAAGCCGACAATAAAAGAAAAATTGATTCTACAGTTGCTGAAGAGGTGCTGCTGAAAGCTTTTGAGCTGATGTGTACCGCCAAAGCCATGGCCGAATTGTATGAGGCAAACAAAGAGGTCACTGCCAAATACGTTCATGCTACATCCCGCGGGCACGAAGCCATACAGCTTGCCCTGGGCCTTCAGCTAAAAGCACAGGATTATTTATCGGCTTATTACCGTGACGACAGTATGTTGCTGGGAATTGGCATGCAGCCCTACGAGCTGATGCTTCAGCTGCTTGCCAAACGTGACGATCCGTTTTCAGGCGGCAGAACCTATTACTCTCACCCCAGCCTTAAAAAAGATGGTTTTCCTAAAATCCCCATGCAATCTTCTGCAACGGGAATGCAAGCCATCCCTACCACAGGGGTAGCCATGGGTATCCAATACCTGGAAAAACAAAAGCTGCTGCCCGACTATGGTGACGAAAAGCCTGTGGCCGTTTGCTCTTTAGGCGATGCCTGCATTACCGAAGGTGAAGTGGCAGAAGCCTTCCAGATGGCAGTACTCAAAAAAATGCCCATACTTTACCTGGTTCAGGACAATGAGTGGGACATTTCGGCCAATGCCAAAGAAATCCGTGCCCAGGACGCTACCGAGTATGCAAGGGGCTTTAAAGGACTGGAAACACGTACCATTGATGGCACTGATTTTATTAAATCCTACAACACCATTAAAGAGGTGCTTGCTATCATCCGTAAGGAACGCAGGCCTTTCCTCATCCATGCGAAAGTACCCTTGCTGAACCACCATACATCCGGTGTTCGCAAGGAGTGGTACCGCGATGACCTGGAAGAAGCCCAAAAACGTGATCCATTCCCAAGGTTCAGGAACCAGCTGCTTGTTGCAGGCTTTGATACAGCGGAATTAACTGCCATTGAAGCCAAAGCAAAACAAAATGTGGAAGAGCACTACCAGAAAGCGCTTGCCGCAGAAGATCCCAGGCCGGAAGACCTTTTGAACCATGAGTTTGCTCCAACACCGGTAACCGAAGAAAAAGGGGAGCGCGAACCGAAAGGGAAGGACAAAACCGTAATGGTGGATTCGGCACTTTTCGCCATCCGCGAGCTGATGGAGAAGCACCCGGAAAGCCTGCTATATGGACAGGATGTTGGAGGCCGCTTAGGTGGAGTATTCCGCGAAGCAGCCACCCTGGCCCAGACATTTGGAGACCACCGCGTGTTCAATACCCCTATCCAGGAGGCATTTATCATAGGAAGCACGGTAGGAATGAGCGCTGCGGGCTGCAAACCCATTGTAGAAGTCCAGTTTGCCGATTATATATGGCCGGGTCTGAACCAGCTGTTTACAGAAGTGAGCCGTTCCTGCTATTTATCCAACGGAAAATGGCCGGTAAGCTGCATCATACGTGTACCGATTGGCGCTTATGGCAGTGGCGGACCTTACCATTCTTCAAGCGTGGAAAGTGTACTTTCTAATATACGAGGTATTAAAATCTGCTACCCTTCCACCGGTGCCGACCTGAAAGGCCTGATGAAAGCGGCCTATTACGACCCTAACCCGGTAGTGATGCTGGAACATAAAGGGCTGTACTGGAGTAAAATCAAAGGCACCGAAGATGCAAAAACCATTGAGCCTGCCGAAGATTACATCATTCCTCTGGGTAAAGCCAGGATGGTTCAGGAAGTAAGCGGAAAATGGAAGCCGGAAAACGGAAAATGGGAGAAAACAGAAGGTTCAGAGTCGACTTTAACCGTTATTACCTATGGAATGGGCGTTTACTGGGCCAAAAATGCGGCTAAAAACTATCCGGGACAGGTGGAAATTGTTGATCTACGTACCATTAACCCCCTGGACGAAGAAACGGTGTTTGCATCTGTAAAAAAACATGGCAAATGCATCGTTTTAACTGAAGAACCGTATAATAACAGTTTTGCCCAGGCCCTGGCAGGACGGATTTCAAAAGCCTGTTTTCATTACCTGGACGCACCCGTAGAGGTTATAGGCTCAGAAAACCTGCCTGCAATACCTTTAAATTCGGTTCTGGAGGCTACCATGCTGCCAAATGCAGTAAAAGTAGGGGAAGTCATTGGTAATTTATTGAATTATTAGGGTAACCCTTCTAAACCAGAACACACCACTAATTGTCATGCCGGGCGAAGCCGATGGATGAGCTTAATTAAAGTAAAAAGTCCCGATCTGACCATATCAGAACGGGACTTTTGGTTAAAACGTTGTTTTTTTTACCTTCTTCCACCGCCACCACCGCTGCTTCCACCGCTACGTCCACCACCGCCTCCGGAGCTTCTTGAGCCTCCGCTACCTCCTGACATGTGAGAGCCGGATGAGCGTTGTGAACCCGAACTTTGTTTCACTGACCCGCTGCCCGAACCTGAAGCCCTGTTGCTGCCGGAATGTTTACTAGCCCTTGAAGGTGAAGAACTTTCCACTTTTGAAGACGACTCAGCTCTTGCAGGTGTAGAATTGGCTTTTACCGCTTCCGAATCACCTCTGTTACTTTTTGCCGATCCTGCCGCATCGCGCGATGGATTAGTGCCCGCTCCCCTTTCCTGTTTAGAGCTACTGTTATTAACCGCTCTGGCACTATTCAGATCCGTTTTGTTACCCTCAGAGCGGGCTTTGCTCATCTCTTTTGACGCTAAATCAGGGCGGCTGTAGGTTTGCCTGTAACCACCGTCATTCCTTCGCTGACTTACAGTTTGTGATGTTGATCTTCTTTGTCCATAGTAATAGTCATGGGCTGCATTGCTGTATATTGAGTTAGACCTGTAATACCAACCATAATAATGGTCATAATGAGGCCAGATGCATCCGTAATAGTATGAATGCCAAAACATTGGCCTCCACGGATTCCAATACCAGGGGTAATAACCCCAGCTCCACGGTGATGTATATACCACATAAGAAGGGTAATACATATACCTTACAATGGCCCAGCTGGATGCAGGGTACCAGTAATCGTAAGCACCATTATTATAATTGGTGGTATTATCGTTGTAATAGTTATTGGTAACATTGGTTACCTGAGTTCCACCTGAATAACCAGGGTTCGGAGTAGAGCCCATGCGTTTTTTATCGGTTTCCTGCTTTGGTTCTACCACATAGTTTTTGCCGTAAAGCAGTTCATCACCAACTATCTGGATTTTAACATTGCCATCGTTGTCTTTTTCCACCTCTATCACGGCCACATCCTGATTCTCTTTTGCATTCACAGCTACCTGAAGAACAATAGCGTGTGCAGTACCTTTAACATTATCGATTACCCGTATGTAGTCAGTTTTATCATCGTTGTTCAGGTCGAGGTTATTTACTTTGGAATTTTCTGTATTGAGCGTTTTTTCGAATCCTTCAAGGGTTTCGGATTTCTGGAAAATATCCAAAACTGCATAAAGATTCAGGTTATCACCTGGTAACCCTAATGAATCCGGTGCTTCCTTCTGAGAGAAAACCGGGGAACACAACAAGCTACTTCCTATAGTTGTTATGTAGAACAGTGCCTTTTTCATTTGAATTTTATTTTAAGTTAAACAATTTACTTTCTGATACTTTCTCCATAGCATAAACCGTTCCAATTTTATTTTATACATTTACTATCCATAAAAAAACCTTTGTAATGCTGACAAACAACGACATATTAAAAAAGCTGCGCGTAGCGCTGGAGCTAAAAGACGATGATATAATAAAGATACTAAAATTAGCGGATTTTGAGCTATCTAAAAGTGAACTGAATGCGCTTTACCGCAACCCGACACACCCCAATTACAAAGAGTGTGGCGACCAGCTGTTGCGTAATTTTTTGAATGGCTTAATTATATACAAACGGGGACCCCTACCGCCCAAACCGGCAAAAAAGGAATAAATCAGGAGCTATAAATGCATTGAATAAAAAAAGGGCAGCCTCATGTAGAGACTGCCCTTTTTTGTGCAGAAAAGGCAAAAATTATTTCTTTTTACCTTTGTGCTTAGCTTCTTCTTCAGCAGCTTTTGCAGCTTCTTCAGCAGCTTTTGCTTCTTCAGCAGCTTTTGCAGCCTGCGCTATAGAGTCCTGACGAGCTTGTTCTTTTGCAGCTTCTTCAGCAGCTTTTTGAGCTTCTACTGCAGCAATTGAATCTTGCTTTGCTTTTTCAATTTTAGCTAGTTCTTCAGCGCTTGGTCCGCAAGCAACAAGTGAAAACATACCAGCAACGGCAACTAATGTAAATACTTTTTTCATTTTTATGGTTAGTGATTTTAATTAAACTGGGCGCAAAACTACATTAATTTTCAATTTGTAATAAAAAATTATAAAAATATTTTCAGTAGCATAAAAAAAGGGGGTACAGCAATCCTGTACCCCCTTTTTTTGTGAAAGATTAAAAAAATGAAGATTAACCTCTTCCTCCTGTAACTTTCTTAACTTCTTCCTGCTTTTTCTCAGCTGGAGTTGCAGTTTTTTTAGTACCGC
Source organism: Bacteroidia bacterium (assembly GCA_020051175.1). Lineage (GTDB taxonomy): Bacteria > Bacteroidota > Bacteroidia > 2-12-FULL-35-15 > 2-12-FULL-35-15 > 2-12-FULL-35-15. The sequence continues at coordinate 111,236 of JAGVJJ010000007.1, read as the reverse complement.
CTTTTTTGTTTTTAGCTTCTTCAGCAGCTTTTGCTTCTTCAGCAGCTTTTGCTTCAGCAGCAGCAATAGAGTCAGCAGTAGCTTTTGCTTTTGCTTAAGCTTCAGCTTTAGCAGCTTCTTCAGCAGCTTTTTGAGCTTCAACAGCAGCAATTGAATCTTGCTTTGCTTTTTCAATTTTAGCGATTTCTTCAGCGCTTGGCCCGCAAGCAACGAATGAGAACATGCCTGCAACGGCAACTAGTGTAAGTACTTTTTTCATTTTGTTTTTTAGTTTTTTTGGTTAACCGGGTGCAAAATTACTAAAATCTTTTTGAGCAAAACAAATTATTTTGACAAAAATGATAAAAATTGTATTATATTTGTCCCGCGAAAAAATTATAATGTACTAAAAATAATATTAACAACCAAAAATTATTTACGAAATGAAAAAAAATATTTTAAGTTTATCTGCAATGGCCCTTGTTTTAGGCGCATTATTTACTGCTTGTAATAAAGAAGATACAACTGCTCCAGTTGTTACTTTAACTGGTGATGCTTCAAAAACTGTTTCTCTACAGGGAACATACACAGAAGAGGGTGCAACTGCAACAGATGATGAAGATGGCGAAGTTACTCCTACAGTTTCTGGAACAGTAAACGTTGACCTTGCCGGAACTTACACTATTACTTATACAGCAACTGATGCTGCTGGTAATGTTGGAACTGCAACAAGAACAGTTATTGTAAAAAATGACGCTGAAGACTGGGCTGGTTCTTATACTGTTGTTGACGTTTGCGGTGGTTCTACATTCAACTACAACCAAACGGTTACGGCTTCTACAACTGTAAACAACAAGCTGATGTTCAGCAAATTTGCTGATTATGCTGGCAACACTGCTATTTATGCAATGGTTACAGGAACAGACATTGCAATCCCTAATCAACCTGCTGTTGGTATAGGAACGAACAATGGTGGAAGCTGCGATGTAGCAGATCATACTTTTAGCTCAACTAGTGGAAATTCTACTTCAAACGGATTTGTTATCACCTACACAGATGCTATAACAAACCCATCTCCTTGTATTGGTAGCGCATCTTGCACAGCTACATTTACAAAAATGTAATAAAAACCCTTAGTTTTATAAAAAAGCCCCGTACATGTACGGGGCTTTTTTTATTGATTGCTTTTTGTAAAAATTCTACTATTTTTACAGTAATTCTGCTTACGCACTTATGAATAAAATAAATACGCTTTGTTTTATTAAATTATTGCCCTTGGGCTTGGTATTGCTAAGTCTAGGTTGCAAGAAAGAGGATACAAAAGCACCTTTAATTACACTTAATGGTCCTGAAACAATGGTAATTTCTTTACAGGGGACTTATACCGAGCCAGGAGCTACTATTTCAGACGAAGGGGATGCTGATGCCCCGCTAACCATCAGCGGATATGTAAACACCAACTACACCGCCACTTATACCATTACCTACATCGCTACAGATAAGGAAGGCAACAGAGCCAGCCTAAACCGAAAAATAATTGTAAAAAACGATGCTGAAGCCCTGGCTGGAGCTTACTCCATTACCGGAACCCTGAATTACACCGACACCGTAAGTGTTTCAAAAACCTTGAACAACAGGATACACTTTTCCAAATTCGGCAACCATACCTCCAACGCATTTATACATGCCGATGTTTCAGGTACAACAATAACTTTGCCCAGCCAAACAGCCGTACAGGTAGGCGCACCAGCTGCTGACAGAACCTTCACGGGCTCTGGTTCGATTACTTCCGGTGGCTTTACTTTAAATTATACCGAGGCGGCCAATGGCGCTACGAGCAACGTTGCGGTAGCATATACAAAACAATAACCTGTTAGCGTTTTGATTTAGCACCTCTGCCAAACGCCCCCTGAGGAAATTGCTTTTTTAATTAGCAGGCAGCTCTTTGAGCAATTTTGCTAATTTTGCAGGGTTGGATACCATTATTTGATGCAAAGCTACCTTCGTACACTTACCACTTTAGTAAAGCACCTCTTTTTACTACTAATCGTATACGCTGTTTGCAGACTGCTTTTTTTCGTCTTTAATTATTCCCATTTTTCAGATATAGGCATCTGGGAATTTATTAAGGTAATGCTTGTAAGCACCCGTTTTGATCTTTCGGTTATCATTCTATCGAATTTTCTGTTTATCCTGTTGTACATTTTTCCTTTTCCGCTAAGGCAAAAGTTCTGGTACAGGGGAATCCTAAAGTTTCTCTATCTCTTTGTCAACAGCATTGCTTTGCTTGCCAATTGCGTGGACCTGGTATACTTCCAGTTTACCCTGAAACGCACCAATGCCTCCGTTTTCAATTTTTTCAGCGGTGAAATCGGCAATGATTTGGGCAACCTATTGCCAGTATTCCTCAAGGATTACTGGTACGTATTGGTGATCTGGCTGGGGCTTATTTATGGGCTGTTTGTATGGTACAGAAAGATTGAAAGGAACATAGCACTGGACTGGAGCCTGAAACAGTATGGTACCCAAACACTTTTATTCGTAGCAGCAGCAGCATTCGGCACATTGATTTACCGGGGTGGGTTCCAGCTAAAACCCATCAGCATTGTAAGTGCAGGCGAGTACGTTTCATCCAAATTCATTCCACTGGTAATCAATACCCCATTCAGCATTATAAAAACCTATGATGTTAAAGCCATTGAGCCCTCCGAGAGCTGGCATATTGAGGAAGCGGAACTACGCGGCCTGTACAATACCAAACACTGGGGCAGCAGGCAAAAATTCAGGAAACTGAATGTATTTGTAATTGCACTGGAAAGCTTTTCTAAAGAATATGTCGGGGCGCTGAATGGACGTTCAGAAGGGTATACCCCCTTCCTGGACTCCCTTATTTCAAAGAGCCTTACTTTCAGCAATGCGTTTTCAAACGGCAAAACGTCTATAGAGGGTATTCCATCCATCATTGCCGGCATCCCCACCTGGATGAACGAACCTTACATTACTTCTCCCTACGGTAGTAACCAAATTCAGAGCATTGCCAGTCTGCTGAAACAAAAAGGCTATTATACGGCATTTTTTCATGGTGGCACCAATGGCACCATGGGCTTTGATGCATTTGCCAACCTTGCCGGCTATACCGATTATTTCGGCCGCACAGAATACAACAATGATAAGGACTACGATGGCAACTGGGGAATATGGGATGAAGAGTTCCTGCAGTTTACAGCCAATACGCTGAACAAAAAAAAGCAACCTTTTCACGCAACGCTTTTTACCCTTACATCGCACCACCCCTACCCCATTCCGGAACGCTACAAAGAACGGTTTAAGGGTGGTTCACTGCCAATTGAAAAAGGCATACGGTATACAGATTACTGCCTGAAACGGTTTTTTGAGACTGCTAAAAAAATGCCCTGGTTCAAAAACACCTTGTTTGTCCTGGCAGCAGACCACACAGGGGTTTCCAACGATTTATTCTATACAAACAATATCGGAAACTACATGATCCCGATTATCTATTATATGCCTGGTAATAATGACCTGAGAGGCATGGATACGACCCTAACACAACAAATAGACATCCTTCCATCGGTGTTGAGCTACCTTCATTACCCTTCCTCCTACTTCGCTTTCGGGAACAGTGTCTTCGACCATACCACACCACGCTTCGCACTTACCTACAACTATGGGATATTCCAGCTGGTTCAGAATAATTATTTTCTTCAGTTTGATGGTGATGGCACTACCAACCTTCATCACTTTCCCACCGACAGTTTGCTTTCCAACAACCTGATTTATAAAGATACTATTGTTGCCAAACAAATGGATAAAAAAATTAAAGCCATTATACAGACGTATCAGCAGAGCCTGATTAATAACCAGATGGTGTACTGATGGAATAATGAAGTAGCGGAGTAATGGAATAATGCCGGATGGCTTACATGGCATATATATTCGTAGTGTATAAAATAAACTGTTTTGAAAAAGAAAATTTGTTTTATTGTTAATCCCATTTCGGGTGTAGGCCGGCAAAAGGTCATTGAGAAGCTGATTGACAGGGAACTCAACCGGCTGCTGTACGATTATGAGATCGCTTATACAAAGGCTGCGAAACATGCCACAGAACTTTCAAAGCAGGCTGCTGAAAAGGGTTTTGATATTGTAGTGGCTGTTGGCGGTGACGGTTCTGTAAATGAAACAGCCAAAGGATTAATCGGAAGCACTACTGCCATGGCCATTATACCTACAGGATCCGGAAACGGTCTGGCAAGGCATTTACAGATACCATTGAACCTGAAAAAGGCAATGGATGTGATAAATAATGGAAAAGAAAAATTCATTGACACCATCCGGCTAAACGATGAATCTTTTGTAAACATTGCGGGTGTTGGCTTTGATGCACACATCGGATGGGAATTTGCAAAATTCGGGAAGCGTGGGTTTTCATCCTATTTAAAGGTTATTCAACGGGAACTACCTAAATACAAAGCTCAGGAGTATGAACTGGTAATTGAAGGTAAAGTACACTCCAAAAAAGCATTCCTTATAAGTGTTGCCAATGGCTCACAATGGGGCAACAATGCGTATATAGCCCCGCTGGCTGATATCTCGGATGGAATTATGGACGTAATGATAATGAAAGACTTTTCGTTTTTTAATGCTATTTCCATTGGTTTCAGGCTGTTTAGAAAAACCGTGCACCAGTCGGCTTTTCTTGAAATTATAAAATGTAAGGAGGTAGTGATCAGGCAACAAAAAAATATTGCCCATATTGACGGAGAGCCGATTGAAGCGGGTAATGAAATTTCAATTAAAGTAAATCCACAATCCTTAAAAGTGATTGTACCTTAAAAAGAATCCATTGAAACGTTAATGCAGATGAATTCAGCGAAAACCCAATCATGAGAGTATTCTATCACTATGTACGTCAGTACTTCGTTACAGAAGTGAAAGGGGGTTATCTGCTTGCTATTGCTTTACTTCTTACAACGTGCATCATTCTTCAGTATAATTTTAAACTTACCAATATTCTTGTAGAGCACCACAGGCAGGAATTATCTTACTATCCACGCGCAATTCTCCTTTACATGCTACCTTTTGGAGGCACCTTGCTATTGTATTCTGCATTCTATAAGAAGTGGGATGTCTGGCAAAACACTTCGTTCGTATTTTTAATATTTTTTACTCTTGGTGTTTATGCTTTACGCTGTGGTGTTACGTTTCATACAGAGTTTATCAATGCTCATGCAGAAGTTGCTTCTAAAAGCTATTGGTTAAAAGTAAGCAACCAATTGGTACATGGCGGTATATTGTTCCTGTTTCCATTTATCTGGTGGATATTCAGAGAAAGGAAACAAACCCAACTCTATGGATGGAAATATCGGGATGTGCTGCTAAGGCCATATTTTATTATGTTGCTGTGCCTTGTTCCACTAATTATTTTTGCATCATTCCAGCAGGACTTTTTACGCGCTTACCCTCGCTTTGCCAATACATTTAAGGACAGTACCGGATATGTATGGGCTTACGGAGCTTTATTTGAATTGAGCTATGGATTTGACCTGGCCATGAATGAGTTCTTTTTCCGGGGGTTTATTGTTCTTGCTTTTGCAAAATATCTGGGACGTGGGGTTATTCTGCCCATGGTGGCTTTCTATGTTTTTATACATTTCGGCAAACCTCTGGGAGAAATCATCAGCTCCTTTTTTGGAGGGCTCGTGCTTGGTATCATTGCATATGAAAGTAAATCTATTTTAGGTGGAATCATTATGCATGTAGGAATTGCATGGATGATGGAGCTGGCGGCAGGGATTGGGAGGCTCGTTCACTAGAGTAAAAGCAGACAATTAGGTAACTTTGAAGTACTGTGTGCCTACTTTTTTCCTTGATGAAAAAAGTAACAAAAAAATCAAGAAAGCAGAACTCCTACCACACAAGCTAATCGACATCCTATGCTTTCATTGCCAGCGCTCAATTTCATAAGGTAACCTATCGTTTAAACCAAATTATTTTTTATGGCTTTAAAAAAGTTCAAAATATATTATATTTACTAGTGTTTAGAGCCTTCATTTACCAATGTATCAAAATTTATGTCAAAAAAAGATAAAAAAAACGGGGTTGTTTATTCCACAAATAAAGACTTCAGCTACGATTATGAGAAAGAAGAAGTTCAGGAAACATTACCTCCACAACAGCAAAACCTAAAGCTATTTCTCGATCGTATGGGTGGAGGGAAGGTCGTGACGCGCGTTTCCGGCTTTATTGGAAATGGTGGCGACCTGGAAGCACTGGGCAAAATGCTTAAACAAAAATGTGGTGTAGGCGGCAGTGTAAAAAACGAAGAAATACTTATACAGGGCGATCACCGTGACAAGGCTTTGAAGCTATTGACTGATGCAGGTTATAAGGCTAAAAAGGCGGGAGGATAAACCAGATTAAACTCTATTTTTTTCAATTACCTGTCTGTAAAGTTCTTCGTAAACAGGCAGAATTTTAGCGATATCGAATTTACTTGCCTGCCGAAAAGCATTTGTTTTAAACTGGTTCAGGGTAGCATCGTCTTTCAGGATATGGATCGCATTTTTTGCCATATCGTCCACATCGCCTACATTGCTCATATAACCAGAAACACCGTTTACGTTCACTTCCGGTAACCCGCCTGAATTGGTAGATATAACGGGCACTTTACTAGCCATCGCTTCAAGGGCAGCTAATCCAAAGCTTTCTGTTTCGGACGGCAGCAAAAATAAATCTGCGATTGATAATATCTGTTCGGGATTTACAATTTTCCCCAACGATTTAATATCATTACAGGTATCGAGTTCCCTGCAAAGCTTCTCAATATTGCCTCTTTCAGGACCATCACCCACGAGTATCAGCTTAGCAGGCACTTCTTTGCGTACTTTATCAAACACGCGCAACACATCATCCACACGTTTCACTTTCCTGAAATTAGAGACATGTATCAATACCTTCTCCCCATAGGGAGCATACATTTTTTTCTGGCATTTGCCCTGCTGAAAGTTGTAATCCTCCAAGCAAATAAAGTTGGGTATTACCTTTATCTCTGATTTAACATTCGGGAAATTTGTATACGTATCATCTTTCAGGCTTTGCGAAACCGCAGTTACAGCATCGCTTTGATTGATTGCAAATGTAATGGCAGGCTCAAACGATGGGTCTTTCCCAACAAGTGTAATGTCAGTCCCATGTAACGTAGTAATAAATGGCACGTGGATACCTTGTGATGCAAGTATTTGTTTGGCCATATAAGCCGCAGAAGCGTGTGGAATTGCGTAGTGCACATGCAGCAAATCCAGCTTTTCGTATTTCACGACATCCACCAGCTTGCTTGATAATACGAGCTCATAGGGAGGATATTCAAACAAAGGATAATCAGATACAGAAACCTCGTGGTAAAACAAATTACCCGATAAAAAATCCAGCCGCACAGGCGGACTATATGTAATAAAATGTACCTGGTGGCCTTTGTCAGCAAGCGCTTTTCCTAACTCTGTGGCTACAACACCACTACCGCCAAATGTAAGGTAACAAACAATTCCAATTTTCATAGGTTACGAATAAACGAATGGATACAAATTTACGAAATACTGCAGCGAATAACGAATTTCAACGAATAACGAATAGCAGGTTACGAATAAACGAATGGTAACGATTACGGAATACTTTGGCAGATAGCCCCTTTTGACTTTTGACTTAAGACACTTTTGACTTATTTTACCGCATCATAAATCACTTCCTGAACCTTGTTGCGGATGCCTGATTTGGAAAGCTTATTTTCATCCGCGCTTGGATTTACGCGGTTTGACAAGAAAATATACAGCAGGCCGTTTGAAGGGTCTACCCATGCCAAAGTACCAGTAAAACCAGAATGTCCGTAACTTAAATAAGAAACACAATTGCATACCGGACTGTTTTTATCGGGATTGGTTTCAGGCTTGTCAAAACCAATGGCCCTGCGGTTATCCACACAATACTGGCATTTGGTGCATTCATTTAAGGTGGTTGAGTCAATATAGCGCTTACCGCCATATTCACCTTTATTCAAAAACATCTGCATCATGATGGCCAAATCATTCGCGTTGGAGAACAAGCCTGCATGTCCGCCAACACCGCCCATCATTGCAGCCCCCTGGTCGTGCACATCGCCATGAACAAGCTGTTTTCGGAATTTAGTATCGTTTTCCGTTGGAATAATCCGTTTCAGGTCAAACCTGTCGCGGGGTTTGTAACCCATGGTAGATAAGCCAAGCGGGGCATAAAAATATTTGATCACATAACGTTCTTCCGGTACATTGGTTTGCTTTTCTATAATTTTCTTTAAGAAATAATACCCTAAATCGCTGTATACGTATTTACCACGTTCTTTTATAGGTGATTCTATGATCTGCTTGTAAATAGTGTCTTCGTAACTTTTGTGTATATATAGTTTCTCCGCCACACGCCTTGGGAAATCATCGTTACGGGCTTTATTATAAATGCCTGGTTTATACTCTCCTCCTTTTTCAACCGTTTTCATCCAGAAAGGGATCCAGTCACGCAATCCTGCCTGGTGTGTCAGCATTTCACGCAGTATGATCCCCTGCTTATTGGTATTGGCGAGCTCCGGCAAATACTTACCAAGTGTCTCATCCAGATTTATTTTTTTTTCATCCATCAGTTTCATCACGGAAGCTGTGGTAGCCGCAATTTTAGTAATGGAAGCCAAATCGTAGAGATCATCATTTTTAACTTTTATAAGATTTTCGTAAGTATGATAGCCGAATGATTTCTGATATATCACTTTTCCATTCTTTGCAACCAAAATCTGACAACCCGGGTACACCTTATCCTTAATCCCTTTCAGCACAATTGTATCTATCATAGATAGCTTTTTTGAATCAGCACCCACTTCTTCAGGGATGGTATATTTCAATCGCACAGCTCTTGTTTGTATCCCTGTGCCTACCGTAAAATAAGGACTTGGAGTTATCGGCAATTTTCCTTTGGCTGCGATACCTCCGAAAATAAGCTGCGCAGAATAACTTTCACTGTAATCGTTGTTTTCATAGCTCATGATTACACCATCGGCAAATTGAAGGCTGTCCATCTTAGCCAGTATGTAAGGATTAGCAGCAACATTCACAATCACTTTGGATTGCTTCATTACCTGCTTAATCATTGACATCACCTGGGGCGTTAAGCCAAAATCCTTATCCGGCTTATTGTTTGTATTGTTTACATGTATGATTACAAGATTGTATTTTTTAAGAGCAGCCAGCGTAGAATCAAATACAGCAGGCTTTGCTTCCTTATCAACCCCATAATGTTTTATTGGAGCATAGTTGGAAAGCGTTTTCTGAAACAGGCTCAGCTCCTTGTACCCAAGAGACAATGATGCAATACGCATGGTATCTAAGTCTTGGAGCGGTATAATGTTATCTTTATTTTTCAGCAGCGTGAGCGAGGCTTCCGTAAGCTTACGGTTGATAAGCTCTGCCTCAGGAGTATTTAAATCACTGTTCAGGTTTTTAAGTTTAATTTCCTTGTAATGATTCAACCCTGCCCATTGTTTGGCTTGCAGGATCTTCATACAACGCTTGTCAATTTCCTCCTGCGTAAGCTCGCCCCTGGTAATGGCAGCTTTAATTTCTGTTATCGCTGTAGGCACATCCTCTGCAAAAAGCAATACATCGTTACCTGCAATCAGCGCCTTTACATCCACTTCGCCAGGTTTGTAAAATTTAGCCACACCTTTCATGTTCAAAGCATCAGTAAAAATAAGCCCTTTAAAACCCAGTGTATCTTTCAGTAAATCCGTCACCACTTTTTTGGAAAGTGTGGATGCAAGGTTAGAAGTAGTATCCAAAGCAGGAATGTACAAGTGGGCAACCATCATACTACCTAAGCCTTGCTGAATGAGCTCTTTAAAAGGATACAATTCCAGCGTATCCAACCGTTTAAGTGATGAATTTACTGTAGGCAGCGTTTTATGTGAATCACTATCCGTATCGCCATGCCCCGGGAAATGCTTCGCATTGGCAAGTACACCATTGTCCTGCATCCCTTTCATATACATAGCCGCTTTGCGCGTTACATTGTATTTATCCTCACCAAAGGAGCGGTTACTGATAACAGGGTTCAGCGGATTGTTGTTGACATCCACCACCGGTGCAAAATTAATTTGCATACCCAAACGTTTGCACTGGCGGGCAATTTCAGCCCCCATCCTGTAAACAAGACTATCATCCTGTATAGCTCCCAAAGTCATCTGGCGAGGGAATTTAGTTGTGCTATCAAGACGCATGGCCAGGCCCCACTCAGCATCAATGGAAACAAACAAAGGTACTTTAGACACCTTCTGATAGGCATTGGTGAGCTTCGCCTGGCGTGTAGGCCCGCCCTGAAAGAATATCAATCCTCCGATTTTATACTGGCTCACCAGCTTTTTTATTTCGGCAGTATGTGTTTTATCTTTGTTCGAATAAGCAGCAACCATAAACAACTGGGCAATACGTTCATCGGGCGTTAAAGATTTGAATACAGAATCGGCCCATGATGTATTTTTGCTGTAGAAGGGCGGTTCCTGCTTTATTCGTGCAGGTTTATACCACCAAGTGGCAGGTTTATATATTGCCTCGTAGTTAAGAGGCAACAAGGAAAAGCGGTAGGCAGGCACAGCCGGTTTCAGCTCTGTGGAAGAATTTCCGCTAATAAGCTGGATACAGCTTATAGAGATAATGGCAGCTATAAATAAAACAACAAAAAACTTCTTTTTCATCAACAATTATGGAATTCAATAAAACAAAAAATATTATCCGCTAAAATTAATGGCTAAAGCACAATAAATCCGGAAACAGGATTTTACTTATTAACGAAAGAATGTTGATGAGTACATTTACGCCTGAAGCAGAACCACCCAATTTATCTTACTGATAATCAACGCACAAATCACTCATTCCAGGTTCAATACATCCTTGTAAACTTCTAAGCTTTAAATTCGCAAAAAAATCTGATAATTCAACTGTTTATGTATAAAAAAATTTTCAATATCATGGTCCTTATGATCAGTGTTTTGACCGTAAACCTGCTGACAGGATACATTACCGATTATATTGTTCATTACAAACTCGACCTAAACCCATTCAAATATACTGCTATTGCCATGCTGGTGCTCGTATTTATTCTTGTCCCTGCATACAGCTACCTGGGAGGACAGGTAGAACTTTTAGTGGCTCGGGTCCTGGTAAAAGGCAGCAACCGATTTGGCAAAATTATGGGCCTGCTTTTTTCTTTCGCCCTCATTTTTAGTGCATTATACGCCATTTACCTGCATCAGCTGTTCCACATCAGCCTGCCGGCTTACCTCCGGGAACTGTTGTTCAAATGAGCCCAAAGCCCGTTTTTTTTAGTATTTTTGTGCTATAAAGAACCAACGCTTTCCATGCCCGATATCATTCATTTATTACCCGATTCAGTTGCCAACCAGATTGCAGCCGGTGAAGTAGTTCAGCGGCCGGCTTCTGCCGTAAAAGAATTAATGGAAAACTCACTGGATGCAGGAAGCACATCTATAAAACTTCATGTAAAAGATGCCGGCAAGACCTTGATACAGGTAATAGATAACGGATGTGGCATGAGCGAAACCGATGCCCGTATGAGCTTTGAGCGCCATGCCACCTCTAAGATAAGCAAGGCGGATGACTTGTTTGCAATACGCACCATGGGTTTCCGGGGCGAAGCAATGGCATCCATTGCCGCTATTGCCCAGGTAGAGATGAAAACCAAACGTATTGGCGATGAAGTAGGCGTAAAAATTGAAGTTGAAGGCAGTGAACTGAAAAGCCATGAAGCATGCGCTTGTCCAGACGGCACTTCGATTGCCGTTAAAAAACTGTTTTATAACGTTCCCGCACGCAGAAATTTTTTAAAAAACGACTCCGTGGAGCTGCGTCACATCATTGACGAGTTTCAGCGCGTTGCTATTCCCAATCCACAAGTGGCATTCAGCCTGCACCATAACGGTACAGAAATATTCCACCTCGACAAAGGCACGCTGAAGCAGCGGATTATGGCTATTTTCGGGAACTCTTACAACAACCGTGTTGTGCCCGTGGAAGAGAATACCAGCATTGTGAATATAAAAGGTTTTGTAATCAAGCCGGAATTTGCAAAAAAAACACGCGGTGAGCAGTTTTTCTTTCTTAATAAGCGTTTTATAAAAAACACTTACCTCCACCATGCGGTTCAGAGCGCTTTTGAGGAGCTGCTGCCGAAAGACAGCCATGCATCGTATTTCCTGATGCTGGAAGTGGATCCAAAAACGATTGATATCAACATCCACCCTACTAAAACAGAAGTTAAATTTGAGGATGAAAAAGCCGTATATGCCTTTTTGCGTTCTGCGGTTAAAAAGTCACTCGGACAGTTCAACATTACGCCCAGCATTGATTTTAACCAGGAGCCGCATTTGTATAATATGCCCTTAAAACCGGCCGATGGCATCATAAGGCAGCCCACTATTAAGGTGAACCCTGATTATAATCCGTTTAAGAACGATACTCCTAAAAATTATACCAAAGCTTCATCACGGGAACTTTCCAATCAGGCCAACTGGGAAAAGCTGTACACCAATCACAGCAGTGAAATACCCCAGCTGGAAGTAAAAAAAGAGGAAGAAACGCAACAGGTTATTGATACAGACTGGGACAATAACTTCCACGAAAGCAATAAAAAGCTGACATATCAGCTGCACAACAAGTACATTTTGTCACATATCAAAACCGGCTTCATGGTGATTGATCAGCAAGGGGCACATGAGCGCATTCTGTATGAACGTATGCTGGATTCCCTTGAAAAACAACAGTCTGCAACGCAACAGGAACTTTTTCCAAAAACACTTGAACTGAATGCGGCAGATTTTGCGCTTGTGAAAGAATTGCAGGATGAAATAAAAGGCCTGGGATTTGATATCAGGGAGTTTGGAAAAAATACAATTGTGATACAAGGTGTTCCGGCTGCGACAGTGAATTATGAATCGAGCGTGCTGCTGGAAGGTTTACTTGAGAATTACAAACAAAACCAGCAGGAGCTGAAATTGAACAAGCGTGAAAACATTGCCCGTTCAATGGCACGAAATATGTCGGTAAAAGCTGGCAAAGCACTGACCCAGGAAGAAATGAACAGTCTTATTGATGAATTGTTCGCCTGCAAAATGCCCTACAGCACACCAGCAGGAAAGCCAACAATAACAACCATCTCGATGGATGAGCTGGATAAGAGGTTTAAGAAATAATGATTGAACAATTGAACAATTGTACAATTGAGCAGTTGGCAATATATACTTACATAAATAAATAATATGTCATATCAACAATACCGTCCTAATAGTTTTAATTTACTTCCAGTGGTAGTAAAAAACCTATTAATCATTAATGGGCTTTTTTTCCTGGGAACACTGTCAGCGGAAAGGGCTGGGGTTGATTTGGCAGATATTTTAGGCCTGCATTACCCGCTTTCGGAATCCTTCCGCCCTTATCAGCTTATCACGTACATGTTTATGCATGGCAACTTCATGCATTTGTTCTTTAATATGTTTGCATTGTGGATGTTCGGGAACACACTTGAAAATGTATGGGGACCGAAGCGCTTTTTGACCTATTATCTTTTAACAGGTATAGGTGCTGCAATTTGCCACTATACAATTGTACATTTTGAAATGCAGCACGCCATGGATTTAATCAATTCAAGTGGCCTACCGCTTGAAGAAGCGGTGATGATGCAGAGGGACGTTATGAACGCTCCGGTAGTTGTAGGGGCTTCGGGGTCAGTATTCGGTATTTTACTGGCTTTTGGAATGATGTTTCCAAACACCCTTCTTTATATTTATTTTGCTATACCAATAAAAGCAAAATGGTTTGTGATGCTATACGGGGCAGCTGAACTTTTTTCCGGACTAAAAGGAGCTCCCGGTGATAATGTAGCGCATTTTGCCCACCTTGGTGGCATGCTTTTCGGTTTTATTTTAATCAAATATTGGCAGAAAAAAAGTAATCAATTTTATTAGCAGTTATGGCCAATCCTATTGTTGAAGATATAAAAGCCAAAATACGCAGTGGAAACCCGGTTACACGGTTAATCATTATTAATGTCGCGGTTTTTCTTGTTATAAGTATATTGCGTATCCTTCTTCTGTTAAGCGGCAATTCATTATCGCTTACCGCCCTTTTCGATGCAATAATGAATAACGTTTCTTTCCCGGTAGACCCTGCCAGGCTTATTTTTAAGCCCTGGACAATCATTTCATACATGTTTGTGCATGAAGCCCCCTTTCATCTTCTGTGGAACATGGTTTCGCTCTATTGGTTCGGACAGATTTTATCCGATTATACCTCACAAAAAAAGATTATCCCTTTATACATTCTTGGAGGAATTGCTGGTGCCCTGTTAACTATATTGATAGTTTATGTTCCGGCTTTTCACCAATATATAAACGCTTCGGTAATTGGTGCATCCGGCAGCATTACTGCTATCATCATTGCTGCAGCCACCCTAATACCAAATTACAGGCTTAACCTGCTTTTTGTGGGTCCCGTAAAACTGGTATATATAGCCCTGTTTGTTGTTTTTATTGACATACTGAGCCTGGCATCGTATGACAATGTTGGCGGTAACCTTGCCCACCTGGGTGGTGCGCTGATGGGATATATTTACATTGTTCAGTATAAAAAAGGGCGCGACCTTGGTGCCTGGATTGCCCGTTTTTTAAGCTGGGCAGGAGGATTGTTCAAATCCGGCCCAAAAAGCAAAATGAATGTAGCATACAAGCGTGCGGTATCGGACGATGAATATAATTACAGCAAAAAGGTCACACAAGAGCAAATAGACAGGATTCTTGACAAGATTTCCAAATCGGGATACGAAAGTTTAACAAAAACCGAAAAAGACATTCTGTTCAAAGCCAGCAATAAAAAATGAGCCTTTCGGCTTCTCTGCCCGAACATCTGATAACAGACTACAGAGCATTTTCAGCACATTATCTTTATCCTAACAACGCTCGGTTTAATGCTACTATAAAATTTGTTAGTTCTCACTTTTTTTGCGACATTGTTATCCTTATTTAAGAGCAGTTGAATACAATAGATCAGAATACAATACCAGCACCACAGGCAAAGAAAAAAAAGAAAGGTAAACGCCAGTTCTTTAATTCTATTGCCATGTTCTGCAACCATATTGTAGCAATCAGCATTCTGGTGTCTTACCTTGCACCTCATGTAAGCCCCGAAAACTTCTGGTTTATAGCGTTGTTTGGCCTTGCCTATCCTGTTCTGGTGATGTTTAACCTTTTATTTGTTTTATACTGGGGACTGCAATTAAAAAAACGCGCATTTTATTCCCTGCTTATTGTTTTTGCAGGCTGGTTCCAACTTCGGGAATATGTACAGTTTAATTCCTCGGAAGTAGCAGACAAGTCTAAAAACCGGATCAAAATAATGTCGTATAATGTAAAGTCATTTGACTTATACAACTGGAACAATGACACCACTACGCGCAGTAAAATGCTCAATCTCATTGCAGACGAAAGCCCTGATATTATTTGCTTCCAGGAGTTTTACACACACAATAAGGATTCTGCCCGCAACAACCTCAACAACCTGGTTAACCTGCAGAAAGCAAAAAACACCCACCTGGAATATGTTGCCTCAAAAGGTGCAGCTTCCTGGGGCGCTGCCACCTTCAGCACATACCCGATAGTAAATAAAGGCAAAATATCCTTTGAAAACACAAACAACACCTGTATCTATTCAGATATTGATGTTAATGGTGATACCATCAGGGTTTATAACATTCACCTGCAATCCATACATTTCGGGTATGGGGATTATAAATTCGTTGAAGACATTATCAACAACAATGAAACCGAAGAACTTGAGAATTCAAAAAATATTTTAAAGCGGCTAAAACGTGCATTTATAAAACGTTCTACGCAAACAGAACTTGTTTCGGAACATATTGAAAAATCCCCTTACCCTGTTATTGTTTGTGGTGATTTTAATGACCCTCCGGCATCTTACGCTTATCATACCATTTCTAAAAACCTTTCTGATTCGTTTATTGAAAGTGGTAATGGTTTTGGCAGGACCTATTCGGGAAAGTTCCCTTCTTTCCGGATTGATTATATTCTGCATAGCAATGACTACAAGGCATCTGATTTCAGAACAATACGTGAAAAACTTTCCGATCATTTCCCATTGTGTTGCTACCTCCACCTGGAAAAGCAACAATAAACTATTTTTTGCGTTAAACTTGATATAAACACCTTCTGAATGAAACGACTGGCATTAGGAATTATTATTGGTGGAATTATTGGAGCTGTGCTGATCCTTATTATCATAGTTGTGTTCGACACAAAGAAACGAAAAGGGCAAGAAGGCCTGAGGCTCGTAACCAATGACACCGCAAAAGCCAGCGAACCCAAAAAGCAACAGCAACTGGTTTATGGCGATTATATGGATTTGGACAGCACCAATTACCTCCTGATTCCGCTTGGTATGAAAACGGTGGAAGAGAATGAAAACAGATTGCTGAAGAATAAAGCATCTGAGGAGTACTCAACAGAGAGTTATATAGGCAGTTACAGAAGCTACAGGTATAATTTTTACACCCTTGATTTCGGCAATTGCAACAACATAATTTTTTACAACAAAAAGAACGAAGACACCCACTTACTGCTTCAGAAACCAGCAGTGATTGCAGAATTTTATTTCCCTTTTTACAACGCGGAGTACAAAGCAAAAAAATACTGGTTCCTTCTGTTTGGAATTCATGAAAGTGACAGCAACGATGATGGATATATCAATGATGAGGATGCCGAAACGGTTTATATCAGTAACCTTTCAGGACAGAACATGATTTCAATTACTCCTGAAAATACTCAGCTCGTAGACTGGTACATTGATGAAGCCACCAATAACATTTTAATGAAAGTAAGGCTGGACAGCAACAACGATAAAAAGTTTAGTGCTACGGACGACATTGAAATTTTAAAAACCGCTATCAGTACTCCGCAACAGGGACTGCCAATCATTGGAGAAGGTATAAAAAAAGATATTAAGAAAATACTGGAGCAGATAAAATAATACTACAGGGCTTTCTATTTAAGTAAACTTTTATAGTTAAGGGCGAAGGCCCTCAAAGAAAGAGAATTTTAGCTCCCCCAAGTCTTCGACAAGCTCAGACTGACAACGCTAGTACTATAATCTTTTGCAAAAAAAGCCACAGATTCACGGATTAAAACAATCTGTGAATCTGTGGCTTTTAAATTACAAACCTGCTTATTAATTTACAATGTTCAGCTCCTTAATAAGGTTCTGTGCACCGCCCAGCTTATCCATCAGGAACAGGATATAGCGGATATCTGCAGAAATAGTACGCTTGTATTTACTGTCGAAATAAATATCACCGCTCATTGCTTCCCAATTACCATCAAACGCCAGTCCTATAAGCTCACCATTGCCATTTATAACAGGACTGCCGGAGTTCCCCCCTGTAATATCATTGTTGCTGATAAAAGCTACGTGCATTTCCCCATCACTATCTGCATAACCGCCAAAATCTTTTTTCTCATACAGCTCCTTTAATTTTGCTGGCACGGTAAACTCCGGATCACCCGGTTTTTCTTTTTCCATAACACCTTTCAGCGTGGTATAATACCTGTAATCCACACCATCTTTAGGTCCATACACTTTAGCTGCACCATAGGTCAGGCGCATGGTACTGTTAGCATCCGGATAGAAATTCTTCTCCGGGCTCATTTCCCTGAGCGCCTTTATATATTTACCACCCTCCCTGTTGTTTATTTCATCGAAGGCCTCTATATGCGGCATGATACGTTCATTGTAATTCATATAAAAAGCTCTTGCTGCCATATAAGCAGGGTCGCTTTTTAATTTTTTCATATTCAATTTATCAAGTATTTCATTTGCCTGCTCCTTAGATGTAATAAAGCTTTTATCGAACACGGCTTTTGCAAACTTATCGAATGTCTCCTGGTTACCTTTTCCTTTGTATTTTTTTACAAGTGCAGCCATATACTCCGGCTGCTGAGCTGCAGGGATATTCTCATAATACATTCTTACAATATTTGCCAGGATGCGTTGTTCTGACGGTGTATTGAAGCGTTTATAAAATTCCTCATTCTCTTTCCTGATAGACTCCACCGCTTTTTTAATTTGCTCCTGGTCCTGCTTGTCCACAGCCTTTTCCAGGGCAATGTATTTTATCGCATTTGCAAGAATGGCCGAACCCATAATGCCTTCTCTCATATAAATGGCATGCAATGCATACGGGTCATAATCTGCATAGGCCTTTTCAAAATTAGGAAGAATAGATGCGTACTCAGGTTTATTTTTTGCCCAAGCAATAAACTGTGCTTCGAGTTTTTTCTTTTCATCGTACACTTTCAGGTTTTTCAGCTGCTCTGTTTGCCCGATGAAGTACTTCCAGTAGTTCGCCACTTTTGCATAGTTGGATGAAAGCAACAAACGTACACTGTCGCTCACATCCATTTCATATTTCCACTCAGACAAACGTACGTTGCGCAAAGCAACGATAGCAGGGTTTACTTTCTCAATTGCAAGCTTTATACCATAAGAATTTTCATATCGGTTCGTGCGCCCCGGAAAGCCATATACCATAGTATAATCGTTTTCTTTTACTCCTTTAGTGGATATGCTCAAAAAGCGTTTTGGTTTATAAGGCACATTGTCTTTGGAGTATGCAGCAGGCTTATTTTCCTTGTTTGCATAAATACGGAATATTGAAAAATCGGCCGTATGGCGCGGCCACATCCAGTTGTCTGTATCACCGCCAAATTTACCAATTGACTGGGGAGGAGTGGCAACAAGGCGTATGTCTGTAAATTTTTCAAAAACAAACAAATAAAAAGCATTGTCTTTAAAGAAGGATTTCACTGTCGCATCGTAGTGCGTACCTTTTTTAGCTTCGGCTTCAATTGCTTTAAACAGCTCCGCCTTTTTTGCTTCCAGGCTTTTAGGATCAACACCTGCAAGGCCCTTGTTTACACGCTCTGATACATCTTCCATGCGCACCAGGATGGAAACCCAAAGACCGGGATTCGATTTTTCATCACCAAAAGATTTTGCCCAGAAACCATTGTCAAGAATATTGTCAGAAGTGGTACTGTGTTTTGCGATAGACTCATAACCGCAGTGGTGATTGGTAAGCAATAAGCCCTGATCAGAAATGATTTCACCAGTACATCCGCCATTGAACCACACGATAGCGTCTTTCAGACTGGCATTGTTCACATCGTACAGCTGCTCGGCTGTAAGTTTAAGCCCCATCTGCTGCATCTGGGCATAATTGTTTTTTAACAGCATCGGAAGCCACATTCCTTCGTCTGCAATAGCTGAACCTACCATAATAACGGAGGCCAGCAGGGTATACACTTTTTTCATATAATTAAAATTTAAATTGTAATTTTTTCAATTGTTTATTTCTTTTTTCCTTCGCCTATTGTTTCCTTTATCCATGCACTATAGGAACTAATGCGCGCATAATATTCAGTAACGCCATAACGCCCTTTGCCAAATTTTGCCTGTCCGCTCTGGTGAGAACTAATTCCTACAATGTACCGAACCCCGTCTTTATCAATAAAAGCCGGCCCCCCGCTATCACCGGGTCCGCTGATACCTTCCATAGGGGTTACATTGACTGCCCCAACAGAATCAAAAACAAAACTCAGCCATTGATTATCTGCGCCTTCAATTTTATTTGTGGCAGCACGCGTAACTTTATCCCACTTTTGAGGGCCTGTTAAGCCCGTTCCCATATCCCCCATTCCAACAATTGTTATTTCCTGGCCTGCTTCATCCTGTTTTTCATAAACCTTAGCGGGATGCATACCCTTCACTGCACCTTTTATCCGGATAAGGGCAATATCATTTTGCAAACCTTGCTCCATTGTTTTAAAGGCAGGGTGCAACACCACCTTTTCAATCGGATATTTTATTCCGTTACAAACAAGTGCTGGAGCATATCCATTTTTAATATCCTGTTGCAGATCGTTGCCTACATGTCCGGCTGTAAGGGCCCAACAGCTATCAATCAATGCAGCTTCGCCCATTGGCAAATGACAAACCTGGGGGTATTGGCGGGCAAGCTGAACAAATTTATCATCTGCCACATCGTGCCGTGTAATAAGGCTCTGCAGCAATACCATCAGTGCAAAAAGTACTGTTATATTAATGATATTTTTCATCCTGGTTAAACGATTCTATTTACAATTGCCGATAATTGCAGAAAGCACTTTGGTAGTGGCATCTATCTCCTGCCTGCTGATACCCTGCAATGCGGTTGCACGGTATTCCAATACCACTTTATACACTTCGTTCACAAGATTAACACCTTCCTCTGTAACAACCAGGTTGGTTTTTCGCCTGTCGGTTTTATTTACACTTCTGCGTATGTACTTTGCCTTAAACAGCAAATCAATAATACGCGTTACGGAAGCATTGTCCTTAAACACTTTTTCCGCAATTTCCTGCTGGGAAATGGACGGATTATCCATGATATTTTTAATTACGAGCCATTGGTCAATTGTAATTTTCAAACCATTTTCCCTTAGCTTCTTCTGTCCATAACGCCTGTAAGACTTGATTGCCTTTTCTATGGTATAGAATATTACATTATCCAGCTTATCCATTTTTTCGTGTTTATTAAAACAAATCTACGATTAAATATTGACATATCAAATATTGATATGTTAATTGTTGTCAGGAATTAATTTGGACTGCAAATTTACAAAAGGTTCTTTAATAACAGCCTAATATAACAAAAGCTTGGGAGGCAGATTACTTATAATGCAATTCAAAGGACAAACCGCAATACTATTTTTAGTCGCAGATATGGTATTCCTCCCTTAAAAACCCGATATTCGTAGTTTATATTGACATTCTACCAATTTATGGCCCAGAAACCAAGCATTCCAAAAGGTACCCGCGATTTTTCACCGGAAGAAATGGTGAAACGCAATTATATATTTGACACGATACGCCAGGTATTCCAACGTTATGGCTATTTACCGATTGAAACCCCGGCAATGGAGAACCTTTCTACATTGATGGGCAAATATGGTGAAGAGGGGGACAAATTGATTTTTAAGATTTTGAACAGCGGTAATTACTTTTCTGATTTTCAAAACGACAGCCAGCTATTAGAGGCTAAAAATCAAGGAGAAAAAGCGTTTACAAAATATATTTCCGAAAAAGCCCTCAAATACGATTTAACTGTTCCCTTTGCCCGTTATGTAGTACAACACCAAAACGAAATCACATTCCCTTTCAAGCGTTACCAGATACAACCTGTATGGCGTGCCGACAGGCCTCAAAAAGGGCGTTACCGTGAATTTTACCAGTGCGATGCAGATGTGATTGGAAGCAATTCTCTCATCAATGAAGTGGAACTGGTGCAGATGATTGATGATGTGTTTACACAACTCAATGTTCCCGTTATAGTTAAAATCAATAACCGTAAGATATTAAGCGGGATTGCAGAAGTTATTGGCCAGGCCGATAAAATTATCGACATCACCGTAGCTATAGATAAGCTTGACAAAATCGGGGTTGAAGGTGTAAATAAGGAGTTGCAGGATAACGGGGTAAGCGAAGCTGCGATTGCCCAGTTGCAGCCTTTAATAGCGTTCCAGGGCACTACATTGGAAAAAGTGATTTTTTTAAAACAGCTGCTTGCCGGTTCAGCCATTGGCTTAAAGGGCATTGAAGAAGTGGAATACATTTTCAAAACGCTTGCAGCTATCAGTGACCTGAAATCGGAGGTGGAGCTGGACATTACCCTTGCACGTGGCCTCAATTACTATACAGGAGCTATATTTGAAGTAAAAGCAAACGCAGGCACTCTAAGCAGCAGTATCTGCGGTGGCGGCCGGTATGATGATTTAACGGGCATTTTCGGACTACCGAATATGTCGGGGGTGGGTATTTCGTTTGGTGCTGACCGCATTTATGATGTACTGAACGAACTGAATTTATTCCCGCAATCTATTGCTGCATCTACTAAACTTTTGTTTGTAACCTTTGGTGAAGCGGAACAGCACTATTGTTTGCCTTTATTGGCCAGATCGCGCAAAGCAGGTATTAATGCAGAAATATACCCTGAGGCTGGTGCGAAAATGAAAAAGCAGATGGGCTATGCTGACGATAAAAAAATACCCTTTGTTGTTATTGTTGGAGGCGATGAAATGCAAAGCGGGATGCTAAGCTTGAAAAATATGACATCGGGAGAACAGGAAAAATTAACAATAGAAAATATTATAGAGAAACTTAAATAATCCAGTTATCCTAATTTGCCTTATTGCCATAAAGGCTCTAAGACACTAAGGTTCGCAAAGACCGAATTTTATCCAAATAAAAACAATGCATTCCATTACCACATCTTTACTGGACTTTGATACCATTTCAGAAATTATTTCAAGAGGTAAAAAGCTTGAATTATCTGAAGAAGCAAAAAAAAATATCACTGCCTGCCGTGAGTACCTTGACAAAAAAATGGCTACGCAGAAAGCGCCAATCTATGGTATCAATACAGGATTTGGCTCATTGTGCAATGTAATTATTCCAGACAATGACCTGGAACAACTGCAGCAAAACCTGGTAATGTCGCACGCCTGTGGTACGGGCGATGAAGTACCTCAGGATATTGTAAAACTGATGCTGCTATTGAAAATACAGGCACTGGCTTATGGGAAGTCGGCCGTACAGCTTCAAACAGTGGAACGGCTTGTTGATTTTTTTAATCATGATATTCTGCCGGTTGTATACCAGCAAGGTTCTTTGGGTGCTTCGGGCGACCTGGCGCCACTGGCACACATGAGCTTACCGCTACTCGGCCTGGGAGAAGTATATTACAAGGGAGAGAAACGTCCGGCCACTGAAGTCCTTAATTCCGTTAATCTCAAACCCATCCGGCTCAAATCGAAGGAAGGGCTCGCACTGCTCAATGGAACACAATTTATGAGTGCTTACGGAGTATGGTGTATTTTACAAACAAACAAAATAAGCGCTGCCGCAGATGTTGTAGGGGCTGTATCGCTTGAAGCTTTTGACGGACGCATTGATCCGTTTAAATTGCACATTCATGCTATTCGCCCGCACAAAGGACAATTAAAAACCGCAGAGAACATACTTCGTTTGCTTGAAGGCAGTGAGCTGATACAACGAACCAAGGTGCAGGTGCAGGACCCCTACTCTTTCCGCTGTATTCCACAGGTTCACGGGGCTTCAAAAGACACATTCGAATATGTAAAGGGTATTTTTCTTACTGAAATCAATTCTGTTACAGACAACCCTACTGTGTTTCCGGAAGAAGATGAAATTATCTCAGGAGGCAATTTTCACGGACAGCCACTGGCACTGGCGCTGGATTTCCTGGCCATTGCTTTATCAGAACTGGGAAGTATTTCCGAAAGGCGTACCTACCAGCTGATTTCAGGAGTACGTGGCCTACCTCCATTTCTGGCAGCAAAGCCCGGGTTAAATTCCGGGTTCATGATCCCGCAATATACCGCGGCAAGCATTGCCAGCCAGAACAAACAGCTCTGCACACCTGCTTCAGCTGACTCTATTGTTAGTTCCAACGGTCAGGAAGATCATGTTTCCATGGGCGCCAATGCAGCAACCAAGTGTTTCACAGTTGTAAAAAATGTACAAAGAATACTTGCCATTGAACTATTGAATGCAGCACAAGCATTGGAATTCAGAAGACCACTAAAATCTTCGCCTGCAATTGAAAAATTCATTACTGATTACAGGGCTCACGTTCCTTTTGTGGAAAACGACAAGATACTTTATCCCGAAATACAGAAAAGCCTTGTCTTCCTGGACAATACGCCCCTGCCTTTGTAATAACACATTGTGATGAAGAGAACATTCCTGATAAGGTTAAACCTGTTGATTGCGCTGTTGTTTGGAGCGACAGCACAAGCCTTTGCCTGCAAATGCGAAAGTCTGGGGCTGGTAACAAAAGAAGCATGCGAGGCATACAATGTAATTTTTACAGGACGCGTTGATTCCGTTTCAGATTGCAGCGATAAAGGTGTAAGCGTTGCATATTTTACCATTGATGAGGTATACAAAGGCTCTGTAAACAGGCAGGTGCAGGTAGAATTTGATTGCGCTTCCTCCTGCCTGATGAGTTTTGCCAGGGGAGAAAGCTGGCTGATGTATACAAATTACGAAAAATTTGATCTGCTTGTCGTTAACCTTTGCAGCTATAGCCGTAAGTTTTTTGCGGATTCGGCACAGGACATATACCTAACATCATCACAGCAAACATTTGAACAGGAAAAAGATTTTTTAAGAAAAACGCTTGGGATACAAGCCTTTAAAGAGCCTGCACAATCATCAGAAGTAACAGGCCGCAATGAACAACCCAGCGGCACAGGAAAACTTATTTTACTGGGTATTTCATTTTTAGCAATGGTACTCGTATACTTTATAATCAACAGAAAAAAAAATGTCAAATAAATTCAAAGCGCATCCCTGGCATGGTATTGCAATAGGTGAAGAAGCACCACAGGTTGTAACAACTTTTATTGAGATTGTCCCAACGGATACCGTAAAATATGAAATAGATAAAGAAAGTGGTTATTTAAAAATTGATCGTCCGCAGAAATATTCTAATGTTGTTCCCGCCCTTTATGGCTTTATCCCTCAAACATACTGCGATGTAAAGATTGCGGAATATGCTGCACAAAAATCAGGAAAAGCAGTTCCCAAAGGCGATGGGGACCCACTCGACATTTGTGTGCTCAGCGAGCGTACCATTACTCATGGCGACATACTGTTGCAGGCTATTCCTATCGGAGGGCTGCGTATGATTGATAAAGGGGAAGCCGATGATAAAATCATTGCCGTTTTAAAAGGCGATGAAGTATATGGCAGCTGGAAAGACATCAGCGACTGTGCCGAAACAATTGTAAACCGTTTAAAACACTATTTCCTTACCTATAAAAACATTCCGGGCAGCGGTAATCCCACCTGTGAAATAACACACGTATACAACCGCCAGGAAGCATACGAGGTGATCAACAGGAGCCGTGAAGATTACAGGAATAAATTTCAGCAAACGCTTTAAGCATCTGCCTAACAAACGAATTTAAACAGGAAGACATACTATTTGTTCCGGCACTTACGTTAATGCTTCATATATCACCAAAACCGGATACTATGAAGGCATTTAAAACGGTTGTTATTCCTGCACTTTGTATTCATCTCCTCTCCTGCAAAAAAGCGGACCAATGGCAGGAAAGTGCATTAAACACAAGCTACAAGCAAACACTATATTCCATTTCCTATGGCGATGCAAAAAGGAACCAGATGGATATTGCATTGCCGAAGAACCGCACAACCAATACCCCGGTTGTTATCCTCATCCACGGTGGGGCCTGGGTACTGGGAGACAAATCCTATTTCGCCAGGGAAATCCAACAATTTGCTGATGCCGGGGTTGCCTGTGCCACTATCAATTACAGCTTTGCATCAAATCCGAAAAACATTCATCATAACGAGATTGTGGCCGATATCCGAAGGGCCGTTGATTTTATTGCAAGCAAATCCACGGACTGGCAGGTTTCTCCCAATAAGTTCGGACTTGCAGGACACAGTGCGGGCGGGCACCTTGCTCTTATAACATCCTATACAAAAAACCAGGATGCAAAAATAAAAGCCTGTGTTTCATGGGCCGGCCCTCTTGATTTTATTGATGCCGAACAGCTACAGATTGACAGGGCAAAAGAAGTATTTAAAATATATGTTGGTCGTACTTTAAACACCTCAAACGATACGGCACTCTACAAAGCAGCATCCCCTTATTGGACCGCGGATAATAATTCGGTACCAACCTTGCTGATTCATGGAACTTTAGATACCGGAGTTCCGTATACAAATGCTGTGAAAATGCAACAACATCTTGAATCGCTTGGAGTATATGACTCCCTTTTATTGATGGAAGGAGCTTATCACATCTGGACCGGCCAGCATTTGAGACATGCTCAAAATGCAACTCTGGACTGGTTTTCAACTAAATTGTAACTATCTTTGTAATATGTTAAACGTATATTGTATCCCTGGCCTGGGAATAAATGAAGAGGTATTCAGGAACCTCAATTTGCAGAATTGTGATATCCGTTATGTTAAATGGATATCGCCTTTAAAAAACGAGAAGCTTCCGCAATATGCATTGCGCCTGGCAGAGCAGATTGATACCACTCAACCTTTTGCTCTTATTGGTATGTCGTTTGGAGGAATGTGCGCGGTAGAAATAGCAAAAAAGTTCAAGCCTGTAAAAACCATTCTTGTTTCAAGCAATAAAACCAGCTCCGAAATACCAATGAATATGCGCATTTGGGCACAATTTCCTTTTTACAGGCACTTCACGGATTCTTTCTATAAAAGTGCGGCAATTAATATTAAATCATTGTTTGGTGTAAAAAGCAAGGAGCAAGGCGAGCGTTTTGAAAGGATGCTCAACAGTGCCCCTGAAAACTATTTTGCGGGTGCCATCCATTGCCTGCTTACCTGGGAAAACAGTGAAGTTCCGGAAAATCTTGTCCATATACACGGTACATCCGATCTTGTTTTGCCATACCAAAAAGTTTCAAACTGCGACTATACCATTAATGATGGTACTCACTTTATGATAGTAAACCGCTCAGAGGAAATCAATAAAATCATTAATGATGAATTGGGACTTTCTACGGGCACTGCGTCTTCGTCCGCTTACCAATTGAGCAGGACCACAGCGAACTGATTGTAAGGAAAACTCCCCCCAGGCTTCAACAAACTCTCCGAAAGAGCCCTTTGAGCAGACTGACCTACACACGATTGTAGTCCTAACGAATGTTATGTGTGGACAGAGAGCACACTTCGGTTAATCTTAAATAACTACTTCTTTTCAGCATTTTCACCGCCCATCAATACGTACTGGATAATGTTTGCGCCCATTTTAAGGGCCTTCTGGTGGGTTTCGGGTGAATCTTTGTGTACTTCAAAACTTTCCCATCCATCACCAAGGTCGCACTCAAAATCATAGAAACAGACAAGGCGGCCCTGCCATACAAGTCCGTATCCCTGTGGTGCTTTGTTCTCATGCTCATGTATTTTGGGCAGACCATTCGGGAAGTCGTACTTCTGATGATAAATAGGATGTGTAAAGGGTAACTCTACAAACTCCAGCTCAGGGAACACTTTTTTCATCTGGTTGCGCACAAATTTATCCATCCCATAATTATCTGATATGTGCAGAAAACCACCACCAATCAAATAATTCCGAAGGTTTTCAGCTTCCTGCGGGTTAAATACCACGTTGCCATGGCCTGTCATGTGAACAAAAGGATAATTGAACAGCTCAGGGCTGCCTACTTCTACCTGCGCCTGTTCAGTATTTATATTTGTTTTCAGATTACTATTGCAAAACTCAATCAGGTTGGGTAAAGATGTTTCCAGGTTAGCATACCAGTCGCCACCACCGCTGTATTTCAGCAATGCTATCTGATAGGTTGGAGCAGGTTTGAATGCAGCCAAACAAACATAAAGTAAAGCAATAACTACAATTTTTTTAAACATATCTATAAGCTATAAACTAAGACAAATGCCTTTCCTTGGCATCTTTAAACGACAAATACATTTCATTAAAGCGTGCCATTATTTTTGCCATAAATTCTTCATCCACTAATTTACGTATTCCTTCCACACCATTCACCTCATCATGGTTAAGCTTAAACGTTTGCTCCATTGGCCCCGCTTCGAACTTCACCTGGTATTTATCGTTCATTGAAAAAATGGAGATTGTAAGCTTTGGGTGTGGTATGTTAGCTATTATGCGCATCAGAAGAAATTGGTGATTTAGAGAATTACTGATTTGGTGAATTTGATAATTATCTTTGAATTTTTATACTTGTACGTTTATAATTTCTCCAACTCTCTACTTCTCCAATTTAAACGGTCCGCTATTAAACAAACTTGTTCCTTTGTCACCATCTTTGCGGATCTTAGCCTGTATCTTCACTGCAAAATCGGCATAATGACCGAGGTTATTTTTGGCCAAAAATAATTTGGCTTTTTCATCGCCATTGATATAATTTGCCATTGCTGCCCAAAGGAATTCTTTTTTTTCCATCAGGATCTGAAAAGCTTTTTTATCGTCCCAAACCGCATTAACAAAGGTAGCCAAAACAAGGTGTTTATTCACCAGCAGAAATTCAAATGCTTTCGAATACCTTCCCACAGCATCCTTCAGCTCAACAAGTTCTTCGTAATTAAAGGCTTTAAGCCATTCAGCAGCACGAGCATCGCCCTCGAACCATGAACCGGCCTTTTCTATTACTTCTTTAGGATATAGCAGCATCTTTTGAATACTTTATTATCTACAAAGTTACAAAACAAATAAGTAATGTCCGATTTTATCCGGATCACCTTATCCTGCTAATTTCATACCAATTGAAATTAAAAAACGCTATTTCGCTTTAGTTTTTTTCTTTTTAGGTTTAGGAACTTTCCCAATGCGTATATCCCCCCTCAATATAAAGTCACACAGGCGGTTTACAAGCATTTCGAAATCATCGTCCTCTTTGGACAATACCTGCCATGAAGATTCACCTGTGCCAAAAACTTTGATTGAACGCATGGGTGGAAAATCCTTTTTCAGGCTCTTGTGATGTTCCGGACTGGTTGCAATCCACACACCGCTATCCTCATCGTCCTTATCGCGCAGTATCAATACAATTTTATCATGAATGTAGATTGCATGTGCTCCAAACATTGGCTTTACAATAGGCTGGGCAGCAAATAAATTTTCAATTACAAAATTGAAAGGAATGGGTTTGGGCATTTTGAAAGTACGGTTAAAACTTAATAATCGTTCTCAGGTTGAGCTGGCGTTGCGTTAAATAATTTGGAATAGCGTACTGACGGTTGGTAACATCCTCCACCCAGATATAGGATACGGTATTATTAGTTCCCAACAAATTAAACACTTCCAGGCTAATCCAAAGCGACTTTAAGTAACGGCCCACCGATTTTTCTTTTACTTTCCTGTCTTCACGCAATGCCTGGTATGAAAAACCGATATCTACCCTTCGGTAAGGCGGTGTACGCAAGGTGTGCAAATAGCGCTGTGTATTCGGAGGCCCGAACGGCACAGCAGTTCCAAACAATAAATTTAAATGCATTTTTAAATCCGGTATACCGGGCATTTTGTCCTGGAAGAACATGCCAAAATTTACACGCTGGTCCGTAGGACGAGGAATATAGCCCGGTTCGTGACGTATGCTATCTACAGCAATATAATTGGCTGTATAACCCGGAACAATCTTTTCGCCATCGCTGTTAAAATAATCGTAATAAAAATCATCCTTGATATCTTCCCTGGTTTCCATTACCGACAGGGAGGCCCAGGACTCCAGTCCTGACACAAATTCACCATTCACTTTCAGATCGATACCGGTGGCATATCCTTTTGCATTGTTTTTGGCAGAATAGCGGATACGCACATTATCAATCTCATAGGGAATAAGGTTATCAATGTGCTTGTAATAGGCCTCAGCAATGAACTTGAACGGCCGCCTCCAGGCTTTGAAATTATAATCGCTTGTAAGCACAAAATGGATAGATGTCTGGGCTTTGATATTATAATTGATTACACCCTTAGCATCGCGCAGCTCCCTGTAAAAGGGAGGCTGGTAGTAATACCCTGAAGAAAGTTTAAATAAAAAATCACGTTTCCAGTAGGGCTTATAACCTAATGTAGCCCGTGGGCCAACCAAAGCTTGTCCGTTTAAATCCCAGTAATTAGCACGTAATCCGGCAATCAGCGACAACATGGATGAATCTTTGGTTTCCTTTTTCAGAACGCCCTGAACATAACCTGAAACACGGTTGGAAGAAATGGTTATTTTCTGTTTGATCACATCCTGCAATACAATAAACTGGGGCTCAGTGATAGGCAGCGAATAACCGGCACTATCCAGGTATTTCCATTCGCTCAGCTTGTCGTTGATTGTTTCGCTCGAATATTTAACTCCCCACAATACCTGGTTAATCCCAACGTTATATACGCCCTTATGTTCCGCGCTGTAAACATTGGCTTCAAGGTTGGTGCGGGCATGGTTCAGGAATGTACCAATGCCCCTGTTGGCAACCACATCACCAAAATTAGGTTTTCCGAAATCAGTTTCCAGCTCATCGATAAAATATTGCCCTTGTATATCAAACGCTTCTGACTCACGGCTTTTGAAGGCAGAGCCAATGAAACGCAAATTCCAGATGTCGTTATGATCATGATAAATGGCAGACACAGCACCTAGTGTTGTAGTAAAACGGTCTATTTCCTGCCCGTCAAAATAAATTTTCAGGCGCAACGCCTGGTTTAATGTACCAAAATCGGTTTCACGGTTCTGAGGCACTACCTGGTATTTATTTGTAGCCAGGTTCCCTAAAACATCCAGCTCCCAGTCACTTGTAAGGTCGTACGTTACAAAAGCCTGCACATCGCCAAAGAAAGGCTTGTAATCACCTTTTGTATCCAGGCTGTTCAGTACATACTGATTGGTTTTATACCGCGCACCAATAAGCCAGGTAAGACGGTAATTATTTGTACTGCCCTCCAGGTGCAGGCTTGTGCCCAATAAGCTACCGGAAACAGTACCTGCAAATTTGCGCGGTTTACGGTAAAGCACATCCAGCACAGATGACATTTTATCACCGTATTTGGCTTCGAAACCACCCGCAGAAAACAGCACCGAAGAAACAAGATCCGGATTAATAAAACTTAAACCCTCCTGCTGCCCCGAACGTATAAGAAAAGGACGATATACCTCTATTCCGTTCACATAAACGAGGTTTTCATCAAAATTACCACCACGCACCGAATAGGCGGAACTCAGCTCATTACGATTGGATACCCCCGGCAGTGTAAACAATATGGCATTAAAATCCTGGCTGGCAGTAGGAATATGGCTGATGTGCAAAGGGTCGATACGGGTTACCTCCGAAAAGCGGTTTCCATCAGTAACTTCCACAGGTTTAAACATGTTACTGAATACCATTGTACGGTTAAGTACTTTTCTTTCACCCGGGGCAAGCATCAACTTTATTTCCTGCCTTCTGTAACTAAGGCTGTAAAACACCAGCACCAGTTCCCGGTTAGCCGGAACGGAATAAGTAAACTCACCATTTTTATCTGTATACACAGGGGCCTGAGGTGATCCGAATATAGAAACACTAATATCTTCGAGAGGTTCATTTCCACTGTTGGTAAGCTTACCGGATACAGTGGCTGTATCCTGAGCATTAACATTAAAGAAAAGGAAAGCAAAAAAAAACACGATCATTCCCGACAATTGTCTTTTGCCGAAAACGGAAATTTTACTTCCCGCAAAAACCGGATGGGATATGTATTTAAGGTTACCTGCTTGCAAGAGGACAGTTCTGTCTTAATTTTTCTTTTTAAAATCCCCGTTCTTCCAGGCCTTAACAAACTTGGCCCATGCAATAGGATTTAGCAGGTTATTCACCGGGTATTGTCCGGCATAATATAACCTGCTCTGATATTCTTGATTGCTGTATTTGTAGTTAAGACTTGCGTCCATGGCCATACCGATCATTTGTTCTTTTACATCTGCCCTTGCCATATTGCGTGAAGCCCTTGCCATATCATCGTCACTTATTTCTAGGGTTAAAAAAGCCTGTTTAAACTGCTCCCTTGACGGCCATGGAAAAACCTCGGCAGTTTTTAAATAAATGGTATCCCTGCGAAGCACCTGAATAAGCGAATAAATGCTGGAGCTTAGGGTATCGGGGATAACGTATACAGCTTCACTGAAACCTATAGCTGAAAACTCAATTGTATCGCCTTTTGCAGCAACAAAAGAAAAATATCCGAAATAATCACTTATTGTTCCACGATGGGTATGTTTCACAATAATGCTCGTATAAGGCACAGGATTGAGGCTGTCTCCTTCCACCACTACCCCGGAAAACTGGAGCAGGTTATTTTTGTTGCCTTTTGTTTGCCAGGAACTTTTTTGCTGCGCACAAAGTGTGGTTGCAACAAATACCATAATCACAAAAAGATAGCTATTTTTAAGCATAAAATCAGGGGTAACAATTCTCAAAAATACATAATTCTTAACTTATCGGAAGAATTAAGGAATATAATAACTCCAAAAAACTGGAATTATTGCCTTTAATTCATTATATTCGCAAATACAAAATTTTCGGACCATGATAAAAAATCTACTCCTACCCATTTTAACCTGCCTGTTTATTAGCGGTATTGCTCAAAACCCTATTACGTTTACATCCAATGATTTACCCAATGAGTATGATACCGTTCAGGTGAGTGTTGTGGCCCCGGAAGATTTTATCAATGTGCCAGCGCCTACAATTACAGGAGCTTCACAAACCTGGGATTACAGCTCCTTAACGCCTAATTACCAGCAGTTTGAGATATTCGATTCGCCATTGGACTTTACCACCCCTTATAATTACCTGTTCAACCCTTTTAATACCACTTACGGACGTAATAATTATGAATTTTCTGCTATTCCGTTGCCAAACACTGATATTTCAGCAGCTTACGACTTTTTTAAGGAAAGCTCCTCACAGCTGAAGCAGATTGGGGCCGGGTTTATAATCAACGGAGTACCGCTGCCTTTTATGTATGACAATGCGGACATCTTATACGAGCTTCCAATGACCTTTGGCAGCAACAGCAGCAGTTTTTACAAATATGGTTTAGAGATTCCGGGAGTCGGCTATTATGGGCAATCGGGTACCCGCACAAATGTTGTTGACGGATGGGGAAGTTTAACCACACCTTTTGGAACTTTCCAGACCATCCGATTAAAATCAACAGTAGATGCTGTGGATACAGTATATAACAATTCCTTACAGGGTGGTGCAAATATCCCAAGACCCTTAAAGCACGAATACAAATGGCTTGCAAATGGTAAAAAAATCCCGGTTCTTAAAATTGAAACTACGGTGATTGCCGGAAATGAAACCATCAGTACTGTAAGGTATATTGACAGTTCCCGTTCAGATGTTCCGCAATTGGGCGTTGCAGAAAACACATTCCAGTTAAAAAGCAACATTTATCCCAATCCATGTGTGAACGAGCTGAACATAGCTTACCAGTTGCCGGCAAACAGTGCAATTAAAATGACCCTTACCGATATGGTTGGAAAAGTTGTGGTTACATTACTTAATGAAAAACAAAACAGTGGGTCTTACAAGCAAAGAATGAATACCTCAGACCTTAGCCCTGGAGTATATTTCCTAACCCTGCAGACGGATAATTACAAAGAAACCCGGAAAATAATTGTATCAAAATAAGTTAGCAGCAATACCAGCACGGTAATACAATACAATTTTTCACTCGGCATAAAGCGGAAAATCTTTTCCGTAATTTATTGCATCTATCCTATTTATAGTTTTGCACCTGTAGCAGGCCTGCTTACCTAAAAGCGGTTTCGCTTACCGCTGTTTCTTATATTTTTGTAAATTTGCGGTCCAATTAATCAAATCAATAATATGTCGAAATTCCATACCTTAAAAGTTGCTGACGTAGTTCGAGAAACTGCAGATGCTGTATCCATCGCATTTGAAGTACCAGGCAATTTAAAACAGGAATATAAATACAAGCAGGGGCAATACTTAACCCTTAAATTCAACATCAACGGTGAAGATTTAAGGCGTTCCTACTCCATTTGCAGCAGTCCGTTTGACGAGAATGAACTCCGTGTAGCCATTAAAAAAGTAAAAGATGGACGTGCATCCACGTTTATCAATGAAAAAGTGAAGGCCGGTGATATGCTGGAAGTAATGGTTCCTATGGGCAATTTTTATACGGAACTTAATGCTTCCAACAAGAAAAATTATGTATTGTTTGCCGGTGGCAGCGGGATTACCCCGATGATGTCCATTTTAAAATCCGTGCTGAAAGCGGAGCCAAATAGTACCATTACATTGCTCTATGGCAATAATGATGAGGCTTCCATCATTTTCAGAAAACAAATTGAGGCGATAGCTGCTGCAAACACTGATCGTTTCAAGGTGATTCATGTGCTTTGCAACCCTACAGAACAATGCTCTCCGCTTTTAACCGGGTTAATGACCAAACAAAAAAATCTTGAGCTAATCCAGGCATTTGTGAACACAGCTGCCGACAATGAATACTTCATCTGCGGTCCCGGCCCGATGATGGACAATGTAAAAGCGGCATTGCAGGAATTAAAAATAAATGAATCCAAAATACATATTGAGTACTTCACAAGCCCTGTAAGTGCTGACGAAGCTCAAAAAGCAGCGACTCCTTCAGCCGCAGGAGCTACAGCCAGCATTATACTGGATGGCGATACGCATCAGGTTGTTTTAGAAGAAAATGAAACCGTATTGGAAGCAGCTCTGCGTATTGGCTTGGATGCGCCTTATGCCTGCCAGGGAGGTTCCTGCTGTACCTGCCGTGCCTTGCTTGAAAAAGGCGAAGTAGAGATGGCTGTTAATTATGCATTATCGTCTTCCGAAGTAAAACAGGGCTATATACTTACCTGCCAAAGCCGGCCTAAAACACCGAATGTGGTGGTGAATTACGATAAGGGGATTTAAGGATTTAGGATTTTTGGATTTAGGATTGTAAATTTCAGCCACAGATTCACAGATTTTAAAAATTTAATCTGTGAATCTGTGGCTGCTAATCACCTCTATTGTCATTTCTAACAGAGGGAGAAATCTTCTTTATCGATTTACAAAATTTCTCTCCCCTGATAGAGATAATTACGGTGTATAAGCAATTCATACCCAAAACTTTATATAATCTTTTGAAATGCCTTTCGTATAAGCCCAATTTGTTGATTAAAAAAATTAAACTTTCCCTTGTAACAAATCGCAACCATTAACCGTCATAGTCAGAAAATCCATCCATATGACCCATTTTTACAGGCGAAGCGTCCTGGTGAAAAAAGCGCTGTTTATCCTGTTTATAGCGTTCTTCAACAATATATCCGCGCAAAAAAAAATAGAATTGACCGGACAAGTGAAAGATGCTCAAAGCAAAGAAATTCTGGAATTCTGCTCTGTTTCTGTTTTTAACGCGAAAGACAGCCTCATTGCCGGGGCAGTGACTGATAACGATGGTTTCTTTACGGTGCAGGTAGAAAGAGGCTACTACCATTTTATTTTTCATTACGTTGGTTATAAAACCGATACCACAGAAAATTTTGTTGCAACGGAAAACAAATTTACCGGTGTTTTCAGGCTTCAGCCCGATCAGCAATTTTTAAAGGAAGTATCTGTTACCACCAGCGCTCATGATAACCTTATTGACAAAGATGTACAAATTGTAACTGATGAGCTGAGAAAAGGTACTACAGATGCAAAGGGAGTTCTGGATAAGTTGAATGGTGTTGAGTATGACCGTTTCAATAATTCCATAAAAGTAGATAATGATGCTAAAGTTATCATCCTGGTTGATGGCATGGAAAAAGATCAGGAGTATGTTAAAAATCTGCCACCTGATCGTCTTAAAAGAATAGAAATCATCCGCTCACCCGGAGGGCGCTATGCACTGGAAGGATATTCAGCGGTGATAAATATTATTCTCAAAAAAGATTACCAGGGGCTTGAAATCGCTCTATTTGAAAGGGCCATGGTGGATCCGGATGCTGAGAAGAAAGAGAACATTAATGTTCAGAATAATTTAAACGCGACCGTTACTTATGTCTACAATAAGCTGAACATCTACGGTAAATACAGCCGCAACCTTAACAATTTCAATATATTATCGACTACGAAAAAAGATTACAGCAACGGACTCTCTATTGAAAGAACTTTTACGGACAGAAATGAAAAAAATCTAAATGTAAAAGAACTTACAGAAAACTATACCATTGGTGCCGATTACTATCTGAATCCCAAACACACCATCAGCTTTGAAAGCAATGTAACCAATCAGCCGGCTGCAAAGAATAATAACCAGGCTATTTACAATGTTCTGTACAGCAACAATGGTAATGTATTTGGCAATTTTAGCTCTATTGCAAAAAACACGTCATCAAGTATTAACACTTACAGTTCTGTATTTTACGAAGGCAAGCTGGATGAAAACAATATTATCAATTCCAATTTTACGTATTCTGACTACAAAAACGATTATACCAGCCTGTACTCCGAAACATCACTCCCTGTAATTAACCAGAAAGGTACAGACAGTAAAAACGGAACGAAGTTTTACCTGGAATACACACATACTTTCAAAAACAAAACCAGTATACAAACCGGATATGGCAATACCTGGGAAAAGCTCTACAATACGTTCTCTTTTGATACACTGCAAAGTGATTTTAGCTTTACAGATGTGCGCCATAAGCTTTACTCCTACTATTCCTGGCAGAAGAAAAAAATTAGTGTAAAGCTGGGCGCTGCGGCAGAAACCAGCTCACGAAACATTGACGGACTAAATAAATTTTACCTGGTTCTACAGCCTTATACTGATATTCAGTACAAAGCCTCACCGCAGCTCAATTTCAAGTTGAAATACCGTGCAGGCAGCAATTATCCTAACATCAGCCAGATAAATCCTTTTACTACCAATCTTGACCTGCAGAGCGTTCAAACCGGCAATCCATTCCTGAGGCCGGAAGTAACGCATAGAATATCCCTGCAAACCAACATACTGAGCGGCTTTATGACTATTGAGCCCTACTATCATTTTTCAAATAATTATATCACCAAAACGGGGATGCTGAGAACCGACAGTTTGTTTGAATACAATTTCAGTAATATTGGCAATTACGATAACTACGGGCTGGAAGCACGGTTTACTGCTCCTCTTGGTAAACGTTTCTACCTGGAAACAGATTTCAGCACCAGCAAAAGCAGCATCCATTATGCCGACAAGACAAATAAGGTCAATAACTGGTTAATGTCAAGTCAGCTGATTTATGTGGGCCAGAAATACGAAACGGTAGCTGTATTAAAATACCAGAAAAACCTAGCGAAGTACATTACAGCGCAGGGCTATGATAAAGGAGACAATGATTTCTGGATAATTTTGGTGCAGCAACCCTTCTTTAAGAAAAGGCTGAATGTGATGCTGCTGTATTTTCTGCCTGTGAATTTCGGGGTTAACTTTGACCAGGGAAACTACATCAAAACAGATACCTATACAGAAACCCGTTCCAGCGACATCAGCTTCCTTAAAAACATGGTGATTCTGGAAATAAACTACAGGTTTAACAAAGGAAAATCTGTTAGCAAAACCGAAAAACAGATAGATGTGGGGAATGAAAAAAATAAATCGGGTATTTTTTGAGGTTACGGACTTGCGGATTTAGAATTTTAAATTTTTAGCCACGGATTCACTGATTAGAAAGCAATAATCTGTGAATCTGTGGTTTATTTTTTAATGACCAGGGGCTGATTAAATCGCCAAATCCTTAATCCTGAAATCCTTAATCAAAACTTGCTATTTACTGATAAAAATCATATCTTTATAGTTACGTTTTATCGTACTATTGCACAAGCAAATCAAGATATGGAAGATTCAAAAAAAATAGAAGAGTTTGAGGCTAAGATTGCAGCCGGCCAGAAAATAGAGCCGAAGGACTGGATGCCGGAAGCATACCGCAAACAGCTGATCCGTATGATGAGCCAGCATGCACATTCCGAAATTGTGGGAATGTTGCCTGAAGGCAACTGGATTACACGCGCCCCGAGCTTACGCAGAAAAGCCATTTTATTGGCAAAAGTGCAGGATGAAGCCGGACACGGTTTGTATTTGTACAGCGCTACAGAAACATTGGGTATAGACCGCACTGAGCTTCTATCCCAGCTACATACGGGCAAAGCCAAATATTCAAGTATTTTCAATTATCCTACCCTTACCTGGGCAGATATAGGGGCCATCGGCTGGCTGGTGGATGGAGCTGCCATTATGAACCAGACTGCGCTTGCAAGGGGTTCTTACGGACCTTATTCACGTGCAATGGTACGTATTTGTAAAGAAGAAAGCTTTCACAACCGCCAGGGCTATGAAATCATGATGCACCTTGCACAAGGTACCCCTGAGCAGAAAGAGATGGCACAGGATGCCCTCAACCGCTGGTGGTGGCCTGCCATTATGATGCTTGGCCCAAGCGATGACCAATCGCCTAACAGCGAACAGCTAATGCGCTGGAAAGTGAAGATGGAAAGCAATGATGCTATACGTCAGCGTTTCATTGACCGCACTGTTCCTCAGGCAGAATTTATCGGATTAACAATCCCTGATAAAGATTTGAAATTTGATGCAGCTACCGGTCATTACACGCATGGTCCAATAAACTGGGAAGAATTTTTTGAAGTAATTAAAGGCAATGGCCCTTGCAATGCAAAACGTTTAAAAGCCCGTACGGATGCGGATAAAAAAGGCCGCTGGGTGCGTGAAGCAGCAGTGGCTTATGCAGCAAAAAGAGAAAAAGAGAAATTAATAGCATAGAAAATAAAATAGAGATTTGGAGAAATGGAGAATTAGAGAGTTATTAAGTATAACTAAATCAACAATTCAACAATTCACTAATCTCCAATTCACTAAATCAACAATTAAAGAACTATGAGCGATACACAGTGGCCATTATGGGAAGTGTTTGTACAGGCCAATCCTGGCATACCACACAAGCATGTTGGAAATGTTCATGCGGCAGATGCTGAAATGGCAATACAGAATGCACGCGATGTATATACACGCAGAAGCGAAGGAATAAGCATTTGGGTAGTTCCTGCAGCAGCCATATCGGCCTCCAGTCCTGAAGACCAGGGAGCATTCTTTGAGCCTTCGAATGACAAGCCATACAGGCATCCTACTTTTTATAAAATCCCGGAAGGAGTGAAATATCTTTAACAGATATGAGATCTGAGATGTGAGACTTTGTTGCTCATCTCAGATCTCAGATCTCAGATCTCAGATCTAAAACAATGACATTAGAACAAGCAAAATTTGAATATCTGCTTCGCCTGGGCGACAGCAGCCTTATAATTGGCCACAGGCTTTCTGAATGGTGCGGACATGGCCCTATATTAGAGGAAGATATTGCATTGATAAATATTGCGCTTGACTTTGTAGGCAATGCCACTTCCCTGCTCACCTATGCTGCACAGGTGGAAGGTAAGGGCAGAACAGAAGATGATTTGGCTTATCTCCGTAACGAGCGCGATTACCGCAACCTATTGCTGACAGAGCAACCGAACGGAGATTATGCCATGACCATTGCACGCCAGTTTTTATACGATGTTTACACTTACTTTCTATACGAAGAATTAAAGAATAGTAAGGACGAAACCATTGCTGCAATTGCCGTAAAATCGCATAAAGAAATTACTTATCACCTGCGCCATACGACAGAATGGATGTACCGTTTGGGCGATGGCACCGAAGAAAGCCACCAGCGTTTGCAAAACGGACTGAATGAGCTTTGGATGTTTACCAGCGACCTGTTTGACATGGATGAAGTGGATGCTATTCTGATTAAAGCAGGGATTGCACCCGATCTGAATAAAATAAAAGAAGCCTGGGAAAAACGCGTAAAGGAAGTAGTTGCAGAAGCAACACTTCAATTGCCAACCAGCATTGCAAAACAAAAAGGCAGCCGCGAAGGCAAGCATACAGAGCACTTAGGATATTTACTGGCGGAGATGCAATACCTGCCAAGGACTTATCCGACTGCCAAGTGGTAGTTTTTTAACACTGAATTGAACAGAGGAAACAGAGTTACACAGAGCCCCTGTGAACTCATAAAGCTCTATGAACTCGGTGTTTAGGAATAATACAACCATGAACCTTACACAACTTTCGAAGGAGGATATACTCCTAGCCCTTTCTGAAATACCCGATCCGGAAATTCCTGTAATTACTATTGAGGAGCTGGGTATATTGCGGGATGTTAAG
Organism: Bacteroidia bacterium; assembly: GCA_020051175.1. Taxonomy (GTDB): domain Bacteria; phylum Bacteroidota; class Bacteroidia; order 2-12-FULL-35-15; family 2-12-FULL-35-15; genus 2-12-FULL-35-15. The sequence continues at coordinate 71,240 of JAGVJJ010000007.1, read as the reverse complement.
TGGGACTGCATTACCTGCACTATTGTAATTACTCCTACATATACGGGTTGTCCGGCCATGAAGGTTATTGAAGATGACATCCGAATAAAGCTAAAATCATTAGGTATTGAAAATATTATTGTAGAGCTTGTTTATTCTCCAGCCTGGACAACGGACTGGATAAGTGATACAGCAAAAGAAAAACTTGAAAAATACGGTATAGCCCCGCCAGAGCATAGTTCTGTTGACAAAGGCACACTTCTCGGAAAACCGCGTGATTTGAGGTGTCCTCACTGCAGCTCAAAAAATGTGCAAATGATATCGCAGTTTGGCTCTACCGCCTGCAAAGCCCTGTACCGCTGCCTGGATTGCAGGGAGCCGTTTGATTATTTTAAGTGTATATAGCCGGAAGCCGGGAGGCAGAAGTCAGAAGTTGGAAGCCAGAAGTCCGAAGTTGAGAATCGGAAGCTCTTATCCGGATACTTTTTCCTTGATTCGTAATTCGTACAGATTCGTAATTCGTAGGTAGTAAAAGTATTATCTTTGAATTATCAATCTAAATAAGAAAAACCATGTCGACATTCATAAAAACCGAAATGGATGGAAGTGTACTAAAAATATCACTGAACCGTCCTGATAAATTCAACAGCTTTACACGTGAAATGGCTCTGCAGATGCAGGCAGCGCTTGACAAAGCAGCCACAGATCCATCTGTTCGTGCCGTTTACCTTACCGGTGAAGGCAAAGCATTTTGTGCGGGTCAGGATTTGGCAGAAGCAATTGATATTAATGGCCCTGGAATTGAACGCATTGTACGCGACCACTACAATCCGATTGTGATGAAGCTGCGTGCTCTTGAAAAACCTGTTATATGCGCTGTAAATGGTGTGGCGGCTGGCGCAGGGGCAAATATCGCACTTGCTTGTGACGTTGTAATAGCAGGTACCTCTGTAGCATTTATACAGGCATTCAGCAAAATAGGACTGGTGCCCGATAATGGCGGGTCCTTCTTTTTACCACGTATTATTGGTTTTGGTAAAGCTTCTGCTTTAATTATGCTAGGCGATAAAGTATCTGCTGAAGATGCAGAAAAAATGGGAATGATTTACAGAGTTGTTGATGACAGCAAGCTTCATGAAGAAGCCATGACTGTAGCTAAAACCCTTGCTGCAATGCCGACACGCGCATTGGGTATGACCAAACTGATGCTGAACCAATCGATGGACAATGACCTCGCTCAACAATTGGAATGTGAAGCAGAGATGCAGATAGCTGCCGCAAACACAAAGGATTACCAGGAAGGGGTGAATGCGTTTCTGGAGAAGCGTAAGCCGGTTTTTAAAGGCGAGTAGGCCTAATTATGCAATTGAACAGTAGGCAATTGAACGGTTTAGATTTAAATTGGGTTGGCAATAGGCAGTTGGCAATTTGACAGTTGGCAATCTTTGTTTAGAATGTTAGAATTTAATAATTGATATGTTTTCAAAAGATTCAACAATAGGAGTTATAGGATCCGGGGCTATGGGTGCAGGAATTGCGCAGGTAGCAGCTACTGCAGGTCATCCGGTGATTGTTTACGATAGCAGCCAGCAGGCTTTAGACAGAGCTAAAACAAGCCTTGAAAGCACTTTAAAAAAACTGGCCGAAAAGCAAAAGCTCACAGAACAAAATGCACAGGAGATTTTAAAACGCACACAATACGCTTCGAACCTGGAGCCCTTTAAAGATTGTGCATTGGTGATTGAAGCAATCGTTGAAAATCTGGAAGTAAAACAACAAGTGTTTGCAAACCTTGAAACCATTGTTTCTGATAATTGCATACTGGCAAGCAATACTTCTTCGCTTTCCATTGCATCTATAGCATCTGCGTGTAAAAAAGCCGAACGGGTGGTTGGAATACACTTTTTTAACCCGGCACCGTTAATGCCACTGGTAGAGATTATCCCGGCTATTTCAACAGACAGCAAGGTTACCGAGGCATCAAAGAAATTGATTGACGGCTGGGGTAAAGTTACGGTGCTCGTAAAAGACACTCCCGGTTTTATTGTAAACCGTGTGGCACGCTCGTTCTATGGGGAGTCTATCCGCATTTATGAAGAAGGTATTGCGGACTTTGCTACTATTGATTGGGCAATGAAGAGCTTTGGTGGCTTTAAAATGGGTCCTTTTGAGCTGATGGATTTTATCGGAAATGATATCAATTATAAAGTAACGGAAAGTGTGTGGACACAGTTCTTTTATGAACCGCGTTTTAAGCCTTCGCTTACACAGAAAAGATTGTATGAAGCAAGATGGTTCGGTCGAAAGTCCGGAAAAGGATATTACGATTATAAAGAAGGAGCTGCAGCTCCCAAAGCATTGGAAGATGAAGAACTTGGCAAGATGATTTTTTACAGGGTAATTTCAATGCTGATCAATGAAGCAGCGGACTCGCTTTATTTACAGCTGGCCAGCAAAGAGGATTTGGATCTTGCAATGACCAAAGGAGTGAATTATCCGAAAGGGCTCCTGAAATGGGGAGATGAGCTGGGATTGCAAAACATTCTGAATATACTTACTGATTTGTATAGTACCTACGGGGAAGACCGGTATAGGCCCTGTGTGTTGCTAAAAAGAATGGTTACAAAGGGGGAAAATTTTTATTCGGTTAACTAATACTACTAAATCACATACTACCGTTCGCACTTTCTCGACTTTGCTCGAAATGACAGCGCGCCAGTAGATATAGGACTTCTATAAGTAAGCTCATTATGAGGCCAACACAGCAGATATACAGCAATTATACAGAACACGATTTTTTGGTATGGCGCACCTTGTACAACCGTCAATCAGAAATTTTAAGGCCCATTGTTTCTGAAGAGTACATGGAAGCCCTAAGGGCCGTGCGATTTACAGCAGATAAAATTCCTAATTTTGAGGAAGTTGCCGCTCTTTTAAAACCCCTTACCGGCTGGAGTCTGGAAGTAGTACCGAACATCAGTCCGCAAAAAACGTTTTTTGAATTCCTGTCGAAGAAAAAGTTTACAGCTACCTGCTGGTTAAGAACCATGGAACAATTGGATTACCTGGAAGAACCGGATATGTTCCACGATGTATTCGGGCATACACCTCTTTTAAGTAATCAGCGCTATGTGGACTTTTTCAAGGGCATCAGTGATATTGCACTTAAATACATTGACAGTCCGAAAGCAATTGAATTACTTGGACGTATTTACTGGTTTACCATCGAATTTGGCCTGATAAAAGAAAAGGGCGAAGAAAAAATATATGGTGCGGGAATCATATCCTCCCTGGGAGAAACGAAGCATTGCCTGAGCGGCAAAGCGCAGCACCTACCATTCAGCGTACAAACTGTTTTTGATACCGATTTCAGAACAGATATTCTACAGGATAAATACTTTGTAATTGAATCCTTTCAACAACTGTTTGACGCGTTACCGGAAATAGAACATCTGATTGAGCTGCAGGTTAGAAATCAGGCAACAGCCTAATAAATTTACTTTTTAGGCTTCTTCTCTTTACTGATAATGGTATTGCTACTATTTGTAGGCCGTGTGCTGTGCGGGTCGTTATAGAATTTGTCATTGCGGTCTTTATCGTTTGTAACGTTTACATCTTCAATGTAATTCCATTTGCCTTTTTTAAACTCAAAGCCATCATAACTCATATCGGTGCAGTAATATTGAAACTGCCCTTCCAGTGACGGATTTTCGGGCGACAGGTGATCAAACACAAGAATATCTTTTTTATCATTGTACTTCAATGAAATTACGCAGTTTGCAGCAAACTCAAAAACTATACGTTTAGGATTTTTTTTAGGCACATTAAATATATCTGCGCCAAAATGTGGTATGCCTTTATCATCAAAAGTCAATACGTCAATTATCTTTTTTTTGCTCAGCTTATCGTTTCCATCCCAGGCTAATAAGGTATAATACACTTTCTTTTTGGTCTTTTTAGGTATAATTGCGTAATAGAGCATACCATACCAGTTTTTATTGTCGCTGACAGCATTTTCCGGATTTTTTATCTCTGCAGATTTATCAATCAAAGGGTGCAATTTTATAGTAGTGGTCCTTTCCTTTGAAAACAACCCTCTTTTCTTCACTACCGTATGTTTGTTCTGAATAAACCCAAAATATTCCTGAGTACCATCGTCATAAGGCACATTCCAGTTAATAATTCGGAAAGACTTATCCGGGGAAGCCAGCCTTGCTAAACCCGTTAAAGAATCGAAAGCAAAGGTAAAAGCATCGTCCAATGTTAATGCTCTCTCAAATACCCTTAAAAGTTCCTTGTTGAAGGCCTTTTTCTCAACATCACTGTTGCCGGGAGCATATAATTTTTTACAAATATTCTTTAGGGTATCCTGATATGCGTTCAGTACACGGTAGGACGATGTTTTGTCCTGGGCCAAAAGCCGGAACACGGTTAAGAAAAAAATTACCAGAAAACAATATTTTTTCATTTTTTTTGAAAATTCACTTATTCCATTAACGAAACCAAGGCCGTTTTATTTTAGAAGCGCAACTCCGGAACCAGGGCATTATAAAAAATGCCAGACTGCATTACAGTATGGCATTTCCTGTTCGGTTTATTCAATCTATTTTAAGAACCGTGCAAAGTGGCTTTTTTCGCCAACAGCTCTTCTTTACTTTCTCTCCAGTTTTCATCGTCAACACAGCAGTCTACCGGACAAACGGCAGCACACTGTGGTTCATCATGAAATCCAACACATTCAGTACATTTGTCAGATACGATATAATATACATCCATTGCAACCGGGGCTTCCGGAGCATCGGCATCAGCAGTAATACCGCTTTTTGAAGTAAATGTTCCTTTTATTGCAGTCCCGTCAGAAAAACGCCACTCGCTACCGCCTTCGTATATTGCATTGTTGGGACACTCTGGTTCGCAGGCCCCACAATTAATACACTCATCAGTAATTTTAATTGCCATAATACTCTATTGTTTTTGTTAATTTTGTAATCTTTTGCAAATATACTATAAACCGGGTAATTAAAACAGGATTGGAGTTATAAAAAATGTCAATAGATCAGCGTATAAAGGCCTTTGTTGTGCTGGGGAAATTTCTTGAACAATTCACTACCTCCAGTAAAAATGAAACACTGGAGCAATTAAATGAGCAATTTCATACCCCCTTTTCCGAACTTATCAGCCTTGTAGAACGGCAAAACGGTTGGTTTACTAAGGACAGCATACTCAACTCGCTCAATGGCATTGTTATCAATTTAAGGGAAGAAGCCCTGGTAGAATGGCTTTCGCACTACATTGCAAATTTACAGACGGGGAAGCCAGCAAAAAATGTAGCGGTAATCATGGCTGGAAATATACCAATGGTTGGGTTTCACGATATGTTATGCGTGCTGTTATCGGGCAATAAGTTTACAGGTAAATTATCATCTGATGACAAATTGCTGCTACCAGCAATCGCAAGAGTCCTGAAAACCATTGAACCTGGTTTTGAAGGGAATATTGAGTTCACGGAAGGCCAGCTAAAAAATATTGATGCTGTAATTGCCACCGGTAGTAATAATTCGGCCCGTTATTTTGAATATTATTTTGGGAAGTACCCTCATATTATACGCAAGAACCGTAACTCAGCAGCAGTACTTACCGGTAACGAAACAACAAGGGAACTGGAACTTTTAGGGAATGACATTTTTCAGTATTTCGGACTTGGCTGCCGCAATGTTTCCAAGATTTTTGTACCGCAGGGTTATAAGTTTGAAACATTTTATGAAGCTATTTTCAAATTCAAAGATGTGATCAACAACAATAAATACGGCAATAATTATGAATACAACCGTACAGTGTACCTGATGAACCAACCGGTTGGGCTGCTGGACAATAATTTCTTGCTTTTGAAGGAAGACACCGGCTACTCCTCCCCCATAGGGGTTTTATTCTACGAATATTATGCAGACGCAACCCTCCTCAACAACAGGCTTATAGCCGATAAAGAACTTCTGCAATGCATTGTTTCCGGAAATAAGGCCATTCAATCGGCAATACCTTTTGGTACTGCGCAAACACCCGGTTTAGATGACTATGCAGACAGGGTGGACACCATGCAGTTTTTAGTTGATTTATGAGTTACGGGGCAGAAAATTTGAATATCTTATTGAATAAAGCTAAATTTACCCTCAAGAAGTACGCCATTAAACCGTTTTCAAACGAATTTTAATGCCATTTTAATCTTCGAATAGCTATTATGAGATACATTATTCCATTAAATCTTATTGGCGAGCTTGTAATAATCAATATCCTTTTATTGCTTGTTTTCATTGTGCCGGGCCTGCAGCCCGACTTTGGAATAGCTGTTTTTTCGACACTTGCATGGTTTTTCTGCACATTTTTCACCAAATACTATTATATCAACCGATCACCGGGGATATTAAACAGTATACTGAACCTGAGCACACTGTTTGTGTTTTACATGTTGGTATTCTATGCTTTCCTTGGCTTTTTTCACAAAAATGAGTTCTCGGACAATCAATTCCTAATTTATGCTTTCTGGCTTTTTATCGCCCTTATTTTCTGGAGAATTGTTGTTTTTTTCATTTTGCTTAAATGGCTGATAAGGACGAGTAAAAACAAAAGGAGCGTGGTAATTGTTGGAGTAAGCACAAACAGTGTGTATTTCAAGGAGTTTTTAAAAAAACATCCCGAGTATGGCTATGTGGTGATGGGCTTTTTCTCTGACCACAGCAATTCCGCAAAAGAAAAAATACTTGGCGGCTTTACGGATCTGGAAAATTATGTTTTAAAAAACAATATACAGGAAATTATATGTTCGCTGGAGAAAGTGGATAAAACTACATTGGATTCGATCATAAAATTTGCAGAGAATAATCTCATCAATATCAAATTTATCCCGGATTCTACCAGTTCGCTGGGCTATAATTTTGTAATTAAATATTTTGAGCTATTCCCTTTGCTCCTGATGCGGAAAAACCCTTTTGATGAGATATTTAATATCTATCTTAAGCGTGTATTTGACATTTGGTTTTCCCTGGTAATTATAGTATTCTTTCTTTCCTGGCTTGTACCAATTATTTCTTTATTTATCCTGCTTGATTCCAGGGGACCTGTTTTTTTCATCCAAAAACGCAGCGGACTGAACAATCGGCCATTCAATTGCTTTAAATTCCGTACCATGCGTGTAAATGCACAGGCCCATATTGTGCAGGCAACCCGAAATGACCCCAGAACGACCAAAACAGGACGGTTTCTTCGTAAAACCAGCCTTGATGAACTCCCTCAATTTTTCAATGTTTTGTTAGGTAATATGTCGGTTGTAGGGCCCCGCCCCCACCCGCTAAAACTTACAGAAGAGTACTCACAAAAGGTAGATAAATATATGCTTAGGCACACCGTTAAGCCCGGCATAACAGGGCTTTCGCAGGTAATGGGATACAGAGGTGAAACCAAGGAATTATATCAAATGAAGATGCGTGCCCGGATAGACAGGTTTTACATTGAAAACTGGTCGTTTTACCTGGATTTGAAGGTGATTCTTTATACAGTAATTTCCATGTTGAAGAAAGACGCAAATGCCTACTGATTATCACTTTTTAGTTTATTCTTCCTCACCATTCTAAAATTGTTATTTTTGTAGCAATTTATTTATATCCTTACAAATGCAAACCAATTCTTCCGGAGAAATCGATCTGCTTACGATTATTACCTCTTTAAAAAATAAAATTTCAGCTTTCTTCCGAATCATTGGCCGGTTGACTTCATTTTCCCTGAAAAATGCAACAGTATTGCTAACATTTGTTATCGTATGTGGCGCGATCAGTTTGGGATTATTTTTTTCAAAGAAAAAAGTGTACGCATCCGAACTTGTTATGTCGCACACACGTTTGAACAACAACGAATGTTACTTACTTGTAAATGCACTTGGCGACCTTTGTGAAAACAGCAACTACAAGCAGCTTGCGTCAAGACTAAATAGCAGCATAAAAGTTGCGCAGCAGTTGAAGAGTATATCTCATAGCCCATTAAATCAGGGGTTGGAAGATTTGCGCAGGGATTCTTCCGATGTGATATTACCCTTTAAGATCGGGGTAAAAGTATTTGACGCGGATGTTTTAGATAGTATACAATATGGCCTGTGGCACTACCTGGAAACAAATGAATATGCGCTTAAACGCAAAAGCATGAATGATGTTTACCTGAATAAGTTTGAAGAAAAAATAAAAAAGGAGCTTGTTGAAATTGATAGTTTAAAACAGGTTGTGAATGAGAGTATTGTTCCAAGAGGAAAAGGCCAGGGAATTATTTTGGGAGAGCCGATAGATCCTGTTAAAGTATACCAGTCAAGTATTGATCTGTATAAAGTTCAATTAAATGTTAACCAACAGCGCGAGCTTAACAACAGCTTTGAAGTACTGGTTGGCTTTTCTCCCGCACTTGCAATTAACAGCATTGCTGACTATATTTTGTATGGTATATTAACCGGGCTTCTTTTCGGTTTATTGTGGCTGTTACGCAGAAAAGAGACGCGATTGAGTATCATCAACGGATGATTGCGACTCATCTTCTGTGGAGTTAAAACAGAGTAATGCATTAAAAAATCCCCAGAACGCGATACCGCTTTGCCTTTCCAGCAAAGACTCTGTTAAACAAGATACTGCAAATACAACGATAAATAACAGGTATAGTTTTTTATTGCTTTTAACTGCATAAATAAGTGATACAGAAAGACTGGCTGTAAATAACAACAAAGCTATTAACCCACCTGCAATTGTAACTTCAAGGAACTGGTTGTGTGCGTTGAACCTGACATTTTCCCAGTACGTTAAAGATGTATACTCGTTATCAACGTAGCACTTCTGGAGCTCATCCTGTACATCACCGGTACCAACGCCAGTAAGCGGATATGCTTTTATCAGCTGAAAAGAGCAGTCCCATATTGAGCCCCTTATTTGCTGTTCCCCCCAGCGGTTGCCAATATTATAGTTAAATGCCTCTTTAAATTTTTCCCGATTATTGGGAAAAACAAATGTAAGACCAAGCACCAGCGCAATAAGACCAAAAGCTTTAAGGATGGTATTTAATTTATTTCCGCTTTTTTTAAGGTTCACTGCAAAATAAATAAGCATTCCTACCAACAAAACAAAAATCTGCATCCTGCCACCTAATAACAATATGGAAAGCAATAGGACTGCAAACGCAAGACCCAGGGTTAACTTTTTTTTCAGAGAAACCTGCAAAAAGTCTTGATATAAAAAAACAAGCAACACTATAGAAAAACAGTAATAGAGCGACAAATAGGTTGCATGCATCCCAACAAGCATACTGAGGTCATGACGAAAGAAGAAAGTCGCGTTACCCTGCAAAAGCCATTGCCAGGATGCCAAACCAAGACAATACAGTGCAATACATACACAAGCGGTTACAAAACTAAGTGCAATGGTACGTGTTTCTTTTGCTGTTAAAGGCGGTGCTAAAACCATAATAATGGGAAAAAGCAGAAGACTTAGTTTTTTTTGTACATCAAACACACCTTGAGAAAAATTATCAGTGTTAAATAAGAATAACACAGGTACAGCAAACATAAGTGCAAACGCTGTTGCTAAAAAGAGCTTATTTTTTTCAAATGGCTCTTTTCTAAAAAAAATAAACAACAAGGAATTGGCTGTAAGAAGTATAATACAAAAGCTGTTGATCTTAATATGCGAATAATTGAAAGGCATACTAAGCACAAAACCAATAAGAAATAAATAATGTAATTTTCTTAATACCCGGAACATGTTGCTTTATAGTTATTATTTTATCCCGGTAAAAAACCTGGTCTTAAAAACAAGATAGATATACAAAGGGTTTGTACTCAAATACCGTTTGAATAAACGCTTTGGCTCCTGAAAAAAACGGTACACCCATTCAAGTCCAGATTTCTGCATAAACAAAGGTGCCCGTGATGCCACACCCGCATAAACCGGAAATGCACCGCCAACGCCCAGCAATACCGCATTTATTTTGTGTGAATGCCGTGCCATCCAAGTTTCCTGTTTAGGGCAGCCAAGCGCCACAAATACAAGCTGCGCACCAGAAGCATTAATCATATCAACATACTCATCACTATCAATCGGCTTATTGAAAGGCGGTGAGTATAACCCCACAATATTAACACCAGGAAATTCCTGTTCCGTTCTTTTCCTAATCCTATCCAACAGCTCATCTGTTGTACCAAAAAAGAAAATTTTAAGCCTGTGCCTTTCTGACGCTTTAATAAGATCCGGCATAATATCCATGCCTGCCACGCGTTCCTGCAATTGATTATAAAACAATTTCAACGTTTTCACAACAGGCATCCCATCGGCCAAAACAAGCGCTGCATTATTTACTTTTTCAGCGAAACTTTTATTATGATATGCCTCTATAATCATATGGACATTTGCAAAACAAACGTAAGCCGGTTGAGCAGATTTACCTAATTCAACAATGCGGTTTACCGTATCATTATAACTTATAATGCTGATGTTTAAACTGATAACCTGCCTGCTTTCCATACCTCTCTATCAGTGTTTCTTTACAAGATCCGGAAAATACTGTTTCATCCAGGCCACAGTTTCATCAATACCCTGTTCCAATGAATAAGGAGGTTCACCCAATACTTCGAATGTTTTTTCCATTGGAGCAGTGTTGCTATTGGTCATGCTTTTATACCTTGACGAGGTTATTGGAAATTTTAGTTTTACAAGGGCAAGGATATCCCCGGCAATTGCTAAGGTTTTTACAAGCATACGAGGAATAACAATAACATTTTTCCCAATTTGCTTCACAGAAAAACCGTTTACCCAATAGTAAATGTCAATTGGTTTATCACCTACATAGAACACTTTACCATTTATTTTCTCGCGGGGAGCATCTATAAGTCCCATTATTTGAGACACCACATTGCCCACATAGCCATAGGAGCGTATAACAGGAGCCCGTCCAGGATGAAAATACAAACCTTTACTCAATACTTTCCAAAACTCATACGGATAGCGAATGTGCCATGGTCCCCAGATATTGGTGGGTCTGATAATAACCCACTCACACTTCAAATCAGCCCCACGAATCATTTTTTCCATTATCACTTTACTTTCGCCATATACTGTATGAGGTGCGTAGTCCTCATCGTGCTTTGGAATACCATGATACTGATTAACAAATTGTGTAGAAGTGAATATAACACGTTTAACACTGCCGGATGCCTTTATTGCGTTAATAATATTCTCCGATCCGGATGTATTAATTTTATAATCGTCTAACTTAGTATCCGGGTCTGTATCCGTTCGGGCAGCAAGGTGAATAACAAGCTCTGGCTTAAATGAAGAAAATATATCATCTACCTCCTTTTTATCAAGGATGTTGCACTGCTTCCATACAACTTTATGAGAAGGCACCTTGGGTTTATTGTTATCGATATTTATTACCGTGTGCGTTTCATGAACAATTAAACTGTCCATTAAATTAGTACCAATAAAACCAGAACCGCCTGTAACTAAAATTCTCATTGCTCAATGTTTATATAGCCATAAAAATAACGAAACAGTAGCAAACCAGGAAATATAGCTTGCGTTACTTCCATATAGTTCTCAAAAAATGAGATAAATAACAGGTAGATTAAAGATGCTGCACACACAAACGCGAATAGCATTTGTAAAGTGTTTTTTTGAATTAAAAATTCATTATACCGCTTACGTATTTTAACAAGAGTCCTAACAAACACTATCAATAAAATAAAACTAATTACATAACCCAGCTCCATTATTATTGATAGTATAGAATAAAACGGTCTGGACATGGTTGAACTTCCATACTTTGGGTTAGTGGCATATTCTTTCCAATGCGGATAAATATATTTGTTAAGCGGTGCCGCTATTGCGGGCTGAATCAATGGCATTTTTTTAGGCTTATTAAAGTCACCGAAATATTTACCCGTTCCAATCAAGCCTGCACGGCTTGAATATTGTCCCGGTCCAAGTCCAATGGTGTATACCCATGGATATTCTTCGGGCAGGGTATTGAAAGAGTTAACGGTTACTATTGTTTTTGGCGAATCATTCGTAACTATTTTCTTTGCATAAAAAGATATCAAATCAAAATTGTGAGGCTGAATAATTACAGACAGTACGATTGCAAGTGCCAAAACAAGTGATATGAGCAAACGCCCCTTTGTAATTTTAAAAAGCGAACGGCTAAACAATATTGCCGTTACAACAACTGCGCCAATAAATGCAATGAAAAGATGTAGTACAGAAGCCATCATGACCGCACCAAGCCCTACAATGCACACCCATAGTCTCTTTTTATTACTTATGGCATAAGGAGTATAAAAAAGAAGCAATAAAAGTAAGTTGTTAGTATATATCTGGTTGTTCAGGCTTCCTTCAGCATTTAAAAAGGAGAAAGGATTTAATGTTCCCTGTACTACATCGCCCGCGCCAAAGTCGATACTTATCCCGTTGATTGAAGTGTATGCAATAACCTGAAATATTCCCAACACAGATTCAAGAACAATAAAAACCTGCACAACTTTCATGTAACGTGAATAATCAAGCTCCTGGATATTAAAACCGGGTGATACTACAAATAAAAAAAGAAATGAGCCGTAAGTAAGAAAAAAAAGAACTGAATTTTGAAGAATAAATTTCTCACCAATTGCAGAATAAAAAAAGTAGTAGAGGCATACAGCAATTATGAATATGGAACAGCATGCAACCAACCGCAAAAAAATTTTACCAGAATTTGCCCTGATTGCAAACAATGCAATTGCAATAAATGGTACGAGGTAGGCTAAGAGTTTATTGGGGAGCCAAATGAGAATGAGGCTTAAGACAAATACTTCAAAAAATGGTTTTGAATAACGGTTTACAGAAGAATTGATAGAATTAATGTGTTCCACTAAATAAATATTACAAGGTAAACATTAATCAAAACTCATTTTTATTCCAATAAGGTATTTTGCCAATGTTATATACCAAGTAAAAAGCATTTTATTCGATAACAACCCTTTTATCAACAATACCGCTATCCGTTAATATTTTTAAGAAATAAATACCTTTAGGCAACAATGCAGCGTTCACAAAAACAGATGACTCGCCAAACATTCCTAAAACATTCATAACATTTTTACCTTCTGCATTCATAATTTGAAGGGAAATTACCTTCATTCCATCCGCAGCAACTTTGAATTCTCCCCTGCTTGGATTAGGAAAAATGTTTACATCTTTTTTCAATGACTTGTCCACAGAAGAAACAAGGAGGGAATCATCAGGAGGCTCGTCCTGGCTAATATAATGCATTGGTTGGGTAATTTCTATGGCTCCATAATATACAGATGGGTGGCTATAAACAACTTCAAACGGAGTATATTTCCAGAAATCATTTGTTACATTAACCCCATCCCAGCCTGTACCAATATACCCATTACTACCGATAGAAAAACCAACGGCATGTTCCCTCGCTGCACCTGCCACGTCAGCCAACTGCCGCCATACGTCTGTGGAAGGATCGTATTCCCAGAAATCGCTCATGTACGTATTTGGAATAACCCCGGCCCATCCGGTACCAATATATCCCTTTTTTTCTCTAATAGAGAACCCAACAGCTACATACCTGGCATCACCACCAAAATCAGCCTTCTGCATCCAGGAATCTGTTTTTGGGTTGTACTGCCAAAAATCTTTCAACACTGTTGACTCAATCGTACTATCGTTTCCTGTGCCTAAATACCCCAAACTATCAATGGAAAACCCAACAGCATATCTTCTGGCAGAACCAGCAAAGTCTGCTTTTTGAACCCATGTATCAGACGAAGGATCGTACTCCCAGAAATCCTTTCTTAATTCACCGTCCCAACCTGTTCCCACATATCCTTTTGAGCCAATAGAAAACCCGACAGCTACAGCCCGTTGACCTCCCGGAAAAGGGGCTTTTTCCTTCCAGCTGTTTATCGCAGGATCATATTCCCAAAAATCATCTTTAAAACCAGTTCCATCATACCCTGTACCAATGTACCCTTTGTTTAATATTGAAAAACCTACAGCCACATATCTGCCAGTCCCCTCAAAATCAGCCTTCTGAGTCCAAATGTCGTGCTCCGGTTCGTATTCCCAAAAATCAGTATGGTACCCTCCCCCCCAACCAATCCCAATATACCCTTTATCACCAATAGAAAAACCAGCGGCTACATAACGGGGAACTCCTCCGAAATCCGCCACCTGTGCCCAGTTTTGACTGTAAACACGAGTATTGAAAAAGTTTAAAAATAAAAATGAGAAAAGTAAAAGTCTGTTTACCATTTTTGGTTGTCCTAATAGCTACAAAAATAATGAAAAATCAGACGCAACCCGCTCTGTAACTGGGTTTATTTAACATTCAAATGTTAATTATTATCTAATCTGAGCAGAAAAACAGGGCTGGGAATAGCCTTAAAATTTCAAATACTTTTAAGATAGCAGAACGGTTTCCATTTTGCTCAAATGCCCGTCAAGCGAGTATTCGCTAACAAAACGCTGTCTTGCCTTTTTTCCCATTTGCAGACGCAAAGCTGAATTCCCTATTAGGATTTCAATTTTTTCAGCCAAAGCCTCGGCATTCTTTATGGGCACCAGAAAGCCTGTTTGCTCAGTAACAATATCCGGAATACCCCTCCATTCGGTAGCAATTACAGGCAACTGAAACATCATTGCTTCCACAACAACATTGCCAAATGATTCAGAATTAAAATAAGATGGGAAACAAAGCATATCCGCATTAAGAAAACACTTCCATTTTTCCACCTTTATTTTTACGCCAACAAACTCAATAAAGCTTTCCAGTTTATATGCTGCAATTTTCTTTTTAATCTCAGCTTCGTATTCTTTCGAGGTAAAATCCCCCATTACAGTTAGAGAAAAATTTTGCATTCCCTTCTTCTGTAATACATCCAATGCGTCCACCAGGCAATTGAGCCCCTTGTCCTCTCTTAAAACTCCGACAAATAATATATTTACTTTCCCAGTGTTCTTTCTTTCCAGGGGCAGGTATGACAACGCATCGTCTTCCAACCCGTTCGGTATACAAACAATTTTTTTTGCACCAAAATAAGCTGCATCGGCTGGATTGCGTAAAGAAAGCTGAATACCAATATCCGGTTTACCATAAATTGTTTTACACATCCACTGAAACCATTTCGGCTTTCTTTGTAAATACTCAGATATACCAGCGGCACGGAAATGATATATTGTTTTATAAAACAGAGGCTTTATAAAAAACAGCAATATTAAATCCCTGATTATTGGAGCTGTATCAGGCCCCGCAGGAGGATAATAGAGAACAAGTTTTTTTTCAGAAAACCGCACTTTATATACCTGCCAGATGATTGAAAAAAGGTGAGTAATTTTATGAAAAGATACTCTTCCAACCTGTTTCATACCATCGGAAAAAGCAAGGCGAACATGCTTTATTTCCACATGTTTAAACTTCGCATTTACCAAACGTTGTATCATCATTGCCTGTCCACCATAAGGAGGTGGAGTTTGACCAACTACAAGTACTTTAACCATTCTTTTGTGCCAGTACAATTAAATGCTGATATTTATAACTTTCACCCAATATCTTATCAAAGCTTTCAATGAAAGACAATGGCATCAAAGCAAGGAATAGCCGGAAAGATCTAAAAAAAAGCTTCTTAATAATTCCGGGCTTTTTAACCCTTTCATTGATCAATAAAAAACCTGAAAGCTTATTTTTCTCTTCTACAGAACAAATTGCAAATCCAGCTCTTTCAAGGACGTTTCGCATGGAGTCCGGGGTATATTTACGTACATGCTTAGGATCATCCCATACCTCATTAATTGGCACATTAATCAATACGTAACCTCCCGGTTGCAAATTAGCCCATAATTCCTTCAGGAGTTGAATGTCATCTTCCACGTGTTCCAAAACATGTGAAAGCGATATCATATTCAGCTTTAAAGCTTTATTTTTATTTAATTGTTCCGGGGTATACGTCTGAACCTTTTTGCCTAACAATTTTGCGACACGAGGAAAATTCGCTACTGCTTCAACCGAAATATCACAACCAAACAAACCAACTTTGCGTGGAAGCTTTAGCAACAATGAACCGTGGCCAAAACCGTAATCCAAAAAATTGAAATCCCGTAAGTCCTTAATTTCCGCTAGTACTTTTTTTATACTGCGGTAATTAAATTTTGATTTTGACTGCTGATCAAAACTTATAAATGGGTATACCAGTTGAATAAAAATATTTCGTTTTTTATATAACTCGTTATAAAACTCAATGTTCGCTTCTTCAACTTTGTCTTTTTTACTATCCATTTTTTCACTTTTAATTTTACAACAATTGAAAGCGCTACTTTCTATAGCTTTTCAAGAGAGCAAAAAAATAAATTATGTCTTTATAACTAAGAATAAAAAACAACAATGTAGCGGCTATTCCCAACAAAAAATTCAAGCCTGATAATATGACAACAAGCCATACTACCACCGGAATAAGTATTTTGTAGTTAAATACCTCACCAAAGAGAACACCAAAAAAATTCTTTTTGCAAACTTTCGCACCCGCATAACACTGTTGGGCCGAATAAAAGAACATAGACAACAGGATCACCATTGTTTGATAAACAAAAGGAAGCTCTAAGGCACATACTAAAATACTTAATATAGCAGCAAAGGCCAAAGTAACAAAACTAATCAGCGCCATACTATTTTGTTTTCCTTGTGCTACCAACAAAGAATTATATCCAAATGATGCAGACATAAATATTTGTGACAACAGCAGAATCGCGATTCCATTATAGAACTCTTTATACTCCGGGAGAAAGTAAAACAATATCGGAAAAAATACAATCCCAACAAAAATAGTAACACAAAGTGCAAAATTAAATATCCTGTTCACCTTTTGTACATACAGATGTGCTTCTTCAACATCACCACATGTATTTGCAAGAATGGTGGAGTAAAAAGTCCAGCTGATTGCATTTAATCCCATCATCACAGAGTTCGAAATATTCAGAGCAAATGTAAAAAGTCCTATTTCATGGAGACTATATTTGTAACTTGCTATACTCCGCACGGAAATAGTGATTAAATAGAAGCCCACAGTTGCAACCAACATAGGAATACCGAGCTTTATTAACCGCCTGACAACATCGGTTCTGAATGACAACGTTAACTTAAAAGGAGCCCGATAAACAAAAAAAGCCATATTGATTACACTTGTGAGCGCGCTAACCCATAGTATAGTATTTAACAAAGTGGATGGATTGTCATTAAAAAGGAATACAACAGAAAACAACAACAAAATAGACACCAATTCGTTCAAAGCAATACGGATGTATTGTCCGTACACCTGGTAAACATTGGAAAAATACTGTACAAGAATCAGGTTAACGCCAATAACAACAGAAAGCACACCATATTTATAAAATTCGAATTTGTCGAAAAGCGAAGGATTTGCAATAACAATAATACTACCAATAATGCAATAAACGAACCCCGCGCTCACCATCAGCCAAAAACCTTCGCTGACATAGGTTTTTATTTCAGCTTCCTTCTCGGCTTTTGCAGTAGATAACATAGCATGGATTGAAAGCGGCACACCAAAATGCATAAAGGAAATATATAATGAAACAAGCTGAGCAAAACCATATACAGCAAATCCTGCAGGGCTCAAATATTTGGCAATGTACAAGGCCAGAATAAATTTAAGACCAAAAGTTACATACTTACTAAATGTAAAAATCAGTTTGTTTTTCATATATTATTGTGCCGATACAGACACGGTAATACCTGCCATTTTTCGCTTTTTAGGTGTATTGAAACTCCTGGCGTCCAGCTTAGCTATATAAGAGTGTAAAAAAACAGGCAAAACCTCTATGGGCCCCAAACCCATTTTTTTATAAAACGTACCACCAATGGATTTTATATCCTTACCAAAACCAAGCTCGGCCAGCAATCTTTCATAAAAAGAAAGTGAATATTTGTGGTGCACTGGTGTAGCGTTTCCTTGCAATTTCGCCTTAAATTTATACAGCGAAATAAAGAAACGCGCTAAACCATTAAATGTATATTCTGAGTTTTCAAAATTAAAAGCCAGTTTTCCATCACTTTTCAGCACACGCTTCACCTCTTTAAAGATAGCCCACTGCGTTTTTTCATCAAAAAACATCAGCACATTGTCAAAAACAATTTTATCAATGGATTTATCTTTAAATGGAAGAATGCCTTTTGACAGATCCACAACATGACCTTCAAAACCAGCTCCCACATATTGCTTTGAAAATTCAACATTGTCCGGATTAATATCAATACCTATAACATGCTGCACATCCGCTTTTATAGCTTTTGCCAGCCGGCCATATCCACACCCTGCATCAAGAAATACATCCGTCTTTTTCAGATGAAGTTCACTCATGTAGAATTTAAATTTTCTGTCTTCCAGTGCAGAAAGTATTATGCTGTTATTTGTTGTATTTTCAAAATGGTCCTTAAACATTTGAGGACCCCAAACCATTTCCTTCTCCATTGTATTAATTTCAAATTAAACTTTTTCCATCATTAACTTTACTGCCAGTTCGGCAGAGCGTCCGTCATATTCTGTTCCAACTGTATCGCAATACCTCTTTGCTTTATAACGCACATCCTGACGAATATTCTTTTCAGAATCGATAAATTCCTTTAGCTCCTGCAGGGTAGTAACTTGTTTTACCAGTCCATTTTTTACAAAGCCATAGTAATCCGTATAATTTCCCGAAAAGGAATACAGTGCAGTCACATTCATAAGCACTGCTTCAAGATGAATGGAAGAGTCACCTGCAATAAGCATATCAAGAGAGGCAAGATAATCAGTAGCGCTCTCTTCAAATGGATTGGAAAGCAATATACTTGCAGGAATATTCCGTTTTATAAATTCCAGGTCCGCCTTATTTTTAGAATCGAAATATTGCATTCGATGCGGCCGGAATACAATTTTTAAATCAGGAAAATCTGAGCCGAGTGATACAAGCAGGTCCAGAACTTGTTGTTTAGGTTCTAACCCGTTCACAGCAACACCTATAGCATTAACAGTTTTGCTAGAGTTTATTTTTTTAAATGCATAATCCATTTTAGGCATTCCAATTAATTCCACTTTAGAAGAATCGGATCCGGCAAGTTCGTATTTTTCTTTTGCATCAAGTCCTTCAAGAAGTGCATATTTAACTTCCAACGGTGGAAAATCTTTTGTAACAGAGGCATGCTGCAGGTAAAAAGAAGGAACATTAAACTTATTGGCCCAATGCACAAGCATACGGGTTGAAAATACATGATCGTTTGAGATTACAATAGCCTTGGGCCTGACGATTTTAAACCATAAGTAACTGATGTAATAAAATGGGTATGATAAAACGATATCATTGATACCTTTACGAAACCCGCGTCTTTCCATTTTACTTGAAATACAGTAATCGTAAACCACTTTTGGAAAAAAAACAAACGCTACAATTGCCGAAAATACAGTAGGCAGAAACAACACAACTTGTTTGTTATACATGCGATCGCCAAATGAATTTGCGCTGCCGGCTGGTAACTTCACATACACAGGGTTAACAGACAAATGGTTGTTTTCACTGATAGAAAAAAAAACAATTCTCCCTTTTGACAAAAATTTTTTTCCGTCAGAAAATAAAACTCTTAAACTTTGAAAACTAAAAAAAAACGCTTTACCTACGACCTTTAACATTGCAAAAAAAATATTCCTTTCAGGGATATAATCTATATTCATCTTGCCGGACAAGTATACATAATTAAAGTATTTTAATCTAATAAAATTCATTTCCTCAACCTGTCCAAACTAATCAATATACTCTAACTTCATAGGAGTTCCGCGCTTTAATTCGGCTTTTACTCTCTTACCAATAATTTTTTCATAAAAGCGAGGGGCTAATCCATCTCCGGGACGGATAGTCCTAATATTATTTTTGGTCAGAACCTCCCCTGCTTTAATATCACTCACTACATAAACAGAACGCTTGAAAACCTTACTCTTTTCTTCCGCTTTCTGTATTTCCAATTGTACAGAGCCTAAAGCAAGAAATGCACGCTCACTTTCTATTACCAAGGACTTCATTTCAGCCGGTTCCATGCTGAATGTACTGTCGACACCACCATCAGCCCTTCTTAGTGTAAAATGTTTTTCAATAACCCGTGCGCCAAGAGCTACAGATGCCACTCCGGCACCAATACCCATTGTGTGATCGCTTAAACCAATAATACAATCAGGAAATATCCTCTGCAATTCGGGTATAGTTACAAGATTCGTGTTTTCAGGACTTGCAGGATAGGTGCTTGTACACTTTAGAAGCACAAGATTCTTACAACCATTTTCTTTAAGCACCTGAACAGACTCTATAATATCGTTTACATCAGCTATTCCAGTGCTCATAATTACCGGCTTTCCTGTTTGTGCTACTTTCTTAAGCAAAGGGTGATCTGTGTTTTCAAAAGAAGCGATTTTGTAACAGGGGACATTCAACTGCTCTAAAAAATCAACAGATGTTTCATCAAAAGGCGTGCTAAAACACATAATGCCCAAACTTTGAGCATACTCAAACAAAGGCTTATGCCATTCCCAGGGGGTATGTGCCTCCTGATAAAGTTCATACAAGTTACGGCCATACCATAATGAATTTTTATCTGTAATATCAAATAATCCCCCCTTATGATCGATCGTCATTGTATCTGCGGTATAGGTTTGTAGTTTTACAGCATGTGCTCCGCTATCTGCGGCTGCTTTAATAATTTCTTTTGCTCTTTCTATTGACTGGTTGTGGTTTCCACTCATTTCAGCAATTACAAAAGGCTTATGATTGCTACCTATTTCAAAACTTCCTATTTTCATGCGTATATAATTTTACCATCACTTTGAACAGACCATACTCTTTTTCTTACAATACAAAAAAGTATGCGGATATTTCATAACAATTAATTTATTGAACGTACCAGCACAAATGCTTCAGCGTATTCACTTCCTGTTGCTACCCCCCAGCGTTGCGCCTGAATGGTTAAAGCCTCTGGTGAACGCGGATGCGGATATACCCGCTTTTCAAACTCATAACTCTCCATACCCTTTATTTTTGCCTTTACATTTTTTTCCGATACCGTAAAAAAAACAGTAGGAATAAAATGCATGGGATCGGAAGCAGCACGCCATTCCGTACCACTTGGAGTTTCAAATGCAATAATAGTTTTCACCCTTTCATTGTTCATAGGCCGGCTGGCTGTAACCACTGCCTGAAAAGTACGCTGGTGGTCAATATTTAAATCGCCACCGTGATGTGTAAATATAACAGATGGATTAAATTCGCTTTTTTCTTTCTCCACAACTTTCACAATATCAAGCAAATCCACCGAATCAAAGCGATTATCCGGAAAATCATACACTGCTAATTCCTGATACCCAATAGCTCTTTGAGCCTGGCGAATGTTTTGTTTATGAATTTCGAGCTCTTCTTTCCACTTTACAGCATCTCTTATATCAGAACGGGAAGTAATGCCTTCGCCTAAAATAACAACCTTAACATAACAATTGAACTCTTCTATCAACCTGTTAAATGTAGCACCACATCCTAACAATTCATCGTCCGGATGAGCCACTACAAGCAGTATTCGTTGGTTCTTTAATGATTCTAATAATACCATTTTTATCTTTTAGTAATTTTTACGTCTCCAATTATACCGTCACTTTTAAGCGATGCTCTTGAAAATTCAAATTTAAAATGTTCCGTTTCGATAAAGGCTTTAGGATATCCCTCTGCGTCCAACATACGGATATAGTCATAAATTGTATTTAATTCCTGAATATTCTGAAGATTCCCATCTTCAGGCTTTCTTCTTGTAAACACAACAGGTTCTCCGGTCTGTGGCTCTGGTTGAATGTCTTTATTCACAATTTCCTTCATCATTTCCAACATTACATCACCGGCCCTTATAAAAATCTCTTCGGCAGTCCCATTAAGCGACAGTCCTTTTTTTAGATACACTGGTCCTGTATCTAATCCCTTTTCAACCTTAATCGCTGACACCTTAGTTTCCGAATGTCCTTTCACAATAAGATTTTGAAGTGGACTACCACCTCTACCATATGGTAAATCAGTCATATGAAAAACAATGCAATTGAATTTCGTGTAAATATTTTCAGGTATAATAAAAGACCAATGAAGAAAAAACACAAAATCCGGCTTCAATTCGTTCAAACGTTGCTCAGTCAAATCCGACCTTTCATTCAGAATAGGTGCATTCCACAGCTCATGGCAAGCATTTTCTATTCTTTTATGAATACGATTTGAGTTAACTATAACAACTTTCATTTGGCTTTTTGGATTTTTAAAATGTATTTAACTCCATCACGAATAAAAAAAGCCGGGTAGCGATCGTTGTCAACCACACGCAACAAATTGAATTGCTCTTTAAGTGTTTTACTTATATCCAGCTCACTATCTTTTGGTGTTCTCTTCTTATAAAAAGTCTCTTCTCCAGACTGTTTCACACCTTTGATATTCGGATATCTTTCAATTACACTCATAATTATATCTATGGTTGCTTGCCCTTGGATATCACGTAGCTCATCGATTAACTCGTGACCGGAAAATTTCATAACCTTCTTTTCATATATATCCCCCGAATCAATATCTCCTGCTGCTTCAAACAAGCAGATACAAACATCCCTATTCCCTTCAATAATTTGCCACGTAAGTGGAGACCACCCCTTTCCTCTTGGCAAATCACTTTCGTGTACAACAAAATTGTTTTTATTAAGCCCCAAATATTCATCTTTCAATTTCTTTTCGCATGAAAGCAAAACAAGTATATCACCGTTCATTATTTCATGGTGCTCACTAATCATATGACATTTATACTTGGAAGACAATAAATCAACTAACTTCCTTGCATAAGGAATAATCCAGGAATCCGGATTATCAACCAGTATTTGAATAAACAACTCCACGAATTAAATTCTAAAATGTGAATAAATAAAAACATTAGCCAACGAGCCATTTATTTGCAAATGGAGCTTTAAACATGCTTCTTCGACAAAGCCAAATTTTACGATACACTTCTTATAGTAAATACGAGAAGGCAGATCGTAAAATGTGGTGTGAAGTTTTTTAAAATTTAACTTATCGTAGGCTACAGAAATCAATATCTCTAAAAACAAATGAAAATCCATTACAAATTTTTCCTCTACACTATTCCGTTCCGTTTGAGTTATAAACGAAATTTCAGCATTCATACTTTCCCAATCGATATGCACCAAACCACCATAGCCAATCAGAACATCCTTTTCCAGAAAACTAAAAAGCAACTGTTCCGGTCTTTCCTGCTCAAACAATTTACCTACCACATTCTGAAAATACCAATCCTGTTTCTCTTTTGTAAGTGGTTCTTTCTGGCGAAGAATATCGATCTGTTCATTTCGCCATTCCATAATGGCATATTTATCCTCATCCCTTATTGGAACAAGTCTATAATCTCCCTGAACAAACTCCTGCTTAGACAGGCATCTATATGCTCTTGCCATTATTGCTTTAACACTATAAATATTTTCTGAACACAGCTTTAGCGGGTTCGCCTTTAAGGTAGTTACTCACTCCTTCAGACAACGCATTTTTATATACTCCGCATGCCTTTTTAAAAGCAGTCAGAAAGAACTCTACTTCTTCCTTATCGTGAGAATAACTTGGTACAAAAAGCCCCTGAAATAGCACATCATTTTTTATCATTTCCTGCATAAACAATGTTCGTAGGCCGGTATCGGCCACATTGCTATTGTTCTTGAAAAGAAAAGCCGGCATCCAACTGGTATCAGAAACCGATATGTAATTCTGTAAACTACTGTTTCTTATTATTTCATTGCACTTATCTATTATAATCCTTCCTGTCTGATTATTTTTATTAATGACATTGTTCTCCTTATAGAATTTAATTGTTGCCAACCCAGCAGCAATTGCGTGGGTTTCACCACCGTGTGTGGTAGAAATCAGAAAAACTTTTTCTTCACCAGCTCTCTTTATCCCTCCCAACTCCATAACTTCACGCTTACCTGTAAGTGCACAAAAAGAAAATCCATTGGCAGTACTCTTACCCCAAGTAGCCATATCAGGAGCAACTTTGTACTTTTGTATTGCCCCGGGAATATCCATTTTAAAACCCGTAATCATTTCATCAAGAATAAATAAAGCCCCATTCTTATGTACTAAATCTATTGCGCTTTGTATATATTCATCAGAGTTTATTCCGTTTTCCTTATCAAAATTTTTCTCTGGTTCCGTAATAACACAAGCTATCTGATTCGGATAATCAATAAACAGTTGTTCTAAAGATTTAAGATCGCCTGATTTAAAAGTAACTGATAATGCATAAATTTCTTCCGGTACACCTTTGTTACACGCAGTTTTTCCGATAAACCAATCATCATACGAATAGAATGGATGATCGCCAGGAAATGCCACAAGCTTCCGGCCTGTATGTGCCCTTGCAAGCTTGACAGCTGCAGTTGTAACAATTGAACCATTTTTGGCAAATTTAATCATATCATGTTGTGGCACCAGCGACAGAAACTCTTCTGCCATTTCCTTCTCAATAACAGAAGGACGTTGAAAATTAACGCCTTTATCCAACTCTTCTTTTACCCTGTTAATAACCGGTTCAAACGCATGCCCCAACGTAACAGATGTAAGACCCATTGAGCAATCCAGAAATTTGTTTCCATCTATATCCCACAACCATGCACCTTTGCCATGCGAAATAGCAGCTGGTGCCAGTTCAGGAAACTGATCATCGCCTTTAGAGTAGGTATGAGCGCCCCCAGGAATCAGTTGGTGGATACGCTCACGGTAACGGTCAGAGTTCGTATATTTCTTCTCTCCCAACATTGTATTATTTCTTAAATCCTTCATTGCGTTTAATATCCGAATTTATTTCTTTTATCTTTTTATTATTCAAATACCATTCAGCATATTCGTCCCATTTAACATCTATTCCCATATCTTTGACCAGGGTTGAAATCACTTTGAAATCCCGTTCTTCATCAACGGTTAATCGAACACCACCATATTTTTTATCAGATGCAAAATTATCAGAACGAAACATTGTTCCTCCTGTAAATGTCGAATTTTCCCTTATGAATGGTGTCACATGCTCTCTCTGATACACTTTATCCGCCTTTTTCCATGCTGTTTCTAAAGCAGAAAATTTAAATACTTCTATATCCTGACCATCTGGGAAGTCTTCAACAAAAATATTTGAACCATAGTCAAGTGTATTTTTTATGGTGAAATCTATCACCTTATCAATCAATACCGCATCTATTAAGGGACAATCTGAAGTTAACCTCACGATATATTCAGGTTTTATATTTTCTGCCGCTTTGTAATACCTATCCAATACATCCTGCTCACTCCCTCTGTAATAATCTACCCTGAGGGAATTACAAACATCCACTATTCTGTCGTCCGAAACATTCACGGTAGTTGCTACAAGCAAACCTGATATTAATTTCGATTTCAAAATCCGATACAAATGAATTTCAAGTAGTGTTTTACCTCCTATAGTCTTCAACACTTTACCGGGCAATCTTGTAGAACCCATTCGCGCCTGTGTAATAGCCAGAACTTTCATTACTTCCAATTTGAAGGGTTTAACAATCGTGTATCTTTTACATTTATTGAATCAACTAATTCAGCTACATCATCAGAAAGTGGCGAACCAAGCGATTCCAGGTTTTCTCTTAAATGTTCAACAGAATCAACTCCAATTAAAACCCCATCAATATTTTTTTGCTTAACTGAATAACCCAGTGAAAGTGTATTTATATCAATCGATTTTTTTTGAACAATCTCATTTATTTCAGACAGGTACGGCTTCAAAGGCAATAATTTTCCAGGAATATGCTCCTTCATAAAAAAAAGTCCCTGCAAATACGTAGAACGGGTATGTATTTCAATACCTCTTTTCTTTGCCTTCTGCAATATCTGCTCACGTTGCCTATTGTTATCAAGTAAATTAAATGGGAGCTGAATAAGTCCAACTTCCGCATAATTCAAAAGCTCCTCAATTTCATTATTGGTATAAACGGAAACGCCTAATTTTTTGATAAGCCCTTCTTTCTTTAACAGCTCAATTTCACTTTTATAATGCTCGAAATACTTTATAAAATCTGCAAATGAATGAAACATATAACTATACAGGGAAGAAACACCAAGTATTTTAAGGTTTTGTTCCACCCTTTTGTTTAATGATTCCGAAAGTTCTTTTCTTCCCGCATGGAATTTCGTAATAACTTCAAAACGGTTCATACTCTTCCTATGGTATGCACCAATCACTTCATGCGCATTACCATAGGCTTCAGCTGTATCAAGCAAGCGGATATCATTTTTAAATGCCAAATCCAAAATGGAAAAAACCGTCTCTGATTCGGGTTTACCGGATTTGTTATTAATCCCATAATTAAGCCCAAATTGAACGGTTCCCAATATAATCTTACTTACCATTTACAAACGCTAAAACCTTATCGATAACAAAATCCTGCTCTTCTGATGTAAGAGTCGGGAACATCGGCAGGCTTATACAATGTTTGTAATATTCTTCAGCTACCGGTAAATCACCTTCCCTCCAACCCAATTGCTTATAATAGGGCATTAAATGCACCGGAATATAATGTACCTGGGCATAAATACCGTTTGACTTCAGATAGTAGTACAATCCTTTTCTATCGTTGACTTCAATTACAAACAAGTGGTATGCATTGAAATGATTTGAGTTCTGCTCCTGAAATTTTATTGATGTATTCTGAAAGGCTTTTCTGTAGCGATTTGCAATTTCCTCTCTCCTTTCAATACCATTATTTGCTCTCTTCAGCTGACTGTTAGCTAAAGCAGCCTGTATATCGGTAATGCGGTAATTGAAACCCAGCTCCTGCATTTCATAAAACCAGGCACCCTGCTTTTCAGGTTCCGGAAAATTGAGAAGCATATTTTCTTTGGTGATACCATGCGTACGAAGCAGTAACAGCTTTTTATACAATACTTCACTATTGGTAGTAATCATTCCTCCTTCACCCGCAGCAATATGTTTAACAGGGTGAAATGAAAAAACAGCCGCATCCGCATAATTACAGCTGCCACAATTTTGTTTCGTATTTTTAGAGTCTATAAAATAACCACCTGGGGAGTGGCATGCATCCTCCAATACAAATAAGCCGTATTCCTTTGCCAAGACATGGATTTCTTCCAGATTAACCGGATAACCGGCAAAGTCAACTGGTACGATAGCCTTAAAATGCCCCTTTGGATACTTCTTCAAAAGTTGTTTTACACCTTCAACAGATATAACATACGTTTGTTTGTCAATATCAACAAAGAACACCTCGGCACCGCAATATAAGGCAGCATTGGCAGAGGCAGCAAAAGTGATAGGGGTAGTTATAATTCTGTCTCCTGCTTTAATACCAAATGACAACAAAGCAAGGTGCAGAGCTGCAGTTCCATTTGACACTGCAACAGCATATTTACACCCAATGTATTCCGCAAAATTTTTCTCGAATTCGGCAATTTTGGGACCTTGTGTTAAAAAATCGGAATGTAGGGCCTGTACTACAGCATCTGCATCTTCCGGTGAAATAAATTGTTTTCCGTAAGGTATTGAAAATCCCATCTCTTATATTTCAAAAGTTGCGTCCACATGATCTCTTATCAGTCTTCTCAAACTGTCAACAGTTTCCCACTTGTCATTTTCACCTGAATTATAGCTAAAACCTGCAGGAACATTTTTTGCCTTGAAATGCTCTTTGTATTCACCCAGGTTCCAGATTGGATCCTGTGGCAGAATAGCATAATACTTGCCCAAATCCATGGTAAAAAAAGAATCGGAGAGAGTAATCATTTCCTCGTGCAGCTTTTCTCCCGGACGTATACCTACTTCCACCTGCTCACATTCCGGAGCTATGGCTGTAGCTACATCAACGATACGATAAGAAGGTATTTTAGGAACAAAAATTTCTCCTCCCCAGGCATTTTCTATTGCATTAAATACCATTTCGCAACCCTCTTCAAGCGAAATGTTGAAACGTGTCATACGCTTGTCTGTAATAGGAAGGATTCCATCTTTCCTCTTTTTCAAAAAGAATGGCATAACGGAGCCATTAGAGCCCATTACATTGCCGTACCTAACAACTGAAAAAGTAAGATCGCGCTTTCCCTTTATATTATTTGCTGCAATAAATAGCTTATCAGATGTCAATTTAGTTGCACCATAAAGGTTTACAGGTGCTGCAGCTTTATCAGTTGACAGTGCTACGACCTTTTTTACCCCAGTCTTTAAAGCAGCATTAATTACATTCTCAGCACCCAACACATTGGTTTTAATACACTCCATTGGATTGTATTCCGCAAGGTGAACATGTTTCATCGCTGCAGCATGAATCACAACATCAATGCCTTCAAAAGCACTGATTAAACGGCTTTCATCCCTTACATCACCAATAAAATAGCGTATTGGCGGATATTCACTTTCAGGATACTCCATTGCCATCTGGTAATGTTTTTGTTCATCACGTGATAATATTACCAGCCGTTTTACCAAAGGATATTTTTGCAAAATTAATTTGGTAAACATTTTTCCAAACGATCCCGTACCTCCAGTAATTAAAATACTTTTATTATTCAGCATAATTTAACAAATACTTTGCATGAGTTTAGGAACAGACCTGAAGCCTGCCCCACAACAATTTTAATCAAATTTTAATGTCGAATTTAAGAATACGAATATAAGGATAAACTTGATTTTATGCTAATTATATAAAATCATTGTTTTACAAATACAAAAAAGCATTTGTACTTGCAATCAAGGAAAATTTTAATATAAAAGACCCATAAAGAGGAAGGATTGACCGGATGAGCTTTAATTATAAATTCTCCCAATACCACTTAACCGAGTCTTTTAAACCGGCTTTAAGGGAATATTGCGGAGTATAATTTAACAATTGCTTCGCCTTTTCGATTGATGCTAGTGAATGAGGAATGTCGCCCGCCCTGTTTGGGCCATGAATGATAGGGATAGATGAAATTCTGGAATCGTATTCAGCGGCAATTTCCTTTAAACAGGCAACAAGCTCATTTAACGTGGTACTTTCACCAAAAGCAACATTGTAAACTGTGTTTAAGGCCGCTGAATTAGTCGTACTGAGGGCTAAAAGGTTTATTTGAAGAACATTATCTATGTAGGTGAAATCACGCGAAAACTTCCCATCACCATTAATAACTGGTGATTCGTGTTGCATTAACTGCATCACAAATTTGGGAATAACAGCAGCATAAGCTCCATTAGGGTCCTGCTTACGGCCAAATACGTTGAAGTATCTTAACCCAATAGTATCTATGCCATAACAACGGTGAAAAACATCGGCATATAGCTCATTTACATATTTAGTAACGGCATAAGGAGACAAAGGTTTTCCAATCACCTCCTCAACTTTAGGCAGTGAGGTGGAATCCCCATATGTTGAAGAGCTTGCCGCATATACAAAACGTTTAATTCCTTGATCCCTGGCTGCAACAAGCATATTCAGGAAACCAGAAATATTTACCGCATTTGTTGAAACAGGATCGTTAATGGAACGTGGAACAGAACCTAAGGCAGCCAGGTGCAATACCAAATCAGCCCCTTTCACTGCCCTCTGGCAGTCGTCTGGATTCCGAACATCACCCTCAAACAATGTAAAAGCAGGACTTGAAAGAAAGTCCTTAATATTTTTTTTGTTCCCGGTAGAAAAGTTATCAAAACAAACAACTTTATTCCCGTTATTCAACAATGCTTCACAAGAGTTAGAACCAATAAACCCAGCGCCTCCAGTAACCAAAACTACTTTATTGTGAATCATACTACTCTTTCTAATTATTTCAAATGTTGTTATTAATATAAACTCTATTCAATTTTGTAAAGTCAAGCTTAAAAGGATTGCATTTACAAATATAAATAAACTGTACCTTTTCCTACAATATATAAATCAATTTAAACTGGCATACTTTTAAACAAAAAGCAGTTCTGCAAGTATATGCAGAACTGCTTTTATTAAATACATAGCTATATGATGTACTATTTCTTTTTCGCTTTAATTTCAACCCTTCTGTTCTTCGCTTTTCCTTCCTCAGTATCATTTGTGGCAATAGGTTTTGATTCACCAAAGCCTTCAGAAGAAAGTCTGGATGCAGGGATTCCTTTAGAGATAAAATAGTTCATTACGACTTTAGCCCTTGCCTTAGAAAGGTTTAAGTTATAAGCATCCTCACCCACATTATCCGTATGTCCTTCAATTGCAAAGGCCATGTCAGGTAGTTTCTGAAGCTGCTTAACAGCATCATCTAATGCAGAATAAGATTCTTTCTTTAAAACAGAGCTATCAAAGTCGAAGTTGATTTGATTCTGATATTGATTAACTTGTTGATTAGCAGCTGCAATTACTGCAGCAAGTGAATCGTCATGACGTTTCTTAAGTCTGGCTGCAATTTCATCCTGTTCTGCTTTAGCCAAGCCGTCCAGTTTCTCTAAATGTTTGATATAATTCGCCAATTTGATGATCTGAGCATCATTATAACGGTGAGTTGAGTCATGGATAAGGTCATTCAGTTCCAGTTGTTCCTGTGCAGTTCTTCCGCCAGTATTAACAAATGAAGCATCCGGATGCCTTACTAGGTAAGCAGCTGTGCGCTCTTCTAAATTTTTAATATACTTAACTAATTTCGTTATCTCAGCATCTGTGTAATGGTTAAGAGTATCGCGCTGCGCAAAGCCCTTAGAAGACAATTGAAGTGCCAACACCAATAAAATATAGTATATCCTTTTCATAATTTGTAAATTCTTTTTGATTTAATATCTAATTAATAGATTAAGTGAAACCTCAAAAGACAGAAGATGCTCTGTCTTTTGAGGAATTTATTTTAATTGTTATTTATTAAGAATTTGACGTAAGTACTCAGCAGCTTCTTCTGCAGCTTTATCTTTATGATAAGGAGGAAGTACCTCAACTGGAGGAACAGGCTTGTCAGAACCAATTTTGAATGCTAAACCAACCGACAAATGGATATAGTTTGAACCATCCCATTGTTTTTGAAACAGTACCCACTTAGGAACCGCTTGTGCATATATACCCATATTTTCAAAAAGCCAAAGATTGGCACCAAAACCAACATTTAGATTTAAAGAATTGTCTTTTCCTTGTATGTCGTGTTGACCATGAGGAAAATCTCTATAAGTATGTCCTAAACCCAAAAACACATATGGATCAAATGTTTTTGTATCTCGTATATTGCTTGTAAGAATGTTATATTTGAAATTTAAATCAGTTGACCAAAAATAGTGCTTATTAATAGTTTCGCTTGATAAAACAGCTTGAATACCAAGCTTACCTTTTAAAGCTCTCATGCGCTTTTCGGCACTTGTATGAATCGGATAATAGTTCCTATCATCATAAAGTTTAAACTCCTTTAATCTTGTATCATTATCGTCTACCAAATCTGGCCCTACCTGAATAATCCACGGGGTTTTTGTTACAAATGCCCATATAGACATTTTTTGCGCAGCAGCAGTATCCTGTGCTGGTTTTCCACCGAATTGCAAAAACGGGGTGTCCTGACCATTAATGGTAGCAAGACCAACAAAAAAAGAAAAAGCAGATAAGGCTATTGTTTTTAGATATTTGTTTTTCATCAGCATACGATTATTTGTTTTTATAGGTTATTATTGGGACTTGGTTTATAATTAATCCTCTTTTTGAAAGCGCAATATTACAAAATAATATTCGATAATTCCAAAAATATTACGAGATCGGTTTAAATTTTATTTTAATTCTCTTTCTATATTCTCTTTGAATTTCCAATTATGCCCGCATCTGGGCATCTGGCTATTTCTTATAACTTCAAACAGACTTTCTAATGAAATCTTTTTATTCTTGAGTTATACACATTCTCTTAAATACCCAGAAAACAAGCGGGAATAATCTTTCCTCATTAAAAACATGCAATTTTTAATAATTGTAATATTAATCTCTAATTAAGAGAATTCCACTCCACTCTTAACTCTAAATACTTCCTTCTTAGCCATACGAATATAGCTGCCAAAACACAACCAATAACTCCTCCTGCAACTCCACCTTTCATTAAAGAAATTTTGCCTTTTTTAGCTAAAGGGAAAGTAGGTTGATCAATCACCTGTAAAAAAGGAGTTTGATCCAATAATGAAAACTTTGCGATTTCAAGCTGCTTAACACCTTCAACATACATAGAATTATTTACCTCTACGGCTCTCCTCAACTTTATTTCATTGATCATGCCCTGAACTTTTACAAGTTGATTACTCCCATCTTTCCATCTTGCCAGAGCAAACTCAGCATCCTTTAATGCTAACGCCACAGAATCTACTCTTTTTTGAATAATATCTACATTTTTTCGTCCCTTTTTAGTAATGCGATCCACATACAAGTTTATCATTGATTTTACCAAATTTTCATTTAAACATTTAGAAAACACTTCCGAACCAGTGGTAACCGTT
Source organism: Bacteroidia bacterium (assembly GCA_020051175.1). GTDB lineage: Bacteria > Bacteroidota > Bacteroidia > 2-12-FULL-35-15 > 2-12-FULL-35-15 > 2-12-FULL-35-15. The sequence continues at coordinate 38,654 of JAGVJJ010000007.1, read as the reverse complement.
ATCGTAATTAATCCCCCTTTGGATTTGTCAGCTTTTAAATATTCATTTGAAATCAAGCCATACAGCATTTTGAAGACTGTATTTTCCTTTAATGTAAGGTTTTCCTTAGAATGTTCAAAATGAAAGCCTTTTAAAGAATCGTGATTTTCCCATTTCTCTTTATATCCTAATATTTCAATGGCATGATTGGCTAGAATATCTGTATTACCTTTAATAGTCCTTTCCTCAAACAATGCCGCTTTTACAATTGTTTCCGATTTAATAATCTCCAGTAGTTTGTCTTCGTTCATTGCTCCCTCTCCTCCGCCTCCATTTAACAATCCAAACTGACTGGCAAGAGCCATTGCCCCAGACATAGAACCTCCTTTAGAAGCTTCAAGCATAACTGTACTTGCTGCTATGTATTTGGGCTTTGAAAGCACAGCAACGACAATACCGTTCAGAGTAACTAAACAAATAATGATAAATATAATAAACCTGCTTTGTTTTAGTTCAGTCAGGAACTCTCTAACAAATTTTATAGTATCTACCAAATTAATTCCTTTCTCTTCCTCCTCGTCCATATATTGTTATTTAGTAAGGTTGGTGAAAATAAGCCACAACGTGGCTAAACCGGTAAGCTTCACTGTAACATTTTCTATTGCCTTATTCCAGTTGATTGGCTCACCTTTCTTTTTATCTTTATCCTTTATAATCTTAGCAGGCACAACTACAGCTGCACCCAAGGGAACGCGCGGATAAAAATTAATAAACATAAAACGTTTTGTTCGATGAACGTATCCTCCGGATTCAAGCACATAGGTTCTTTTTCTATCAGCATTACTTGCAAAACCTAAACCATACTTTTTAATGTAAAAATGGGCAAACTTACGCTTGGTATAGGGTGCGCTTATTTGTCCGAGTGTAACAATATTAGGATAATCAATAGCCCCCATTACCTGGATCAGCTGGTCGATTTTAGGAATGAACAGCGTATCTTGACTTTTTACAATGTAATTGTATTTTGAGCTGGAATCATTTAAGACTTCTTGTAATTTTAAAAACAAATATCCTTCATTAAACTCACTCCTCTTCAACGTTGCTCCTTCTGGAAAAGCATAGCCAGTAAGTCCACCAGCTCTCTGAAGCAAGCTGGAAATTTTTTCATTTTTGTTTAATATAGGATAAACTCCAGGATAGAGTACCTCTCCCATCAGCACAATATTTTTTTGCAGCTCAAAATTAGGCTCGGTCCTAACAAATACCTGATCATAAGGCTGGATAGTGTATCCTTCAGAAATTTTATCAATTCCTAAATTTTCACTGATTTCTATAGTTTTAATTATTGTTCTTATTGGTACTAATGTACCAGAACTGGCTACAAAATCAACCGCTCTTGATACTTCAATACGATTTCTGGCGGCTTCTTTTTTTAAGCCTCCTGCTAGGTATAATGCATCTTTAAGAGTAATGCCTTCTCCAAAAATATAATCCCCAGGGTTTCTGACAGCTCCTATAACGGTAAATTTAAAATCATCCTTAAAATAAGATTTTGAGAAAATCTTAATAATATCAAGATTTTGAAGCGGTATATTATAAGAAGAATTTGAGTTTTCCAACACTTCTTTTAAATTAAAAGGAATATATTTTTTTGATAAATCTGAATTTAAGCGAATAATATAGGCTCTGCTTTCAAACACATCGTAAAGTATACCCTCTGCTCTTTGTATTACATCCGATATTCGATCGCCTTGTCTTAACTCATAGTTACCCGGCAGTTTCACTGCTCCGGTAATTTCAACATAATTGCTATATCCAACAGGGACCTTCCGAACCAAAATTTCATCTCCACCCCATAATTCAAAATCCTTTTTTGTCGTCAATAAGCTATCATAATCTACATCAATAATCGCTTCCTGATTATTTAAGAAACGCTTTACCTGTATTCTTTTTCTGTATGCTCCAGCTTCAAACCCACCCGAATATTCAATCAACGCTTTCAAATTTTCCTTTTCTGTTAACTCATATTCCAATGGTCTTTTTACTTGCCCGCTTATTTTTACCACTTTACCAGAAGAGGGCACTAGAATATAGTCATTGTTTTCAAGAAAAAAATCTTCTCTGCTGTCCGGATTCATCAAATACTGGTATACATCAAGGGTTTTTACGGTTTGTCCGCCTCTTCTAACAAATATTTTTCTTACAGACCCAATTGGACGTACCCCACCAAAAGTTACTAGTACATTAAAGGCCGTGTTGATAGAAGGCACTGTATATGAACCAGGATTATTCACTTCTCCAACCAAGTTAACCGTTATAACTTTAGAATAGGAAAGTGTTACATCTATTTGGGAATTATTTAAATCGTACACAGAACGAAATTTGCTTGCGATCAGCCCTTTCGCATCCTTAAAGGTAAGTCCTTTCAAATAAATACGACCCACCAAACGAGGATTAATCGCTCCATTTTCATCGATTTTAAACACTTCGTTGAAATCGGAATAGCCCCATATAGCAATATTCAATTCATCACCAACGCCAAGCACATAATTGTCAGGCGCTTTTGCCTGATTAGCGCGATCAAAAAATTTGATATTATTATTGTTATTATTAAAGAAAAAATGACCGAAAATTGTCTCCGTATTAATTTCTGAAATAGCTTTAGGAGTGAGATCTATTGTTTCTACGTGCCGTGATTGCTGTTCTTTAACCGAAGTAGGTTCTTCCTTTATTTCTTCCTGTTTATTCCTTTCAGCCAATTTCCTGTTTTTAAATTCGGTAATTTTCTGAACCTCCTCTTCAGTTGCTCCCATCATTTTTAGTTTTTCAGGACCCGGAATTGTAGAAGGATCAACGGCATTCGTATCAATATTTGCCGGCAATTGCCTTATCTGGGAGAATGCTTTAGGAAAAAATAAAATCGTTATTAAACAGGCAAAAAATAAATATCTCATATTTGTGTTTTAAATTTGCATTTGCAAATGTATTTAATTATTTTAATACTATTATTGACAAATCTACCCCTAAGCACTTCTTTTCTTTCTGAAAATTATATTGAACAGGGCTTTAAAAAAATATTTAATATCAGTTGTATAGGGTTTTCTGGCTTTTTCCTCCATATATTCTCTTTCAGCCTGCAATACACTTTTTACATTGCTTTTACGATTCAAAGCTACATAGGGTGGTATACAGCCCGGTTTATGTTTCAAGCGCATTGTCTGCAACTCTTTAGGAATATCCTGAAAATATCGTTGACTTATGGGACGGACACCTACCAGCTTAAGATCACCTTTCAGAACATTTATCAACTGCGGTAATTCGTCAAGCCAATATTTACGCATAAGTTTACCCCAGGGAGTTAGTCTAAAATCATTAGCAGGTTTCCCTGATTCTCCATAACCATGATGTTTTAGTATATAGCTGTGAAGGTATTCTGCATATGGATGCATGGTCCGCATCTTATATACTTTGATTATTTTTCCATTTTTCCCAATTCGTGGCATTTTATACAATGGCCCATAACTTGGATTCATATCAAATGCCGGCTCCTTCACTTTTTTGGCCACAAAGTATGTCAGGCCATTAATCTGCTCAAAATCAACAATTTCAAAGCCGCAACAAACTAATCTTCCTAAAACTTCTGCTTTAGACAACAACCTATTTCTTCCGCGAGTTAATAGAAAATAAATCTTTTTCAAACCTATTATTTTAGGTGATATGCGATTAAAAATAAACTCAATACTATAGTATATCGAACCTATTACTGGAATCTTGCCTATTGGCAACCGCTGCATTCTACTCGAAATAGTTTCTAAACATCCAACAAAAACATCATTATTATTTAATCTTGAATTAACTGCTTCAAAAAATTTATTGATAAACCGAATATCGTTTGTCCGGCTCAGATTAATAAGCGCAGTAAATTTATTATTGTTATTTAAAATATTGAAAATATTGGTTGTAGAAACAACAAAAGTTTTGTCTGATTCTATATCAACAAACTTTGAAAAGTAGTCGTAGGCCTCCTCACTAGCTTTTTGTATTATAAGGCTTTTCATATAAAATTAAACCGTATCAAAACTGTTATTTAAATGTAAACTGATAATCCACATCCCCTTTTAAAACAGAAACGCTTTTAGGATAATTTTTAATAAGCCAGGTAAAAAAAGCTGCCGTATCAATTTTCTCATCAATAAGTCTTTTTCTCCTAATTTGGAACTCTTCTTTTAGGTCCTTGTTTTTCAACAATTCGTTAATTTTACCAATTAGTAAGTCGGAACGTTCTGTTGGAATTCCATAGGTTAAATTATATTTTTTCTCTAATTCTTCCAAAACACCAATTTCTCCAGCAAAATCACTAAATCTGATTGACGGTGTTCCTAAAAGTGCCGCCTCTACAGACATACTTTGACTATCACTAATTAACATATCAGCATAAAAAAGAATATGATGGATATCAGACAAATTTATCTTAAGTTCATAAGGTAGCAGCTTTTCATCAAGATTGCCTTCTGCTGATATGTAAATAGAGCCATAATTCGAAAGTATTTTTATAATGTTTAAAACTAACTCAACATTTAAACCTCCAATACCGAAATCATGATGCGCATTAAGCTTTGATGTTCTAATGATAAAATACCTTTCTTTATCTTTAAACAAGTGCCTAACCTTATCCCTATTGGGAATAAACTGATTTGGGTGTAAGTATGGTAATTTTTGAAAACCATGGTAACCAACTTTTTTAGCGTTCCATTTCCCTAAACTACAGGTGATTGGAGAAACAATTTGAGTTGCCAACGGAAAAGTCAGTTTTGCAAAATAAGGAATTACGTGGGCATCGTCCTCAACAAAGATTAAAGATGGGATATTAAATAATTTTCCAACATATACTAATGAAGGCTCTGAGCCAATTAGTAGATTTGTTTTATGGTTAAAAACGAACTTGCTGATTCTCCAAATCCGTTTTAACAATCCCAATAAAATATAAAATTTAGAGTCCTTCCTTCCTTCAGGTAAAATATTCGTATACGGAATCCCTTCATTTTTAAGCAATTCCTCTAGAATATCTTTACTCTTAATAAGAATATTTATTTGGTGTCCCTCACTTTGCAATGCTCTAATCGAATGCTTGAACATATGATAATGTGCAGGATGTCCAAAATAAAACAAAAAATTCATATTAATTAAAAATAAACTATTTTAAATCTGCACGCATTCAATGTGTCAATTTACGCATAATGACACAAAAGGTAACACACTATTTATTATATTTATGTAGCTCAACTAATGCTAAAAACATCCAAGCTTGCGACCATCTCATATAAGAAATTTTATTTGTATGAGTTCGAAATTTTTGATAATAAAAAAAACCTTTAGGAGATTGCATATTTGCTATTGTCCATTCACAAATTTTGGATGCGAAAGACTGATAATCTTCTCCATATTGCTTTAATTTAGCAAATGTAATTATACCTTGTGCCTGATTATGAATTTCTACAGGATATTTTATTGGAATACGCCAAAATGACCTCCCACTAAAATCGAATTGTTCATTTTTATAAAACGCAAGTCCTCTTTGAATAGCTTCTTCCCAATTTATATTATAAATATTTAGTACGTTTTTTATTTCAAATATTGATTCGATAACATAACCTTGATGAAAATCGATCTGTTCCCGCTCTTTGCCTGACTCTAAATTATAGCTATAATTCCAAACGCCATTTGCTTTTTGCTTATTTAATACAAACTCAACTGCTTTTATGGCAATTTGCTTATACTGGATATTTTTATTTATTGAATATACCTTTGCTAATGCTTCAGCTGTTAATATACTGGCATTATAGCAAACATCTTTTTTAATCGGTGTGTAACTAATACATATTCCCGTTTCATCAACAAATTTTTCTAAATCTTTATCTAAAAAAACACAGGCACTTTCCATTAAATCCAAAGCAGCTTTGCTTTGCGTTACCTTATAATATTCAAAAAGCCCTTTCACTACAAAACCTGTTACAACTGAAGAAGGAAGGTACGCTTCTACAAATTTTTCTGAACTCGCCCATGGAAAATTGCTGCCCCAGCATTTACCAGAATAACCTTTGGTATAATTAATATTAAGCCAATTAAAAAAATAATCTGCTTTTTTTAAATACTCCTCTTTATTAGTTGCAGAATACAAAATTGAGTAAGCTTGAAGAAATAGAGCAAAACCTTTGGGATTAATTCCTTTTTTTATTCCTATTAAAGGGCGAATATTAAAAGGATTCCGCTTTTGGAATTGAGTTGCCAAAACAGGTCCCCATTTCCCAAGTATTCCAAACGGCAAAAAAGAATTTAAGGTGTCGTACGGATCAAATCCCCTATAATTTTCTTCGATAATATATTTTTCTAACTTCAGAAAGGATTCGTCCGTTTTCATTTGAATGCTATTTAACTTTTAATACTTGCCTGTAAACCAAATTAATTTTCTCAGCAACACGTTCAAGACTGAGGCCTAATTCAATAATTCTTTCCCGACCATTAATTCGCTTATCTAATGCAAGCGCTAAACTTAACTTTTGGGAAACATCCGTTGGTTCAAAGGAAGTAATGAAACATCCTTCTGTTTTTCCTATTATCGCTCTTACATCTCCTACGTCTGTTGAAACTATCGGACACCCACAAGCCATTGCCTCCTTTACGACTAATGGACCACTTTCATGTTTTGAAGTCACTAATAAAACATCGCAAGCATTCATTAACAATGTGACTTCATATCTACTATACCCTTTCATTTCAATTAGTTCTACATCACCTATAGGTTCAACAGCACTTTTTGCTAAGGGATAATTTTTCACATCCCTTGTAAAACGCGAAGAAAAGAGAATCAACCTCTTATGTAAATCTAATCCCAATTTTATTCGTGCCTCTCTTTTATCCAAAAAAAAGTTTTTGCTTAAATCAACCCCACAAGAAATCACATCATATGAATTACGGGGCTTAAGTATCGCAGCTAACTTGGGATTAACAAAAATGCTAAAAACAGCAAGTCTTTCAGCCAGTTTTGAAATAGTACGGTTTCTACCTTTCTCATTGACATCTCCGCCATGAAAAGTAATTATTACAGGAATTTTCCTTTGCAAAACCGCAAGCATTCCTGGAAAGCCACAATGTGCATGAATCAAGTCTGGTCTATAAGATTTAATTTTTCTTAACATTGAAGGAAAATTCTTTAAATACCCAAATAAACCTTTTCCCTTTATTATAAAAAAATCAATTTCAACACCCAGCTTTTTAAGCGAATCAACCTGTTCAATAATGAAAGGCGCCACATAACCTGCATTACAACTACAAACAATTAAAATTTTACTTTTTTGTTCCACAGCCCACTATTTTTTTAACATTACTTTTATAATATCGACTAATCATAATACCAAAAAGCAAAGCGAATATAGAGTTAGTTCCAGCAGTTCCCAACAAAAATCCTCCTAATGAACCATAAAGGAAAACCGTAAAAAAAAGCACCCCAACCAAATCAAAATCTCTGCTCTTAATTAACTTAGCCGAAATTCTCAAAAGAGGCCAATAAAGGGCGAAAAAACCCAAAACACCGTAAACTCCCAAAATCATCAATATATCCATCATAGGCGGCCTTCCAAATGCTACAAAAATACCTCCCACACCATAGCCCAAAAGCATATTAATAATATTATCTGTAAATAGCTTAACGACCATAGCTACCCCAATTATTATTCGTCCGGGTGCAACATTATTCAACATATCCAATACAAACGAATCTTGTACCGCAAAAGCCTCCATAAACACATCGGATTTTGCCAAAGATGAATTATAATTTAAAAACAATCTTTCGACAATTGAATTTGAAAAATCGATTTGCGAAAACATCGTGATTGATACCACAATTAACAACGGCAAAAAAACATATTTCATCTTCAACTTCAACCCAAACATTAAAAACAGAAATAAAATAATTCCTGCAACAAATATAGCCTTTGTTGCAATGATATACATTGCATAGGCAGAACTTACAATTATTAAAGCTGATAAAAATTTCTTTTTCTTATATAGGTATAATCCATATCCAAAAGAAACAAAGGAGAATATACTGGTATCATTACCAGCCATAAAGCCTCTATAACTATCTTCAATAGCCTCATATGACTTCCACCCTATTTGGAAATAATAGCTCAAGATAATATTGATTAATACTACAACAACATTAAATAATAATATATTATCAAGTTTTGAAATAAAATATATATGATTTTTAAATACAAAATAGGTTATAAAGACATATAAAAATATCTTAACGGAGTACGAAAAACTTTGTCCTAAAAATTGAAAATCAAATTGCCCAATTTCGACAACAATAATTTGTAAAAAATATATTATTAAAGCGAACAAAATGCTATAGGTAAACATATTTTTCGGAACCAATCCCTTTGATAATTGGTCTAAATAATAAATTACTAAAGCAATCAAAACTCCGCCTTTTATAATAATCCCAGGGTGAAACCCACCTGTAATCGGCCCATAAATAATTCTAAGGATAATATTTTGGAGATTAATCGTTAATAAATAAATGTAGATTAACTTTTTCACTATTTTTTCCCCTTAGTATAGATGAAACTTATTAATCGTTTAGACATAAATGAAAATAGTAGTAAAACCAAAGGTTCCAATAAAAAGGGGTTGTAATACATTGATTTTAGCAAATTTTTTCTTGCCAGTTTGGGTTGAAAATTATTCCACAAATATTTTTTTGATATATGCAAATGATACATTGATTTTTTCCAACTAGGACTTCTGTTTACAGTTAACGCTTTAAGCTTTTCCTTTTGAGCAGAAGTTATGCTTCCATTAATAGCATCCAACATTATACTTTGGATAATCACTCCGTCACTGCGGGAGGACTTTGCGGTAACAGCGGTAGAGGTCAATCGATATTTAATCAAAACATCGGATAAATTTCTTAATTCCCCGATTCTTGCTAATTTATTAAAAAAAACAACATCTTCAATTCTATATATCTCAGGATACCCACCAACCCGTTCAAAACTACTTTTCCTGTACATTGTACTACTATGAAAAAAAGGCGTATGGGGCAATCTCGATTGTATTAAATTCCATTCTAATAACTGACTAGAAGTATAAACATACGTTCCATCCTTATCAATTACGTTTGCATTACCACCGACAACAACAACCTGGGGATACTTTTCGAGAAAATCATACTGTAATTTCAGGCGTTCCGGTAAACTAATATCATCCGCATCCATTCTTGCAATATATTTACCACGAGCCACCCTAATACCATTATTTAGTGCCCTTGCTAACCCAGTATTTTCCTGATTGATGGCTATAATCCTTGTATCAGCATACGACTTTATGATTTCTAAACTATTATCAGTTGAGCCATCGTTTATTATAATAAATTCAAAATCAATAAATGTTTGAGTAAGAATACTTTCTACCGCCTCCTTTAGATACTCCGCACCATTATAAACAGACATAACTATACTAATTACCGGAGTGATTTCGTATTCTTTATTATGAATCATTTAGCTTTTTTGAAGAACAAATTAGAAAATTTGATTTTTTTATACGCTTGAAACAATATAGGATTGAGAAGCTTTTTATTATAGCCATACAGTATCAATAATCCGAGGCAGGCCCAAAACAATCTCGTCAAAATATTTCCAAAAAATGTTTCAAAATCAGCAAAATGTTCCAATAATACTACTCCTACCCCAACAGATATAATTATAAATACGCGAAACCAATCATAATCAATATATAACAATTTTTGATTAATATATATAGTTAAAATCATGGCTAAGAAATAAGAAAGAGTAAAAGTTATCGCAGCCCCTTTATATCCCCAGAAAGAAATAAAAATAAAATTTAAACCAATATTTACAATAGCAACAAAAATAGAAGTCCACATTGCATATTTTAGCTTTTCAAACATAGTTTGAACTATTGTAATAATATACGGTAATGTAATAAAAACATAACCCAACAAAATTATCCAAACTACGGAGTAACCTTCCCAATACCGTTGATTTATCAATAATTCATATAAAAATCTAAAAGGCACAGATACTACAATAACTATACTCGTTAAAAACAAAGTAGTAAGAATTAGATATTTCTTCTGTAACTCTTTAAATTGAATAATATCTTTTACAAAGAGCTCATAGGCAATTGGTATATATGAACCAAAAAAAGGGTCTACAAAAAAAGCTCGAATCAGCGAACCCAATTTATTCCCAATAGAATAAATTCCAACAGCGCTTTCTGATACAAGATATTTTAGAATATATCTGTCTGCCGATAATAAAACCCCTGAAGCCGCCTGTGCAGGTAATATAGGCCAACCAATTTTCAATAAAGAGAACAGTACAAATTTACTCTCTTTCAGATTTAATCTAACAAAAAAATTTCTGTAATAAATTGTTCCTATAAAAGCAAAAAGAAAATAAGAAAGAAACATTGAATAAAAAAAACCCCAATATCCTAAACGTAATTGAACTATAAAATAAATATTTAAAAGCGCCATTGTTAAGGCGTTTCCAACAGAAAAAAAAACAAAAAATTTAGCTTTTAACTGGTTGCGAAGTAATATTAGATAGAAATTAAAATACAACGCAGAAAATATTGTTAAACCCAATAACCAAAAACAAAACAAATTAAAGCCTGAGCCTAAAAGTGAACTGAAACATCTATAAAATGGGCTAATGATCAAAAAAAGAACAGGTACTATGAAAAAGAAAAGCAAAACAATGGTAAATAATGTCCTTTTTTGTCTTTCATCTGTTTTCCAATATCGTATCATAAATCCAGTATTTAACCCAAAAGACAAAAGCGAAGAGCTATAAGTAATAGTTATCTGGATTATTGTTGCATAGCCATATTCTTCTGGTGATAAATATTTTGTATATAGAGGAATAAGAACAATAGCAATTATAGCAGCGAGTCCTTGGCCGATAAAATATATAAATGATTTTTTAAACATTATTAACTGCCATATTTCAAATTTAAAACCTTTACAAATTTGCTATAGACTCTATTGCCTTAACTATTTTATCTACATACGTCTGTTCCCAAAACGAGTTCATCTTTTCGCTTCGTAAAAATTCATCGGCACAATCCAATTTTGATTTAATTTCATTATTGGTCATACATTTTACAAAGAGCAACATATCTTCAGTACTTTTAAAATTTTCCCTCCAGATAAATGTCTCTTCAGGAACGAAATCTTTAATATCAGGAGCTCCCCAGTATAAAGGAATTACTCCACATTGAAAACAATCAAAAATTTTTTCAGATATGTTTCCTTTCATTAATCTTGTATTTTCAAAACATAAAGAAAACTTAAAATGGCGCAGGGTTTCAAATTTGTCTGCCGTATTTCCTTTATAAGACTTGAAGTACTTAATTTTTTTCAGTTTCAACTTTTCGAATCCTGTAATTGGTCTATTCCAGCCAATTCCATATAGTTCAAAATCTGTGTCAAATATTTCTTCGGCCAGTTCTATCGCTTTAATTCTTTCAGAATATAATTCACCATTTAATTTGCTATTTTTGTTTATTGAAATGTTTGTAATTAATTTCTTTTTTTCGATTGCGACTTTTGGCACTTCTATCTTCACAATAGGAACAGCGGTAATTCTTTCAATTAGAATATTATCAATAATTGAATCATTCCACGACAAAATTTTTGAATATTTCTGCAGTGTTTCTTTTAAAAAATTTACTTGAGATAATGGCTCCTGAGCGATTAAAATTCTATTATTTATTTTTTTTCCAATTCGATTAAAAACATTCTCGTGGTGGTTAAACGACAGATAAATGTCCGTTGAATTAAATTCATCCTTAGAAAATCTATCAAAAGTTGCGATCTTATATCCTTTTGTTGTCAGAATATTATATAGCCTAATATAAGGTGAGAGCCTCTGATCAAAATTACTTTTCGAATGAACGTCAAACATTACATTTCTTTCGAAATTTTTAGAAAATGGAATAACTACAATATTGCTCACATGCATTGTTATGGTTGAGAACTCAAAGTGTATATTCCCAAAATTAGTTATGAAGAATTAATGTTAGCAATTTCATTATGAAAATATCCACGAAACAAAAATTTCTGGTATGAAAAATAATGCCCTTGGCTATTTCTGTTTCAGTTTCCAATTTTCCCAAACGAATAAATACTGGTATGTCAAGCTATGTGTCTGTTCAAGCTTATCCTGAATTCGAGCCATTCTTCTATATGAATCAGGGAAGAAGTCGTGAAACTGAACCTGAATATTTTCAATTTTATTGATCCAGCCACTTTCGATCAAATGTTCTAACAAATCGTATTCTCCACCCTCAATATTTATTTTCATTAAATGTATATAATCAATCTTATTATTAATAAAAAAATCAGAAGCTTTTAAAAGCTCGATTTTTGTCTTTTCACCAGTTTGCACAAATATAGATGATGAATTATCGTTGATAAATAACTCAGATGAGCCATTTTCATTTGCCAATCCTGACGAAAACACCTTTACCTTATTTTGATTCACAAATTTGTCATTGATTTTTTGTGCAAAAACATGGTGTGGTTCAAAAATATAGATATTGCTTTGATACTTATCAAATATCTTTTCTGCCCATTCACCCTTATAGCCTCCTAAATCGAATACACAAGAATTTTTATTAAGGAAATCATGCTGAAATAGCAAAGCATTGTTTGGAGAGTCCTTATACCAAGCTTTAACTCGCAAACTTTGAATAGAAATATAATTCTCATTAACATTCGACAATATGCGATAAGCTAATTTAGCTATTCCATTTTTTACTTTTCTTAACATATAGATAATTTAAACACTTGTGCTTGGAATTAATACTCTCTTAGAACTTTTATAAATGTTAAATAAAACTTGCCTAACTAAAAAATTTAAAATTTATCCGGAACAGCAATGATACAATCGTTGCTTACTTCAATTTTATAATTTGGATTTATTTCTTTTAGTTTTTTCATAACTAATTTTATATCCGGATAGTCATTTTGTCCGATAAATTCTCTAGCATCATCGATTAAAATCAAATGGTCTTTTCTATCAAGCCTTTTTATTGCCTCTAACTCATCATTAACAGGACAATTTACTTCAGACTTTCCTGTGCCATGACCAGAAAAATGACCATCCAACCAAAACAACGCCCTTCCTTCAATTTGTTCGAGCATTCGGGGCAACATAATTTTACTGTCACCAAAAAACAGTTTAATATTTGAGTAGCTCTTGGTTCTTTTCAACGAATTATCAAAACATGGCTTATAAACCTCAACTGACATCAGCTTCTTAAATCTATTTCTGAGAAATTTAACAGTCCTCCCATCGTGAGTACCTGTTTCGATAAATGTATTACAATTATACATTTTCGAAAATTTTACAATTCTTTTTCTCTTAAACATAATATGTGGTGCAATACCTGGACGACCTTTCAGCAGCCACTGATAATAGGTGATGTACCTTTTAAGATCTCTTAAAAACTCTTTCATTTTAATCAATTTAATTGTTTTTTTAACTTTTCGTATATAATAGGCAGAGTTTTAGCAGACAAATGAATATCATCCGATAAAAATTCGGTCTTAGTATTTTCATTTTCATCCACCATTTCTTCAAAAAAACTTATAAAAAGAACATTCATTTTTTTGCACTCGGATTCTAAACTTCGATTAAAGAGCCTAGTTGCATTATTTCTTTCTTTTGTAGAGCCATAAGACGAATAATTATCAATAATTATTTCTTTATTCGCACTAGCAATTGGGCCAAATACAATAACATTATATCCCCAGTTCGCTATGGCTTGTATTGTCAGTAAATATTGTTTCAAACACTTTTCAACAATTATTTCCAAATCAACCCCTTGAATTTCTTTTTGTTTAATAAGATGTACTCGTATATCAATTTCTCCAAAACAGAGCATTACATAATCCATCTTTTTATTGACACCAGAAGATTTAAAAGTAAGTATTTTTTTAAACACCTGTATTTTCTTATAGGAGTTAAAAGCAGTTACTGGCCCAATACGATAACTTACAAATGGAGGGAAAATATTTGTAGATTTATTAGGCCAGGCATTTTGTATTGTATCAATACCCGAAAATACTGAAACATGGCTATCCCCGATAACATGTATCTTTGGGCCAAACCCTCCATATTTTTTAATAAATATATAATCAAAAAAATAATTACTAAGACACTTATTTTTAATTCGTTTATATACTTTATCGAAAATTTTCATTTAATAACTATCAGGTATTAGAATTAATTACCTAAAAGCAAATATCATATATTTTGAATTCGTTAATTAAACTTACGTTTATTTAAATTCTTCCAACAAGATGTCATATTCGAAGGAACATCACTAATTTGAAATCCAGCGTTGAGGAATGGAGTTATTATTAGGAAACAAAGATGAAGCAATAATTTTTGAAAAATTATTTTCTTTCTCCGATAGCCAAGCCCCCCACCAATAAAAAGAACTATTTGCAATAATATGATGTTTACACTTCGTTATAAGCCATAATGTTTCTACACTTCCAGTAAAACCATTCTCATTCGTAATAAAGTGTACTGGGCCTGGAAAGTTAAGTTCTTTTAATTGTGGTGAATTTGTCGTACAAAAAACAAAAAAAACAGGATTGTCAATACTTTTAAAAAATGTATTAGCCGCATTGTTGAAAAATGAAATGGGAGTAACTCCCCCTACGCCATTCTTTGAACCAGGCATTTCCTCAAACAACCTCACTCCCACGGCAACAGAGTTGCAGGATGAAATCAAATCGCCCCATTTTTTGTAATGCCTTTCTTTCGGAACAGGAGGAGTTAGCTCTTTTTTGATTATATCTGCTATATCCTTAAAATATTCCTCAGATTGCCAATGTCCATACATCCAGGCACATCCATTCATTTGATAATTAGCTACTTCTGGCAGGTAAGAAAGATGTGTTTCTTTGATAGAACTGATACATATCCGTTTATTTATAGCCACATCACTTTTATTATTAGAAAATTTTCTCCAAAACCTTTCTGTCCAAAATGGCAACCTTTTGTTTAAGTTCGCAATTTTCCCGTTAATTGGAAACGAACCTAATTCATAATTTCGTTTATATATTTTATCTCTAACAAACCCCGTTTTATTATCTAAATAAAGTTCCGCTGCATTTTTTTTACTTAATGCTCTAGCTGCAGCATATTGAAACATCTGATTACCAAGCCCACCCAATAAATACACTGTAAGTTGTTTTGCCATATTGATAAATTTATGAATATATATTCTTATTCTAGCTATCAATCCATAGAACCTTCAAAATTACTGTACTGTATAATCATTTAGTTTCTAAATAAAAATCGTTAATCGATTTAGCAATATATTTGACTTGTTCATTTGTTAACTGATTAGCAGAAGGCAACCAAAGTCCATATATACCTACTCTATTCGAAATCGGATAATCTCCACCAACTGTTTCATATGCTTTTTGTTTATTTATTGGAGGATACATAGTTCTCGTCCCAATTCCTTTTTCCTTTAGATAAATTATTAACTCTTCTCTTTTTTCAACTAATACATCAATAAACCAAGGAGTTGTATACTCAAGATTCTGATTGAAAAACTGAATTCGGGAGCAATCTTTTAGTAAATCTTTATATAGTGCATATATTTCCTTTTTTCTATTTACACGCCATTCCAATTTAGTCATTTGAACAACCCCCAAACATGCTTGCAATTCAGTAAATTTAAAATTATAACCAATACTATCATGAATATCATTTCCTCCTCCACTTCTACCAAAATCCTTTAAACGTCTCAACTTATGTGCGATTGTGTCGTCATTTGTAATTAAAGCCCCCCCCTGACCTGTAGATATAACTTTTGGAGCCGAAAAAGAAAACGAGCCAACTGTACCAGCAGCCCCAATATGTCTGCCATCCGGATAAAAGGAGCCAAGAGACTGAGCTGCATCTTCAATTAAAATTAAATTATACTTTTCACATAAACGCTCAAAGGCTTCAATCCCTGCATCTGGGTAACGTCCGTTAGCAGTTACTAACATAATAGCTTTTGTCTTAACAGTGATTGCCTGCTCCACTTTATTAATGTCCAAGCACAAGGTACTTGGTTCAACATCAACAAATACAGGTATGGCGCCAAACATTTTAATTGAATTTGGACTCGCTATCATTGTGTAATTTGGGATAATCACCTCGTCACCAGCTTCAATTCCGCATGCTATAGCTGCCAATGTAAGACTTATAGTACCATTATTCACAACAATACAATGTTTACTATTTGTATATCTGGCAATCTGCTCTTCAAATTTACTTGTTCGTTTAAATTCTGTCATCCAACCACCTTCTGAAAGATAAGTATTTATTTCATTAGTTTCTTCTTGCCCAAACCAAGGTTCCATTTGAGGAATGAAAATATTATCCAACATATTACTTATTATTTTTAAAAAAATCAGACTCGAAATTTAAAATTTGCTCTTTGTTACGTTCCTTAAGTTTTTTTACAGGTATACCTGCATACAAAGTCCATTCATCTAAACTCTTTGACACCAGCGAAAGAGCTCCGACCGAAGCTCCGTCATTAATAACTACCTTTGGCAAAATAACACTACCAGAGCCAATAACACAATGTCTACCTATTACAACATCTCCATAAACTACATTCCCTTTATATTCTTCAGGGATAAGTGGTGTAGCAATTCCACCAACATAATCATCTGTACCAGCAGCTACTACTACATTGGGCGAAAAAGTTGAAAACCGGCCCATTGTTAATTTTGATTTAGGACCACCAATAATTTTGCACCCAGAGGAAATATGAACGTATCCTTCCAATTCCAAAGATGTAGAAATATAAGTAAAATCATCAATAATACAATTATCTCCAATACTAACCAGCTCAGGATACCTAATCCTCACAGTCTTTCCAATAATTACATTCTTACCGCGATGCCGTAGTTTACCTAAATCAAAAAAAATATTGTCACTCATGATTAATTTATATTATCCATCCAAAATTCGATCATTTCATCCATTAATGCTTCAAAAGTATATTCTGGTACCCAATTAAATGTGCTTCGCAATTTAGTACTATCTCCTCTTAAATAAGGCAGTTCTTCAGGCCGTAAGTAAATAGGATTTTGTACAACGAACTCCTTGTAGTCAAGTCCTAGCTTTGAAAACACATAATCAGTCATCTCTCTTACCGAGTGCGTTTGCCCTGTAGCTACAACAAAATCATCAGGAGTATGGTGATTAAGTATGAGATGCATTGCTCTTACATAATCTTTGGAGTGCCCCCAATCGCGATATGAATCCATATTCCCAAGCTCAAGAACTTTACTTTTACCTTTTTTAATTTGTACGGCTCCTTTAACCACTTTATTAGTTACAAAATTACTCCCTCTCCTTGGAGATTCGTGATTAAATAAAATTCCGTTAACAGCGTGTAGCTTAAATGCATTTCTATAATTATGAACTATATTGTATCCAAATACTTTAGAACAACCATAAGGACTCACAGGTGTCATCCTTGTGGTTTCTCTTTGAAAACCGTCCGGATCTACTGAGCTACCAAACATTTCTGAAGAGCTTGCCTGATAGAATTTAGCTTCCGGGCAAGCGTTTCTATATGCTTCCAAAATATTTAAAACACCAAGTGCATTTGTTTGCGCTGTATACTGCGGAACATCATAACTAATTCTTACATGGCTCTGCGCACCTAAATTATATATTTCATCTGGTTGAATTTTTTTTAATAATCGTTCCAAACCGGAAGCATCTGTTAAATCACCGTAATTCACATGTAGGTTTTTTCTATGGAAATCTAACCTACTTTGCTGATGTTCAGGAATTGAATTTCTTCTTACAATACCATGTACTTCATACCCCAACCCCAATAAATACTCGGAAAGGTAACTTCCATCCTGACCAGAGATTCCTGTAATAAATGCTTTTTTCATCGGTTTTATATAATATAATTAAATAATTTGATACTTACTTATTATCTTTCTTTAAGAAAAGTTTTATCTAATTCAATTCCCAAATAAGGACCTGTCTTGTATTCATAAACTATTGTATCGTCTTCCATAATATAATAATTATGACCTCCTCTAAATGTCATTGATATATCACCTGGATACAAAATAGGTTCTGCAATTATTGAATCATCCAAATCATAAAAAATACACTTTACGCTTCCCTTTACAACAAGCCACGATTCTTGTGCAATATTTGTAATTTTTTCATGAAATATGTGCTTATGCGCCTTAAAAGTTGTTCCTTTCTGCATTTTTATACTTGCTAACTGCAAAAATTCATTGTCCGGAGCGATATTAGTTCTTCCTTCTATTTCACTTAATCGGTATACTAAATGCAATAGCACATCTGGGTTAATTTTTGAATATATTTTTTCCATAATTATAATTAATAAAATGTATTTCTTATATGTAAAATTTAAAAAATTAAAAACATTTTAATAAATGTACGGTAATGCCTTCTGTTTTAAATATTATGATTATGTTCAATATTTTTGTTTACAATTGTGAGGTTGATACGGCTTCGCCACTGTCAGTCCCAGGAAAAGGCTGCCCAAATTAATTTTGGAGACGAATATACAGATTTTAATCCTAATTTAATGTTAAAATATAAAAGCGTTACTCTAAAATGTAAGTGTTATTATTCTCATATATTTACAGAATCTAATACTGCTAGTTTTCTCACAAAATCCAATGGAACATTTACTGCCAGCCGGCTGCCAATGGCCTCAACCTCAACAATAATCCTGTGTTTCCCCTGAATATTAACAGAATAACCCTTTAAGCCTTTAAAAAGCCCATTTACAACTTCTATCTGCTCCCCTTTTTCAAATGACACGTTTTTTAATTCACAAAAATTTTCAGTATCATTCAAAAGAATTTTAAGGTTTTCTATCTCCTCTTCACGTACAATAGCAGGTTTACCCAAATATCTCAGCACACCCAATGTTCCTTGTATATTCATGGTTTCGAACAAATTATCCTTATTTATATTCACGAATACATATCCTGAAATAAGGGGAGTTACAACCTTTTTCTTACGGTCGCTCCACTCGCGAATACTGGTAACCAAAGGTAGATAAGCATTATAGCCCTTGAGGAGCATACGTTCGTATACTTTTTTTTCAGTACGTGGCTTGGTATAGATAGCATACCAATTATTCGAATTGTTTAAATTATTTGAATCCAACTTTTTACCGGTTAATTAAAATCACAAGATTAAATGAAACGGAAAATCACCAATGACTCCGTTCATAACAGAATTTATGCAATTTGGAACAAAAAGAAAGGCGGGCCTCGTTTTCCATTACCGGAAAAAGCCTGGAAAAAATAAATAAATTGCTGAAAATGAGAGGATTGTCGAAAACTGGTCGCAAAATGGTATTTTTCACCATTTAACATACAAAACAACAAAGGTTTTACCCCTTTCTTGTTCCGCTTTTTAGTTTTTCCCGGAAGTTCTTTTGGAGATTGATCGTTACTTACTATTTCCCCTTTCGACAAAAAACTAGCTTTTTCTGTCTCGACAGAAGATCCCGAAACAAAATCAAAAGAAGATAACGCCTTGGATTTAAACTCATTACAAAACCCACCAACGCTAAACAATATTGCAATAAAGCTACAACAAACAGCCTTCATACAACAAACTTACAGTTTTTTATTGTATTATTTTAGGCAAAATGAAAAGAAAGAAAATTTAACAAAATTCGCCATGAAATTCAGGCAAAAATATGTATTTTGTAAAATGTTACATACCTGGGGCTTTTCTTCGGCCGAATAGTTTTTTTCGATTATTTCCAAGCTGTCTTTTATACCTCCGGTTTCCCTTTTTTACTACTTTTTTATCTCCTTCCCTCAAAATATCGCTGGGTTTCTTTTTCATCTTAAGATACGGATTGTATGGCCCCTTGCTTCTGCATGAAGCAGTTAAAAGCAAACCAATGACAACAAAAATGAAGAGTGAGGATTTTAAGATGCGTAACATTTAAACAAAGATACAGCTCATCCTAGGCTTAAGGTGGTTTAATTTGTAATTTTGTCAACCCGTTTTTCAACAAGGTTTAACAAGATGAATAGTAGTAATCTGAGAATTTTAAGTTTCTTAAAATCAATGGCAGTATTGCTACCTTTTTGCTTTTTTACAAGTTGTACCGCTCCGGACTTACCTGAACACATTACTTATTCTGAGCACATTGCCCCGATAATCTATAAAAACTGCAGCAACTGTCACCGTCCGGGAGAAGCCGGCCCTTTCAGCCTGTTAACATACGAGGATGCCAAAACACGGGCAAAGCTGATACAATTTGTTACACAAACGCGCTATATGCCCCCATGGCCCGCTGATGCAACGTATTCACATTTTATTGATGAAAAAGTACTTAGCGACAGGGAAATAAAACTCATTTCCAGCTGGGTGGATAAGGGGTGCGAACCAGGTGAACCTGCTCTATTGCCGCCTCCTCCTGCATTTGAACAAGGCTCACAACTAGGCAAGCCGGACCTCGTAATTAAACTTCGTGAACCATTTTATATAAAAGGCAATGCAAAGGATTTGTTTTTACTGATGCGCGTTCCATATGAAATCCCTAAAGATACATTTATCAGAGCCATTGAAGTTGTACCAGGCAACCGGAAACTGGTGCATCATGTAAATGCCCAATTGCTGAGCTATGAGCCAGACAAGAAAAAAGATGTTTTTAAGGGGAACACAGTAGTTGATATTGATTCATTCCAGGATAAGCTGCAGGCATACAAAGCACTGGATTTGCCAAATGACGATGGCATAACCTTTCCGGCTCTTACATATTCAGTTACAAATTACCTGCCAGGAGTTACTCCTCCCCTGTACCCGGAAGGGATTGGAGGCTTTAAACTTGTTCAAAAAGGGGCGCTTTTTTTAAAGGATATACATTATGGCCCTTCACGCGTAGACACTAGCGATCAGACCGTTTTTAATGTTTTTTATGCCAAATCGGCACCCAAACGGCCAACGCAGGAGTTTCAGATGGGGACCTTTGGTGTTTCACCAATTATACCACCGCTTGTAATACCAGCCGACACCGTAATGACTTTCCGTTCAGATTATACTATAACGCAAGATATTTCAATCCTGACCATCAATCCGCACATGCATCTTCTGGGAACAAAATTTCTGGCGTATGCTATAACACAACAAGGCGATACTATTCCTTTGATACGTATTAACAAATGGGATTTCCGATGGCAGTATTTTTACACTTTCAAAAAAATGTTAAAAATACCGAAGGGTGCAACCATTCATATCGAAGGAGTGTATGACAATACGCGCAAAAACCCGAACAACCCTTTTAACCCGCCTCAACTTGTGGCAGAGCGGGAAGGCAGTATGCGTACGAGTGATGAGATGTTCCAGTTTATTGTGACTTATTTACCTTATCAGCCAGGTGATGAAAGTATTAGCCTGGAAAATAAATAACAACCACGGAAACTTTGAAATCAAAAATAGTTTCCGTAGTTTTGTTTCTTCTTAAAAAAATTAAAAATGGCATCCAGTATTCGTTTTCTAATCATCGGGGTAATACTACTACTTATAGACTGGTACTTTTACCAGGCTATAATTACCATTTTAAAGGGTGCTACTGTTTATAAAAAAGCGGTTGTGTCTTATATTTATTGGGGTTTTACTGCGTTTTCACTTCTGGTGTTTTTAACTCCAACCGTGTTTACCATGGACAATTGGCCAAAATACATGCGCGTATACCTGTTTGCATTTGTTTTGATGGTTGTAATTTCAAAAATAATAGGTTCCTTATTTTTAGCAACTGATGATATTATCCGACTGTTCCGCTGGATTGGGAGCTACTTTACAGCACCAGCAGAAGTCCCAACAGAAAACGTACACCGTATTTCACGTTTAAAATTTTTAAACCAGGTGGCTGTAGGTATGGCAGCTGTGCCATTTGTTGCCTTTTTATATGGTATGGTGCGTGGTGCATTCGATTACAAAGTACACAAGGTAAAAGTAGTACTTCCGAACTTGCCGGAATCGTTTAATGGCCTGAGAATTGTACAAATATCAGATATTCATTCGGGTAGCTTTGTATCTGACGAGCATATACTGGAGGCGTCAAAAATTATTGAACAACAAAAACCCGATTTGGTATTTTTCACGGGTGACCTTGTAAATAATCGTGCTTCGGAAACAGAACCTTTGATTTCGGCTCTTAGCAAAATACAGGCCCCAATGGGCGTATACAGCACCCTTGGCAACCATGACTATGGTGATTATGTTTCCTGGGAAAGCAAAGAAGAAAAACAAAAAAATCTGAACAATTTAAAGGATGTGCACGCTCAGCTGGGATGGAGGCTGCTGATGAATGAACATGTTGCGCTTACAAGAGGCGATGACAGGATAGCTGTAATAGGTATTGAAAACTGGGGCGGCAACCTGAATTTCCCCAAATATGGGGATATGAAAAAAGCACACGCAGATACTTCTCATTTTCCTGTAAAACTTTTACTTTCTCATGACCCATCGCACTGGAGCATGCAGGTAAAACAAGAGTATAAGGACGTAGACATTACCTTTAGTGGACATACACACGGTTTTCAATTCGGTGTAGAAATACCAGGGTTCAAATGGAGCCCGTCACAATATGTTTATAAGCAGTGGGCTGGTTTATACCAGGATGGCAATCAATATTTGTATGTTAACCGCGGACTGGGCTTTTTGGGATACCCGGGAAGAGTTGGTATTATGCCGGAAATAACAGTGATGGAGCTTTATAATGCCTGATTTTTTGAATTGCCGAAACGCCATTTTGCAAACAGGAAGCTCCGTAACAATCATTCATACTTTTCATTATCTTTAAGATAAGCTATCAGATAGTTTTTTAAGGATTTGTGAATTCTTAAATCTACAAATCAATAATTCTAAAATTCAACGATTCCATTTATGGCAGACGCTCTGAAAGATATGTTTAACAGGGAGTTCTATAAGCAACTGGCTGCTGAACTTCACAAAGCTGACAAACATTTCCACCCCGATAAATTTGTAAAAGACGTTACCGCAAACCTGCAGCACCTTTCATTAAATGAGCGTTTGCGAAACACTTCTGTTGTTTTAAAAAATCATTTGCCGGGGGATTATAAAAGGTCGGTTGAAATATTGTCGGCAACGATACCGAATATCAATAAAGGATATACGACCCTTGTATTTCCTGATTTTGTTGGCTTATATGGACACGATGATTTCCATACCTCCATGGAAGCATTAAAATACTTCACTCAGTTTGGTTCTTCAGAATTTGCCATACGGGAATATTTAAAAAGAGATTTCAGCAAAACAATTAAAGTAATGCAAAAATGGGCTGGTGATAAAAACTACCATGTAAGACGACTGGCATCTGAAGGCAGCCGGCCACGCCTTCCCTGGTCGTTCAAACTGGATGCTGTTATAAAAAATCCTGATCTTACATTACCTATCCTGGATAAGCTAAGGGCTGATGAAGAACCCTATGTAAAAAAATCGGTGGCCAACCATTTAAATGATATCTCAAAAGACAATACCGACTGGATGCTTAAAGTGCTTAACAGCTGGGACAAAGCAAATGCCCACACTTTGTGGATAATAAAACACGCCAGCCGAACACTCATTAAAAAAGGTAATAAAGAAACCCTTATGCTTTTTGATTTTGAACAAAATGCAAAAGCAGAAGTGCTCAACCTCAAATTAAACAAACAAAAGCTACGTTTAGGCGATAGTCTTCAGTTTGAGTTTGATATCCGCTCCCAAAAGCCAAAGCCCCAGAAACTGGTTATTGACTATGCTATTCATTATTATAAAAAAACCGGAGTATTATTACCAAAAGTATTTAAGCTGAAAGAGTTCACCCTTCCCGCGAATGCAAGTTCTCATTTGGTAAAAAAACATCGTTTTGAAGATTTTACTACCCGTAAGCATTATCCCGGAAAGCACGCAATAGAAATTTTGATTAATGGGAAAATTGCTGCCCACAAGGAGTTTGAGCTTGTTGAGTAATTCAGTGTAATTATTCTTTACACAAACTGCTCTTAAAAACAATTCCGGAATTATTCCTTATTACTAAAGTATATACCTGATTGGGTAAATGAAGCATCTCAAATTCAAAAATCCCATTCTTATCCGGACTAAATTGTTTGTTTAACACAAGACTACCTGACAGAGTCATCAATTCTAGGGTGTATTCATTGCTTATTTTGGTAGTATTCATCTTTATTGTACAGGTTGCAGTTACCGGGTTTGGGTACATACATACCAGTGCACCACTCCCTAAAGCGTACCCAGTACCCGTAGCATTTATCAGCACAGAATCGGTAACTGAGCCACACCAATTGGTATATGTTACCTTTACTGTATGTGGTGTAGTAAGTGAATCAATATAAAGAGGGGTAGCAGAAGTTGACGTTACACCATTTCCGAAATCCCACAGAAGGGAAGCGCTTGTATCAGAATTACAGGAAAAAGAGTACGTATTCCCTGATTGTAAAACCTGGATTACAGGAGTTTCGGGCAAGGCACATTCTACATTTATGTCGAATAAAATCTGACGGTGATCCATCCCCGAACCGCCATCGGCACGGGGATGAGATTGATAACCGCCTAAAGCTGCACCATTAACCAGGTTTCCTGTTCCATAATGCCCTCCGCAGGAAGTGCAAGGCTCACCAAAATTGGCATAAGCATGATCGAGGTGGCGCGAGCCAATAAATGTGCTTTGCGAGTAATCGCTGGCAGAATAAAACAAGTTCCAATAATGTCCTTTGCTAAAAATTGTTTTAAATGAAACAGGTACCTGCAATTCGGCATCTACATCTGTATTCCAGTCGCCAGCTACAACTGTTTTATTAAATGCGCACAACTCTGTCCAGTATTTATTTATTTCATACGTTCTGCATTGCGCATTCAGAGAATTGGGGTGTATGGCTACAGCCGTAATTGTGTCCATACCTTTGTATACAAGTCTTACACTATGTCCGGTAAAATCAAAATTACAATTCTGCTGTCCATACGCATCGTTCCGACCGTAAACAGATTTTGAAGAATTCGGCACAAGAGTGAACAACTGTGCTTTCCATGCAATGCACTCGTGCTCATGAGAAGCATCGGCTGTGTCCCATGCTGCAGGTAAGGAATCATAACGATTGATGCTTTTACCGCAATCACAGGCATATCCAGGTGGCAACAAGGGCCCAAAGTATTCGGTGCCCTCCAGCTGAGCTTTTTTATAAACCTCTGAAATCATGATTATATCAGGATTCCAACTTTGTACATAGTTTCGGAAATTTGTTGCAACTGTTTGCTCACACAGTTTAGACTCCCAACAGTTAAAAGCAACATTACCCACATTTACCCCAAGGCAACGCAGGGAATAAAAGCTGGAATCCTGCGCACTGAGACTCCCGGATAAGATTGTAAGCACAAACAAAAGCTGCCGAAGTCTGTCCATTAACAGGTACAAGATTTTAATAATTCGCGTGCATACTGGTGAAGACGAAGATATCCAAAAACTACTTCATCTGTATATTATTTCATATACCTTAAATTCATGGCGTACAAGCCAATAAAGCCAGCTGTTAAAAGTATCCCAAACCAGCTGAAAGGTATCGAAAACATAAGCATTGGAACAAAAAGAGCAGCCGAATTTGCAAGAGCATAAATATGAAATCCAATCCTTTTCAACTGCCACATTAAAATAGCCCCGACTAATGAAGCCGCTGACAATACAAATAAAAGAGAGTAATACCCCCATCCGGCAGTTAAAACGCGAATTGCATCGGCCATTTCCGCTTCATTCTGATTAGGAAGGCTTTGCATAAACTCAATAAGCCGGTCAGCAATAAGGGGTGTAAGTAGCGCCATTATTGATGAAATTCCAGCCGAAACAAAAGTCAATATACACAGTACTTTAAGAAACGTTGGTCGTTCAGCAATTAAATTTTCATTGTTGTTGAATTCATTATTTTCCATTTTTTTCTTTTTAAAAGTTATTATTACTCCATTTTTTAAAATTTACTCTCTGCTCTTCTGTTGCTGTATTCTGCTTTTTTACCTGTACCACTTTATAATAGGCATGAGGAAAAGGTTTTATTTCCACCTGTCTTGTTTTGCCCATTGTTGCAACAGTCAATACAAGAGGCGTATTGCCAAAATAAGCGCACCACTCATTAAAATTGGTGCCTGTTGCATCTGGTTTCACCTGCATTGCATTTATTGAAAGAATATCATCATGCACAGACAATCCGGCCTTGTCTGCAACAGACTCCGGATAAACTGCAGCTATTTTACACACCCCGTTTACCTCAACTACTTTTATACCAATAGCATGCTCATGAAATTTAGACGGTGGTGAAAAACTAAGTTCACAACCTATAAACATCAGTGCTTCCTGCAAAAGAGATGTATAATCTGCAGCTTTATTTATATAATTATTGAATATCGCATCAAAAGAAGTGTTCGCAAAATGTTCCACAACACCTTTATAGTCCGCATCGGAATAGCCTTTTCCTTTAAGCGCAAACTCTGTATACAAGTAATTCATGACATCGTCCAGTGAATATTCGTTTTGGGAATGTTTACGAATGAAGATATCCGTAGCGAAGGCAAGCAGATTTCCTTCATCATAAATAGATGTTTTACGATTAGGGATGCCTGGCGCATATCCATCCAGCCAGGTATCGAAAGATGAATCTGCTACAGAAAGGTTAAAACGGCCAAAATTATCGAAATGCTTTTGCAAACGCTCTTCAAGGGTAGCAAAATACTGCTGCTCATTAAATACCTGGGAACGGAACAATATATAATCGCCATAATAGGTTGTAACGCCTTCGCACACATATCCTAAACGGGAATAATTCTCCCGGGTATAATCATACGGCATCATTTCCGCAGGACGAATGGTCTTAATGTTCCACGCGTGGAACAGTTCATGAGAGCTTACACCCAACAGGTCTTCGTACAATTTACCTTTCATCAGATTGTATCCCGGACCCAATGCAATTACAGTGGAATTTGTATGTTCAACACCATGATACATTTTGTAGGGTAAGATCTGGAAAAGGAAGTGATACACCTTGTCGGGAAACTGCTTTACCACAAGTAACTGCTCGTTTATAAAACGTATAAAATCGTTCAGGAGTTTTGCCCAATCGGGTTTACATTCTCCCTGAAACCAAAGATTAAATTCTATTCCACAGCAAACAAACTGATTGTGCTGTAACGAATTGCTCGCTATAAACGGGCTGTCAGCCAATTCATGAAAATCTGACGCCTCGTAAATCCTCATGCGTCCCGTATTTCCAGATGCAACCTTTAGACCGCACGCCACTTTATAATCATCCGGAAGGTTTAAAATAAGCTGGCTGGGTTCATTTATTCTTTCAGGCAAATAAACACAGCAGTTTACAGGATTCATGTACAGCTGAGTACTATCCAGGTATGTAGAGCCTGCATTTATTTCAGCCGCATAATAATTGTACCGGATGTGCAATGCAGAAACGCCTTTTGTTTGTACCGACCAGGTGTCCTTTGCCGTTTTTCTGAATAAAAGTGCATTGCCCTTCTCGTCAAAAGCAGCCCATTTCTGAACATTTTTTGCAAAATTTCCAAGCTCATACCTCCCCGGTCTCCATGCTGGCAGCTGCACCACAGTTTCATCCTGGCTGATATTGCCGGCAATAAATTCTATGTCCACATAATGATGGTGCGGACTGGAATAAGAAATAACGTATTTCATGTTTTTCGGGTAAGCGAATACAAATTTACGAATTGATTATTATTCTCAATGGCTCTTTAATAAAAAGGTTTAGGATTGCTAATCAGGCAAAAATATTTGTTACTTTCGTATAAAAGTAGAATACGTTCAGAAAAAAATTAATTTCTTAATTATTTTAAAATATATAAGTCATGAGTTACGATTTAATAGTAATAGGCAGCGGTCCTGGTGGTTATGTGGCTGCAATCAGAGCCGCTCAATTGGGCCTGAAAACGGCAATTGTAGAGCGCGATAATCTTGGTGGCATCTGCCTGAACTGGGGATGTATTCCTACAAAAGCATTGTTAAAAAGCGCGCAGGTGTTTGAATATCTTAATCATGCAGCTGACTATGGCATTAAAGTAAACGGTGGCGAAGCAGATTTTGGCGCTATTGTTAAACGCAGCCGTGATGTTGCAGATGGCATGAGCAAAGGCATTGCTTTTTTAATGAAAAAGAATAAAATAGACATCATTGCAGGCACGGGTAAAGTAAAACCGGGTAAAAAAGTGGAAGTGACGGCTGATGGGAAATCAACTGTTTATGATGCCAAACACATACTGTTAGCAGTTGGTGCACGTTCCAGAGCCCTACCGAATCTGCCACAAGATGGTAAAAAAATAATCGGGTACCGTGAAGCAATGACATTACCGTCCTTGCCAAAGTCAATGGTGGTGGTTGGTTCCGGGGCTATTGGCAGCGAGTTTGCTTATTTCTATGCTACTATGGGCACAAAAGTAACATTGGTGGAGTTTATGCCAAGTATTGTCCCTGTTGAAGATGCAGAAGTATCGAAGCAGCTGGAGCGTTCTTTTAAAAAGGCCGGAATGACCGTAATGACCGAATCAAGCGTTGAAAGCGTTGATACCAAAGGAAATAATTGCAAAGTAAAAATTAAAACAAAAAAAGGCGAAGAAACGGTAGAATGCGATGTAGTGCTTTCTGCTGTAGGAATACAGGCCAACCTTGAGAATGTTGGATTGGAAGAGGTAGGCATTGCCACTGACAAAGGAAAAATCCTGACAAATGCATTTTACCAGACCAATATCCCTGGCTATTATGCGATAGGTGATTGCGTTGGTGGCCAGGCCCTGGCACACGTTGCCTCAGCAGAAGGAATTATTTGTGTTGAGAAAATTGCAGGTCATTCGCCAGAAGCTTTGGATTACAACAATATCCCGGGATGTACATACTGCCAGCCTGAAATTGCATCTGTTGGGTATACCGAAGCAAAAGCAAAAGAAGCAGGATACGAAATAAAAGTGGGTAAATTCCCTTTTTCAGCAAGCGGAAAAGCCAGTGCTGCCGGAGCTAAAGATGGCTTTGTAAAACTTATTTTTGATGCCAAATATGGTGAGCTTTTAGGTGCGCACATGATTGGAGCAAACGTTACCGAAATGATTGCGGAGATTGTAGCTGCACGTAAACTGGAAATAACCGGGCACGAACTTATTAAAACTGTTCATCCTCACCCTACAATGAGTGAAGCTGTAATGGAAGCTGCTGCTGCTGCTTATGGCGAGGTGATACATATGTAATACCAACTCTGTGTAGTTTGTGGTAGTTAATTCACCACAGATTACACAGATTTACACAGATTGGTTAAAGCTTTCTTATTGCCGCCATATAGAACCCATCGAACCCTTCGCTTGGTAATACTTTCCGGTCTTCGATAAATTCAAACACCTCTTTATTTTTATTTAAAAATTGCTCTACCTGATGCTGGTTTTCACCAGGCAGTATGCTGCAGGTAGCATATATCATGATGCCACCAGGCTTCAGCATTTGGGAATAATTACTAATAATTTCCTGCTGTACCTTTTTTATTTCCTGAATAAACTCCCGGGTCAATTTCCATTTTGCATCCGGGTTTCTTTTTAAAACCCCCAGGCCGGAACAAGGCACATCCAACAACAGACGATCAGCAGTATTTCTTAATCTGGAAATTGTTGCAGCATTTATTAGCTGCGTCTGAATAATTTTTGCTCCTGCCCTGTCTGCACGTCTTTTTAACTCCACGAGTTTTCTTTCTTCCACATCCATTGAAATGATTTTGCCCTTATTTTCCATTATAGCTGCTATGTGCAATGATTTCCCTCCTGCACCTGCACACGCGTCAATCACCGTCATCCCTGGCTTTAAGTGCAGAAACGGAGCAACCAGCTGAGAAGAAGCATCCTGCACTTCAAACAAACCTTGTTTGTATTCAGGCAAAGCCACCAAGTTCTGCCGCTTTACAATAACTGCATCTTTCTTTACCCTGTCCCATAAGGCAGAACCCGCAATCGGCCCGTTTATCTCAATGCCCTGTTCGAGCAAGGTTTGCTTTAACTTCTGAGGCGCTGTTTTAAGCGTATTTACCCTTAGAACAACAGCGGCTTCTTTGTTGAGTTCATGCAGTTCTTTTTCCCAGGCAGCTTCCCCCAATTCATCAGAGCCAATTTCATCCAGCCAGTCGGGTATCGACTCCCTGTATTTACGGACTAAACTTATCTTTTGGCAGCGTTCCAAAACCTTTGAAGCTTCAACACCCTCAAACTCCTCCCACTTAGGCAATTCAACAGCATTAAGAATTTGCCAAACGGCAAACAGATGATAGTAGTTGGAACTCCCCTTTTCATCCGCATCCAGAATCACATTTAGCTTTCTCCACCAACGCACCATTTCATAAACAGTTTCGGCAATAAAACGCCTGTCGCGCGAACCCCAGCGTGGATTGTGCTTCAGTACCTGTTCCACAGCCTTATCTGCATACACACCTACAACAAAAATCTGCTGCAACGTTTCCGCTACAGCCTGTACCAGTGTACGATGAAATTTCATTTAGCTATAATTACAAATTACCACAACCGCTTACAAATACGTCAGCGGCTAATATTAAAATATAGCGCAAAAATACGGATTCATTGCGGGTGAGCATTATTAAAATTCATCAAAAAAACGTATTTTTGAATTATGAACTTTTCATCGAAATTAATTGAGGAGGCGGTAAACGAATTCAGTAAGCTGCCGGGAGTGGGTAAACGTACAGCATTGCGTTTTGTATTGCACCTGATGAAGCAGAACAAAACAGATGTTGAGCAATTCAGTGGTGCTTTTTTAAAGCTACGTTCGGAATTGCGTCATTGTGAAAAATGTCATAACGTTTCGGATAAAGTATTGTGCGAAGTGTGTTCCAATTCTAACAGGGACCACAGCACAATTTGTGTAGTGGAAGACATCCGTGATTTTATGGCAATAGAAAATACTCAGCAATACAGGGGCGTTTACCATGTTCTGGGAGGCATTATTTCCCCTATGGATGGTGTTGGACCAGGGGATTTGAACATTGAAACCCTTGTTCAAAAAGTGGCCTCTAGTGAAGTTAAAGAAATCATAATGGCCTTAAGCACCACAATGGAGGGCGATACCACCAATTTCTACATCTATAAACGATTGAAAGAATACAACCTTACCATCAGCACTATCGCAAGAGGAATATCCATTGGTGATGAGCTGGAATATGCTGATGAAATAACACTGGGCCGCTCCATTATAAACCGTACACTTTACGAGAATTCTCTTCAAATAAAATGATGTATCGATATGTGGATTTACCGATGTGCGGATACGTTAAGTGTGAAGATTGTGCTGAGGGACATTTATTTTAAATATCAACAAAACCGTATATCGGAATATCCCAAAATCAGCAAATCTGTAAATCAGCATATCCGCAAATCAATCCAATGAAATTATCTGTAGTTATTGTAAATTATAATGTTCAGCACTTCCTGGAGCAGTGCCTACATTCTGTTTATAAAGCTGCACAAAAGATAACTACAGAAATTTATGTTGTGGATAACAACTCTGTTGACGGTTCAGTTGCAATGGTGAAGCAAAAATTCCCTGAAGTATTACTGATTGAAAACAAAAAGAATACGGGATTTTCTTATGCCAATAACCAGGCAATTAAAGTGTCGAAGGGTGAATATGTTTTGCTTTTGAACCCCGATACTGTAGTTGAAGAAGATACCTTTGAAAAAGTGGTTTCTTTTATGGACTCACACCCGGATGCTGGAGGACTTGGTGTTAAAATGCTTGATGGAAAAGGAAAATTTCTTCCTGAATCAAAAAGAGGCCTCCCTACTCCATCTGTTGCTTTTTATAAAATATTTGGCCTTTCAAGTTTATTTCCTCATTCGCCTACTTTTGGAAAATATCACCTTGGGTATCTTGACAAAGATAAAACACATGAGGTAGAAATACTTTCAGGCGCTTTTATGTTGCTTCGAAAAAAAGCACTTGACAAAGTAGGTCTGCTGGATGAAACATTTTTCATGTATGGTGAAGACATTGACCTATCTTACCGGATTATCCTGGGAGGTTACAAGAATTATTACTTCCCTGAAACACGTATCATTCATTACAAAGGCGAAAGCACGAAAAAGAGCAGTGTAAATTATGTTTTTGTTTTTTACAGGGCAATGGTCATATTCGCTCAAAAACATTTTTCACAAAACAATGCCAAACTGTTTTCTTTCCTCATCAATTTTGCCATATACCTTAGAGCTGGTGCAGCAATAGCTGTAAGGTTTTTAAAATCTATTGCACTTCCGGCCTTTGATTTCCTGCTTATTTTGCTGGGCCTGGTATTTATCAAAGACCAATATGAAATACATTTCAAATTCATTCAAGGTGGTTCCTACTCCGAAACACTTATCGCAGTTGCTTTCCCCGCTTATACAATTATATGGATGTTCATCACATACCTGAGCGGTGGATATGACAAGCCAATCCGCTTATTGCACATTGTAAGAGGAGTTTTAGCCGGTACAGGGATAATTTTGATCGGTTATTCCCTGTTACCTGAAGCTTACCGCTTTTCCAGGGCATTGATTTTACTCGGTACAGGGTGGGTACTCTTGTCTTATATGTTATCGAGATTAGCATTTCACCTGATGGGAATAAAGGCCTTTAACCTGAATCCGGACAAAGCAAAAAGAATCCTTATTATAGGAAAGGAAGAGGAGTTTAAGCGCGTGAATGAATTATTAAAACAGACCAATATTAATTCCAGCTTTCTCGGCTTTGTAAGCATTGATTCATCTGGGTCCAACCACAGTAATTATATTGGACATATCAGTCAGGTAGAAGAGATAATTACCATACATAATATAAACGAAGTTATCTTTTGTTCGCGCGACATCTCTTCTCAGGATATTATTGATTACATGCATACTCTTGTTTCGGAAAAAGTGGATTTTAAAATAGCCCCACCCGAAAGCCTTTCAATCATTGGAAGTAATTCCATCGATACTGCGGGAGATTTGTACATAATAGATGTAAATTCCATTACAAAATCAAAAAACAAGCGCAGCAAGCGCTTAACAGATGTAATGCTTAGCATTTTGTTCCTGGCAGGTTTGCCTTTTCTATTATTGTTTCAGCACAACATGCTTCAATTTTGTAAGAACATTTTTCAGGTACTGCTTGGCTTCAAAACATGGGTAGGATATGGCAAAGACACAAATGAACACCTACCGAAGCTAAAGCATTCTGTGCTTTCTCCGGCAGATGTAATATCACCTAAAATAACTTCGACAGAGCTACGTAACAGAATGCATCTTGCCTATTCCAAAGACTACCGCGTAGAGAACGATCTGAATGTTGTCAGAAAAGGCATCCGGTTACTCGGCAATTAAACCTAGGAATTTATACTTATATCTTATGAGGAGTGCGGTGCTTTGCTCGGCCAACCGATTTAAAATATTGCATAGCAGCCAATGTAATAACGGCAGCGGATGCCATACCTTCCATCAGAATGGCAAAAAACAAATGAAAGCCGGTTGCTTCCACACCAATAGTTGTTGATTCCCTTATCCTTTGCAATAATTCTTTATCAAGGAAATTGGTGTATAAGCTCATAAATATGGCAAACAGGACAATTGCCACTACAGCAATAAAAATACCCTGTCCCCAGCCCTTCAAATAAAAATCAGATTCGTGCGAATCGTGCTTAAATTTACTTATACCATAGCAAATGCCAACTGCAAGAATCACAAAATTAAAAAAGCGCAATTCAAGTATATGCGACATACCCAGCCATTTCATTAACATAAAATAAATAACGAGGCTAAAAAATGTGGTTAATCCAACCCGGATACCAATTTTTTCAATTGACGGAAATGATGTTTTCATAGTTTTATTTATTTAAAAATTATTGTGTGTTCTGCTAATCAAGGAAAGGATTGCTGCTTCCGCTCAGACTTATACTTTGGTATTTTCCTTCCAAAGGCCTTATACTCATTACTGGTATTGAAGAATGATTAATAATTTGCTTCGAAAAAGGACCGAGGAACATACCAGTAAGGTCTGATTCATGTTCGGTCATAATTACAATCAAATCAGCATTCACCTCTTTTGAATATTCCATCGCTGTTACGGCAAGATTCTGTCCTTTAACAATTTTTCTTAGATAAGATATCCGCGCCTTTTTCAGCACATCCTCCACCGAATCTATTTTAATTGCGAACTTTTTTTCATCTATATCTTCGTTGGAATTGATCAATCCCAGAATATGCACTTCAGAACCATACTTTGATGCAATATAAATTACCATATTAACCTTCTGCCGCGAATGAAGAGAGTTATCAATAGGCATTACTATATTTTTAAAACCCATTGAAGTTGCATGTTTTTGAATTGTAATAACCGGACAAGGTGAAATTGTCACAGTTTTATGTGCATTGCTGCCTATAAAATATTCATCAAAACCTTTGGCTCCGTGAGTACCCATCACGATTATATCAATTTTATTGGTTTCTGCCGCTTCTTTTATGCCGGATATTACTCTTCCACGCGTAACAATACTGATTACATTAATTACACCCTCACGCTTCAAATCAGCCGCGATACTTTCCAGCTTATCCGTGGCTGACTTTTCGATGGCATTATAATCATGCGCTGTTATCAAAACAGGTGTATTTAAGTTAAATGGGAAATCAATAATTTCCACAACAAATAACAAATATAGATCCGCCTTAAAAAGCCGTGCCATAAAGGCCCCATGCTTAAGTGCAAGCAGTCCTGTTTCTGAAAAGTCGACAGGGATAAGTATCCGGTTAATCTTGTGCGTTTCCATGGCTCAGTTAATTAGATTAGATAACAACAAAACTCCCTCTCATGTGGTCAGGTTTTAATTTTATCGTACTTGTCAATAAGTGAAAACAACTTATCAAAATCAATAGGTTTAGTAACAAAATCGTTAGCCCCTAAACCAAGCGAACGCAATATAATATCGCCTTTATCAAGTGATGATATCAGGATAACCGGAATATTATTATAATAAAACTGCTTCAGAAGGTTAAGCAATTCCAACCCGGAAATATTCGGCATCATTATATCGCTTACAATCAAATCCACTTTCTCGTGCTGTATTATATCAAGCGCTCTGAAACCATCCTCTGCAGTAAGCGTTTCATACCCCTTGTTCTGCAAATTATGCACAATTGCTTTGAGCATCAATTTGTCGTCTTCTACTACTAAGATTTTCATGGCTATGGGAGTTTAATATTCTTATTTTAAAAGAAAACATATCATCAGAATGATTATAATAACCATACTTATTACCTGATAAGGCTTTATACCCTTATTATTTGTATTGTAATCGTCAATTATATTTGACAATACATTATTTATCTTAACAAAAGCAGATTCAGTTTTGGAAATATAATCGAAAGACCCATTATCAATACACTTTACAGCAACATCAAGGCTATCCTGTGCCGATAACATAATGACTTTGGTTTTCGGACTAATTTTCTTCAGTTGTTTCAAAATTGTTAATCCATTCCAAGCATATGGCACGGTTGAATTCAGGTAATAATCCAGTATGACAACTTCCGGTTTAAGCTTTATCTGTTGAAGACATGCTTCGCCCGTTTGGAATGATTTGATTGTTGCCGAAGGCAATTTTGAAGTAATTGAATGCTCCAGTGCTTTTAAAAAAAGTAAGTCATCGTCAACAAGAAAGACAGTAATCTCTTTATTCTTTCCTGTTTTTTTGGGCTGTGGAGCATTTTTTAATGCATCGTACTTTTCCAATTGCTCAGATAATACTTCTGTGTCATCCTTTCCTCCTGGAGGAACAGATACAGTGGCCTCGGTTTTCATGTTTTACCAATTTGAAATTCTATATAATATTACGCTATATCAAAGAGGTAAGGGTTCAATTTTCGTTAAACACATTCAAACAGAGGTTGATCAAGCCCAATTTTTAGTCCAATTTACAACGCGACTTTTTACAAAAACTGGGGCTTTTCCTGAACCAGCTCTTCTATAGCCTGAGTACAGACTTCCTTAACTTTCAGGATCAAACCAGGTAATAAATCCAGGTTCTTCTCATTTGCAGCGTAATCTTCTATTGTTTTAATAACACCTTCCAGCTCTTTAATGCCCATGAATGAAAAAGACGGTTTCATCTTATGAGCAGTGGCTCTCAGTGATTTCCAGTCTCCAGCGGCAAGGTGCTTTTCCATGTTCGCAATCTCGAGTGGAGTCTGCTCAACAAACACGGTTATCATCTCTACAATAAATTCATTACTACCGTTTGATAGTTCTTTCAGGTAAGTAAGATCGGTTTGTTTAATTTTATTTGTTTCCATAGATATATATAAATTAAATTATTACTTGGTTGTTGCTAATTGTTTATTCTCAAATATAGAAAGCACTTTAGCGTAAAGCACCTTTTTGCTGAAAGGTTTCGATATATAATCGTTCATCCCGGCTGATATACATTTTTCCAGCTCACCAGGAAGAGCATGGGCAGTCATTGCCACAATCGGGACATCTTTTTTTATATCATTCTGCATTCTCCGTATCAAACGTGTTGCCTCATAACCATCCATTTCAGGCATCTGAATATCCATCAAAATAAGGTCATAATCCTTTTGCTTAACTTTCTCAACGGCCATCACGCCATTTTCAGCAGTATCCACAAACCATTCCCAATCGCTAAGCACTTTTTTTGCAAGCATCTGATTTAATGGGTTATCCTCCACCAACAGTACTTTTATACCTTTCAATAATTTATCCTCAACATCGGTGTATTCCGTTAGTGCATTGGATTCTGGTTTTAAGCTCTTGTGAAAAGGGATATTAAATGAGAAAACAGAGCCTTTACCGAGTGTGCTCTTCACATCTATACTTCCGCCCTGAAGTTCCACCAGCTGCTTCGCGATACTCAATCCCAAGCCTGTTCCGCCATATTTTCTATTGGTTTCGCTGCTGGCCTGGGTAAAACCATCAAAAATTACGGATAACTTATCCGGAGATATCCCAATACCAGTATCACACACAGAGAATCTAATATCAACCGTTGTTTCATCTTCCGCTATCGCTTCTGCTGTAACCAGGATTTCACCTTCATGGGTGAATTTAATTGCATTACCCAATAGGTTTATAAAAATCTGGTTCAGTCGTGTAGGATCACCCACCAACCCGTCAGGAATATCCTTTTGAATGCGGGTTGCAATAGCAATCCCTTTTTCCGTGCTCTTAGGAAGCATCAGCTCAACAAGGGACTTAAGCTGCTTTGAAAGACTAAAATCTATTTTTTCAAATGTAAATTTTCCTGCCTGTATTTTTGAAAAGTCCAATATATCATTTATTATCACAAGCAAATTCTCTCCTGAAGTTTTAACGGCATTTACATATTGTTTCTGCTCTTGTTTAAGCTCTGTTTTCAAAATCAAATCCGTAAAACCAATAATTGCATTCATGGGGGTCCTGATTTCATGACTCATGTTTGCAAGAAACTGTTCTTCGGCTTTTGCAAGATTTTCGGCATCACTTTTCGCCTTTTGCAGCTCAAGTCGATAAGCATTATTATTCTTTATATAAGCAGCTATTAAAATACTTGCCAGAAGGAGCATAACAATTGCCGCAAAGCAAAAGATGGTAATATGTACCTTTGTTTCCCTACCCAATTCCTGGCTTTCTCGTATCTTTTGTGCAATGCCCGCAAGCTCGCTGGCTTCCATGCGCCCCACCCAATAATGAATCTTCTCCATTATTTCTTTATCCTTTAGCATAAGGTTGAACTCATCATGCTTTCTTTCCTGCAGCTGCCTGAACTGGTCCTGACTAACATTATTGATTTCCTGCATTAAATCTCTTGGCTCAATTACGATAGCTGATGCTGAGTGAACAGGTTTGTATTCCCGAACCTCTTTTGAAGTCTTATTTTTCTCAAACATTTTCTTAAAAAAGCCCTTTTTACTTTCTTCTTGTGCCTGAAACGCTGAAAGTTGCATTTGTAGTGAATCAACTATCAATGAACTTTTTTCAGCTGCATTAATCTTTTTTGAGATACGTTTCAATTCATCAGTTATCTTTTCTTCATCTTCCATTAGCAACAAGTGGTTCAAAAGAGAATACTTACGCGATATAAGCGTCTGAATACTATCACACATTATACGTTGCTCCTCATTATCAATACACAGCTTATTAAGTGTTTTAATTTTGTTATTGACAATAAAAACCGAATTAAAAAAAGGACGCAAGTAACTGCTATTGCGGGTAAGTTTATAGGATTTTACGGTACTTTCCGCCTCAGCCAGATCTGTAGTTATTTGTTTCAAAAACACAATCTTAACATTTGGTTTTGCAGATTCTTCCACATTATTTACAATATATGTCAACCGGAAGTATGTAATAATACCAATCACGGTAAGCATGACAAGTGTTATCAATACTATAACAACCAACTGAATCTTAAATGGGAAACTAGGCGCTGTCATTTAAGATTCAGTTGGTTGTTATAGTAT
>JAGVJJ010000108.1 GCA_020051175.1 Bacteroidia bacterium | reverse complement strand
GCTCGACAGTAGTTATGAATTGCAGTTCTTAAATCATTTTGACCCCACTTATTACCTGAACAACAATTTCACCTATTACAGCACCGTTTACAGTGCCTTCGATAATGATAAACTGATTACCGGCTTTTATACGCTTTACGGAGAAAGCAGTTTCTGCAACAGTTTATACACCTATGATGCGATTGGTTTTGTTCAGTATTTTGTTGACCAGGATGCATCTGCTTACCTCATTGCCTTAAACGGGTACAACTCAGGTACGCTTTACCAGATGTACCTGGATGCAGGGGGCACCCCATCCACCCCGCCACCGGGGCCGGGCTTTATGGATACCTATATCCGCGGGGTATGGAGCAATACCCAGATTGCGGACTGGATTACCAATAACGGAGGCTTTAGCCTGCATTATAGTATCCTGCAACAATACATGAGCAGTTTGGATATACGCACCCTTTTAGCTTCGTACAGCAACCTTACAACAGCCATCACCGCTCAATACACCATCACTGCCATTATAGATGTCATGGTGGCTTATAGCGGTACCTATGTATGGAGCCTGTTGCACCCTTCTGTTTCAGCGGGCACATTATTGGGTGAAGTATTCAGTCATGAGCCTTCTAATGCCTATGATGTGTTGGTGCAGTACTTCTGGAGTTTGGTGGCTTTTGTGCAAACCGACAACTATTATTACAGTAAGACCGAGTACTTTGATTCCATACGAACAATTTACGGGCAATATACTTATGACATTTTAGTCGGAAAATTCATAACTTTGAGTAATCAATTTAAAGACTTGTTTGTGTTAAGCGAGTGGCACCTATACGGAAGTTCAAGGCTCGGCATCCAGAAACCGAATGCGTTGAACAGCTATGCGCAGCTCACTTCGGCCACTGCCGGAAAAGGGCGTGAGCTGGTGCATATTGAATTTAGCGGAAGCTGGAGTGAATATGAGGTGAATTATGCTGACACGCATTATACCACCGTTACTACTTACCAGATGAGTTACGAGTATTATTCACTGACTCGTGGGGAGAAGAACTACGAGCTTGTTAACCATTTAGGAAACGTCATGGTAGTGGTGTCGGACAAGAAACTCAAAACTTGCGCAGGTGATACCGTAAATTATTACACTGCGGACGTTTTACAAGCAAATGATTACTACGCTTTCCATTCAACTATGTCAGGTAGAACTTATACGGCTTCGAACTCTTCTTACCGTTTTGGCGGAAGTAACGGACAGGAAAAGGATGATGAGATTTTTACCGGAGCTTATTCGGCTGAGTATTGGGAATATGATAGCAGAAGTGGCAGAAGGTGGAATGTTGATTTAGTTACAAAACCTTGGGAATCTCCATACGAAACTTTTTCTAATAACCCAATATTCTTTATAGACCCATTAGGGAATGAATCCAGCAATAATGAAGGTCCTAATAAAGGTTTGTCATCAGACCCATTAAAAAATGCGGAATTAAAAACCGGAGGAGACCCAACAGACCCTAGGGATATTCTTAAAGGATTTAAACCACACGATAGGTATGAAAGAAAATTTGTTAAATGGGTTAGAAGAGAAGAGAAAAAAGGGACAAAATTCTCTGAAAGGATGGAAGCTGAGGATATTTTTGCAGGTCTAAACGCAGATAAAAAAATGACAATAAAACACCTGAATAGAGTTGTTAAAAGCAATAGTACTTTGACTGGGTGGTCGTTTCAATTGTCTTCGCCAAATAGGGTAATTGCTGGGGATCACAAATCTGGATCGGGAAGCGACAGCAAAGTTGCAAATGTTTTTGTTAACAGTGGAACGTTATATCTAGATTTTAATATGTTTGGAGCACCTGATAGATTACAAATTTTGAATACTGCTACAGGAGAAGTGATTTTTGATACAAAGAGCCTACCTGAAGCAAATGCTTCTGGACAGGTTAAATGGAAGAAAGGGACTGGTCAATTTATTAACTTTAATCTTGGGGCTGGAAATACTCAAATTACAGTATTAATTAACGGAGGAGCTACTACCAATCCTGACACTGTTTTTAAATACAAAATAATTCTTAACCCGGGGCAACCACTGACCCATGCCGTAGTAGATGGAACTGGAAAATAAATAATTTAAAACATATGATTTTTTTAAGGCAATGGGCTTTTCTTTCTTTTTGTTTACTAAGTACAAATTTAGCTACCTGTCAAAATCTGACTGATAGTTTAGGAAGAAAGCAAGGTCGTTGGGTATGGGAAAGTGATTTTGATTCAATAATGAAATTTCCTAACCCGATAAATATTTGTAGTTTTATAAATGATACTATGGAGGGTAAATATTCCATATACGAAGGAGAGAAACTGAGATTTGAAGTAGGTTTAGTAGGTGGAAAGAAACAAGGTATAGCCTGTGGCTATGACAGGAAAGGGAGAGTATTTGTAATTGTTTTTTTTCAGAATGACACTACAAAGGGAATTGTTGAATTCTACAAAGGCACTAGCAGAGTAAAAACAATAATGGGAGCTGATGGACAATTTAAAGATGGGTCTAATATTACATTTTATAAAAATGGGGTTCCGTTGATTATTTCAAACTTTGAAAATCACAAACTCAAAGGAGCTACCAAAGAATTTTATAGAAGCGGAAAAATTAAGATTGAATCTGAGTGGGACGAAAGGTCAACTATTCCTATAAGACAAACTATATATAAGAGAAATGGTAAGCCTAAAAGGTAGGTAGTATGGGTAGTGTTCCAGCGGGTTTGCTTTGGATAGTTTAACCTATCACTATGCCTCTGGTAAAAACCAATTGACTTATGTGGATGATGCCGTGAGTGGAAGTGCTTACAGCGATGACATAGATGACCAGTCATCAGGCAACTACGAGTATGACGAAATCGGAAACCTGATTGGAGATGCGCAGGAACAAATAGACTCGATTGAGTGGACGGTGTACGGAAAGATAAAACGCATTACACGCACCCAGCCGCGAAAACTTTGATTAATTTAGCGGTTGATGAGTGCATACAGAAAAACAACATCGAATGAACTTTTTTATGTAACGCTAAGCACTGTGGGCTG
>JAGVJJ010000018.1 GCA_020051175.1 Bacteroidia bacterium | reverse complement strand
TGGCGCTACTGGTGCCACAAGTTCAACAGGTGCAACGGGCAGTACCGGAGCTACAAGTGCTACTGGCGCTACCGGTATTACTGGCGCTACTGGTGCCACAAGTTCAACAGGTGCAACAGGCAGTACCGGAGCTACAAGTGCTACTGGCGCTACCGGTAGTACTGGTGCATCTGGTGCCACAAGTTCAACCGGTGCAACGGGCAGTACCGGAGCTACAAGTGCTACTGGCGCTACCGGTATTACTGGCGCTACTGGTGCCACAAGTTCAACCGGTGCAACGGGCAGTACCGGAGCTACAAGTGCTACTGGCGTTACCGGAAGTACTGGCGCTACTGGTGCCACAAGTTCAACCGGTGCAACGGGCAGTACCGGAGCTACAAGTGCTACTGGCGCTACCGGAAATACTGGCGCTACTGGTGTCACAAGTTCAACAGGTGCAACGGGCAGTACCGGAGCTACAAGTGCTACTGGCGTTACGGGGAGTACAGGCTCCACGGGAACTACAAGTTCTACCGGCAGCACTGGTTCTACTGGTGCGACCAGTGCAACAGGTAACACAGGTGCCACAGGCAGTACCGGTGCTACCGGAACAACAAGTTCTACTGGTAGTACAGGTTCCACAGGCAGTACAGGTTCTACGGGTAGTACGGGTTCTACAGGTATGCTATCAGATGGTACAGCTATAGGTAATACAACTTATTGGGATGGTAGCCAGTGGGTTGTAAGCAGTAGTAACATTTATAATGCAGGTGCAAATATTGGTATAAACACAGCAGTGCCTGATACCTCTGCAAAACTGGATATTGTTTCTGAAAGTAGTGGACTTCTGATTCCGCGTATGACTACTACTCAGCGCAACGCTATTCCCTCTCCTGTAGAATCATTACTTATTTACAATACCACAACCCAATGTTATGAAGGGTACAATGCCACCACCCAGTCGTGGGTAGCTTTTGGCTGTATCGGTTGTCAGCTGCCAGGTGGTTTTTCTGCCTCTGCAGGCTCAGCACTTACAGGAACTTCTTTTTCAGCGAACTGGACTGCATCAGCAGGTGCCACTACTTACTATTTAGACGTTTCCTCAGTGAGCAGTTTCACTTCGTTTGTTGCCGGGTATAACAACCTTAATGCAGGTAACGTTACAACCTATAGTGTAACCGGCTTGACCTGCGGTACATATTATTACCGTATTCGTGCGAATAATGCCTGTGGCACAGGTAGCAACTCCAACGTAATATCTGTAACCTTAAGCGGGGCGCCTACTACTGCAAATGCGGGGGCAGACATAACCCCTGCATGCGGTGTAACAACGGCAACGTTGGCGGGTAATACACCTACGGTAGGAACAGGTGCGTGGTCTGTAATTTCGGGTACAGCTACCATCACAACGCCAAGCTCTCCAACATCTGGAGTAACCGGCCTCGCAGTTCCGGGTACGGCCACGCTGCGCTGGACCATTACAAATAATCCCTGCGGAACTTCAACAGATGATGTAGTAATAACTACAAGCTCCTGTTGTGCCGGTTCATTAACTATTAACCATACTATTGGAACTGTAGCACCGGAAACAAAGTCGGTTACTTACGGGGTGGTTTCTACCAACCTTTCCGGTTCAACAAAATGCTGGATCACCCGAAATCTCGGTGCTACCAACCAGGGTAGCTCTGCCACCGATAATACCGATGCCGCTGCCGGCTGGTATTGGCAGTTTAACCTGAAACAGGGATATAAAGTAGGGCCTACACCAGCTTGGACAGTTACTGATATAAACCAAAACAGCAACTGGGTTGCTGCACAAGACCCTTGTACGATTGAGTTGGGCGCTGGCTGGCGTATCCCAACAGGAACTGAATGGACAAATGCCGATGCAAATGGCTCCTGGGCGAATTATACGAACGCATACAGCTCAGTTCTGAAACTTCACGCAGGAGGACTTCTCCGGACTTCAGATGGGTTGTTACAGAATAGAGGCGCTAATGGTTATTTTTATAGCAGCACACAAAATAATGATCGTGAAGGTGTATATTTGGACATTCGTAGCGGTGGAAGCAATATGGCTCAGGCCAAAAACAAACCGGAGGCAATGACACTTCGATGTATCAAAGATTAATTTGATTTAAGGGGCTTAAATAAGGTATTAGCCTTGCCCCCCTCAATTAATTTATATTATATTAACCTGGATAGGCGCTGAGTTGCTTCGCTCATAATGCAGTAGAACAGCAGTAATTACTTTGAGGCTTTTAATTGAAACGGATTGCCAGCGGATGCGTTGTTGTGTTGTAAAATTTTTACAGATTATTTAGATCGAATGAGGACAATTATTTTATGAAAGTTAATTTTGATTTACCTGTATCTATAAAAGAAACTGTTTTTTTATCCTTTCTGCAATTCAGTTTTATCTTTTTACTGCTATTCCATTGCA
The DNA here is from genome assembly GCA_020051175.1 of Bacteroidia bacterium. GTDB lineage: Bacteria > Bacteroidota > Bacteroidia > 2-12-FULL-35-15 > 2-12-FULL-35-15 > 2-12-FULL-35-15. The sequence continues at coordinate 60,969 of JAGVJJ010000018.1, read as the reverse complement.
AGGCCCAAGATATAAGCTTGAAAGTAAACCTACGCGGGGTGGTGGAAAGCAGGGTTACGCTGCTGCAATTAGCCGGTGCCAATGCTCTTAAACCACTTGCGGAAACCTATAGTAATTTCGAATCTAAGACGGCTGAGCTTACCATTCCAGAATCAGCGCTGCCCGCTAAGTTTGTTTTGCGTTTTGATTATAAAGAAAAACCAACTAGCACCCCCTACCCCTGTGAAAAGCATATTTTCATATCCCGGCAGGATTTGGAACTCTGGATAAATCCAATGTATTGCAATAACAGCGACAGTGGCAGGTTTCAAAATGATGAAAAAGAAAATACTTTATTTGCTGAGTTTACCCGTGAAAATAGCAATCGGAGGTCTCAGATAGAAACTCTTCAATCTTTTTTGTTAAACTATAATGATTCTCAGTCCGGGTTTTACCGTCAGGGAATTAAGGAATACGAAAAAAAACGGGATGAATATAATCAATGGCTTGAAAAACAGGCCAGGCTGTATTCCGCGTATTTCGTTAGCCGCACATTTCAGTTTCATTATGTACCAATCATTAGTTTTAATGGTAGCGAAACAGAAAAAATACAAAGTGTTTTGGCCAATTATTTCGAGGGGATTAATTTTAACGATTCTCTGATAATAAACACCACTGAGTTAAAAAAATGGATTACAGATTATGTTAATATTTATGGTTCAATGGTTACTACAGAGGCGCAACGTGATTCGCTTTTTAGTGTAGCTGGAAAAACGGCTATAGAGCGCGCGCGTAAGGGGCATCCAAAAGTGTATGGCTGGATGGTAGATTATTTTTACAATGGGTTTGAAAGTTTTAATATAATCACCGGTATCAAAATGCTTGAACCCTATCTTAACGATACTTCCTGTCTAACTACTAAGCGACTTGCTATTTCAAAACGGCTTAAAGGAATGAAAACTCTGGTAAAAGGTAGCTTAGCACCAGATTTTACTGTAAAGGATAAAACAGGCAACCTTATAAAATTTCATGAGTACCCCACTGCCAGCATCTATAAATTACTGCTATTCTGGAGTGCTGATTGCGCACACTGTAAAGACCTGGTTAGCAAATTGCACGCCTGGCATCAACAGTCAGATAACAAGAAATCAATAGAGATTTTTGATCTTAGCCTTGATTACACGGAGACAGAAATTTTGGCTTGGGAAAATGAAATAGCTAAATTACCGGGATGGAAACACATTCGGTGCGAGGGCGGCATTAATAGTGAAGAAGCCAATGCTTATTTCGTACTTTCAACTCCGGTGATGATACTGGTTGATGCAAAAACCAATAAAATCAATGCGGTTCCTGATAATATGGAACAACTTATTAGTCGCCTGAATGAACTCACTAGTCAGTAATGTAAAAAAACAAAAAACTTGTACTTGGCTTATCAATTTCACTTTTAAATTATGCCTATAATTAGGGTCTGCTAAAAAAGTGTACTCATAAGACTCAGAACAGGTTCAAAGTAACAAAAAAATCAAGAAAACAGGCCCTAACTAATAAAAACCTATTTTTTATCAGGCTCTACCCCTCTCCCGAGGAGAGAGCTTGTCCCGAATTTATTTTGGGAGGATTAAGGGGAGAGGTGCTCTTATTCATCACCTCTGTCTGCCTTCTGATAGATTCATCATGTATCAGGTGGTACAGGCCTTTAATAAAATCTTTAGGTAAGCCAAGCAGGTTGCCTCGCAATATACCATTCTCTATAAGCTTTTTCCAATGTGCAACCTGCAATACGGTGATGCTGTTATCACGCTTATAAGCGCCTATTTGTGCCGAAACAGCCATACGCTTGGCCAGCAGTTCCAGCAGCTCATTGTCCAGTTTATCAATAATTGCACGCAGCTCTTCCAGCTTGGTTTGCAGCTCAATATCAGCAACAGATGCGGAACGTATGTTCAAATCACTGATAATTTCTTTTAGCTCATAAGGTGTCACCTGTTGCTTTGCATCGCTCCACGCTGATTTTGGCTGTACGTGCGTTTCAATCATCAGGCCGCACATGTCCATGTCCATTGCTTTTTGGGCAAGGTAAGGAATCAGTTCCGGTGTTCCGCCAATATGAGAAGGATCACAGATTACCGGCAGCTCATTGCAGGCTGTTTTTAATTCAATCACCAGTTCCCATTTCGGGGAGTTCCTGAAAGGCCCGTTATCATAAGAATGAAAGCCTCTGTGAACTGCGGCTATTTTTTTAATTCCGGCATTATTGATGCGCTCCAGGGCACCAGCCCATAATTGCAAATCAGGAAAAATAGGATTTTTTACAAACACCGGAATATCAGTCCCTTTCAGAGCATCGGCAATTTCCTGCACGGAAAAAGGATTGACCGTAGTGCGTGCTCCCACCCATAAAACATCAATACCATGCTTCAGGCATTTTTCCACATGTTCTGCCGTGGCAACTTCAGTAGCTGTAAGTAAACCGGTTTCCGATTTTACCTGCTGCATCCACTTCAGGCCAATATCCCCTATTCCCTCAAAGGTATTCGGACGGGTACGGGGTTTCCAGATACCAGCTCTGAAAATACTGCCCGGATAAAAAGCAGCAATCTGCCTTGCTGTAGTCAGCATCTGCACTTCTGTTTCTGCACTGCAGGGCCCTGCAATAAGCATAGGTTTCGAAAAATTCAAAAACCATTGGTTTAAGGGCGTTATGTCTAGTTCCAGCTTCAATTGAATGGGGTTTATCCTGATACAAAATTACGGAAAAGAATACACTTTTAGGTCAAAAGTTTTTAAGTCAAAATTGAAAAGCTTTATAACCCTGTCCCCGCTAACTTTTGACTTTTATCTTTTGACTGAACTTATTGACTATTTAAATAAAAAAGTCATTGAAAACTCTGACTTTTATGTATTTGCCAACACAAAAGAACAATTAGAACGACTGAAGTAAGAAACAAGCCTTCCAATACTAAAAGACATTGTTTCATCTTGCTTGTTATCTTATCTATTAAAATAAACGAAATTTTTGCTCTGATTTAATATTCTACTTCTCTTTTTTCGGTATTTGCGATCAAATTTTTTGAGTATTCCCCTCTTTTTTTAAAGATTTCTACCATTTTCTCTAGGTGTTTTTACGGTATTTCATAGGTGTTTTTACGATATTTTTAATATTTAGTTTTGTTGTTAAATATATTTGATTAGTTTAGCCACCGTTATTTTTTAGCAGATTGTCGGCATTTTTATACACATTATAGGGTAATGGCTGCCAAGGGTGCTTGAGGGCTTCAATAAAGTAAATTGGAGTATAATTTTATTGGTAAATAAAAGCGGAAGCCGAAAAGCTTATAGAGTAGGCAATAAATAAACAATTAAATACTATGAAAAAAGTAACAGAAATGAAAATTGCAAAAGAAGCAATTTTGTCAGAAATGGAAGCATCCGCAAAAGGCGGTGTGGATATCAGCAATCCTTCCAAAACTAATTATTCTGGACCAAGTCAACCAAGAAGTATTACTACCTATGTGGATGGGAATCTTTATGGTGCAGATGGCACATCGGGTAGTTTGTATGGAGATTCTTGGAGTGCTGCATTTAATCCCAATAATGCAGCAGGAACAATGAATGTTAGCTCAAGATAACTAAATTATTAGGGAGAGGGCTGCTTTCAGCCTTTTCCCTATTTTATGATACAACTATGGTTTTAATTAATAGTATCGATAGAGATGTTTCAACAGACCATGTAATTAAATGGTTGTTGAAGTACAATGTAAAATTTAAACGATTTAATAATATAATAGAAATTAAAAAAATTGAATATGTAGATAATACATTTATTGTAGAATTTGGAGATGGCAGAAAGCTGGATTTCAATGAGATCAAAGCCTATTGGTATAGAAGAGGAAATTATAGCGATATTTGGGAAGTTCCAAAGTCCGAAAACAGTGAGTTCAATAAAACTTATTTAGCTTACGCACAAGGCGAGAATAAGTCCTTCGGGGATTTTTTTATTCATCATTTAAAAGAGAATATTCCTTGTATTGGAGATAGCTCTTCCTGCACCAATGTGAATAAAAATATTGTTTTACTTACCGCAGGTAAATGTGGTTTAAATATTCCTGAATTTATAATTACTACACAGAGTGATACTGTAAAAATATTTTTGCAAAAGCATAAAAAAGTAATCACAAAACCGATTCACAGTTCTTTTATTTTTGGTTCTGACGATTATTGGCTGCCAACATATACCGAAGAGGTAAATGAAAATATCTTAAAAAATATGCCTCAATCATTTAAACCTACCTTGTTTCAGAGCTACATTGAAAAAAAAATAGAGATTCGAACATTTTATTTGGAAGGATCATTTTATTCGATGGCTATTTTTTCTCAAAATGATTCGCAAACCCAAACGGATTTTAGAGTATATAATGATGATAAACCCAATAGAACAGTTCCATTTAAGCTACCGGAACAAATAGAGATTAACTTACATAAACTGATGAAAGAGTTAAGGTTTGAATCTGGGTCAATTGATTTGATCTATTCTACAGATAATAAATTTTATTTTCTGGAAGTTAATCCGATTGGTCAATTTGGGATGGTTTCATACCCATGTAATTATAACCTTGAGGAAAAAATTGCAGCAAGTTTAGTTAAAAAATATAACGCTTGAATCCTTTATTATTCTTATTAATCCAATAGAAAAATTATGATACAAGAAAAAACGATAGTAGATTTTATACAAAACAATAAAGAACATTTTCAATTGAATTTTAGCTTAATAAAACCAAAGGCGAAATTTATCAGTAATAACAATAATGTTGCAAGAATGATAAATATTGAAAAGTATCAAACAAAGGAAATTGTAATTAATTGTTTTTATAAAAAAATATCAAGAACAATCGTATGAAAATTGACCTGAATAAATACATTTTACTGTTTGAATCCTGCCAATTAACAAAAGGGTTTGGGCGGACATTGCTTACTGATTTGCAAAGGAATAAAATTGAATTTTTGGATAATGAAATATACGACATCTTTTCCACAAATAGCCGAACAAAGACAATAGCTGAAATTATTGACGCTTATAATGACGAAAAGAAAGAGATAATTTTAGACTATTTTTTGTTCTTAATTGATAATGAATACGCTTTTCTATGTGATAAAACCGAAATAGATTATTTCCCGAAGCTCAATAAAAATTGGGATCATCCTTCTATTATTTCGAATTGTATCATTGATTTTGATAAAGTGCCCGCCAATTTGGAAATTTACAAAATAATTATTGCAGACTTGGATGACCTTGGCTGCGAAAATATTCAAATCAGGGATTTTATTGGACTGCCTTTTGATTTTCTGAATTCATTTCTCAAGCTTTTTGAACATTCCATTGTCTTCAGAATCGAACTGGTATTAAAATTTACTAAAGGGTTGGAAAAATATAATCAGCTATTGTCTATATTTCCCCGTGTAAATGAACTAGTTCTGCACACATGTGATATAGACATTGAATCACTTAAAGGAATATCAGAACGTATTTATTTAACTAAAGAATTAATAACAGATCAGAATTGTTGTGGCATCATCTCGCCTAAATACTTTAATCTTAATCAGGATCATTTCTTAGAATCAACTAATTACAACTCTTGTCTGAACAGAAAAATAAGCATTGATTCAGATGGCATTATTAAAAATTGTCCTTCTATGGCGAATGGCTTTGGTAAAATAACTGATGTTAGAATAAAAGATATTGTTAAGCAGGAACAATTTAAAGCCATTTGGAATATAAAAAAAGATTTGATTGATGATTGTAAGGTGTGCGAATTCAGGCATGTTTGTACTGATTGCCGGGCATATTTAGAAACAGATCATTCACTAAAAAAACCAGCAAAGTGCAATTACAACCCTTACGAAATGGTTTGGGAATAAAAGATGTTTTAATGTGTCGGTGCCAAGCACCATATTAAGTATTTAAGTTCATACTCTCAGAATTTACCATATAAAAGGTTGAAAAATGTTTCCATACTATAGACAAAACGAAAGTTCCGATTGTGGTCCCGCTTGTATTAAAATGATAGTAAAATTTTATGGAAAAAACATTTCATTGCAGACTCTCCGGGAACTCTGCCATATTGATAGGGAAGGTGTCTCGATAAGTGCTATAAAAAATGCAGGTGAAAAGATCGGTTTTAATTCGGTTGCCATCAAAACAACATTAAAAAAAAACAATACGAATGATCCTATTCCTTTATTAGAAGAACTCAACTTACCACTTATTGCTTTTTGGAATAGTAATCATTTTGTTATTATTTATAAGATCAGTAAGGGAAAAGTTTATATTGCCGACCCAAGTAAAGGCTTGCTTGTGATGAAATTGGTAGATATTGAAACCCCATTTTATAGTGCCAATAATTTTGGAAAAGTAATTCTTTTTAAACCAGAGGGTTTTTTCTTTAACAATGAAAATCATTTTTTTGAGAATCAATTAATCTCAAATCAACTTAAATTTATCACTAACCACCTTTTTTCGAGTAAAAAAGAATTTATTTTTATTTTATTAATTCTGCTCGTTAAACTTGCGATTCAAGTGGCTTCGCCCTATTTAGCTCAACAAACATTTGATTCGGGTTTATTACAAAAAAATTTAAATGTCCTTATAGTTATAATGACCGTTCAAATACTCATGTTTACACTGGGTTCTGTCATTAGCTATTTCGAAAGTATTATTTCCAATAAGATTGCCCGAAAAATTAATTTTTCAATCACAACTGATTTTATCCGAAAATTATTTAGGATTCCATTGCATTTTTTTCAACAAAAGAAAACCAGCGATTTTATTCATCGGATATATGATTTGAGTAAGATCGAATCTTTTTTAACATATAATTTTTCCACCATATTGTTATCTGCAATAAGCGTTGTGGTTTTATCTGCGCTAATGATGTACTATAACTTTATAGTGTTTCTGATATTTATGCTGTACAGCGCTGTTTATGCAGCATGGACCACCTACTCCCTCCTTAAAAAGAGAGAAGTAAATTCTGAAAAATTCGACATTCAGGTATCTACCCATAATTATATCACAGAAATGATTGAAGGGATCAATGAAATAAAATTGAATGGAAACGAATCAAAAAAGGTAGATTTATTATTAAACAATCAAAATAATTTTTTTAAGAATAATCTTAAAGATATTAAGCTATCCCAACTTCTCTCAATCGGAGGCGGTTTTTTAAATAATCTGGGCTTAGGTGCTATCAATTTTTATACTGCATACTTAGCTGTTAATAATTCTATTACAATAGGAGAAATGGCAGCCATTCAATTAATAGCTGTGCAATTAAATTCAACTATCTCAAGTATATACGGGGCTATTGCCTTAACTCAGGAAGTGAAATTTAGTTTGGAAAGAATTCTCGAAATTCAGGCAATAAAAGATGAATTACCTGGAACGCGATCTGTTACAGCTGTCCAATCAATTAAGTTCGAAAATATTTCTTTTTCATATACCGAAGTTAGCAATCAGGTAATCCAAAACATCAGCTTTACAATTGAACGTAATAAAACTACGGCAATAGTTGGTACAAGTGGCAGCGGTAAAACAACTTTAATGAAACTTGCTTTGGGCTTATTTACAGCAAAATTCGGACAAATTATGCTCGAAGATAAGCCCATTGAAGATTATGATATTAAAGAATGGAGACAAAAGTGCGGAGTGGTAATGCAGGATGGTTATTTATTTACCGACACGATTATTAATAATGTAACCGAAACAAATGATGATATTAATTTCGAAAATTATATACATGCGCTCAAAAATGCCGCTTTATACGATTTTGTATTGTCGCTCCCGATCAGTCATAACACAATAATTGGAAAAGGGGGGCTTGCATTAAGTTCAGGACAACGGCAACGCATACTTATCGCCAGAATGTTTTATAAAAATCCGGATTATATTTTTATGGACGAAGCCACTAACTCATTGGATTCAGAAACAGAACGCATCATTAGTGATAACCTAGATAAATTATTTTCAAAAAAGACCCGCCTTATTATTGCTCACCGACTCAATACCGTTAAAAATGCAGACACTATAATTGTTCTCAAAAATGGAATGATCGTAGAAGAAGGCTCCCATTTTGAACTAATAGAAAAGAATGGTTATTACTATGAATTAGTGAAAGAACAATTACAACTCGCATAAATAAATTGTTTCGTATTTTTTGTATTAATAAACTAAATTTGTCATATAAATTATCCATTACATGAATTATAAAATCCTTATTTTTTTTTATTCTATTATATATTTTTGTACTGGAAGTCTCTTAGCTCAACATATTATAAAAGGGCAGGTAGCTGACAAAAGCACAAAAGAGTTATTGGCATACGCTACAGTTAATTCTCTGTCGGGCTCAACCGTAACGAATGAAAACGGTGTGTTTCTTTTAAAAGCAACTGATTCTGTAAGGTGGATTTCGGTAAGATATGTTGGCTATAAAACAGAAACTTTTTTTGTAAAAGAAAATTCCGAGAATGTTCTGCTCTATCTTGAACCTATTGCATCTACATTAAATGAAGTAATTGTGTCAGCGCATGAAGACGACACACCTTATATATTGTTTACTGAAGCAATTGAGTCGTTTTACAAAACTTCTCAAAAAATGTCAGATTCAAAAGCGTTTTTCAGGTCGTATACAACTGTTGACGAAATATATCCCGCTGAACTGTTTGAGGCGTATTATAATGTCAAATGCAATTCGCTTGAAATAAAAGATGCAAAATTGAAGGCTGGCAGATTTTTGCTGCCAAAACAAACCTCATTTCTTAACATGAGTTCGCTAACATTAATAGAATTGTTTAAGCCTTTCCTTAATACTAAGGAATCGATCTTCCCTTACACCCCTTTTACAATGACCGCATGGAGACATCTAAAACGTAATTATTCAATTTTCATATTAGACAAAACACCATTAGAAAACGACACCCTTGTGCATTTTCGATTTGTAGCAAGAGATTCTATTAATTCTTTTTCAGGCGAATTGTTTTATTTTATAAAGAAACAAAGAATGGAGAAAATAATCCTGAAAGCAGGTAATGTAGCAACAATTCCTTTCGTTTCCATTGCGAACAGGGTAAAGAATAAATTTTCAAACCTAACTTATTCTATTGAAATGGGATTCGATTCTTTTCAAAATAAAACTTTATTAAATTATATTATTTTTAACTATCAGTTTGATGCGAATAGCCAAAACCAGACAAGACATATTTTTACGTCTATGAAATTATTTTTGTATGATTATGAAAAAAAATTTCAATTGCCTATTCTTCACTCTATCACTAATAAGACGGATTACCAGCTTATAACTTATTTTCCTTATAATAACTATTTTTTTATGCGCAATCCGGAAATTGCGGAAAATGATGCAGAAAAACAATTGAGACAGGTTTTTAATTCCATACCATGTTATGACAGCAGAAACAAAAATGATTCCATTCCGTTTCTCCCGAAAAGAATTGAACACTGGACTAAAGATTGGAAACCGAATCTACAATTGGCCGGAAATAAAGCAATAGGAGACTCACATGCCCGGCTTAAACATTATAAATATGAAGGTAAAAAAGCCGAATGGGATTCTTCATTTGCTTCAACAATGCTATACCTTGATTATGATTGCTATTCCGACACTATTGTTTTCAACACTTCCGCTTTGATTGATTATAAGTATAGTTACCTGATCGATCCTGATTCGGTTACAATCGGTTACTTTGCCATGTATCTTGACATGGCAAAACTTGCCTCTGATAAAATGTTATGGGAGGCAAGAAAAAAATATTCAACCCGCTGCCCAACCGAAGAGGAGGCAATGGAATTGTACGACAAATATAATAGTTCCTATGAATTAGACACGTACAATTTGTATTGTAACTCTAACTCCAAAATGAAATTGACTTTCTACCCCTCTCTAAAAAGATTAGTAAAGAACAATTTAAAGTATGCGGAAAAAATGACAAAGTAATTATTTTGAGTGGGTCTTAAAATACTGTCTCTTACATCAATGTAACAGTTGTCTTAAATGTAATTGAATTTTTCAATTACCGAATAACAATCAAAGACAGCCGTTTAATAAACTTCAAAAGAAATGTCATAAAAAAAGAAGCCCTATTTACATAATAAAATCAACCTTTCCCCCGTTTTGTAAGATGTTTTTCTTGCCTGATCTGTGCGGAGTTCTACCGTTTACCCTGAATTAAACAATTTTTATTTTCCATAAAACCCCGTTCTTTCCCTTTAAAATCAATTGTTTTAAGACGTTTCGCATATTTTAAAAGTGTCAAATTGTGTCAAATAGTGTTTAATTGTGTTAACTACCTGTAACATAAGGCAATATACCTCGTTATATGTGTAAATTATCGTAAACCTAAAAGCCACACATGAATAATAACTACTAAGGTAAAAAGTATATTATGTCAGATTTAGGCAATGATAAAACAAAGTTTAGGAAAGTATATGTAACATCTTACTACCTGAAAGAATTGGCTGACCTTTATAATGTTTCAAAATTTATAATGCGAAAAAAATTGAAACTTTCTCTCTTTGAAAAAATATCAACATACTTATCTTAAAAAAAAACAAACTTTTTATATTTAATGGGCTTTACGGGCCGAAATTATTTGTACTTTTGCATAACCCTTCATATTCCTCTGGTTAAGGAGCAAATTAAACAATTATAGATTTTTTGAATTTTTGATTTTTAGAGTTGGACAAATTCTAAGGTCAAACAATTGTGAAAAGTCAGCAATTAAAATATATGTCAGCAACAACCAAATACATTTTTGTTACAGGAGGAGTAACATCATCTTTAGGCAAAGGAATTCTTGCAGCCTCTTTGGCGAAACTCTTACAGGCAAGGGGATATACAGTTACTATTCAGAAACTGGATCCTTATATCAATGTTGATCCGGGCACACTTAATCCTTATGAGCACGGAGAGTGTTTTGTAACCGATGACGGAGCAGAAACCGATCTTGATTTGGGCCACTACGAGCGCTTCCTGAACATTCCTACGTCACAGGCAAATAATATTACTACCGGACGTATCTATCAGTCCGTTATCGAAAAAGAAAGACGCGGTGATTTTCTTGGAAAAACCGTTCAGGTTATCCCTCACATTACTGACGAAATAAAAAACCGTGTACGTCTGCTGGGAAAAACAGGCAATTACCAGTTTGTAATTACTGAAATAGGCGGTACCGTAGGTGATATAGAATCATTGCCATATATTGAGGCTGTACGACAGCTAAAATGGGAATTGGGCAATAATGCCATGGTGATTCACCTTACCTTGATTCCTTATCTTTCTACTACAGGAGAATTAAAAACAAAACCTACACAGCATTCTGTAAAACTTCTTTTGGAATACGGGGTTCAGCCCGATGTGCTGGTTTGCAGAACCGAGCATTCGCTTAGCCGCGATGTAAAAAATAAAATAGCATTGTTCTGTAATGTGGCTCCCAATGCGGTTATTGAAGCCAGGGATGCCAGCACCATTTATGAAGTTCCATTATTAATGGAAGATGAGCAACTGGATGTGGTTGTGCTGAATCAGCTGAACATGCCGGTTTCGGAAAATACAGACCTGGCAAAATGGAAAGATTTTTTACAAAAATTCCAGCATCCGCACCATGAAGTAAGGATTGGACTTGTAGGTAAATATGTTGAATTGAAAGATGCCTATAAATCCATTTCAGAAGCATTCATTCATGCAGGAGCTGCAAACGACTGTAAAGTTAGCATTGAATGGATACATTCGGAAAGCATTACCGAGACCAATGTAGCAGAAAAGTTCAAAGGTCTGCGTGGAATACTTGTTGCCCCTGGCTTCGGACAAAGAGGGATTGAAGGTAAAATAAGCGCTATTAAATATGCCCGTGAGCAACAGATACCATTCCTGGGAGTATGTTTGGGAATGCAATGCGCTGTTATTGAGTTTGCACGCAATGTTTTAGGCCTCAAAGATGCTAATTCAAGGGAAATGAACCCAGAAACACCTTATCCTGTTATTGACTTGCTGGAAGCACAGAAAAAAGTAACCAATAAAGGAGGTACCATGCGTTTGGGTGCCTATCCTTGCAACATAACAGAAAACACCAGAGCCTGGGAAATATACAAGCAAAAGGAGATAAAAGAACGCCACCGCCATCGTTACGAGTTTAACAACGAATACCTGGCTGATTTTGAAAAAGCAGGAATGCGTGCATCCGGTATTAATCCAGAAGGAGGATTGGTAGAAATTATCGAGATCAAAGATCATCCGTGGTTTGTTGGTGTTCAGTTTCACCCTGAATATAAAAGTACAGTAGCTAACCCTCATCCATTGTTTGTAGGCTTTGTAAAGGCTGCTATTGAAGTGGGTAAGCTGGTGCATTAATACCTAACAATACGCCCACTCCAATAAACACTTAGGTTTCTCCAATATACACTTAGGTTTAAAAATTATTGACGCAAAAAAAATGCTCTCCGTTTGGGGGAATAACCCCTTTAACTCACCAAAAGGAGTTTCTTAACTGAAACTCCGTTTTTTTATTACTTGCAACAATTAAAACTACTATTTCGTTTAAAGGAAAAATTTGCTTTAAATGGAATATAGCCTACATAAACACAACCAAAGATTCAGCACTGAACAAGATTGTCGGGATTACCTCGTTCAGGTCAGGTGACTGAATAGGCCGCAGTGTCCCAAATGCGGTAATGATAATATGAACTATTATCTTTCCTCCAGAAATATATATAAGTGCTCCAACTGTTATAAGCAATTCAGTGTTATACAAGGAACGATTTTCGAAAAAAGTAAAATTCCATTAACTAAATGGTTTTTAGCGATTTATATCTTCACAACCAAGAAACGTGGAATTTCATCTTATCAATTATCCAAGTGGTTAGGTGTTAAACAACAAACCGCCTGGTTTGTGCTGCAACGGTTAAGAGAAGCCCTTAAAGAGGAAAATTCAATTATCTTAAATGGAATGGTTGAAGCGGATGAAACATTCATTGGTCCAAGGGTTGACCGAGACACGAGATTGCAAAGAGAACAGAAAAGGCATTATGAAGAGCAGGAAGCAATTCACGGAGTCCGTAGGAATAAGGCAAGGAGTTTACGAGGCTTTCCGGTTAAAAATGGAAGAAAGAAGGGTTCTACCAAAGAGGTACTTGAACAAAAAAGATTAGAAAAAGAGGCAAAGGGCAAACGTATTCCATATGAGAAACACATCATTGTACTTGGTATAACGGAACAGAACGGTAAGATTGTTTTAAAGAAACTTGGTAATAGTAGAGCAAGTATCAACAGAGAAAATATTAATCCTCATTTAAAAACCCACATAGCAAGTGATTCTATATTTATTACTGACCAATCACATGCCTACAATGATGCAAAGAATTTATTTTTAGAGCATCGGACCGTAAATCATGACGAAGGTTATGTAATAAATGGAGTGCATATTAATACAATAGAAAACATATGGAACCATTTGAAAAGAACAATAGATGGTACATATTTTCATTTTTCAAAATATCATTTTAATAGATATTTGGATGAACATACCTACCGGTGGAACAAGCGTGACTATTCAGAGCAATTCATCTTTGATTCATTTATACCCTTAATTGCCGGAAAGAGAATTACGTATAGCGAACTAATTAGAAAAAATTTAGATAAGTTTGCTGCTTAACTGTCAATGCCTATATTAAATATTTTTTCAAAAATGTTTCACAAATGGAAACTTTTATTAATTTTATACGTATTTATCATGAAAGTAAGACTATTTCTTAAAGAAACAATTGAAGAATTTGCAGAAAACCATGCTAATGGAAAAAAGCATTTTGCAAATTGGTTAACTGTGATTAAAGATGTTGAATGGGAAGAACCAAATCATATTACCGCTTCTTTAAGTGGAAATTTACTTGGGAATGGTTCTAATAGAGTGGTTTTTGATATAGGAGGAAATGGTAGAAATGCTTTTAGATTAATATGTTCATATAAATTTAGGTTATATTATAAAAAAAGCGATACTTATAAGGTGCATTTATATGTGAATTGGATTGGTACACATGAAGAATATAACGCACTTACTGAAGAACAAAAAATAACTATTAGTATTTATTAAACGTAATAAAATGAGCGATTTTAAAGTAATAAAAAGTAAGGAACAGTATATAGATTATACGACCAAGCTTATAAAATTATGGGAAAACCCTACTGATAAAAATGAAGATGACAGGGAGCTTCTTGAGGTTTTAATTGAAACTTGGGAACGAGAAAACTCAAAACATGAGGATGCAGACCCTGTTGAGTTAATTAAGTTTTTAATGGATAATCATAATTTAAAAAGAGAACATATGATGGAGATTCTTGAAATATCAAAAAGTACTCTTAGTAAAATTTTGAGTTATAAGAAAGGTCTTTCCAAAACGGTTATTCGTAAGCTTTCTGAAAAATTTAAGATTTCCCAGGAAGCTTTTAATCGACCGTATCCAATAAAATCTGAAGCAAATAAAGGACATCAGAATGAAAAAATGATGAATACTACAAAGAACTTGCAAATAGCGTAAATTATTTTTTAAATAAACAAAAAAGGAGTCCAAGTATTTGGACTCCTTTTTTGTTTATTGGTGAGGTAAAAGGGTTATTCCCCCGTTTGGAGAGCATTTTTTATATTATGCTGTTCTTGTTTTCTTACTTTTTACCTAAACCCACCGGGCTACCTACACGGGTCATAGCGCAACGGAAACCAATCCATGCTGTTGACTGGCGTTGGTCAAGGAAACGTCTTGTACCAGGAACCATCCAGTATGCACGGTCTTTCCATGAACCACCTTTATACACACGTGCTTTATCATTGATAAGGGACGTTTTTTCATACTCGTACATACCCATACTTTCAGGTTTACCAGAAGAAGCATCATAAACATCACTGGAAGTAATACCGCTCAAACCGCTGGCTTGTGTTTTATAGTCACCATCCATGAAATTGATATTATCGGCATATTTATAGTTTCTTCTCTCATCCAGGTTATCGTCAGCAACACTGATGCTTACATCTCTCCAACGAACCTGTCCGGGAATATTGGTGATATTGCTGTCATTATCGTAACGTATTGTATCGTTAACCATAATACCATCGGCATCTACCATCTGTGTTTTAAACACATTACCTCTGAACGGCCGGAAGTCAGACTTGTCCTCAGCAGATAACTGACGGTAAACGTCCATTACCCACTCACTTACGTTACCACCCATGTTATACAAACCGTAGTCATTTGGCCAGTATGAATATACGGGAGTTGTGATATCACCCGCATCGTTCAAAGAACCTGCAATACCCATCATATCACCATTGCTTCGCTGGTAGTTTGCCTGCATCTGTCCTAAGAATTTCTCGTCCGGGTTACGCGTACCGTGGCCATTCCAAGGATATAATCTTCTGTCGGTAATACGCTCACCTATAGTGTTACCAATTAAACCGTAAGCAGCGAATTCCCACTCAGCCTCTGTTGGAAGCCTGTAACGTGGTAAAAAGATACCGTCTTCCATACGTACGATACGATCACCACCTTCTGGAGCAATAGAAGGAATAGGAGTAACAACAGTACCCTGCCATTTACCTGCTAAATACTGATCAGTATTGAAATAGTCGTTTTCAGTAGGAGTTGGAACATGATCCAAAATACCCTCACGGATCATAATAAACTCGTTCACACGGTCGGTACGCCAGGCACAGAAATCAGATGCCTGAAGCCAGTTTACACCAACAACCGGATAATCCCTGTAGGCAGGGTGACGTAGATAATATTCTACATAAGGCTCGTTGAAAGCCAGACGATCACGCCACACAAGCGTATCAGGCAATGCTTTTTTATAAACATCGTAGAAATTTGGCCCGAATACCCTTCTTGTCCAATGCAAATATTCCAGGTAGTCAAGGTTACGCACCTCTGTCTGGTCCATATAAAACGAAGAAACGGTAACCCTTCTCGGAATTGTATTCCAGTCGTAAGTTACGTCCTGTTCTGCTCTTCCCATAGTAAAAGTACCACCTTGCACAAGCACTAAGCCTGGACCGGTTTCCTGCTCTTCGTAAGGAACTACTTCAAAACCTCCGTTTTTGGTATTGTTGTATTCCCAAGCGGTAACAGGCGATCTTTCTTTACTACAAGAGCTAAGGACAGTAATGCCTGCTGCCAGTAAGATAAGTGGGCTTGAAACTTTTTTCATTTCGGTTGATTTAGGTTAATATAATCAGCTGTTGTGCGAAATTTTATGCCAAACGACTAATATAGATAACTGTATTTTATTTTAAATATTGTATTGCCTTGTACTGTCTTAGAACGAAGGACAACTTACAAGCCTGAATTTTTTCTTTTTCGGTTTACACTCGAATTGCAATGAGAATGAAAGCTCATGCGATCCGGCTGTAGCATTTGTTAACTTTGAAATAGTTACGTCATAGCTGTAACCAATTTTAAAGAAGTGCTGCTGAAACCCAACCACGGCAATAAATGCATCCTGGTTACGGTACCACAAACCTGCAACAATGGAACCTTTGGTAACATACAACCCAAGGTTCAACTGTTGGAAATCCTGCTGTTTCTGATAAAGAACGTTTGGCGAAATGGTAGTCTGGCTTCCTTTCCCCCCAACTGGCAATGCTGCACCTGCGTGACCGGTAAGCTTCATTGGCAGTTTGCTTGGCCCTAACAAACCTTCATCAGGCTGAGTTAAGTGGTGCGCTGCAAAACCAAAGAAATAGCGCTTGCTATATCCTAAAATACCTGCCGAAAAATCAACCCCCGACTTGCTGTTTAGTCCGGGAATTTCATTGGTATTGTAAACAAACCCTCTGCGGGCATCAATCATATCACCAAAAGTAAGTTTGTTCCAGTCTATGCTCTTCTGAAAAAATGTTGCCTGGGCACCAAATTTTAAGGAGAACTCACGGCTAACGTTCAACAAATAAGAATACATACCGCTAACATTGGTAGTTCTTAGTGTTCCCTGGCCTGCATTATCATTGGTAATCAAAAGCCCCAAACCACCTGCAATTACATCCACATGCTGATCGTAAGAAGCAGAATATGTTACATAAGTACCGGAAATTCCAGGCCATTGATTACGGTAATTCAAATTCACCCTTGGACACCTTGCGGTACCGGCAAGAGCTGGATTAAGGTAAAGCGGATTAGCATAAAACTGAGTAAATTCAGGGTCTTGAGCAAACAAATTTTCATTTATACCAAGAGCAAACAGTATACATGAAGCTAAGATAATTCGTTTTACCATAGTAATATGATTTTGGATTTATACAGTATGATTATTTATAAGGTTACAATTAGTCGCAAAAATTTATTCAAGGCACAATATTCGGTTAAAAAAATCGTTAATCAAAACAAATTGTTAAAAGATTTTAAAAACAAATTTAAACATAATAAAACAGATACGCAATAATATTTCCTTTATTGCTTTTTTTTAGAATGATTTTAAAAGAAGAGTTTTATTCCGTTTGGTTTATTGTTAATATTGCTGTTTAATTTAAGATGATGTTGAACCATTTGCCCTCTAATACACCCGTTATGAGTTTCCGTCTGACGCTCTTTTTAGTCCTGATTAGCAGTTTTACCGTTTTTGCCCAGGTTAAGCCACAAAAAGCACATCTTATTGATAGAGAGTCAATTAAATGGGGTAGTCCTGCCACAATCAGGATAACCGATGCTGAAACACAGCGTTTTTTATCTTTTGAAGGTGCACAATATGCTTTTGAAGATGGTTTTTTACCCCGTTTTAATAAAAAAACGGTTCTTCCAACCGGGACAACCAAATTTTCAGCGGAACTCGAAGATGCAGTTTTTGAGGCACTTACAGACCAGGAACTGGCAGTAATCCAATCCCAGGCAAAAATAAATTCCCAGATTGAGATAAGTACACAGGTGCTTACTTCCAAAAAGCAACGTTATGGCATTGTTTCATTTATCCCGGTACGTAAAAACCCGTCTACCGGTAAACTGGAAAAGCTGATAAGCTTTAAAATCAATGCAACTCCTTCACCGGTATTAAAATCAGAAACGCGGGCATTCCATACCTATGCCTCCAACTCGGTTCTTCAAAGCGGCACCTGGCACAAAGTAGCGATTGGCAGTGACGGCATCTATAAGCTGCCTTATACATTTTTTCAGGGGCTGGGCATGGATATGACCGCCCTGAACCCTCAAAACATACGTATTTATGGTAATGGTGGCGAATCTGTGCCTGAACTCAATTCTGTTGCACGTCCGGACGACCTGGTTGAAAATGCAATTTATGTTGTTGGTGAGAGTGATGGTGTTTTTGATGCAGCCGACTATGTGCTGTTCTATGGTAAAGCTACCAATACCTGGACTTATGACAGTACGGGATGTTACAAGTATGTACATTCCATTAACCAGTATTCCGATTCTGCTTATTATTTTATTACCACCGACTTAGGGCCCGGCAAACGTATTCAGACGCAGGCTTCAACATCATCTGCCGCTACCCATACGGTTAACAGCTTTGATGATTATGCTTTTCATGAAAATGAAAATGTGAACTTTATCAAATCCGGAAGGCAATGGTTTGGTGAGTATTTTGACAATGTAAGCACTTATAACTTTTCGTTCTCATTCCCGAATATTGATCCTGCTTCTACAGCATCCGTTAAAACAAGTCTTGCCTCCCGTTACCTTATCAGCGGCAATGCCAATTATTCTGTGAGCAGCCAGTCAGGAAGCATTACAATTTCTGTCCCTTCTGTATCGGGCAGCTCGTATGATCATTATGCCAGAATTGTAAGCGACTGCTACACATTTACACCCAGCAGCCCCACTATTACGGTAAATGTTACTAAACAAACTGCAGATGCAGTTGCCTGGCTGGATTACATTGAAGTAAATGTGAGGCGTTTACTGACCATGAGCGGCAGCCAGATGCAGTTCCGTGATATGCAATCGGTAGGTGCAGGCAACATTGCCCGGTATGAACTTACAAGCAGTCTGCCGGTTGAATTGTGGGATATTTCAGATATGTACAATATTAAATCACAAATCCTGACCAATCCCTCCGCATCACTCTACCAGTTCACACTTCCGGCCGATTCACTAAAACAATTTATTGCTTTCAGTGGCTCTTCTTTTACCACCCCCATTTACAAGGGCACTGTTGAAAACCAGGATTTGCATACTCTTTCAAATAAAGATTACATCATAGTAGCTTACCCTGATTTTTACCAGGAAGCCCTTCAGCTGGCATCATTCCATGAGAACAGGGACAGTCTGTCTACAGTTGTTGTAACACCCCAGCAGATATATAATGAATTTTCATCTGGCGCTCCAAGCGCAAGCGGTATAAGAGACTTTGTTAAAATGTTTTACGACAGGGCCGCTTCTGCCGATGAAATGCCACAATACCTGCTTTTATTTGGCGATGGCTCTTACAATAATAAAAAGCAGTTTGCCAATAATACCAACCTAATCCCAACCTACCAATCAGACAACTCCACGGTACCCACTTCCAGCTATGTTTCTGATGATTTTTATGGCCTTCTTGACGACAACGAAGGAGTATGGAACTTTGATGCTGTGGATATAGGTATCGGGCGGTTCCCGGTTAAAAACAAGTCGGAAGCACAAACTGCAGTGAATAAAATAATCAGTTATACCAAAACCGGCTTTGCACCGACAACCGGCTCAGAAAGCACCTGTACCAACCAGTCCAGCTCCTCCCCTTTTGGCAGCTGGCGCAATACCATTTGTTTTATAGGCGATGATGAGGACGGTGGTATCCATACATCACAAGCAGACCAGCAGGCTACACTTGTAGACACTACATACGAAAGTTTTGATATTGACAAAATATACCTGGACGCTTATCAGCAAGAGGCAACCCCGGGTGGCAACAGGTATCCGGGAGTGGTAGACGCTATCAATAAACGTGTTGAAAAGGGCTGCCTGATTATGAACTATACCGGTCATGGCGGTGAGGTAGGCCTGGCGCATGAACGTGTGATTGAAGTTTCACAGATTAACAAATGGAGCAATGCCAATAACCTGTTCCTGTTCTTTACCGCTACCTGCGAGTTCAGCAGGTACGATGATCCGGACAGGACCTCTGCAGGGGAATATGCATTTTTAAATGCCAATGGAGGCGCTATTGCCCTGTTTAGTACAGTACGACTTGTTTTTGCAAGCCCTAACTTTTTGCTGAACCGCGATTTTTATACTGCCGCTTTTGAACCAATTAACGGCCGGATGCCTCGTTTGGGTGATTTGTATGAATTTGTAAAAAACAGGCCTGGCGGTAATTCAGTCAACAGCCGGAATTTTACACTTCTTGGTGATCCGGCACTAACACTGGCCTATCCAAAGTATTCGATTGTAACAGATACGGTGAATTCGAATTTGGTTACCGGCCAAAGTTCGGATACCCTGAAAGCGCTTTCTATAGTAACCGTGAGCGGGCACTTAAATGACAAGAGTGGCAACCTTTTAAGTTCCTACAACGGGACTTTATACCCCACTGTATATGATAAGCCACAAAGCATTACGACCCTGTCAAATGACGGTTCAGCCAGCCCGCCTTATACATTCAAGCTTCAAAAAAATGTGTTGTATAAAGGCAAGGTGAGCGTTACCAACGGGCGCTACAGCTTCTCGTTTATTGTACCGAAGGATATTGCCTACCAGTACGGCATTGGACGCATCAGCTACTACGCAGAAAATGGAACAGAAGACGCCCAGGGCAATTATGAAAAGATAGTTATAGGAGGCTCCAATGATACTGCGTCTTCAGATGCCATAGGACCTGAAGTAAGCCTTTATATGAACGATGTTAAATTTGTTTATGGCGGCCTTACAGATGAGAACCCGGATATTTATTCGGTTATAAAGGACAATAACGGGATTAATACAGTAGGGAACGGGATAGGACATGATATTACGGCTGTTCTTGATGGTAACACCGAGAAAGCCATTGTACTGAACGATTATTACCAGTCGGACTTAAACAGCTATAAAAGTGGCAGCATACGCTACCCGCTGGAGGAACTGAGCGAAGGCAAACATACACTAAAGCTTAAAGTATGGGATGTTTATAACAATTCATCGGAGACCTATACAGAATTTGTGGTTGCCAAATCAGCAAAACTTGCGCTTACACATGTACTGAACTACCCTAATCCGTTTACAACACGTACACAATTTTATTTTGAGCATAACCAGACCTGTAGCATGCTGGAAGTGCAGGTACAAATTTTTACTGTATCCGGTAAGTTGGTAAAAAGTATTGATCAGTTTGTTTCTACTGAAGGATTCAGGTCAGAACCGATTGAGTGGAACGGCCGTGACGATTTTGGCGATAAAATTGGAAAAGGAGTTTATGTGTACAGGGTAAAAGTAAAGACAACAGAGGGCAGCACAGCTGAAAAATATGAAAAACTTGTGATTTTAAATTAATTAGTACCTTAGCAATCCCAAAAAAGCTACGTAAGACATACTATTTTGCAAAATTTAACGTTAGAAAGCAGCTTTTAAAGAAAAATACTATTCAGGATGAATTATTTCCAGGTTAACAAAGTTTATTCAGTGATCATGGCAGTTACGCTGCTAAACACTGGCCATTTATTTTCCCAGACACAATCTATCAATTACAACCAGATTTCGGGACAGGAGCTGGACACCCGTCTGAATACCATAACTACCGCTGTTCCGTTTTTATTGATTTCACCAGATTCAAGAGCAGGCGGTATGGGCGATGCGGGATGTGCTTCTTCTATTGATGTAAATTCAATACACTGGAACCCTTCCAAGCTTGGGTTTGCTGAAAAACAAATGGGCTTCGGAGTATCTTATACACCCTGGTTAAGAGCCTTGGTGCCGGATATTAACCTTGCTTATTTATCAGGTTATTATAAAACAAAAAAGAGCGGTACTGTTGGGGGTTCATTGCGTTATTTCTCATTGGGCGACATTACGTTTACAGACATCAACGGCAACACCATTGGCCAATTCAGGCCAAACGAATTTGCACTAGATATTGCTTATGCCACAAAACTGGGCGATAAATTTTCAGCGGGTGGTGCTGCACGTTATATCAACTCGAATTTAACAGGCGGTACGTTCGTGGATGGATCTGCAACGCGCCCGGGCCGTTCCTTTGCTGTAGATGTTTCGGCATTGTACCGCGAAGACAAATTAAAGCTGGGTGATAAAAAAGCGGTGTATGCGATTGGAATGAACGTTTCCAACATAGGGGCCAAAATATCCTACTCTGACAGGGGTGGGAAAAATAATTCCGATTTTATTCCCATCAATATGAGGTTGGGAGGCTCGTTACTCATCAATGTAGACGAATATAACAGCATACAGTTTATTGCAGATGCCAACAAATTACTAGTACCTACTCCACCCATTTACAAGCAAAAGATAAACCCAAGCACCGGTAAACCGGATGGCATTGAATACGATGCCAATGGCGACCCTGTAATCCTTGTAGGCAAAAATCCTAAGAGAGGCGTTGCTGAAGGGATATTTGGCTCTTTTAACGATGCTCCGGGAGGAGGCAAGGAAGAATTGCGCGAAATCAATTATGCACTTGGACTTGAATATTGGTACAACAAGCTGTTTGCGGTACGTTTCGGTTATTTTTTCGAACACCCTACCAAAGGAAACCGTAAATACTTTACACTTGGTGCAGGTGTGAAGTACAATGTATTCGGATTGGACTTTGCTTACCTGATCCCGACACAACAGCGTAACCCGCTTGAGAACACGTTAAGGTTTACCCTTACTTTCGACTTTGATGCTTTCAAAGCTCAGAATGAAGCAAGCAGCGTAAATTAGGTGTTAAGTTATTAAGTTAAAAGGTTAAAACTCTCCTTAGCCTATAGCTTTCACAACATTTTTCTTTATGAAAGTTCGTATCGGATTTGGTTTTGATGTACACCAACTGCAGGCAGGGAAAGCGCTCTGGCTTGGCGGTATTCAGATACCGGATGCACCTAAAGGTGCTGTGGGCCATTCAGATGCTGATGTTCTGATCCACGCTATTTGTGACGCATTGCTCGGTGCCGCTGGCCTGCGTGACATTGGTTTTCATTTCCCTGATACTTCTTCTGAATTCAAAGGGATTGACAGTAAGATCCTGCTTAAGCGTGTTATGACTTTGCTGCAATCAGAAAACTATACAGTTGGAAATGTTGATTGTACGCTTGTTCTGGAAAAGCCCAAAATAAACCCACATATAGATGCCATGAAACAGGCCCTTGCTCCTATTCTGAATGTTGAGATTGGAGATATAGGCATCAAAGCCACCACCAACGAAAAAATGGGCTATGTAGGCAGGGAAGATGGTGTTTGTGCTTATGCGGTGGCGCTGATACAAAAAACTACTTAAGTGTCAGAAATAAAGTTTCCTATACATTTTCTTGCCATGCACCTGCTTAGGATACTGCACACGTATACTTGAGCTGGAGCGACTAAAAAAGGGATAGTGTATATTCCAACCCTACAATGTATAAATTCTGAGGTGTTACCACATTAAATTCGTGCTGTATAAGGTAATATACTCCAAGAGCATGCGTATCGTTCAGCTTATAATCCAATCCGGCAAAATAACGTACACGGTGCCACAGGCCATCGGATTCCTTGTTACGTGAGTCTTTTATCTGGTACCGAAGTTCTGTACCGATATAAGGCGTTACAGGTTTGTTTAAATCGTATTTGACCTGAAACTTGCTGCGTGCATACCATTCAGGAACAGTACCGCTGGGGCTTCTGTTTATATTTCTGAGTTCCGACTGCAAGCGTTGCCTATATGCAATTGTCCAGCTTCCTAACCTGGAGCGCCAGGTAACATCAAGCATAAGACGATGACGATAGTTGAATGTCTGGTCCGGCTGGTACTTTTCAATAGAGCGGTAGGAAAGCGAAATTTTTAAAGGCTTTATCACCTTGTAAGAAACACCTATATCCGTATAAAACAGGTTGATTTGAGTGAGATTTTCGCGCAGGCGAAACTCTTCGGTAAGGAAAATACTTGCTTTATTAAACTCCTTTTCTATTGTAGCAGTTGTCCACAAACCGGCATCGTTAATGGTTTGGGAAAAACTGTATTTTGAGCAGCAAAGAATAATTAAAACAGAAAAAACTTTAAGGCTTTTATGTATTGAAATGTTTAACAAGTTTCAGACTTTGTTTTTTAATCACGTTTAGCCCTCGCCAAGTCTTCGACAAGCTCAGACTGACGCACGCACTCATTGAAATGAATTATTATTTATTTTGTTTCGTAATAAAATACTTTAATCATAGCTGAATCTCTTAAAAAATCAACTTTTCCAATTTCGAAACGGTTAATTTTTAACCCCATCCTCTTTTCCAGGTCGGCTTTGAGCGCATCGCGAAACTCAGGCTGAATCATTTCAATATTTTCATACTGAATAATTTTCGATTCTTCTTTTTTCATGAATAAGCTGCTTTCCAGCACCCAGGTAGCCACAACAATAAGCAGGTTTATAAAAAATATTTCAAACCAGGTACCTTTGCTAAGGGCGGTTATAAGGCCAACAGCAATCACCAGGAACAGGTAAGTCATTTCCTTGGTAGAAATGCCTTCGGTACGGTAACGCAGCATGGAAAAAACGGCAAACAAACCAAAAGCAGCTCCCATGCTCATTTCCGACTTATTGAGTATAAAGGTGATTAGAAAGATGATGAGGTTGAAAATAAAAAAAGTGAAAAAATTCTCACTGCTTTTGTACCTATTAAAGTAGATATACCGAATCAAAACGGTTACCGCCAGCAGATTTATCGCGAGGCGGATAAAAAACTGTAGACCTAATTTTTCAAACAATGCAAAGCCTGTAGATACAGCTTCCTCGTTAAATTCCTGCAATAATATCATTATACGGGTGGAGTAGTTTGTTTATTTTTATTAAAGCGTGCTTAAAATTATTATGTTTTATGTGGAACAGTGTAATAACCCCAAAACAGTACTTACTTATGGAACCTTGCCGTATATGACCGGATTTCATGAGCTTTACAAAGGGGGAGGCAAAAAATTTCTCCTGCTTCACTTCTGCAATCACCAGGTTATTAATGGTTTTGCATTGCCTGTTATTTTTAAAAGTTAAACCGATATCAATTGTAACACGCTCCGGTGATTTTTTGTTAACCAGTGTGATACGTGAATAGTTCACCCACAGCTTTGCTTCCAGCTGCTCCGGGAAAAGCGATGTCTTTGTTTTCAGCAGTTCTTCGGCCTTATCGCGTATTGTTTCGGATTGGGTTTGCCTAATACGGCTTTTTATTGTACGGCCTTTGTTGCTTTTTACTTTCACTTCAAAATAATCCTGGCTTGATTCCAGGTATTTCCGGAAACGTACTTTAAAGCGGCTTGGTTTGCCACGATGGTGGTTCAGATAGAGATCGAAGTTTTGTGTATCAAAGTAAAGCGATTCGTAGCGGCTGATACGGTTTCCATTTACATCCAGCACCAGGTAATCGTTTTTCAGCTGTTCTAAAAACACAGGCAACTCAGGAAGCCCGAAAACATACTTCGTATCCACCCTGTTCATCAGTTGGGCATTGTCCATGTCCTTTAAGCCTACAGGCGAAAAATCATCCAGCTTATTTTTAATTTTTTCCAAAGCGTGTTAGTAACCGTAAGTATATTTTTTTGTTGAAAGCACGTTGCCATTTGCATCCAGTACCTGCTTCTGTGTTCTCATGCCGTTTTTGTCGTAGGTAAAAACAGACTTTTTAATCACTTTCCCTTGCTCATCGCTGGTTACTTCCTGAGTTTTTTCACCGTTGATGTTGTAATCGAAAACTGTTTTTTCGGTAAGCTTGTCTGCACTGTTGTAAACGCTTTCAGAGGCCTTGTTGTTATTGGCAGTATATTCTGTGAGCACTTTCTTTTTTACATTTCCTTTTTCATCATAAAAAAACTCTTCCACCGGATCGCCCTGTTTATTGTATTTACGGGTTTCTTTCTTTTTAAAAGTCCCATCCCTGTTGTACTCTACCTCTTCTACTACCCTGCCCGCATTATCGTATTTCTGAAATTCATCGGTATACGATTTTTCTTTACCATCAACAATTTCCGTAACAGTAACGGTTGTGGTTTTAACTTTTAGCTTTTTTATCAGCTTTTTATTCTGTGCAAAAGCACTGTTCAACAACAGCGAAATAGCAAGTAAGATAAGTATTTTCAACTTCATACCTATTCAACGATTTAAACTTTAACGGTAATCCGGCCTGTATCAACAGTTTGTTTTTTACGGGTTATTTCCACCTCAACGGAGACCGCTTCTTTGCCGTTTGGATTGCTTGTGGTTGAGGTTTTAGAGTAAACGTATATTTTGTAGGAACCAGTCCTGAGGTATTTGAATTCAAATGTACCATCGGGGCTTGTGGAGATTTTATCGCCATAGCTGGTTTCATCACCGTAGATGATAAATACATCCACATTCTGAGCAGCACCTTCACTGGTAAGCAGTGTAAATGAGCTGTTCCATTTCTCCGCCCACACATTGCCCTTTATGGAAGACGTTCCGCCTTCACCGGCAGGCTTTTTACATGATGTAATTACGGTACTTACAATTAAACTTAGCAGGATTAAATGACGCATATTTATTCGGAAGGAATTTTTTTAATTACAATTTTATTGCACTACGCTGTGACATACCCATATTTTTCGGCTTTTTAAGTCCATATTTTAAAGAAATTTCCGGTCCTCCCTTGTATTTAGCCGCCTGATTGTAGGTAGAAACTGTGATATCGTAAGAAACCCCAATTGCCAGGCTGCTCAATTCGAAATAGAATTGAGGCACAATGGCATCCTTTACACGGTAATGCAATCCAAAAGCCATTGCAGATTCATTGATGAACCCGGTTACGCGTGAGGCCTTTTTAATCCTGTAGCGTAAAGCACCACCAATCATGCACTCGCTTGAAGGCCCCTGTTTGTAATAGATTGCAGATGGTATAAACGAATAATTGGTTCCTTCCTTGTCAAAATGGCCAGATACATTTACAACCAGCTTGCCAAACAATTTATCGGATACTGAAAAATATTTTTGCTCCGGTCGGTTTAGATGAAAATAAGAAACACCAACAGCAAAGCGTTTTTGCTCGCTTCTGTCGACAGTGGATTTTCCATTTGAATATTCATATTGCATACCGGCACCTATATCAGCATACATGAAAGAGTTGGAAGGTGTGGTTTCGTTGGAATTAATGGCAGTGTTGAATCCTGAACCATCATATTGGCTTCCCCAGGTAAGCACATTGAGGTTGGCTTTGTGCTGTGCAAAACCAAGCGACAGGCCCAATGAAAATGTAGAATTGTCGGCTACCGGCACAATACCAGCCAAACAAAGGTTTACCTGCGTTAAACCGAATTTTGATTCGCCTGCTTTATCACTGAAAAAATTAAGTCCTGCACCCATGTGTGCTTTATTTTGTTTGCTATCAAACAAAGGCATATCAACGGAAGCTGCTACAGTATTAAAAGCATTGCCCATAGCGCTCCATTGATTTTTATAGTTTACAATCCCCCTTATCATGCCATTCGTAGATCCGGCAGCACCAGGATTGATCAGCTGGGGCGTTTCATTGAACTGGGAAAAATGGACATCCTGCGCGAAGGCGGATGTGAGATGTGAGATATGAGATATGAGAATTACAGCGAATGTTGCAATTGCATATTTCATATATGCAGATGTGAGAAATGAGATATGAGATGTGAGAATCGCATCAAATGCTGCAATTGACTTTTTCATAGTTCCCTTATTTAGTTCCATTTCCTGCATATCTCCAATTTACACCTTCTATCTTATTTTACCAATGTTACATTTCCTCTTTTGCTAACGGTTTTACCATTGATATCCTTACCATTCAGCACATAGGCAAATACACCCGGATTGAGCATTTGTCCGTTAAATTTACCATCCCACCCTACCGTAGGATCACTGCTTTGGAAGACCATTTGCCCCCAGCGGTTGTATATGGTAAAATCGAGTTGGGTAACTGTCCCCATTACATAAAGGATATCATTATAACCATCGCCATTGGGAGAGAACCCGGTAGGTACCCCAACTTCCTCTCCCGGAGTAATAACTACCGGAGGCGGCTCCGGTGGCTCGGGCTGTTGAATTTCCCTGAATACAGCAATAACTGAATCGGGTTGAGTGAAAGACACAGTGATTGTATCCAACGTATCATTAGGTGCAGGAACATGATTTATAAGCCTCCAGTGGTCGAACTCATAACCGGTATTGGCCGAAGCCGCAAAGATAGTCTGAATGCCCCCAAAATAGGATGCATTGAATGCGTAGGCAGAAGGTGTAATACTGTTGATTTTCACATTGCCGCTTCCAGCAGGCTCTACATTCACAACAATATTATAAGGACCGGTGAAGGAATAACAATCCATTAAGCCTTGAGTAAGAGAAGTACAACGACTGGTAATTTGGGTCCGGAAAGTTG
Organism: Bacteroidia bacterium; assembly: GCA_020051175.1. Taxonomy (GTDB): domain Bacteria; phylum Bacteroidota; class Bacteroidia; order 2-12-FULL-35-15; family 2-12-FULL-35-15; genus 2-12-FULL-35-15. The sequence continues at coordinate 32,450 of JAGVJJ010000018.1, read as the reverse complement.
CCGCATTGGCCTGCCAGGTACTGTAGTTCCCTCCCCATTTTGTGCATTGCGCCTGCATTTCGGGCTGTATAACAGCTATCATACTATCATACAGGGGAAGCACAAAATCACAACTCAGCTTCGTATTCATAAGGTCAATGTACCGCGCCTGGTAGTATTGTTTAAATCCAGGGTTTGCCATTAAAGCGTTTAATATCAGAGCATGTCCTTGTCCACCCGGATCAGGGTCAGGTAGTACTTCCACATTGCAAGGATCTGCTTCGGGTGATGTATCCGGCACACCTGTATAGTTGTAATAATGCCCTAAAATGGCATCCATATCCCATAATGTATATCGCCACTTCTTTTTATCTCCGTTGGGATTCATACCCCTCCACCAGGCGGTATTCCAGTTGAGCCAATCGGCTGTTACAAGCCAAGAATTGAACACAAAGTAATCGACAAAGCTTTTTACATTGAACTTATCGTCCACATAATCGTAATTGGCCTGTACAGCCATATTGTTGTTAAGAATATAATTTTTTAAAGCATCCCAATCGGTTTGTGCCTGAGTGCCTCCATAGGCACTCCATGTTCCGCCCCAGGTCTGGAGAAACTGTAATTGATCTTCGGGTTGATTGTAATAATAATCTGTGTAATCAGAGTCGTCCACTTTTTCGCGCACCTCATAAACGCCCCAATACTGGCCATTTACGTATACTATTGCTGGTGCCCAGGTACGGGCATCCATATTTAAGCCGCCTCGCTGTGAAAGTGTATGTGCAAACGCATCACGGATATGGGCACCACCATCCTGAAAAGGATAATTGTCGTTGGCTGCAGGCTTAAACATTATACGCTGAAAAGACTGACGTGGGGTAGTATTAAAAACCTGGCAATTGAGGCCATAATTGTAACCCATTTCATCTTTTGATATAAAGTCAAATCCACGTTGAGGGTAGGCCCAGGAATCGTTACCATGCTCATTGGATTCACCGTTGGTTTCCGCAACCTGAATCTTGTTTTTATCAAAGTACTCCAGCCCGGTTTCAGGCTCCAGGAAATTGCCATCCAGCAATTCATCCACCTGATCGCCAAACACAGAAGCTACTGCCACTATATGATTGACATTGATAAAATATGTATTGCTTTCAACAAAGCTGGCCGGTACCGATAAGCTGGAACTAAAGGCCCTAGCACGCAGCACCGTTGTGGTTGAGATAGAAACCGGTGCTGAATAAAGAGTAGATAATGTTGTGGGAACTGAACCATCAGTAGTATAATATATTGATAAACCCATACCAGATGCAGTAATAGCAACCGTTTGCGAAGAATTATAAAAACCGGCAGCAACGCTCATAACAGGCCGTGACGCGTATTCAGACATAGCTCCCGAATTTGCATAACCGGGTGTAGGTGTTGTAAATACAGCCCATTGTCCGGCACCATCTGTTACACGCCCCCTGGAATGACCGGACTGTGTGGGAACAAGAGTCATTGAATCAATGATAGTACCACTTATATCAGAAAACACAATAGCTTCAGGAGCCGTTTGTGTAAGTTTAAAGCTCGTATGAACATCACTCATGATAACAGTGTCCTTGCCGGATGCCCAGATGAAAAGGTGTCCGTTGGCCGGTATTGATACGCCAGAAGGGATAGCCCATTTATCAGGGTTACTGATTTTGTCGCTTAAATGATAACCGGCCAGATTAACAGAAGAGTTACCGGCATTGTAAAGCTCAATCCAATCGGGGGTTTCACCGAAATTATCAGTTAAAGTACTTACGTTGGAACAGGAAAATTCGTTGATAAGCACCTGAGCGCCTGAATTGCTGATACCTGTGCACAGCAATATAAAGAGGCCAATCACAGGTATGTACTTCGGGGCAAGCCACGAACCCTTACACCGTCCCAAAAAGCGGGGTATTATACCTTCCGCCCCTGGCGGGATTGTTCGACTTACAATTTTAGCAGTTCCGCCTCTGGCGGATTGCAAAAATTGAGTCTCACAAATAAACTTATAAATTTTCAAGAGATGCAGTGTTTAATTATTAAAACTATTCCTTTTTATTTATAAGACGCGGTAATTGGAATAAGGTTGCCTGGTATTACAAAATATTAATAGTAAATATAGGAATATTTCGAATAAATAGATAATCAAATGAAAACGGGCCCATTTAAGTGAACGGAACATACAGACAATGGCAAGCTTTTTTCTTTTCGTAATTTAAACCTGTATTGCTTATGCCCTCAGAAAACAACCGACAAGACCAAGAAGAAAGACCGGTACCAGATCCAAGGGATTATCTTTCGAATGAACGCACTTACCTGGCATGGGTAAGAACCAGCATTGGCATAATGGTATTTGGCTTTGTGGTAGTAAAGTTTACCTTATTTGTAAAAGAGCTTTCTATTATGTTACAGAAACCGCTGCCCAATCACGATTATGTATCTGTTCTGGGAATAAGTCTTGTTGCACTTGGAGTTCTGGTTGTGCTGATATCGTTTCTTCAGTATAAAAAAATAGGAAGTCAGCTGGGAAACAGCAATTTTCAACCTTCGGCTTCACTTTCTACAATACTCACAATCAGTATTCTGCTTATTGGGATATTGCTTGTGACTTACCTTGTGGTAGGGATTTCGTGAACGATACAGAATGCCCGCCCCATCCAAGGTAAAATAGCGGGTTGTTATCCATTAATTTGTTTTGCAGGAAAATACTTATCTCGCCAGCCTTTTACTTTCGCATCAATTTGTTTTTTAAAGAAGAAATATCCTCCGAGCATCAGTATAATGTATGGAATGGCCATGAGGTAAAGTATCCCGGTATTTAAGCCGGATGCCATGGTATTTGAACTGCCGTTTGCCAAATCGTTTTCCAGGGGGTATTTGCACATGGCGCATTGCGCTGTTACTGATGTGTTGTATAAGAAACACATCGCCAACATTAAATAAAAGAGTACACTTTTTTTCATTTTATTTTTTGCACAAAGGCATAAGTATTATTTTAATGTACTACATAATACGGTGAAATCATTAAATACACCACAACACCGGTAATGGTCACGTATAACCAAATCGGGAAGCTCCAGCGCACAAGTTTCCGATGCTTTATAATATAATCACCACCTTCGGGCTGCTGACTTTTTAAACCGTAATAAAAAGACAACAATACAAGGGGCAATACAATAGCCGCAAGGATAATGTGACTGATGAGAATAACCAGATAGGTGGTACGCAGAGGACTATCGGCAGGGAAAGTGGCTTCCTGTGCCATCCAGTGATAGGTGATGTAAGATAAGAGGAACAATGCCGATAAAAAGAAAGCAATAATGTTAAGCTTTTTATGCACTGCAATGTTGCGCTGCTTTATCATGTATAATGAGAGCAGGAGCAGAAGTGAACAAGTGCCGTTTAAGGTAGCATTGAGCTTAGGAAGCTTATACACAAAGTCAGGAATAACCTCAGGAACCGGAAGTATTTTTTTATTGAGTATTACTACTGCAACAAAAACCACTACGGAGACCACAATTACAAGCCGGAAAACCAATTTATCATTCATTGTTTTTAACGTTTCTGTTCAATTTTTTTTGTTTCTGTTTCTTTGATCACGTATTCAGCCATTAAGGCTTTTATGCCGTCAATAAGATCGTTCACTCCCTGAATCTTCGTGCCACTATACATTCCACGGACACGTTTTTCTTTATCAACAAGCACAAACATTTCGCTTGGATTTTCTGTATCATCCTGTTCAATGAGATACCCTTGTTTTGCAATATCCAGAAGGTTTGCTTTATCACCTGTAACAAAGTTCCACATCCTTGTATCGGCATGCACCATTTTTGCATAGGCGCTCAATGCAGGCACCGAATCACTTTCAGGTTTTATAGTGTGGTACAACATCTGGATAAGTCCGTTTGTGTATCCGAATTTTTCCTGCAAACGAAGGATTTGAGCTGCCATACGCTTGCAGGCATTGGTATTGCATGATGTATAGAAATAGGCAGCAACGTATATTTTCCCATCATAAAACTTATCGCTTATGGTATCACCAGCCTGGTTGACAAACTTAAACGAAGGGACTGTATGGTATAATGTGTCTTTGCCGTTAGGCGCAAGCTGTTTGGGACCCAGATACGCTAAACGCAGTGCATGATGTTTACCGGTAGTAAGCACCACATACAATACTGAAGGAAAAGACAATAAAAAAAGCAGTATGAGTATTTTCCTTTTCACTGGGTTAAAAATGGCAAACGGGATGTGTTTTTGCAGGTGTAAAGGTACAAAACAAAAATGGCTCTGTTTACACAGAGCCATTTTATTTCTTTGAAAATATATTGCGGTTTATTTATGCTCACCAGCACCACCTTCGTGGTTATTTTCCTCATGGTTGTTGCCTTCATGACCAGCACCATCGTGAGTTGCACCACCATCGTGATGACCCGCGGCTGCGGCTGCATTTAATTCTATTTTTTGCTTTACAATAAGCTCATCCATTTTTTCTTTGTACTCGCCATTGTAAACAGCCTCTGCAAGACAGATATATACAAGATAAAGAATGAAAATAGTATAAGGCACGATAATACTGTATTTGAACATTTTTTTCTCATCGCCAAGGTGCATAAAGCTGAAAACAATAAAAAACGCTTTAAGGATTGTCAAACCAATGAATATGAATTTAAGAACACCAGTTGACGTGCGATCGTCATTCAACAAATGCATTTCTTTGGCATAGAAACCAATGATAAGTTCTACAATGGTAACAGCAAGCATGATCCAAAACACATTCCAAAGCTTTCTGCGTTTAACTTTTCCTTCTTCTTCGCTGTGATGAGCCATTAACTCATACTGTGGGTAATCATCGTGAAATTCTGACATAATTGTTGTAATTTAAATATGTTATCAGTTATTAGGTTATTAGTTATTAGGTTTACAGAAGGTAAAAGAATGTAAATACGAATACCCATACCAAATCCACAAAGTGCCAGTACAAACCGGTTTTTTCAACCATTTCATAATGACCGCGTTTTTCGTATGTTCCTCTAATTACGTTGATAAAAATAATGATATTGATAACCACTCCGCTGAATACGTGGAAACCGTGGAAACCAGTGATAAAGAAGAAGAAGTTGGCAAATACCGGCAAACCATATTCGTTTACGGTCATGTTGGCACCATAAACAGTCTGCTCCACCCATTTTCCACTTTCGGAATCAAACACGCTGCGTATAGCACCATGATCAGTACCTACAATGAAGTGATACCACTCCCAGGCTTGTGAACCAACGAACATAGCACCACCAATGATGGTCAGGAGCATCCAGATAGTCACGCTTTTTTTATCGTTACGATGGCCTGCTTCCACAGCCAATACCATTGTAACAGAACTCATAATAAGGATAAGGGTCATTAAACCTACGTATGCCAATGGAATATGGCCATCGTAAAAAGGGAAGTGAGTAAATACATCACCCGGGTTTGGCCACACTTCAGGGTGTTTATGGCGCATAAAGCCGTATGCACATAACAATCCGGAAAAAGTTAATGCATCGGAAACCAGGAAAAACCACATGAATATTTTTCCGTAACTAACGCCAAACGGTGACTTACCACCACTCCAGGCTGATTCTGAATCGTTTTCTGCTACTGCGTGACTTGACATACTCTTTTAAACTTTATTATATTAATTGATACAAAATAAAAAACGTGTTTTCGGCTGCTAATATGCAAAATTTCATTGAAATTTTAACGTATAAACAATAAAAATAAAAACAAACATATCCACAAAATATCCAGGAAATGCCAAAAAATAGCGCAAAGCCTTATCCCTAAAAGATTTTCGGAGTTATACCTGTTCATTAAAGCTTTTACCCAAACTACCAATACTGCCAATATCCCAAATGCCAGGTGGGCCATGTGCAAGCCAGTGAGGACGTACAAATAAGAGGCAGAAACACTGCTTGTATTTCCTGTAAAAAATATTTTCTGGTCTACCAGGTACCCCCAGGCCTTAAACTGGCATACAACAAACGCCAAACCAAGCAACAGTGTAAGAAAAGAAGCGGTTTTAATATTCTTAAAATTGTTGGCCCTTGCAGAAGTCAAGGCCCAATTCATTGTAACGCTGCTGATAAGAATAAAAGCGGTGCTGATGTAAAACAGTTGTGGCAATTCAAACTTCATCCAGTTGCTGTTGCCCCTGCTAACGATGTAGCCACTAGTCAATGAACCAAATACCATCACCATAGCCACAATAGAAATCCACAACAATGGAATTGCGGCCCTGGAGGTATTCATACGTTTTTCTTCTGTTACTGAAATTGCTTTTTCCATTGTTTTTATTTTCCGATCATCACTGCCAGCTGAACCAGGGGCAGGTATACAAATGAACCAAACATAAGCTTACGCGCTGCCTCAACAGTGCATTCCCTGTATAATACGTAGGCCTGATAAATAAAGTACCCACCGGAAACAGTAATAATTATGGCAGATACAATACCAGACATGTGGAACAATACCGGCAAAAGGCTTATAGGCAAAAGGAACAAGGTATATACGAGAATCTGGAATGCGCTGCTTTTGTCGCGCCCGCCAAGCGATGGCAGCATGCGGAACCCCGCTTTTTTATAATCTTCGTCCAGCACCCATGCAATTGCCCAGAAATGAGGGAACTGCCACATAAACTGCATGACAAACAGCAGCCAGGCTTCGAATTGAATTTCGCCAAAGCCAGATGTGCTGGCCACATGCCCCAGTAACGGAGGTATAGCACCAGGAAAAGCGCCAACAAATACTGCAAAGGGAGTCATTTGTTTGAGCGGGGTATATACAACAGTGTATAAAATGAGGGCCAGCATTCCTAAAACACCACTTAGCGGATTCATGAAAATCCAAAGAATGGCGATTCCCGTTAACCCCATAATAGCTGCAATGAGAAAAGACTCATTCACCGACATGCGTTCCTGAGGGAGAGGACGGCCCTGCGTGCGGTCCATGAGTTTATCAAGATTTCTTTCGATGATTTGGTTAAAGCCATTTGATGAACCCGTAACCAGAAAACCACCCAGGATGAGCATCAACATCTTTTTCCAGTCAACCTCCTGAGCACCAATCACATAACCTATTGCTGCCGATAAAACAACCAGAGAAGCAAGACGCAACTTAACAAACTGTGCATAATCGCGTATTTTACTCATTGGTGTTGTAGGGTTTTCCGCAGTATTTATGTTTCCGGCAAGCAAATTTTGTGGCTTTTTGTAAGCGGGTACAATTTTACCAATAATTATGATAATTAGAAAGTTAAAACTAAAAATTTAGACCATTTCTAAATTATGAGGGATGAAGGAGCCAGACTCCCGCCTTTCTCCATGCGCCTTTACTGAGCTAAAGCGTAAAAGATGAAAGTATATCAGGCAAGGTACAATGTAAGGCCAGATGAAGCTTAAGATTATCAGCCCAATAAGTTACTATGAATTCAGCACAAAATCGTCCCCGACAAGTTTAGCCCCCTTGAAATCGAATGTTATCACTTTTTTAAGCAGTTCCTGCAGCTCAGCTGCAGAATCAGGCTTAATGATATACAAGTCCGCTCCTAATTCAGAGCTGATATCAATGGAAACCCGGCCTTTGCTGGTTGAATGCATAATAACGGGGACATCCTTTAAATCCTTATTTGCTTTGAGCTCCCGAAGCACCTGAAAACCATTTTTAGCAGGAATATCAATATCCAGGAAAACCATACAGTCTTTCGCTTTTTTACTTTTCAGCGTGGCAATAACTTCCTCCCCGGTTCGAAAAGTAGTGAGGTTGATTTTAGCTATCCGGCTTTGAGAAATGCCGTTTACAGCATCAGAAAACATTTTCAAAGCGCTGATATCATCATCCGCGTATATCCATTCCATTGAGCCATACTCCATTCATGCGTTGATTTAGTTGCAAAAACTGCTGTTGAAGCAAGCAAAGTTACCTTACTTAAACCCAATAATGTTATGGTTTTACTACTAAAACTTATGAATTTTACAGGATCCTACTCGTTTTTATCGATTTCCTGCATTGTATACCGCCTTTTCTCTTTCAGATTTTTAAAATGTGAAGGCGGAACCCCTGTGATTTTTTTGAATTGTGTAGAAAAATGAGAAGAGTTGGAATAGTAAAGTTTTTCCGCAATTTCGCTCATGGTAAGATCTTCAAACAAAATCATTTCCTTGGCACGTTCCATTTTTATACGGCTCATGTAATGCGAAATAGTGGTGGCTTCCAGCTCCGAAAAGGTATTGGAAAGATAAGTATAATCAAGATTGAGCTGCTTGCTGAGGTAATCCGAGAAGTTTTCCTTCTGTATCTTTGGTGAATTCAGATACTCGTGCATATTGGCCTTTATTTTCTGAATTATTATACCGGCCTTGTCTTCAACAATTTCGAGCCCTACTTTCCTGAGCACCTTGCTCAACTTTTCTTTCTGTGCAGGTTTTAGCTCCTCTTTGATTGTAACTTCACCGAGTTCAACTTTTACGGGGTGACATTTTAACTCTTCGAGTGATTTTTTCACGAACTCCTTGCAACTTTCGCAAGCCATATTTCTGATGTAAAGTTTCATATACTTTATTGCTTTAATATAATCAACTAAAAAAACTAATGAAAAAAAAATGCCATACAATTGCTTTAACGGCCCTATTTAAACCAATTGAACGTATATTCTTTAAACACCGGTTAACGGAAGGTGAGCACGTATAAAAGGTGGCCAAAATTAAGTTATTGACTTTTAATCGACTTACGCTTTTATATGGAATTGTTATGAATTTTACAGAAAGAAAGATGAGCTACGCAGCCGCTCCTTCTCTATAGTGGCAGGATTTAAGAGAGTAAAAACAAGGATTAAAAACGTAAACTGATTACGATACAAAATGGGCAATAAGTATATCAAAATTAAAAATCAGATAAATAAGAGGCACAATATTGCCAAGGATTAAGGTAGGGACAAGCCACAGGAATGTGATTAAAACATCTCCTTCTATAAGATAGATAAAGAAAGAAAATATGAAGAGCCCAATGTATAAATCAATAGTTACCTGCCGGCCCCAATGAAGTGAAAACACCTGCTTTGCAGATTTTACAATGGATTCTTTTCTGCTGCAGAATACTGTATATGCAGTAAATAATAGTAGCACAAGGGTTGCAATGTATTTTATAGTGATCATGAGTATATAATTTTCGTGATTAGGAAAAAATTCATTTCCTCTGTAAAATTATTCAACAAGAGTTATGATCATTTTGCTCTTTTCATTGGAAATTGCTGTGTATTCGCCTTTCCATTCATGTCCCCCGAAATTTCAGCAACAAGCGAATCCCTTGTTACAAGTGTATAGGTTATTTTCGAGGGAAAATCATGCTGTGGATTTCCGAATGATACATAGGTTGGCGAAGCTGCAAAAAGCTTAAATTCTATTAGTTGTCCGCTATTCTGATCAGTTACAGTTGGTATATAAAGCAATTGATTCCCCCTTTGTTCAAGCCGTATTGTTTCTGAGAACGAAGTATCTCTTCCCTCCATAAAATAGCTGCTGCCAATATAAACAGAGTCATTCTTTTGCTCCCATTTTTCAGTGAGAACACCTTCCGGAGTAATGTTTTGCCACTCTCCTAGTAAAAAGTATGCCTTACCAAGTTCATCGTATGTTTTGGAAACTGCAGATGTTCCCGGACTTCCTGAAGAACCACAAGAGATCAGAAAAACTTCTATAAGCAGAGCAAGACAAAATTTGGTTATCATTTTTTTCGAGGTTTTGAAACGGAAGTAAGTTTTTTGTTTAGTTTATGACGAGTATTGTCCCTTTTGGTTTTCTTTTCCATATTTTTTTCGAAAGCTGCAGTAAGGTCAATACCCGTTTGATTGGCCAGGCAAATAACAACGAACAATACATCGGCAAGTTCATCTGACAAATTTTTATCTGTGTCTTTTTTTTTGAACGACTGCTCACCGTACTGCCTCGCGATGATACGCGCCACCTCCCCTACTTCTTCTGTAAGAATGGCCATATTGGTAAGCTCATTAAAATAGCGGACTCCGTGAGTTGTTATCCATTCGTCTACTTTCTGTTGTGCTTTTTTTATGGTTAATTGGTTCATTGGTTTACTGGTTCATTGGTTATTGGTTAATGGTTATTTTCGGACTTTACCTCATTATCCCAGCCACTTGGCAAAAGTATACAAAATAAAAAAGGCAACTCATTTCTGAATTGCCTTTTACTATTTGTACCACAAATTAATTACTCCTGAACTACTTCAAAAGTAACAGTTCCGGTTACTTCTTTGTGGAAACGGATATCAGCAGTGTACGTACCAACAGATTTAATGCTGTCTTCGTTCAAAGTGATATTTTTTCTGTCCACTTCATAACCTAATTTTTTAATTGCATCAGCCAACTGAACCGAAGTAACTGAACCGAAAATTTTTCCGGACTCACCTACTTTAGCACCAACTTTTACAATCATATCTTTTAGTTTAGCAGCAGTAGTTTCAGCAGCAGCTTTAATTTTTTGCTCTTTAAATGCGCGCTGTTTAACTGTTTCAGACAAAACTTTTTTGCTGGAAACTGTTGCTATTTCAGCCAGGTTTTTAGGAATTAAAAAATTTCTTCCGTATCCTGGTCTAACTTTTACTACGTCATCCTTGTATCCAAGGTTTTTAACGTCCTGTTTTAGTATTACTTCCATTTCGTTATCTTATTTTAGCATATCAGCAACATAAGGCAATAAAGCCAAATGACGGGCACGTTTAACCGCTTGTGATACTTTACGTTGATATTTTACTGATGTACCGGTTAATCTGCGAGGTAAAATTTTACCTTGCTCGTTAACGAACTTCAATAAGAAGTTAGGGTCTTTGTAATCGATATACTTAATACCACTTTTTTTGAAACGGCAGTATTTCTTTTTCTTTACGTCCACAGTTGGTGGAGCAAGATATCTGATTTCTGATGTGTTATCTGACATTTTTCTACTTTTTAACTGATTAATGATTAAGCTGTTGCAGCAGCTTTAGCTTTGTTTCTGCTTTTTTCGCTGTAAGCCACAGCGTGTTTATCAAGCGCAACGGTTAGGAAACGCAACAAACGCTCATCACGTTTGTAAGCAACCTCTAGTTCAGCAATGAATTTAGGGTCAGCTTTGAATTCAAACAGGTAGTAGAAACCTGTTGTTTTCTTTTGAATAGGGTACTGCAGTTTACGAAGGCCCCAGGCCTTTTCAGTAACAATTTTGCAGCCATTGTCAGTAAGCATCTTTTTGTACTTACTTACCGTCTCCTTTGCCTGATCTTCAGACAAAACGGGAGTCATAATGAAGACGGTTTCATAATGTTTTTGCATTGTTTTGTAATTTTTGGTTAATTATTTTGTTAATCCTTTTTATTAAAAGGGGTACAAAGATAGTATTTTTTGTGTTTCCGGCAAGTAATTTTGGTGGAAACCTATGAAAAAAACAGGTTTAAATGCACCTAATCGATTAAATAACAGCCTATTATGCAGCTTTAAATCTGAAAACAAACATTTTCAAAACACGTAACCCACTCATTATCAACATATAAAATCAACAAACAGCGTAATAGGGGCCAGATGTACTTTTTTTATGCACGAAGATATAATTGATTTATTTATATTTCATGACTCAAATTAATCTTATGGTACCTTTTTCGATTTCCTCAAAAACGCTTTTTTACAGCTTTATTTGTCTTTTCATATTTGGTTATTCATCTCTAACTGCGCAACAAGGTAGCGTGGGCATTGGCACTACCACACCCGATCCATCTGCTTTACTGGACGTAAATATTAGTCCGGCCAACAACAAAGGGATTCTGATACCCCGGCTCACAGCAGCGCAGCGTCTTGCTATTCCCTCACCGGCAAACAGTTTACTGGTTTTTGATACCGACTCAGCCTGCTTCTTTTACTGGAATACCCTTGGCTCCAGCTGGCGCTCGCTTTGCAGCACGAATACAATAATGCTTGGTAACACAGGAAGCACAGGCGCTACGGGCTTAACAGGAAATACCGGCACAACAGGTGCTACGGGCGATACCGGAGCAACCGGAAGCACAGGTTCTACCGGAAGCACAGGCACTACAGGGAGCACAGGCAGCACCGGTATAACAGGCCCGACAGGACCGGTGGGCTGTGCTTCGGCAAATTACATTCTTAAATCCGATGGCACAACTGCTACCTGTACCGTTGCACCCGTTTTTGAAGACAACAGCGGCAATGTGGGAATAGGTACGACCAGTCCCGCTGCTGCATTTGATTTGGTGGGCAGTTCGGCATTCCGCGAAGCTTCGCTAGCTCTTGTAAATGGAAATAACAATGACATTCCTGTTGGCAACAATACGTTTATCACCATCAGTGGACCGGCCCAGCCTTTTGCAATAACCGGAATAGCTGGTGGCGTGAGCGGGCGGCTTTTAACGCTGTACAACAGCACAGCACAAGCCATGATTATAGCCAATGAAAACAGTGCTTCCGCGGCATCGAACCGGATTTCTACGCTCACCGGGGGTGATGTAATGGCACTTGCAGGCAATGGCGGTACGGCACAATTTCAGTACAGTGCAACAGCATCCCGCTGGATACTGATAAGCGGAGGCCAAAGCACCAACTCCTTTGTTCCTCCGGGAGCAATTTTGGCAATGGCCACCACCACCGCACCTGCTGGTTACCTGGTATGCGATGGCAGCGCAGTATCCAGAACAACCTATGCCGCGTTGTTTACCGCAATTGGTGTGATGTACGGACCAGGTGATGGAAGCACCACTTTTAACCTTCCTAACTACCAGGGTTATTTTTTAAGGGGAATTAACAATGCAACCGGCAACGACCCGGATGCCGCAACACGTACCGACCGGGGTGACGGAACCGCTGGCGACAATGTGGGCTCAAAACAGGCAGATCTTTTTGGAAGCCATAGGCATGCTCCGGATATTGGCGGAGCGCCTAATTCAGCATTTGGAGTATTTTTCAATTACGGCAGCTTTGCGTATCCGGTAGCAGGAGGTAATTACGGAACCTGGTTAAATACATCAGTTGCTTCATATACCGATTATCAGGGCGGTGCAGAAACCCGCCCTAAAAATATTTATGTGCTCTACTGCATCAAATATTAAAAAAATCCCAGGTAAAATTAGCTGTAATTAACTGTTTTAAGACTTTTCAACAATTCTGGGCTATTTAGATATTAATCGTTAATTTTGTAGTCATTAGCAATCAGAGATGGATAATTTTATTGTATCGGCCCGTAAGTACCGTCCCGCAACGTTTAACACCGTTGTTGGCCAGGCACATATTACCAATACATTAAAAAATGCAATTAAAACGGAACACCTTGCACAGGCGTTTTTGTTCTGCGGTCCGCGTGGAGTGGGAAAAACCACCTGCGCGCGTATTCTTGCCAAAACTATTAACTGTACTAACCGTACGGCAAGTATAGAAGCCTGCGACCAGTGCGAATCCTGCCGCTCATTCAATGAAGGTGCTTCTTTAAACATTTCTGAATTAGATGCCGCGTCCAACAACTCGGTAGATGATATCCGTAACCTGGTGGATCAGGTACGTTATGCACCTCAGCTGGGAACACACAAAGTGTATATCATTGATGAGGTCCATATGCTTTCCACTGCTGCTTTCAATGCATTCTTAAAAACGCTTGAAGAGCCGCCAAAGCATGCTATTTTCATCCTTGCCACCACGGAAAAGCATAAAATTATCCCAACGATTTTATCCCGTTGCCAGATATTCGATTTTAACCGTATACAGATTGAAGACATTGCCAATCACCTGGCTTATATCGCAAAAAATGAGAATATCAACGCAGAAACAGATGCATTGCACATTATTGCTCAAAAAGCAGATGGCGCTTTGCGCGATGCCTGCTCCATATTTGACCAGATTGTAAGTTTTTCGGGTGCTACCATTACTTACAAAGCTGTAATTGATAATCTGAACATACTGGATTATGATTACTACTTTAAAGTTACGGATGCTATTCTGGCTGAAAACATTTCTGCCTCACTCCTTTTGTTCAATGAAATATTAAACAATGGCTTTGACGGGCACAACTTTGTTGCCGGCATGGGCGACCATTTCCGTAACCTGCTTGTGAGCAAAGATCCCGAAACACTGCAGCTACTGGAGGTGGGGAACAATATCAAAGACAAATACAGGGAACAGTCGGGCAAATGCTCACTTTCCTTTCTTGTAAAAGGACTTACAATTCTGAATAAGGCGGATATACAGTATAAAGCCAGCAAAAACCAGCGGCTCCAGGTGGAGCTTTCCCTGATGCAGCTTAGCTCTATCAATTCCATTGGAGTTGATACTGAAAAAAAAAATGACATAATCAAGGGGTCTGCAAGACCTGCTGCAACTACTACTGCAAACAATACGGCCCCTGTCACGAGCAACACTACAGTTCAATCCAATACGGTAAACACACCGGTAACCAATACAAGCGTTACGCCTCCGGCTGTTACTCCTTCAACAACTACAACACCTGTAAAAACTGAGCAATCCGTAACCGGGTTTAAAAAGCCATTGATAAAGACCTTAACCCCTTCTATCAATCAGCATTTAAATACTGAAAAAAAAACTGAAGTTGCGAAAGAAAACAGTGCTGAACAACAAAATACAAGCAACCAACCTAAAAACTCTTTTACACAGGAAGCGCTGGAAGCCGTTTGGGATGCGTATGCCAATGATTTGAAGGCAAAGGGAAAAACCAGTATTGGCATTGCATTGCTCAGCAGGCGCCCGGTTATTTTAAATGGTACAACACTTGAATTTACCGTAAACAACAAATCCCTGGAAGAGAGCATCAATGAGGACAAGATGAACTTCCTTGGTTTCCTGCGAAAGGAGCTTAACAACTATGACATACAGTTGCAGCTGGTAATGGTTACAGTTGAGGATAAAACAAACCTTTACACCGCTACTGACAGGTACAAGCACCTTGCAGAAAAAAATCCTGCAATCAACAAGTTGCGCCAGGCTTTTGATCTGGACATTGAGTTTTAAAGAAAAAAAACAGATGGATAAAAAGCCCAAAAACCTCCTTCTGTACAGCACCTCCCCCGATTTTCAAAAAATCAACTGCACCCACTTTTACTTCGTAAAACAAAGCACCAAAATATGCGAAAACAGGCCATTATAACACTGCTGTTGTGTTATGTTTTGTTGAATTGCACGTCACAAGGCGCAAAAACTGGGCCTGCGATTCCCACTAAAACTAGTGCGTTACAGAATATAATTCATACAGATACTACATTTAAAACAATACACGTTTTTGTTGCCCTCTGCGATAATAAATACCAGGGCATTGTACCTGTACCCGCTAAAATCGGTAACGGGCAGGACCTGAACAATAACCTGTATTGGGGCTGTGGCTATGGCGTACGAACCTATTTTAAACAAAGCAAGGATTGGAAACTTGTCCGTACGCAGCGTATAGATTCAATAAAAATGGAAAGGCTTGTGTTTAAGCACCGCACAAAAAATTATTACCTGGTTGCTGACGCTTACAATGGCAAATACATAAAAGAATGTACAAAGGATTTTCTGTACAGCAGCTGCGGACAGCTAAAAGACACCATACATTTAAATGATGTAACACTTGGCATTTATGGCAATTCAGGACTGTTATCATACATAGGCCATGATGGGCTGATGGACTTCCAGCTAACGGAGCATTTTCAAAAAAACGACCAGATGAAACGTAATGTTATCATACTTGCCTGCTACAGCAAAGAGTTTTTTTCACCTCACCTGAAAGCAGCAAGTGTAACCCCCCTGGTATGGACCACAGGCCTGATGTGCCCTGAAGCATATACGTTGCATGATGCAGTAGATGGATATGTAAACGGTGAACCGAATGCAAATGTGAGGAACAGAGCTGCAGCGGCATATTCCAAATATCAGAAATGCAGTGAAAAAGCAGCACGCAATTTGCTTGTGACAGGCTGGTAATTGACATGTGATTTTTTCGGCTACACATTGGAACGTTGATTTTTATGATTGTTAAGATAAAAGATGATTCTTATTCAGGCTTTTTCGGACGGCAGCACGCTTACCTTTGACAAAGGAAGCTTTGATAACTGGTGCGTATACCTGAAAACACCTGATGGGAAAAGGTATGCACCAAGAGATGAAGAATACTTTTCACGGCTTTGTGCTCTTGCTGATATTTACGGCCATGAAAAAATTTACACGGATTTTGTTGCTTATTACAGCCTTACCACAGCTACCGTAGATTTGAATGTACTGAACATGATTAGCGAGCTCTCAAAAAACTACCTGACTGATGGCGCAGAAATTGAGATCCTGTTTACGATCATTTATGCAGGCATGGTTGCCGAAGAAAATAAGGAGTTTGCAATTTTAAAAAAGCGCATCAAACGTCTGGGTATGTACCAAACATTGATAGAAAAGATTGGTTCTAAGAACGCTGCGAGCTTCAGTAAGGGCAAAGGATGGCGCGAACTGGATGCGTTGTGCAAAAGTAAAGGATTTTAAAAAAAGTGTCAAAAAACATATACATATTCAGTGGATTGGGTGCGGATGAGAGGGCCTTCCAGCGTCTTGTTTTCCCAGGTTTTACACCACATTTCATAAAATGGGAAAAACCTGGTAAAGGAGAATCCCTCGAACAATACTCGGGGCGGCTAACAAAACAAATAACCTGCAAAAACCCTGTACTGATAGGCCTTTCGTTTGGTGGCATAGTAGCCGCAGAAGTGGCCAGACAAATAAAAACAGAACACCTTATTTTAATTGCCACTGCCAAAACAAAAAAAGAAATCCCTTTTTATTACCGTTGGCCGGGCACTCTGGGCTTACATAAACTGCTACCTGCCAAACTCCTGATGCAACCAGGCTTTATAACCAATTGGCTTTTCAGCATTTCATCGGATGCGGATAAAAAAATCCTGAAAGATATACTGGAAGATACAGACTCCGACTTCTTTTCCTGGGCAATTGACAAAATCACAACTTGGTCGAATATCGTATTACCCCATAAATACATACATATACATGGCACAGCTGACAGAATCTTCCCTGTTGCCTTTGTTTCCTGTGACATACGTGTTGACAATGGCGGCCACTTTATGACGATTGATAAGTCGGATGAATTAAACAAAATCTTAAAACAAGTTTTAACCGCTTTATAAATAGTTTCATCCATATGCTTGATTTACCAATATATATTACACTCTCATTTGGCTTAACCATCCTGCTAAGCGTGTTTTTATTCTGTAAAGCTACAGCCTATTCAAAAACAATAGTGGTCGTGTTATCACTTTGGCTTGTTATTCAGTCTGTAATTTGCCTGACTGGTTTTTATGCGGTAACCGATGTATTGCCTCCCCGATTTATCTTCCTTGTAGCACCGCCCTTGGTCGCTATTGTCCTGCTCTTTGCTACATCAAAAGGAAAAAAGTATATGGATGGATGGAACGTGAAAGCACTAACACTTCTGCATGTTGTAAGAATACCGGTGGAACTTATCCTGTTCCAGCTATTCCTAAATAAAGCGGTGCCTGAAATCATGACTTTTGAAGGAAGAAATTTTGATATTATTTCAGGCATTTCTTCATTGATTATTTTTTATTTCGGGTATGTAAAAAATGTTCTTTCGCAAAAAATAATAATGGTATGGAATATTGTATGCCTGTTGCTTTTACTGAATATTGTATTTCACGGAGTATTGTCGGTGCCTTACCCGTTCCAGCAATTTGGCTTTGAACAGCCCAACATAGCATTACTCCATTTTCCATTTATCTTTCTTCCGGGCCTGATTGTTCCGCTTGTGCTGCTTTCGCACCTGGTTAGTATACGATACATTTTAAAAAACAATCAAAAATTAAAACTTTATGAATAAACAAACACTAAAAAACAGTATCATCAAAGAAATGAAAATCATTCGCAGGCTTGCAACTAAAATTCCTGCCAATAAACATGATTTCAGGCCGGCTGAAAGTGTGAGAAGCATTACAGAGCTTTTGCAGTATTTATCCACCTGTGGTACCGGAATGCTAAGCTTCTGGCACAAAAAGGATGACCGTGATTTAAAAACTTTTTTCATGGAGCTGAATGCCGGTGCAAAAAATGTTACACCCGCGAATTTTGGGACTGTTATGGAATCGCAGATGGAGCTTGTAAACAAGCTGTTTGACCAAATCACTGAAGAAGATTTGTTAAACAAAGAAGTGACATACCCCTGGGGCGAAAAAGCAATGCTTGGCGAAGCGATTATTGAAACCAGCATTAAATGGCTGACGGGATATAAAATGCAGCTGTTTATGAAACTTAAACAAACTTCCGATGAAAAGCTTACAACTCCTGATTTGTGGAGAAAGACAGAACTCGAAGCAATTTAAAGAGCGCCAGTGCGCATATTCAATGCTGAATAACAATGCGCTTTACTTTTGTTGCAAGAACACGGGAATTTGCATCAATTTCTGAAAGCCTGCATATATAAACACCCTGAGGTAGCTCGCTGGCATTTACTGTCCACAAATCACTGTAAATGCGTTGTGAATACACCTGCTGCCCCATGGTGTTGTATATATTCAGCAGGTATTTTTTTGAGCTGTGGTTCTTAATTTTCACACTAAGCACCGAATTGGCTGGATTGGGATAATACAGGACATCCCACAGAACAGCGTCATTTACCCCTTGTAATGAAAGCGGGTTATTGGCAGAACCTTTATAAAATGAAAGCCCCCCTTCATAGTTCCCAACAATCAGATCCATCAGACCATCATTATTGATGTCAGCACCGCAAGGTGACGTTCTTGTACCCTGAAAGATATCCTGATAGGCAGAATCTGTAAGTGCAAACACGCCATTTATATTTCCATCAATATTATCAAACAACGACAAACGCCCACTCTCCTGCCCTACCAATAATTTTGTACTGCCATTTTGTTTAAAAACAAAAGGATAGCTGTACCCCACAAAATATCCGGGCCTTGTTACTTTCACGTTGCCCCAGTAGTGCGATACGGAATCCATTGAAGGAATAGCAGCGGATGCGCTACCTGTATGATGATAATATGCAAGCTTGCCATTTCGTGAGCCCACCACCAAATCATTTTTTTGATCGCCATCCACATCAACTATTTGCGGGGCAGCAAAATCACCAACATCTATTGTTCTGTTTGCTGAATTTTTGAAACTGGATTGCGTTAAAACAAAAACAGCCGAATCACTTACTGCTGCTGTATTTTCAAAATAATGGAGTTTACCATCATAGCCTCCGATGATCATATCACTATCGCCATCAGCATCCATATCGCCAAAAGCGGGCACCATGTTATTTATACCCAGCGAGCTCAGGTTGGCATAATCCCTTGTTATCAGGGTAAACTGAGGCACTGCAGCCGTACCTGTATTCTTAAACAATGCTATTTTTGTCTGAAAACCAAAGCCGGAACTGATATAATACCCGTAGTTTCCAACAAAGAGGTCTTTCAGGCCATCATTGTTGTAATCAAAGAAAACAGGGTAAGCGCCTTCGCTGAGTTCAATCATGTTGCTTTGTAAAAAATTATCCTGTTGCAGCTGAAATGCAGGCATTGCCATACTTCCCACATTCTGATAATACAACACACTGTTAAAATTTTCGGAGATATTAGCAGAGTTGGGGCTTACAATAAGATCTTTCATGCCGTCCGAGTTAACATCTACGGCATAAGCGCATGGAAAAACAGGCAGACTGACCTGTGCTGCAGCACCATTGTTTACAGGGAAAACAGCATCCTTCGAAACAAAGCTTCCTGCAGAAGGTGTGCCGCCATTTGTAAACATGGTAAGA
This sequence comes from Bacteroidia bacterium, assembly GCA_020051175.1. Classification (GTDB taxonomy): domain Bacteria; phylum Bacteroidota; class Bacteroidia; order 2-12-FULL-35-15; family 2-12-FULL-35-15; genus 2-12-FULL-35-15. Next base: position 12,615 of record JAGVJJ010000018.1, on the reverse strand, counting down.
TTTGTATACGACACATCGCCCACAATAAGATCTTTATCGTTATCGCCATCCAAATCCATACACAATGAACAGCCACCCTGGTGGGCATTTTCGCGCTCACCCGTGTTACTTTCAACAATACCCGGATTTGAAATATTGCCGGAGCAGGTATCAAACAAAGTATAATTATTGCTCAGGCTGCTTTCTGATATATAGCCCCAGCAACGGTTTTTGATTTCGAACACGAGGCTGTCGCAAAGGCCATACAGCTCCATGCTTTGGTTCTGGTGGTACTGGATATAATTGCTGCTGCTTGTAAATGTGATTACATCCAAATCGCCATCGTTATCAATATCGGAAAACGATGGGATATCAATAGGCAGAATGTACAATGGAGCGAGAGTGTTGCTTCCTGGATTATAATTTGTATGCTGGAGCATTGTAACCAGCTCAAACTGTAGTCCATTAACTATAGTTGATATATTTTTATATATGGCAAACCCACCACCAGAGCTGGTAAAAATATCTTCCTTGTTATCACAATTGTAATCTACAAGCAATGCCCAGTCGTGCATTGGCGGAAAGCGGCTTTCATAGCGGGGATCGTATTTATAATCCACCGTATTGGAGCTACCTTTGTTGAGAAAGGTTCTCACCTTATTGCCTGTCCTATCGAAAATAAAAAGATCGGACACACCATCAAGGTCCAGATCAATATTGGAAGCCTGTATAAAGTTTAAACCTCCTGCCCAGGGGTTGCGAAGCAATGTCCCATCGGCTTTCACCTCAACGCTGTCATTCCATTGAAAATAGGGCTGTGCGAGGCTGGATGAACAGAAAAACAAAATGGTAAACAGAACAAAGAATCCAGAAAATCGCATGGGTCAAAAAATCTGTTCGAGCTTATTGGTGTTGAATAATAATCCGTTTAACAAAACCTTGTCTCACAGAAGCGCCCGCAGTGCAAGCTTCGTATACCTTGCAAATATAAATACCGGCTGGAAGGCCTTCTGTATTCATCAGATAACTGTTACTGTTAAACTGCGCGCTCATTATGATTTGTCCCAGCGTTGAATAAAGCTCCACCTGGTATTTGCGCCCCTCAGCATTTTTTACCTGCACGGTAAAGCTGTTATTGGCAGGATTCGGGAACAGATGAATATTTTCTCCTGTGATGTATCCCTGCTCTTCAATACCAGAAACCAATGTGGACTGTCCCTTATAAAAAGCCAAACCACCAGCATAATTGCCTATTACCAGGTCCATATATCCATCATTATTGATGTCTGCCCCGTTTGGAGCGCTGCGTACACCCTCGAATATACCCAGGTAAGTAGAATCTGCCTGCGTAAACGTACCGGTGAGGTTCCCGTCAATGTTATCAAACATTCTTAAATAGCCTTTTTCGGTACCGACAAGTAATTTGGTAACCCCGTTCTGTTTAAACAAAAACGGATAACTGTAACCAGTAACATATCCGAAAGCATTTACCTTAATCCCTCCCCAGAAATGGGTAACAGAGTCCAGCGAAGGAGGAGAGCCGGTGGAGCTTCCTATACGGTGATAATATGCAACCTTACCATTCCGTCCTCCGATTATCATATCATTTTTTCCGTCATTGTCCACATCCACAATCTGGGGCACAGAGAAATCGCCTACGTCAATTGTCCGGTTGTTACTGTTTTTAAGGTTTGCCTGTACCAATACAAAGTTGGCAGTATCTCCGGGCAGACCGTTATTCCTGAAATAATGCAACCGGCCATCGTAACCACCCAATACCATGTCACTATCCCCATCCCCATCCATATCTCCAAAAGCAGGAACCATATTGGTTATACCCAATGAGCTAAACCCTCCATAATCCCTGGTTACAAGCTGGTATTCAGGCACTGTAGCTGTCCCGATGTTTTTATAGAGGGCGATTTTATGCTTAAACCCGGTGGAGGCATAATAGCCATAATTGCCGACAAATAAATCTTTTAGGCCATCACTGTTATAATCAAAAAACACAGGATATGCGCCCTCCCCTACTTCAATCATATTGTCCTGCAAAAAGTTGGATTGTTGAAAATCAAAATCAGGGAAGCTGGTTGTACCGCTATTACTATAGTATACAACGCTGCTAAAATTCTCAGATGCATTCGGGGCATTGGGGCTAACAATTAAATCTTTCTGCTGGTCATTGTTTATATCCACATAATAGCCGCAAGGAAAAAGAGCCAGGTCCACCGCTGCTGTTGATGCGTTATTTGAAGGGAATGCAACATCTACGGCCACCATACTGCTGGCTGTGGGTGTACCGCCATTGGTGAGCATTGTAAGGTTATTGAAAGATATATCGCCAGTAACAAGCTCTTTGTCCTGATCTCCGTCCAGGTCCAGGCAGAGCAAGCAGGAGCCTGAATGCCTTTCAGCAGAACGTTCATTGTTGTTTGTATTTGTTGCCAGTCCGGGATTTACAACATTACCAAAACAGGTATCATACAATGTAAAACTGTTATTCATCGCATTTTCAGAAGCAAATCCCCAGCAGCGGTTTTTCATTTCAAACTTAAGGCTGTCGCAGGTGCCATACAGCTCCATACTTTGGTTCTGATGGTATTCAATATAAGTACCGGTGATTGCAAAAGTCACCACATCCAAATCCCCATCATTGTCAATATCAGTAATAGCAGGAATATCGGTAGCGCTAACATAGAGGTTGAGCAATTGTGAGTTCGGAGGATTATAGGCGGAGTACTGCAAAGGCGTTATAAGCGTAAATTGCAGGCCATTTGCACTATCGGAGGTGTTTTTGTAGATGGCAAAGCCACCGCTGGAATAAGTAAATATATCTTCTTTGCCATCGCAGTTGTAATCGGCCAGCAAAGCCCAGTCGTGCAGGTTTGGAAATTTTTTTTCATACGCAGGTGCGTGCTTATAATCTACAGAACCTGCTGTACCGCTATGAACAAACGTACGTACCTTATTTCCAGTCCGGTCGAAAAAAAACAGGTCCTTCACCCCATCCCGGTTCAAATCAATATTGGAAACCTGCACAAAATTAAGTCCCCCCGACCAGGGAAATTTAAGATATGAGCCATTTTCCTTTACCCGGATGCTATCATTACGCTGAAAGAATGGCTGGGCCATTGAATTAAAATTCAACAGCAATAGTATTACTACAATACATTGTGCCAGTTTCATAACTTATAACCTATATATTACAAATATAGTGAAAAAGACGGGAAAATTTATTGGTTAAAGCGGCATTACAGATAAATCTATAAATTCGTCCACTCAACCGATTAAAACACTAAAATGGCTTCTTTCAACAGCACCGTAAAAAATTGGCTCATTTATTTATTTCCGTTGGTATTTGTTTCATTTTCTGCCTGTATTAGAGACCATCGAAAGGCAAATCTCAACAACGATGGAGGAATAAGTTATTTGCTCCAAGTATCAATAAAGGATATCATAAAAGCCAACACAATCAGTGGCTATGAGATAGTTGATTCAGTACTGAATAGTGTGGATTCTATTGAAAACAGTGCCAATGGAACTTTTATAGAAATTTTTGTAACTGAACTTTTTAGACACCCTTCCATATCTACTGTTCAATTCCAAGACCTTAAAAAAGAAGCATCTGAGCAGGAATGCCAACATTATATCACAAAAAAAACGAATGAAGCAACAGAAAAAACCAGGGAAATACTATTGAAACGTATTGATATGCACGGCATTGAAAACCCTTCGGTTCAATGTACAGGGAATAATGGGCGTATTATTGTTGAATTGCCTGGAATGAAACCCGATGAGAGACTGGAAAAATTACTATTGGCCCCGGGCAAACTTGAATTCTGGGAAACTTATGACAATGCAGAAATAGGCCCTATCCTGATAGAAGCCAATGAATTGTTAAAAGGGTTCTCTGCTTCCAAATCAGATTCTACCAGCAAAGAATTAAAAAACGACTCAACAAAATCCCTTGAGGAGCAAATTGCCATTATCAAACAAATCAATAATGATTTGCAGGAAAAAATGGAAAACACCCTATTTGGCAGGCTTGCGCCCTCAACAACCTCTTCTAATGACGGACTAATACTTTCCAGCGGGGCTACTTTGGGGTATGCATCTGCAGAAGATACCATGTTCATTATGCGAAGCCTTTTGCAACCTGAAACATGGAAACTGTTTCCTGAAAACCTACGCCTTGCCTGGAGCTCAAAACCAATTGATCAGGAAGGAGTTACATTTCAACTTATAGCACTAAAATCTACAAGTCACGCTCAAGGTGCAGCAATGACAGGGAATATAATTAAACATGCAAAGAAAGACATGCGCGATGGACCGCTGTTTATAACCATGGAAATGACTGAAGCGGCTGCTGATGACTGGAGCGTGTTGACGAGGAACAACATCAATAAATCCATTGCAATTGTCATTGATAACAAAGTTCTATCGTACCCAATCGTTCAGGGAGAAATAAGGGGTGGTATATCATCAATAACGGGCAGTTTTACACAGGAAGAGGCTGACGATTTTGCCACAATCCTAAATTCAGGCTGCCTGCCTGCGAGTGTATTTCTTTTAAAGAAAAAAACAGTATTGCCTCTGAATCAATAAAGTACACTTTTAATTTTGCAGTGAAATCAAACAAAAAATTGCCCCATTTAGGGCTTAATGATTATTAAATTGGTAAATATTAATTGTTATTCTATATTTGCACCCGAAAAAATGTTGCCCGTATTCTTTAGGGGAGGTATATTCAATGTCAAATATTTGAATATCAATAGGTTAACCAAAGAAGCACTACTATTTTTTTCAGGAATAAGTTTCAAGTGAATTTTTTAATTTTTTAAACTAAATAAACCCAAAGCCTGCCGCTGATTGTAACGATTCAAGACAGTGCTGACAACAAAAACTACAATGCAAAACAAAGGTATTATCAGGTTATTTGCAATCTTACTGGCACTTGCTTGTGCTTATTATTTAATGTTTACCTGGGTGGCTGCAGGTATAGAAAAAGATGCGGACAAATTTGCAGAAGACTATATCTCCAACCCGGATGTGATAGCAGCAGCAAGCAAAGATCCAAAAACAGACTCAGCAACGTATCTGAATTACCAGAAAGATTTAAAGAGAAATTATTACCTGGATTCTTTAAAAAAGAAACCAGTGGTGGATATCTTTATCACGTCATATACTTATGAAGAGGTAAAAAAACGTCAGCTAAACCTGGGCCTTGACTTAAAAGGCGGTATGAACGTTACCCTTGAGGTTTCTGTGGCGGAAATTATCAAAGGCCTGTCCAACAACAGCAACGACCCGGCATTTACAAAAGCACTGGATATTGCAACTGAAAAGCAAAGAAGGGATCAACGTGGTTTTGTTACAATTTTTGGTGAAGAGTACCGCAAAATCAATCCAAATGCAAAGCTGGCCCTTAACTTCCAGACCATTGAGCTGAAAGGAAAAATCGACTTTAACACACCTGATGAAGAAGTATTGAAATTTTTACAGGAAAGAGTAGAAGATGCGATTGCAACAGCAGAAAATACATTGCGCGCACGTATTGACAAATTTGGTGTAACACAACCGAATATCCAGCGCCTTGCTGCTTCGGGCCGTATCCTTATTGAGTTACCAGGTGTAACGGACAAAGAGCGTGTTCGTAAGCTTTTACAGGGAACTGCCAACCTGGAGTTCTGGGAAACTTATGAAAATAAGGAGGTTTACCCTTTGCTTATTGAAGCAAACACCCGCCTGAAAGAAATTTTAACTCCAGGAGATACTGCTAAACCGGATTCAACTGCTGCTGCATCTGTTGCCACTGCTACAGAAAAAAAGGACGAGAAAAAAGAAACAACAACAGTCTCTGGAGATACTTCTTCCCTGAATGCACAGCTTAACATGAACAAACCGGACAGTATTGCAAAATCCGGGGAAACAAGAGCAGATACAATTGCAAGAGCAAGAAAAGAAAATCCGCTTTTTGCGTTGTTGACCCCTGCTATCAACCAGGATTCAAAAGGCCAGTCCTTGGCAGATGGACCAGTTATTGGTTATGCATTAGTAAGCGATACTGCTAAAATTAATGCTTACCTGAAACTTCCTAAAATCCGTTCTATTTTCCGTCCTTACACCAAATTCTTCTGGATGTTCAAAGCCTTTGACGAAGCAGAAACCACTTTCCAGCTTGTGGCTATTGACGGTTCAAGAGGAAGGGGCAAAGCAGCGCTTTCAGGGGACATCATAACAGAAGCACGTAAAGTTTTTGATATGCAGGGTTCCGGCTCCCCTAGCATCTCCATGAGCATGACCGCTGAAGCAGGAAATGAATGGAAACGTTTAACAAAAGCCAATGTTGATAAGTGTATTGCAATTGTGCTTGACAACAGTGTATACTCCTTTCCAAGAGTTCAGGGCGAAATAGCCGGAGGCACATCTTCCATTACAGGTAATTTCTCCATTGAAGAGGCGGATGACCTTGTAAACATCCTGAAAGCGGGTAAATTACCTGCTCCGGCACGCATCGTGGAAGAAACGGTTGTTGGTCCTACACTTGGACAGGAAGCCATCAGCAATGGATTTATATCAACAGTTATTGCTATTGTATTAGTACTGTTGTTCATGGGCTTCTATTATAGCAAAGCGGGCTGGGTGGCTGACCTTGCAATGATTATCAATAACTTCTTTGTTATAGGTATCCTGGCTTCGTTTGGAGCAGTATTAACACTACCTGGTATTGCAGGTATCGTGTTAACCATTGCAATGTCGGTGGATGCCAACATCCTTATTTTTGAGCGTGTCCGCGAAGAGCTTATTGCGGGTAAAGCTACGGGCCTTGCCATTAAAGAAGGGTTCAGGCATGCCATGTCATCAGTAATTGACTCCCATGTTACTACACTCTTGTTGGGTATTATCTTATTTGTATTCGGAACAGGGCCGCTTCAGGGGTTTGCAACTACCCTAATCATCGGTATCATTTCTTCCCTGTTCTGTGCTATTTTTATTACCCGACTTGTATTTGACCGCTGGTTGAGCAAAAACAAAGCCATTCCTTTCGGAAATAAATACACGGAGCATGCATTCAGAAAAATCAATATCAATTTCGTTGGAAAACGTAAATTGTATTATATCCTTTCTGCTTCCATTATTGTGATTGGAGTAATTGCCTATGTGCAAAAGGGTGGATTTAGCCTGGGTGTGGATTTCAAAGGAGGCCGCTCTTATGTGGTTCGTTTTGATGAGCTTAAACCTACAGAAGATGTTCGTAAGGCCCTTACGGCAAGCTTTGAAGGCGAAGCCCCTGAAGTTAAAACCTACGGAGAGTCTACACAGCAGCGTATCACCACCACCTACCTGATTTCAGACGGAAGTGAGAATGCAGAAGCCAAAGTGGAAGAAAAGCTGAACGAAGGCTTAAAAGCACTGAATGTGAAATATGAAATAATGAGCTCTCAAAAAGTAGGTGAAACCGTATCGCGTGACATCCGTGCCAAAGCAATCTGGGCGGTGCTTTTATCCTGCCTTGTGATGTTTGTGTTCATCTTTATCCGATTTAAAAAGTGGACCTATGGTATTGGTGCGGTAGCAGCATTGTTCCATGACGTATTGCTTGTACTTTCTGTGTATATCATTTTTGACGGAATATTGCCTTTCTCACTTGAGATTACACAAGATTTTATTGCGGCTATATTAACAGTTATGAGTTATTCCATGACTGATACGGTGGTTGTGTTTGACCGTATCCGTGAATACCTGACAGAGCGTAACAAGTCCGATTTAGAGAAAGGTGAGAAAGTGAAGGTAATCAACTACGCGCTGAACAGCACACTTAGCCGTACCATCAATACATCATTGACTATCTTCTTTGTATTGCTTGCTATCTTCGTTTTCGGTGGTGAGACTATCAGAGGCTTCTCTTTTGCCCTTCTTATCGGTATCGTTATCGGAACATATTCTTCCATCTGCATTGCAACACCAATTGTAATTGACCTGGAAAAAGATAAAGAAGGAGTAAAAAAAGACTAGTCCTTTATTCACAATTATTCTTAAGCCCGATGTTTTTCTATACATCGGGCTTTCTTTTTGATTAACTTTGCAGGTATAAATGCTATTGCAATGTTCAATTCAGTATTTCTGTTTTTAAATCTCGGAGGTGGGGAAGTATTTATTATTGTGCTTGTAATTATCCTGCTTTTTGGCTCTGATAAACTTCCAGGACTTGCAAAAGGTATAGGAAAAGGCATACGCGAGATCAATGATGCCAAAAGCCAGATTCAGAATGAAATTCAGAAAAGCACCAGTGGTTTGAAGGAAGAGATAGAAAAACACACTTCCGATATGCAAAGTGAAATCAATAAGGCAAGCAACACCATTCAAAGGCAGGCTAATAACTTTTCCAAAGCCATTACGGAAGAATCCAAACCTGCATCTGACAATACCGGGGCATAGTATTACCTGTTTTCCTGCAACAGCAGTTCTCTTTTACACCTAAATTCACAATTCAGGAATTATTTTCCACACCTGGCCTGCTATTTTTCATGGTATGGATATTTAATGCTGTATAGTAAGATTGAATTTTTTGGGGTGCCTTTCGGGGCTGAGAAAATACCCGTTGAACCTGAGGCAGACAATACTGACGAAGGGATAAAAATTTCATCAAGGCTCCTGAACAAGGGGCCTTTTTTTTAAGCCATGCTTTTTATAAGAGGTACAGTTTTTTATCAGATAGATGGAGACAAAGATAAATGCAAAAATTGCAAATGATTAAATAGCCTATAAGTAGCACCTAGCTATTACAATTATTTAGGCTTGTATTATTTTGATATTTTTTATGACGGAGCTTCCGGGTTTAATAACTGATCTTGCAATCATATTGGGTGCAGCCGCACTCATTACCCTCATTTTTAAAAAATTAAGGCAGCCACTTGTGCTGGGTTACATTCTGGCTGGAGCACTGGTAGGTCCTAACTTCAAACTTCTTCCTACGGTAACGGATACAAGCGGAGTTCATGTATGGGCAGAAATAGGGGTTATCTTCTTACTTTTCAGCCTGGGACTCGAATTCAGCTTTAAAAAGCTTGTTAAAGTTGGTGCAGCATCATCAGCCACAGCACTCTTTGAAGTGGTTGCCATGCTTTTATTAGGATATTTGACTGGTAAAATGATGGGCTGGTCACAAATCGACAGTATTTTTCTGGGAGGGATACTCTCTATTTCCTCCACTACTATTATCATACGCGCTTTGGGTGAGCTGGGAGTAAAAAAACAAAAATTTGCGGGATTGGTTTTCGGAGTTCTTGTAGTGGAAGACCTTGTTGCCGTTTTACTGTTAGTATTGCTTTCAACACTTGCCGTAAGCCAGCAGTTTGCCAGCACAGAACTAATGCTATCGTTAGTGAAACTTGGCTTTTTCCTTATTCTGTGGTTTCTTGCAGGAATCTTTCTTATACCTACATTTTTACGTAAAACCCAAAAGCTGATGGACAATGAAACAATGCTTATTGTATCATTGACGCTCTGTTTCTTCATGGTTACAGTAGCTGTAAAGATAGGCTTTTCGGCAGCCCTTGGTGCCTTTGTAATGGGTTCGGTATTGGCTGAAACAACATCAGCAGAAAAAATTGAACGGCTCATTTCCTCAGTAAAAGAGCTGTTTGGTGCTATTTTCTTTGTATCAGTAGGGATGCTTATTGATCCGAATATGTTAAAGGATTATGCCTTACCCATTGTTATCATCTCATTTGTTACCGTATTTGGTAAAATCATCAGCACATCCACAGGAGCGCTTATATCCAGGCAACCCTTAAAGCACGCTATTAAAGCAGGAATGAGCTTATCGCAAATCGGGGAATTTTCGTTTATTATAGCAACGCTGGGCCTTACGCTAAAAGTAACAAGCGATTTCCTGTATCCTGTTGCCGTGGCTGTTTCGGCAATTACTACTTTCACAACACCTTACCTTATAAGGCTATCCGACCCGTTCATAAGAATTCTGGAAAAGATATTGCCATCAAAGTGGATAAACGAGCACAGCACCATAGGTACTATAAAACCGAGGGGCGAAAGCGGACTCAGTAGAGTGTTCGGAATGTATGCCACTGTTGTATGCATCAATTCTATTATAATTATTGCAATCATGTTTTTATCTACAACCTTCCTGTTTCCATTCTTGACCGCCAAAGTGGATAACTATATTTTAAGCGTAGTGCTCACAAGCCTTATTACCATTACAATGATGGCACCGTTCCTTTGGGCCCTGGCGATAAAAAAAATTGTTCCTTCATCCAGCTATAGCTTCTGGCTGCAACTGAAGTACCGTGTACAGCTGGTTATAGCAGGCGAAGTAATAAGAGTTGCTTTGGCAGTATTTTTTCTGTATACCCTTTTTTCAAGGCTTTTCCTTACGCATGCAGCCCTGTTTGGGGTAATGGCCATTTCCATCATTCTAATACTTGCAGCGTCAAAGCATTTAAAAACATTGTATACCTTAATGGAACAGCGGTTTGTCACCAATCTCAACGCGCGCGAAGTTGAAACAGGCAAACCCCTTAATGAAAGATTGCCCTGGAACATCCACATCGAAAAATTTGAAATCCCGGCAGAATCGGCCTTTGCCGGAAAAACATTGACCCAGCTTGCATTACGAAAAAAATTCAAAATCAATATTGTAATGATTGAAAGGGGCGAAATTAAAATACCCATGCCCGGTAAGGATGAAAGATTGTTTCCTGGCGACAACATTTCGGCAATAAGCACAGCCGAACACCTGGAACACTTTGGCAAAACCCTTGAAGGTACAGTAATAGAGCCACAACCCAACAAACACAGTGAAATGCTGTTGCAGAAATTTACTGTCAACAATGATTCCCCATTAATAGGCAAAACCATACATGAGTCCGGCATCCGCCAGAAAACCCTCGGTTTGATTTTAGGCATTGAACGTAACAATACACACATTCTCAACCCGGATTCATCGGCACGGTTCCTGACTGATGACGTTGTATGGGTGGTAAGAGAGGAAATTTCTAATAACTGATCGTCCGCTTTTATTCTGAATTGAATATTACGGCTCGTAAACAAAAAAATAGATAAAGAAAACATATTTTTGCAGGAGCTTTACAGTAATTTACAACTGTACCTTTGCCAAACCCGTGATTGTGAACTTGCGACTTTATGTTTGTTTATTTCTACTCTCCTTCTTTTATGAAGCCCGGTCACAGTCGGCACTGGACACAATGCGATTGAGCCTGCAACAAAAGCCTCAGCTGTTTGGTAAGCTCGACACACGCAATTCGTTTATCAGTAACAGCAGGGCCAAAATATTCGGCTGCAAACTGGGATTAGATTTTGCCAATAAGTTACATTTCGGATTGGGGTATAATCAATTATACCCACCTGCAAAAGATTTTGATGAGAAGATATATTTTAATACACCTACCGGGCTTACTGACAGCTCCATTGCCTCACTAAAACTGTTTTATATCTCAACCCATGCAGAATATGCTTATTATCAGACAGGCAACTGGAACATGAGCATTCTATTACAAATAGGAGCAGGGAAAACCTATTACCAGTATTTACAGAACAGCCAGAAGATACGCACAAACGAAAGCTTTATATTCATTTATGAGCCTGCCATTTCTGTTGAATACAAATTGATAAAATGGGTAGGATTGGGTGTTGATGCGGGGTTCCGGTTTATGATTGCTGACTACAGGAAAATAAACGGAAAATTCAATTCTCCGACATACGCATTTAAACTTCTGATTTATTACAATGAAATCTATAAATCGGTATTGAAAGAAATAAAGAAAAAGGCTTAACTATTCCTCGTACTCTGATTCCCAGGCAAAAAAGAGCTCTTTCAGGTATTTATTCTCCTCGGGGGTTATTTTCTTATCGGCCTTAACCATTTTAACAGCATACTTCAGGAAGGCATTACGTTCTCTGGGCGTTGAATCTTCATAAAAATCATTCATTGAATTATTGAAATGCAAAAAATAATCTTCCTTTGGTAAAGCACTCAACTCCTCCATCTCACTGTCTAAATTCAATTTATACGGAAAAGCGCTTTTTAAGTAATCAACGATGATTTTACCTTCAGATTTGGCAAATTCCCCATCCACCTCCGAAAGTATCATCAACATATGATACCCGGCCATTACCCTGTTCTTTTTCATAAGTACATTCATATTTAAACCTAAATATACTCAATACCCGGTAGAGCACCAAACAATAATTTTATTTTTTAAAAATGATTTTTTAAAAAATTGTTTGCAGAATTGATTTTTTTCATACTTTTGCATTCCAAATCATTGCGAAAGTAGCTCAGTTGGTAGAGCGCGACCTTGCCAAGGTCGAGGTCGCGAGTTCGAACCTCGTCTTTCGCTCCAAAAAAGCCTCACCCTAAATCCCTCTCCCAAAGAGAGGGACTTTTTTTGAGGGGTATATAGCCCCGATTGAAATAAGGGTGATTAGTACGGTCTTTAAATAATGAATTACCAAACAAACAATGTCGTTTGTTGATGCCCAGGTGGTGAAATTGGGAGACACTCCCCGATTGAAACCGGGGTGCCATTGCGGTCTTTAAAATAAATGAATTACCAAGCAAACAATGTCGTTTGTTGATGCCCAGGTGGTGGAATT
>JAGVJJ010000060.1 GCA_020051175.1 Bacteroidia bacterium | reverse complement strand
CTTTACATAGTGGCTTACATCAGCAATGTGAACACCTATTTCCCAATTACCATTGTTTAAACGCTGGATAGACAATGCATCGTCAAAATCCTTCGCATCCACAGGATCTATGGTAAAGGTTGTAATCTCCCTGAAATCACGTCTTTTAGCAATTTCCTCCTTTGTAATAGTAACCGGTATAAGGTCGGCAGCACGTTCCACATCCTTCGGAAACTCATATGGCAGGCCGTATTCGGCAAGTATGGCATGCATCTCGGTATTGTTCTCTCCCACGTTGCCCAATACATCTATAATCTCTCCAATAGGATTAACGCCATTTTTAGGCCATTCCACAATCTGTGCAATCGCTTTCTGCCCATCCTTGGCACCTTTTAAATTTTCAAGCGGAATGTAGATATCCACATGTACCCTGTTGTTATCTGGCACTAAAAAAGCAAACTTTGGCGACAGCTGTATCGTACCAACAAATTTCACACGGGCACGCTCCAACACCTCCACAATCTCGCCCTCAGGCTTATCTTTCCTGTTCGGAAGCAACAGTACTTTCACCGTATCGCCATGCATTGCGTTCAATGTTTTGGCAGGCGACACCCATATATCTTTTTCTGTTTCTTCAGAAACAATATAAGCAGTTCCGGAAGCGGTCATGTCCACCCTGCCTGTAACATACTGGCGTGTGGATTTTATTTTAAACTTGCCCCTTTCCGGTTCGGATACGGCATTGTTGTTTTTTAATTCAGAAAGTATTGTATTGATTAGCAATCGCTGGGATTGATCAGTCACATTGAGAGCTGCTGCAATCTGCTTATAATTAAGCGCCTTGCCTGCATTCTTTGATAACACTTTTAAGATTTCCTCAAAAAAATAACCTTTGGTTTTGCCCTGGCCTTTTTCGGAAGATCCTTTTCTCGTTTTTCTTGTCATAAGTCCAAAGGTAATCATAAAACAGGGGGAATGGTGGCGGCCTTTAACAAAAATTAAAAAAAACTTTCTTTGTGCAACCAAATAATGCAACTTTGCATCTAACCTATAGAAATCAGCCTATGACAGATGAAGAAATAGTTACAGGATGTATTAATAAAAATCCTCTGGCTCAGAAGCATTTATACGATAAGTTCTCTCGTAAAATGATGGGTGTTTGCATGCGTTATTCAGAGAACCAGGAGGAAGCAGAAGATGTCCTTCAGAATGGTTTTATAACAGTTTTTGAAAACATTGCAACATTTAAAAGCCTGGGGTCTTTTGAGGGGTGGATCAGAAAAATAATGGTGAACACAGCACTTACCAATATCAGGAAAAACAAAAAGTTTAAACAGAATACGGCTCTTGATAATGTAGAATACATGCTGCCTTCAACCAATCACGTAGCTGAAAATTTTGCAGCAAACGATTTATTAAAACTGATACAAACATTACCTCCGGGCTTTAAAACTGTTTTCAACCTTTATGCGATAGAAGGATACTCACACAAAGAAATTGGCGAACTGCTCAACATATCGGAAGGGACTTCAAAATCCCAGTATTCAAGGGCAAAAGCGCATTTACAAAAAATGATTCCAAACAGATAAAAAGAACTATGGAAAACAAAAACGATATAGAAGATTTATTTAAAAAATCTTTCGACAATTACGAACCTGAAGTGCGTCCAAAGGTATGGGAAAACGTGAAGATTGGCCTCAAATGGGGAAGCCTGGGCCTCTTTTTAAATGCACTGATGAACAAAGTAGGAACTACCACGCTTATTGCTCTTGCATCAACACTGGTTGCTGTGATTGGAACAGTAAGTTATCTCAACTTCACCGGTGACAAAGAACAAAACCCGGAAGCGAACAAAACAAGTGTTACACCGGAAGTTAGGCCCGACAGCAACAAGTCGGAAACAGCCGGTGCAAATGCAGTGACATTGCCAGAAGCAGAGAACAATACTATGCCGGCCGACACGAAGGAAACTGAATCAAAAGCGGAACCTGCAAACGAATCCGTTGCAACCATATCTGTGAATACACTCACAGGAACTGCACCATTGATAGTGGACTTTGCCAATGCAGGCACAGGAAAAACCAACAAATGGATTTTCAGCAACAGTAAAAAAACAAGCACTTCCACAAACCCTGTTCATGTTTTTGAGAATCCTGGCAAATACTCTGTGAAATTAATTTCCACAGATGCCAGTGGGAAAGAGGATATTGATGTTATTACAGTTGAAGTAGTAGAAAGCACCCCGATCATTTATCAGTTTTCTCCTGATGGCGACAATGCTTCGGACACGCTTAAACTCGCTCCTAAAGGTGCTGTGGCATCCATTGACGCTAAAATATTTGATATAGATGGCACCCTTATTTACAAAACCGATGAAACAAAGGGAGCTTATTGGGATGGAAAAGATTTGCAAGGTAAAGACTTGCCAAAAGGGAATTATTATTTAACGCTGAATGCAACCACGCCTAAAGGAAAAAAAGTGGAACAAAAGGGGATTGTGAAACTGGTTAAATAATTACAAAATAAACCGACCATTTAACTGCAATGCCGAGCGGAGCCGAGGCATCTTTCAAAACAAGTCAAGCGATGCCCGGCTCAGCTGGTATGACTAATAAGAAAAACTACTCAAACTCCCTTTCATCAATCATCAGCATACATTTAAAATGCCCTTCGGGGCATTTTTCATATCCTATTTTTGAACAGGGCCTGCAGGGCAGGTTTTTCACTTCAACTATTTTCGAGCCGCTTCCCGGGAGGTAGGGCGTAAAGCCAAAAGCAGGTACGGTATTCCCCCATACAGAAATGATTTCTTTTTTGAATGCTGCTGCAATGTGCATTAAGCCGGTATCGTGAGTGATTATTTTTGATGCCTGCTTTACAAGCGATGCCGATTGGTTGAGGTTAAATTTCCCACATGCATTGTAAACAAGTTCCCCTACAGCGCTTTCAATTTCCTTTGCACGTGCTGCATCCTCTTTTCCACCCAACAGAACAACCGGCCGGTGTAATTTTTTACAAATACTGATGATTTTTTCAACTGGCAGTTGCTTGGTAGCATGTTTTGCCCCTATTACAAAGCCAATATAGCCCCCCTGGTGAGTTTTCGGCAAACTTGCGACATTGACAACATCCTGCTCGGGAATAAAGTAATCAAGGCCCTTAAAATCGTTTTTAACGCCCAACTCTTCAACCGTAAGCATATAACGGTCTACAAGATGCAAATCAGGCATTTTATTTATTTTTAAATTGACCAGGAGCCATTTTTTAAAGTTCAGCTTTCTGAAAGTAGGAGATGGTTTGCCAAGCGTAACTTTTACCTGCGCAGAGCGGATGTTGTTGTGCAGGTCGATGACATAATCGAAATTTTCTTTTTTTAATTCAGGAAGAACTTCTTTTACATCTTTTTCAATGGTGTGGATTTTCGAGATGTGCGGGTTATTTTCCAGAATGCCTTTAAACCCTTTTTTTGTAAGGTAATGCACCTCAACATCCGGAAGCTGTTGTTTCAGACACCGAACAACCGGGGTTGTTAAAACAATATCGCCAATGGAGCTGAAACGTATGATGAGGATTTTAAGCCCACCCCTGCCCTCCCCAAGGGAGGGAGACATGTTATTATTCCTCCCCTTAGGGGAGGCTAGGTGGGGCTTTTCACTTCTCATTATAAATCACCTCCAGCAAGGTTTGCCCAACAGCTTTTAAGGTATTTTTATCAATGATATCCATATTGTCCTTATGGGTATGATGGTAATCGCCAAAACCGCCAGTAGCCTGGTTGTATTCAATAATATCAATGCAAGGGATGCCTGCTTTGTTTACAAAAACATGATCATCGATACCAACAAAAGTTTTTACCTGTGGAGAAAAATAATTGCCGTAACCTATATCAGCAGCAGCTTTCCATACCTTATCAACGGCTGAAGAAGCATAATCCACAGAAGTTTTTTCTTTTGGAAAAAGCGCGTTTGGTCCGCCTACCATATCCAGCAGGATACCAAAATTTGCATAGTAATTGGGCTTGTGCAGATTTTTTGACCAGTATTGTGAACCCAGGCACCAGGACTCATTATTCCCGCTGGTACCATAATCTTCCAGATCAAAGAAAATAATATCAATACCAACATTGGGTTGGGTCTTGCTGATTTGACGTGCCACTTCCATCGCGACCCCCACTCCACTTGGCCCGTCATTTGCACTATCGAAAGGCTTATCCGCATTTTTTGTATCCTCATCAGCCCAGGGACGTGTGTCCCAGTGGGAGCAAATCAAAATCCTGCTTTGTGCGTCCGGCTTAAAAGATGCGATGATGTTTTTAAGACTGAACTGTTTTTTATCAAAAGTCTGAACAGTACCTTTCTGAATGCTCGTTTCAAGTCCATAGGACTTCAGCTTTGCAACCAGGTAATCAGCACACTTTGCGTGCGCTGCAGTACCAGGTACCCGCGGACCAAAATCCACCTGCGCTTTTACAAAGGCATAAGCCGAATCGGCATTAAAATCAGGTGCGGGAACCCGGTTCACTTCTACTTTCACAGGAGTTGTTTTTTCAGGCTCTTTGGTATCTGTTCCGCAGGAGGCGAGGGAGAACAATACAAAAGCACATCCGTATATAAAATAAATATTTTTTTTCATCCTTTTTTACTGTTGTGAAATAGACCACACAGCCGCCTCTTTGGTATCTTTGATTGTAATGTTCAGTTTATTCAAATCATCGCGCAGCTTATCCGATGCAGCAAAATCTTTTCTTGCTTTAATGTCTTTACGGATATCGAGCACAATTTTCATAACACCATCCAGCACCTTATTGTCAGCCACATTGGCCACTTCATCTTTTAGCCCCATTACATCAAATACAAAACTGTGCATTAATTCTTTTAAAATGGAAATATCATTTGCTGTAAGGGGTGTTTTCCCAATATTTGCTGAATTAATTACACTTACTAACTCGAACAATTCCGCAACCAGAATAGGCGTATTAAAATCATCATTCATGGCATCATAACAAGCCTTTTTATGATCGTTTATGAATATTCCTGAAGCATCAGAAGGTTTTAAATTTTCCAGTGTTTTAATGGCAGCCAGTAAACGCGCATAGCCTTTCTCAGAAGCCTGCAGTGCCTCGTTCGAAAAATCAAGTGTACTGCGGTAATGGGTCTGCATCATGAAAAAGCGCACTGCCATTGGGCTATAACCCTTTTCCAGTAAAGGATGATTACCGGTAAACAGTTCACCTGGTAAGAAGCCATTACCGGCTGTTTTGGACATGCGCACACCATTTACCGTAAGCATATTGGTGTGCATCCAGTAATTCACAGGCGCTTTGTGATTGCATGCCTGCGATTGAGCAATTTCATTGGTATGATGAGTTGCCTGCAAATCCATTCCACCACCGTGTATATCAAAAGTATCTCCCAGGTACTTGCTGCTCATAGCAGAGCATTCAATGTGCCAGCCCGGGAATCCCCAGCCCCAAGGAGAAGGCCAGCGCATCAGGTGTTCAGGTTTTGCTTTTATCCACAATGCAAAATCAAGGCGGCCCTTTTTCTCATCCTGCCCGTGAAGCTCACGTGTATTGGCAATCAGGTCTTCCAGGTTACGGTTGGTAAGCTGTCCGTATGGGAATTCTTTATTGTATTTTTCTACATCAAAATAAACAGTACCATCCGCTTCGTAGGCGTAGCCATTGGCAAGAATTTGTTTCACCATTTCTATCTGCTCACAAATGTGTCCGGTTGCAGTGGGCTCAATACTTGGTGGAAGGGCATTGAACTGGCGCATTACATCGTGAAAACCAAGGGTGTACTTTTGTACAATTTCCATAGGCTCCAGCTGCTCCAGCTTTGCCTTTTTAGAGAACTTATCATCTCCCTCATCGCGATCACCTTCCAGGTGCCCGGCATCGGTAATATTGCGTACATAGCGCACCTTAAAGCCTAGGTGCAGCAGGTAACGGTATATCATATCAAAAGAAATGAACGTGCGGCAGTTGCCCAAATGCACATCATTGTATACCGTTGGACCACATACATAAAGTCCCACCATTCCTTTATTGATAGGAGTAAACTTTTCTTTGGAGCGTGTAAGCGTGTTGTAAATTACCAGTTGATCTTGCATAATTAATGAGTTGATATAAAAAATTCTAAACTCAAACACCAAATTCCAGTTGATTAGAATTCAGGGAAGAATTTAGAATTTCAGGATTAAAGATTTAAAATTTTACTTCAGGTCAGCGTCTTCGATAACACCATCGCCAACGTATTTTCCTCCTTTATACAGGGCTTTACGCGTAAGTATACCGTTTGAGTTGTAAATGTAAACTGTACCATCCACCAAACGGTTCTGATGAAAATAACCTTTCTTAGAAATTTGTTTGTTGGTATTGTACAACGTGTGATCACCTTCGCCAGTAAATGGTTTACCCATATTCACTGTTTCCTTTTTGGTATCCACTACAACAGGAGGCGTTGGATCCGGGTCTTTAACGGTAGTAGTTTTTACAACCTCTTTCACCGGTTTCTTAGGCTCGAAGTTTTTTACGCTTGCAACATCCAGGAAGCCACCTTCAAAATTTTTCTCCGATTTCAAATCCCCGTTCTCGTAATATTCACGAACGATACCAGCTTCCTTGCCTTCTGCCCAGTTACCCTGAATCATTACCTGGCCATTCTCCCAGTAATAAGTTTGCTCTCCTTCGCGTTTACCAGTAGTATTGAATTTAAATGCCTGCTGTACTTGTCCGTTCTCATAATACAGCTTGTAATCACCATTCCAGCGGTTGTTTTTCCAGGTCCCCTCTTCTTTAATTTTTCCATTTTCATGATACATGATGCAATAGCCACTCGGACGATTATTTTCGTAGGTTATTTTGCTTTTCATGTTGTTGTTGCAGTAATATTCTGTCCAGATACCAGTTTTTTTACCATCAACATAAGCACCTTCCTCTACCTTTTGTTCAGGCGTATAACAAGGTTTGTTGGCAATCTTATTCGTTACAATCCATTTCCCCTGCCTTTTTCCGTTGACATCTGTACGATTGATCGTGTCCTTACCAAGCAGTTCAAATGTTTGGGCAACTGCAAACTGAGACACAGCAATCAAAGCCAATAAAACAAACTTTTTCATCCGAGTATATATTTTATTTCGATATTAAAGTCTTTTTAAAACGATACAACTTACCGTAAGCTGCAAATGTATAATTTTTAACTGATATTCAATACAGAAGCTTCCTTATTTACGATTTTTTTCCTTTTAGGTTGCGAATCATATCGGCAGTCATGCCTGCAAGGTCAAATTCCGGTTTCCATCCCCAATCCTGGCCCGCCCTGCTGGCATCAATACTTTGAGGCCAGCTGTCGGCAATCTGCTGGCGGCTGTCGGGTTTATATGTAATTGTAAAATCCGGGATATGATTCCTGATTTCATGGGCTATTTCCTTTGGTGAAAAACTGAACCCGGCAAGGTTATAACTGGAGCGGATTTTTATCTTATCGGCATCCGCCTGCATGATACCTATAGTAGCTTTTATGGCATCCGGCATATACATCATGGGCAAAGTGCTGTTTTCTGACAAAAAACACTCGTAACTACCTGATTTTAAGGCCTCATGAAAGATATGCACCGCATAGTCGGTTGTCCCTCCCCCAGGAGCTGATTTCCAGCCAATTAACCCGGGATAACGCAAACTTCGCACATCTACTGCGTATTTATTGAAATAATATTCACACCAGCGCTCTCCCGCCTGTTTGCTGATACCATAAACGGTACTTGGTTCCATTATAGTAAACTGGGGGGTATTTTGTTTAGGGGTATTGGGACCAAAAACAGCGATGGAACTGGGCCAGTATATTTTCTGAATAATTTTTTCTTTAGCCAGGTCGAGCACGTTCAGGAGCCCATTCATGTTGAGGTCCCATGCAAATTTGGGGTTCTTTTCAGCTGTAGCCGACAGCAGTGCTGCCAGCAGGTATACCTGGGTGACACCGTGTTTTTTAATTACCTCCAGCAAACCCGCAGCATTGAGCACATCCACTACCTCAAAAAGGCCCTCTTTAGCCTGATCGGTCATTTTAATATCGGAAGCAATTACGTTTTCAAGGCCATAAACGCTACGCAGGTTTTGAACCAGCTCGGTTCCAAGCTGCCCGGAAGAACCAATTACCAGTATTTTATCAGTTGTTGGCATATCTAATATTAACAACAGGAATATTTGTCCTTTTGCGAGGGCTAAAAGTAGCTTTTTTTTGCCACAGATTTACAGATTTTTCGGTGGCTGGTAAAGCTGGTTGTTTTTGGCAGTAAAGATAAATGATGCTCCCTGGTAAAAGCTGATAAATATCATGTTTTATTATCACGGGAAAAACCGTACCTTTGCACTGTTTTTAAACCTCTCAGAACCTATGTTATTGCAAAACAGAGTTAACAAAAAAGAGCTGAAAAAACGAATTCAGGAAGAATCCATCCAGCGAATTACTGTTTCGTTTTACCGCTACGTTATTATTGAAGAGCCTCAAGAGCTTCGTGATCAATTATTTAAGCAATGGGAAGAATTAAGGGTTCTTGGCAGGATATACATTGCCCGGGAAGGTATTAATGCCCAGATGAGCGTGCCTGAAGAAAACTGGGAACGTTTTAAAGAGCTATTGTATGCAGATGTCCGGTTTAAAGATGTGCCTTTTAAAATTGCAGTGGAGGACAATGGAAAGTCCTTTTACAAACTTACTGTAAAAGTGCGCCCGAAAATAGTTGCCGATGGACTGGATGAAGGCAGTTTTGACGTAACCAACGTTGGTAAACACCTCAGTGCCAAAGAGTTTAACGAGGCTATGGAGAACCCGGACACAATTGTGGTGGATATGCGCAATCATTATGAAAGCGAAGTTGGGCATTTTACCGGTGCGCTTTGTCCGGATGCAGATACGTTCCGTGAGGAGCTTCCCATAGTAATTGATGAGCTAAAGGATAAAAAAGATAAAAAAATACTGATGTACTGTACCGGTGGCATCCGCTGCGAAAAAGCAAGTGCTTACCTGAAGCACCATGGCTTCACAGATGTAAACCAGCTGCATGGAGGCATTATTGATTATGTACGCCAGATAAAAGCCGAAAACCTGCCTTCGAAATTCATCGGTAAAAATTTCGTTTTTGATGAGCGTGTTGGCGAGCGTATTACGGAAGATATTATAGCCGAGTGCCACCAGTGTGGTGAGCCCTGCGACACGCATGTAAACTGTGCCAACGATGACTGTCATCTTCTGTTTATTCAATGTCCAAGCTGTGCCGAAAAAATGAAAGGCTGCTGCACACCGGAATGTGTTCACATAGCTTCATTGCCGGTTGAGGAGCAAAAAGCCCTTCGCAGGGGACGCAAAAAGGAGGATTGCCTTTCTGTTTATAAAAGCCGGTTGAGACCCAACCTGAAAACAATCCTGGAAGAATCCCAGCAAAAAAAGTAAACAACACCAAAAAATTTCGTTGAAAAGCCGGTTTTTACTCTTAAAAACCGGCTTTTTTTCAACAATTTGGCCAATTATTCAAAAATGAGACCTGTTTTTTATTAATTCCTTTTATTTTTTATTAAACTTGTATTCATGAAAAAAATAGTATTACTCCTCTTCGTAGTTTTAGGGTTTTCTACTGTGTCGTTTGCGCAGAAGGGCAAAGAAAAATCCGGTGGTTTCTTTTCACGTTTTGGCGGGGGCAAAAAGCCCCGCAAGCAAATGACGCATTTTGAACAGCCCAAAAAAGACCCGAATATTCAGCACAATGGTACTTCTTACAAAATGAACCGCAAAAGAGAATATGTTGTTGACGGTGATGGATTTGGTACGGCCAAACAGGGTAAAAGGAAAAGAAGAAAAAGATAAACTACAGCCCTTTTTGAAGGGGATCTCTTCCTTACAGAGTGGGCCCAACGCACCTGTATTCAAATGAAAATTCTCTTTATTGATTCCAATCATTCCCAGCTTCATGAAAGCCTTCTAAAAGCGGGGTTCGTGTGTGACCTGAATTATCATTGGACACAGGAACAAATCATGGAGCATATCCATGAATACCATGGAATAGTAATCCGCAGCCGGATAAAAATTACGAAAGAACTTATTGATAAAGCCCAACGGCTTAAATTTATTGCACGTGCCGGTGCCGGCATGGAAAATATTGATGTGACTTATGCTGAAAGCAAAGGTATTCAATGCATCCATGCTCCCCAGGGCAATAAAGATGCTGTTGCAGAACATGCCATAGGAATGCTGCTGGCACTGTTCAATAACCTGTGCCGTGCCAATAAGGAGGTGCGTGAAGGCAAATGGATACGTGAAGGCAACAGGGGCGTTGAGCTAATGGGAAAAACGGTAGGTATTATTGGTTACGGAAACATGGGTAGCGCTCTTGCCAGGAGGCTTTCCGGCTTTGAGGTAAAAGTACTTGTTTATGATAAATACAAAAGCAACTTTGGAAACAGCTTCGTTAATGAAACAACTATGGAGCAAGTGTTTGAAGAGGCCGACATCGTTAGCCTGCATACCCCTTTAACAGAAGAAACACGCTATCTCATCAATGATTCTTTTATCAATAAATTCAAAAAGAATATTTATATCATCAATACAGCACGCGGAAAGAGCCTGAATACAGCAGATTTGGTAAAGAACATAGTTTCAGGCAAGGTTTTGGGCGCTTGTCTTGATGTGCTGGAATATGAAGCAGTTTCTTTTGAAAACCTTGACACCAAAGAATTTCCCGAACCGTTCCGCTATTTAATCAACAGTGATAAAGTTGTATTGTCTCCGCATATTGCCGGCTGGACCATTGAGAGCAATGAGAAAATCGCACGGGTACTGGCTGAAAAGATCATAAAAAAATTCCCTTTACCTAAATCAGATGCATAACTTCATCAAGCTATTATGCACTTGTTTTTTAGCGCTCTGGATATCTGCTGTTAATGCCCAGGGTTCAAAAAAAGATTCTCTTATACAAGCGCTTGAAAAGGCTACGCAGGATACGAGTAAAATAAAATTACTGCTGAGCCTATCGTTTGACTTGCGGGCTTCAGACCCTCAGAAAGCTCTGAAATATGCAAGCTCGGCATTAAAACTCTCGAAAAAAATTTCTGATAAAAAGAAGGAAGCGAGGTCCCACAATAATATGGGGCTTGCGTATTTCTATCAATCAAATTATGATAGCGCAATAGCGCATTATGAAAGTTCATTGAAGATTGGCATTGCTATTTCTGACTCTTCTGCAATTTCCCTGGCATATAGCCAACTGGGTAATGCGTACAAAGCACTTTCTAACTTTCCTCTTTCAATCGAATATCATAAAAAAGCGTTAAAAATCAGGCAAAAGATGAATGATACAACTTTGGTAGTTCAATCTTATTCTAATCTTGGAAATTCTTATACAAAAAATTTCCAATATGATTTAGCGATAAACAACTATTTCCGAGTTCTTGAAATCCTATCAAACAAACCCAATTCTAAAGAATATATTAATACGCTAGGTGGAATAGGAAATATTTACGCTTCTGAAAAAAACTTTAAAAAGGCTATTTATTACTATCTTAAATGTTATCTTTTTTATGTAGAACATGACGATGTAAGAGGTTTACATACAGCTGCTCTAAACCTGGGAGACACATATAAATTCTTGGGAAAGAATGATTCAGCGATTTTTTACATAAAACAATCCATCAAAATCAATGAGCGACTTAAGAATCAGCTAAATTTAGCGGAAGGCTACTCCGCCATTTCCAGAGTGTACGCTATAACCGAGCAACTATATGAGTCTAAAAAATATCTTCAAAAAGCATTTGAGATATATTCCGAACTTGGATTAATTGTAGAATCATCCAGAACAGCCCTAGATTTATCAAAGGTATATTTGCTCAGCAACGATAAAGTTAATGGGAACTTCTATCTTAGTGAGGGATTAAAATATATTGATAGCATTAACAACCCAGGAATTATAAGTAATTCATTTCGAACAGCGGCCTATTGCTACCATTTGTTAGGAGACAATTCGAAAGCATATGACTATCTAGGTCAGAGTATTGTTGTAGATGACAGCTTGCAAGCGTCTAATGGTGTACAAATGATGGCTCAAATGCAATCAGCCTTCGATCTAAAACTTAAAGAGAATGAAATAGAATCACTAAACCGAGAAAAGCGGCTTAGTGATTCGAAAATTGATCAGCAACAAGCAGTTATTCTTTATCTGATTATTGGTTCATTGCTGTTCATTATTCTGGTGTTTTTTGTCTTTCGTGGCTATAGGAAAGCAAAAGAGGCCAATCACGCGCTTTCCATAGCAAACGGCCAAATTAACGAAAAAAGTAAAAACATTTCCGATAGTATAAACTATGCGAAGAATATTCAAAGCGCACTGTTAACCGTTCCTAAAAACTTCGAGGAGCAATTCAAAGACAATCATTTTATTTTATACAAACCCAAAGATGTTGTAAGTGGTGATTTTTACTGGATAGATTACCACGACAGACATTTGCTTATTGTGGCTGCAGACTGCACCGGACATGGAGTTCCGGGCTCAATGATGAGTATGCTTGGTTTTGAAAAATTGAAACAGGCCGTTCATGAGAAAATGCTGATTTTGCCCAACAAAATCCTCTCTTTTACAAACAAATCATTCATTGAAACATTTTCAACCCATGAAAGCACAGGATTTATAAGGGATGGAATGGATGCCGCACTTTGCACCTTTAATTTAGTAAAAAGAGAACTTCTATTTTCCGGTGCAAACAGGCCCTTGTGGATTGTGACAACAAATGAACAGGGAGACAAAGAAATAAAAGTACTACATCCGACAAAAGCCGCCATTGGTGGCTTTACTGAAAAGGAGCAGCTATTTGAACTTCAAAACTATAGCACCCAAAAGGGCGATATTATATACCTCTTCACTGACGGTTATGCCGATCAGTTTGGAGGAAAAGAAAACAAGAAATTCATGATTAAGCGCTTCAGGGAATTGCTCCTTTCTATTGCTACTTTATCGATGAGCGAGCAAAAGGAAAAGATTGATACAACCTTTGCCGAGTGGAAAGCGGACAATGAGCAGGTGGATGATGTATTAGTGATTGCCTTCAGAATACCTTAAAACAAAGAATGTCCAGCCGTATCATTTCCTTATACAAAACAGCATTCTCCGGACTTTCGAAAGAAACCTGGCTACTTTCGCTGATCATGCTGATAAACAGAAGCGGCACAATGGTGGTACCCTTCATGACGCTCTATCTTACAAGCAAAAACATGAAC
Organism: Bacteroidia bacterium; assembly: GCA_020051175.1. Lineage (GTDB taxonomy): Bacteria > Bacteroidota > Bacteroidia > 2-12-FULL-35-15 > 2-12-FULL-35-15 > 2-12-FULL-35-15. The sequence goes on along the minus strand of JAGVJJ010000060.1, from coordinate 55,931 downwards.
TATACCTTAAGCGATGCGGGATTGGTTATTGCCTTGTTCGGGGTTGGCTCCGCTGTAGGTGCCTATTTTGGTGGGAAATTCACGGATAAGTTCGGACATTATAACATACAATTACTGAGCCTTGTTGGTGGCGGAATACTGTTTATCGTGCTTGGTCAGCTCAAGACATACTGGCTGATATGCATTTTCACTTTCCTGCTAAGCCTTGTCAATGAAGCGTTCCGGCCAGCCAATTCCTCTGCTATTGCGTACTATAGTAATCCGGGCACAACCACACGATCCTATTCATTAAACCGGCTCTCTATCAACCTGGGATGGGCCGTGGGCGGCTCATTCGGTGGATTGATTGCAGCATACAATTATGAATTACTATTCTGGGTTGACGGGCTAACAAACATTGGTGCTGGCATTTTACTGTTTATCTTCCTGAAAGCACCCGCCACAAAGCAACATAAAACAAATACCTCAGAAGCTGTAACACCTTTACACTCTGCCTATAAGGATACAAATTACCTGTACTTCCTGTTCTTTGTTTTTTTATTTGCGTTCTGTTTTTTTCAGTTGTTTACCACAGTTCCAAACTTCTTCAGGGATAACCTCCTGTTGAGCGAACGTTACATAGGCCTGCTGATGGCTATTAATGGTGGAATCATCGTTGCCTTTGAAATGATACTTATTCATTCGATGGAACGGCAAAACAGGAACCTTACTTACATTGCATCCGGGCTGGTTTTATGCGGACTGGCTTTTTTGTCTTTATTACTGCCGGGCAGCGGTGCATGGGTTTCCTTACTGATGATATTCCTTATTTCTGCTGGTGAAATTTTCGCAATGCCATTTATGAATACCTTCTGGGCATTACGTTCCAACGAAAGAAACCGTGGACAGTATGCGGCTATGTATACCATTGCGTGGAGCATGGCACAAACCACGGGGCCATTTTTATCTACCAAGCTGGTAGAAGCAACAAACTTTAATGTATTATTTTACGTGCTTGCCGGGATACTGATGCTGGGTGCTGCGGGATTTTACTGGCTAAAACAAAAGGAATTTAAATCAAAAGCTTAAACCTGGTGCAATGTCTTGGGGAGTTTTACCATTCCTGGAAATAGTTTAGCCTGCCCCCGTTTCCGGACAAGCTCGAAATGACTATGCGCAAACCTATGTAAATACTATGGTGCAGCAATCTTGATTTTTTTACCAGGCAGGAGGTTATAATTAGCACCCAGGTTGTTCAGGCGTTTTATTTCATCAACAGTGGTATTGTTGTTTTGTGCAATGCGGTAAAGTGAATCCCCTTTTTTAATGGTGTAGTACTTTGTTCCACCGGTGTTTTCGGCAGGTTTATTTTCTGAGGATTTTTCAGCAGGGACTTCAGCCTTTGGCTGTTTTGCTACTTCTGCAGCAAGCGCAGCGGCCTTCGGCTTTTTGTCATGGGTGTGTATTATAAGCTTCCTGCCAGGCTTTACATTGTTTGACGTAATTCCGTTCCATGATTTTATTTCTGCCACGGTGCAGCCGTATTTGCGGGCAATAGTGCTCAGGTGTTCCCCTTTTTTTATAACATGGGTTTTGGTCGTTTCCTGGGCAATCAGAATATCAGATGGCGTTTCTTTTGGTTGCAAATCATATATTTTAGTTTCGTTATTGATGAATGCAGCCACTTTATTGGATGGCAGGGTAATATAACTTGTCTCGCCAGGCAAAATAGGCACCACAGCCCTTTTATAGCTTGGGTTCAGGTACATGAGCTCATCTATCGAGATATCCAGGGCAGAAGTGAGCTGGCTGAATGAAAGCTGCTGCTTTACAGCAATTGTATCTACATCCAGGAATGTTTTTTTGGGAATAGCCATACGTATGTTGTGTTCAGAAGTATGGTTCATCACATAGTTTACGGCAATAAATGCAGGAACATAACCCTGCGTTTCGGTAGGCAGATAAGGACGTATCTGCCAGTATGTTTTCTTTCCACCACTTCTGCGAATGGCTTTGTTAACGTTACCCGGACCGCAGTTATAAGCAGCCAGCACCATTTGCCAGTCGCCAAACATGCTGTAAAGGTATTTGAAATACTCGCAGGCCGCTACTGTTGATTTATGCGGGTCGCAACGCTCATCCACATAAGAGGTTACTTTGAGGCCGAACATTTTACCAGTTGGATACATGAACTGCCATAATCCCATAGCACCGGACTTACTCCTTGCCAAAGGGTTTAATGCCGATTCGCAAATGGCGAGGTATTTTAACTCCAGCGGCAACCCGTATTTATCCAGCAACTCTTCAAACATCGGGAAATAGAGCTGTGTAAGCGCCATTGTACGCGCCACCTGCTCGCGCCTTTTATTGGTGTACATATCAATATAATTCTGTACGTACTGATTGTACTCCAGGTCGAAAGGAGAAGCAGCATCCAGCTTGGAAAGGCGCGATTCATACACCATATCGTCATAACGAGGCACTGAATCGGGGGCAAAATTGTATTTCGGGTTAATCGGGTAGTTTACTTTTGCATAGCCACGTTCAAACAAATCAAGCTTGTACAGGCTATCAAGGGCAGCAACAATGGGATCGTCCTGCATCATATCAGGCGCATAACCTACCTGCACCTGGGCAAACAGGCCATTACCTCCTTTTATCACTAAAAAGGAAAAGCAGATTAAAACAAAGCTTTTAACAAGGCTTTTCATACTTATCTAACGTACAGCGCGCTAAAATGTTATAGCGTTATATACAAATATCGCAATGATAAATGAATAAACAAAGCATGTTTAGACAAGCATCCTGTTTTTATCAACGAATGCATGTTGAAGGATTTTGCAGCCCCAATAAGCAAGGGGACATATCCATTTGAAAGACAGATAGTTCAAAAAAGCCTGAATCAGCAGGTTTTCACGAGGTGATCTGAAAAGGCAAGCAGATCTTCTTCGGCAAAATCTTTTGCAATGAGCTGAATACCAAACGGCATACCGTTGGAATGCTTGCCCAATGGGAGTGATATTGCCGGCAACCCGGTAATATTTGCCTGTACGGTAAATATATCTTCGAGGTACATTGCAATAGGATCGTCACTCTTTTGTCCGAACTCAAATGCTGTGCCCGGTGTTGCAGGTAAAATGATGAAGTCGTAACCGGCAAGAATTTCATTCGTTTTATCTTTCAGTAAATGTCTTACTTTTTGTGCTTTGGAATAATACGCATCGTAATAACCAGAACTCAAAACAAACGTTCCGAGCATAATCCTACGTTTTACTTCTGCACCGAAACCTTCTGATCGGGACTTTTTATAAACTGTTTCAAGGCTTGCATTACCAGCGCTATCCGCAATATTAGGGCTTCTGTATCCATACGTTACACCTGAATAGCGTGCAAGGTTGGAAGAAGCCTCTGCAGTAGTAAGTACATAGTAAGTAGGCACAAGGTAATCCAGGTAAGGGAAATCGGCCGCTTCAACAGTGTGCCCGTTTTCTTTCAATGTATTGATGATGGAAGTAATGCGCGCTTTTATCTCCTTATCAAGACCGGGGCTTTCAATACAATCCTTCAGGTAAGCAATTTTATATTTCTTTTTTGTTTCGAGTTTTTTTGAATAGGCAGGAACAGGCCTGGATGAAGCGGTACTGTCATAATTGTCCTTACCAGCAATTACTTCCATGATCAAAGCAGCATCCTCCACACTCCGGGTAATTGGTCCAATCTGGTCAAATGAAGAAGCATAAGCAATGGCACCATGACGTGAAACCCTCGCATACGTAGGCTTTAAGCCCACCACCCCGCAAAATGAAGCTGGCTGGCGAATGGAGCCACCAGTATCTGTACCCAGTGCAGCAAGGCACAAATCAGCAGCAACAACAGCTGCCGAGCCACCCGAGGAGCCTCCCGGAACCCGTTTAATATCCAGCGGGTTCAAGACTTTCCCCATCGCAGAATTTTCATTGGAGCTGCCCATTGCAAATTCATCGCAGTTGCAACGGCCGATGATTACAGCATCTTCGGCAAGTAAACGCTCTACCACAGTAGCACTGAAAAGCGATTCAAAACCTTCAAGTATTTTTGAGGAAGCTGAAACTTTATGTCCTTTATAACAAATATTATCTTTAATGGCAATGACCATACCGGCAAGCTTTCCGGCAGTTTTGGATTTCAGCTTCCCGTCTACCTCCTTTGCTTTTTCAAGCGCAGTATTCTCAAACACTTCAAGAAATGCGTTCAGATGGCGGTTTTCGTTAATGCGGGCGATATAGGCCTTTGTTAGCTCAACACAGGTAATCTTATTACCGGCAAGGTCGGACTGTACTTCGGAAAGGGAATTGTACATTGCTACGAATTACGAATTTATACGAATAGCGAATTCTAAGAGTTATAAACAAAAAACGAATTTACAGTCCGTTTTTCAGACTGCAAATTCGTACTTCTTTATTGTTTACTGTATATGATTTAGTCCTTTTTTTCAGGTGCAGCAGCGCTATCGCCCTCTACTCCTTTGGAGGCATCTTTAAAGTCTTTAATCCCTTTACCAAGGCCTTTCATCAATTCAGGAATTTTACGACCACCAAAAAGCAAAAGCACAACTACCAAAATGACAACCAATTCGGTTCCACCCAAGCCTAAAAATCCGATTAATACACTGTTTAACATTTTCGTTGATTTTAAAAATTTGAACTACAAAATTACAAAAAAGCCGCTTATAAGCGTTTAAAATTGAAGAAAAGATCGAAAAACGGGGTAAAAATTGGTTAATTTAGTGTTTCTTAACAAAAAACAGCATGGCAGAACACAACGACACCGGAACCAAAGGTGAAAAGCTTGCAGGTGCTTTTCTGGAAAAGAAAGGGTATTCGGTTCTGGAAACCAACTGGCGATTTAAAAACCTGGAAGCGGATATTATTGCCAGTATTGGTAAAACGCTTGTGATTGCCGAGGTAAAGACCCGAAAAAGCAATTATTTTGGTGAGCCTGAAACATTTGTAAACAAGCAGAAGCAGAAAAACCTGATAAAAACGGCCCATGAGTACATTATCCGGAATGAACTGGATTTGGAAGTCCGTTTTGATATTATATCCATTGTAATGGGAGACAACCAGGTGAAAATCAATCATATTGAAGATGCTTTTTATCCGCTTGTATAACAAAGAAACTTAAATTGAACTTTTAGATGTGTTCCAGAATAATAATCTCGTTTTGACCGTATCTTTGTAAAAAATTACACAATGAAAAAAATCAGAGTTGCAATAAATGGTTTTGGCCGAATAGGAAGGGTTTCCTTCCGTATTATGCTGAATGATGAAAATATTGATATAGTTGCCATCAACGACCTTACGGATAGCAAGACACTTGCACACCTATTAAAATATGATTCTGTTCATGGAATTATCCAGGCCGATGTAAAGGCCGAAGACAAAGCCATTGTTGTTAACGGAAAAAAGGTAACTGTTTTTGCGGAAAAAGATCCTGCAAATCTGCCATGGAAAGATTTGAATATTGATGTGGTTATTGAATCCACAGGCTTTTTCCTGGATAAAGCATCTGCAGGAAAACACATTACAGCAGGTGCAAGAAAAGTAATTATTTCTGCACCAGCCAACTCCAATGACATTAAGGCTGTTGTAATGGGAGTGAATGATCACATCTTAAATGATGACGATGTGATTATTTCAAATGCTTCCTGTACCACAAACTGTGCAGCACCCATGATACAGGTGCTTGATGAGAATTGGGGGCTTGAGGATGGCTTTATAACTACTGTTCACTCTTATACTGGCGACCAGCGCCTGCACGATGCACCACACAAGGATTTGAGAAGGGCGCGTGCGGCAGCACTTTCCATTGTACCCACATCAACAGGGGCAGCGAAAGCGATCACAAAAATTTTCCCTCACCTGGAAGGGAAGCTGGGTGGCTGCGGCATGCGTGTACCGGTGCCGGATGGCTCGCTGACAGACATTACCTGCCTTTTAAGCAAACATGTAACCCCAGAAGAAATAAACGCGGCATTCAAAAAAGCAAGTGAAACTACCCTGAAAGGAATTCTGCAGTATATTGATGAACCTATTGTATCGGTTGATATTGTTGGCAACCCACACTCCTGCATTTATGATGCTGAATTTACTTCCATTGTAGGCAATATGGTGAAAATCATTGGCTGGTATGATAATGAGGCAGGGTATTCAAACAGGCTGGCGGATTTGGTGAAGAAGATTGGGTAAGATAGATGTGGGATGTGAGATGTGAGCTTCTTGGACTGACAATTTATACAGCTGGTTTGAATTTAATAAGGTAATTATCTGTCAGAACAACGAGCAGGATAGTAAACCTATTTGTATTTCTTCAGTTCAAGATGGTTACCATCAAACACCGCATAGCTATTATAGTTTATCCACTCACCAAGATTAATATAGCGGCTTTTTTCTGAAAGCTTAATATCCAGGGGCAGATGGCGGTGGCCGAAAATAAAATAATCGTAATGAGTAATTTTTAATTTTTCTTTGGCATAAATCACCAGCCATTCATTTTCCTCACCCAGGAACTGCTCGTCTTTAGGACCATTTGCGAGTCGGCTTTTTCTCGACCAGAAATTGGCCATGCTCATTGCAAAATTGGGGTGCAGACGGGCAAAGAGCCATTGACAAAAAGGGTTTGCAAATACTTTCTTTATAAACTTATATCCTTTATCCCCAGGGCCTAAGCCATCACCATGTCCAATAAAAAATTTCTTTCCGTTGTATTCCCTTGTGATTGAATTCCTATGAATGGTCACACCTAACTCTTTAGGCAAATAATCAAACATCCACATGTCATGATTACCAGTGAATAAAATTACGGGAATGCCGGAATCCACTATTTCTGCTATTTTACCGAGTAGGCGTACATAACCTTTAGGAGCGGTGTGCTTGTATTCAAACCAGAAATCAAACAAGTCGCCTATCAGGTAAATTTCGTACGCATCGTGCTTCACCTCGTCAAGCCATTTAACGATAAGTTTTTCGCGGGCAAGGCTTTTTTCATGGTTGGGAATACCCAAATGAAAATCGGAAGCGAAATATATTTTTTTACCGGGATTCAAATTTAAATCTCAAAATTCTTAATAAAATCCATTGGATTCAACAGGTTCAGATTTAAAGTAAACCTCACTGTTTCCACATATTTCAAGCCTGCAATCTTTTTATAATTTTCCAAATCCTTTGAAAGTAACAGAGGGAAATATATTTCAAGGAAATTATCACTTAATGAAAGACATAAGCCCGCATTGTATAAAACACTTTCAGTGATCGTTGCATCATCGCCTGTTGTACCCACGTCCGCGTAAACTTTCAACGGCAGTTTTAAATTTCCTAAAGATGCCTTCACATTCAGTGCTGACATCCACTTTGACGTTTGACCCACTGGTGAATAAAATTTAAAAGCACCATCCGTTTCTGTAAACTGATTGGCCAATACACCATTGGTTTCAGTCCGCCCAAGATAAATATGGTCAAATAAGTAATCCTGATATCCGGTTTGTCCGCTCAGACGGAACCTGTACCGATTGGCATCCATAGCGCTTGTATTAATAAACGTTCCTGCAAACAACCGCACATCAATGCCTTTATTGTTGCCTTTGAACTTATATTTATAGAGCGCGGTAAACGACACCTTCATCATCTCGTCAATAGCAATGCCATTCGTGCTATTGCGCTGTCCGCCTTCCTGAAAATTAACACGTATGTTAAAAGGCTGTATGGCATCTGTTCCCCGCATTTCATAAGTAACATCATTGAAACGATATTGCACCTGTTCTTTATTAACGATTGGCGATCCGTCCAAGGCTGAGCCATATACACGGCTGGTATCATTCATAAGCACTATATACCGGTATTTAACCGAGTGATCCACCTTACTGTTCTGATCTGCCTTTTTGATGGCTATATTTAATTCAGGAGCAATTTTATTAAAATTAATATCAAACGGAGATTTGGAGTACGCATAGCGCGTACCCTTCACACCGATGCTAACGTTCTGAAACGGCAAATGGTCCGGAAAGATATTGTAAGCCAGGTGCGCGAAACCGGCAATATCTTTGGTCCCAAAGCTATACATCGGCATAAGCTCAAACTCAAACTTTTTCTGAAGTACAGCATGATTGTAGAATGCAAGGCCAAGCATCCAACGGTTATAATTGTTCCAGCCCATAACCGGTGAAAAGAATAGCTGTGTTTTATCAGGGTTATCGAGGCTTGCGAGGAATTGCAATCTGAAAGGCTCAGCCTTTTTGAACAGTCCGCTGGTTTTGATGGTATTGTTTTTCCTGTTAATTTCAGGGATGCCCTCTTTGTAATCTATTTTAAACATGTCAATATCACCCCCGGGAGGAGGAAAAGACAATGTCTGCTTACCAGAGAACCCATCGTAAACAGCATTCTGAACTACATTGCCATCCTTCAGGCCCTGAATAAATACGGGAGATTTAATGTCGCCTTTATTTTTTACTTTAATGCTCCAAGAACCATCAACATTCTTTTCAACGGATTTGATTTTGTAATCAACCTTCTTTGTAGAGTTAACAAAATCATTAAAGAACCATGTCAGATCTTTTCCTGTGGATTCTTCCAGGGCCTTCTTAAAATCTTCCGGCTGAGGATGTTTGAAATGCCACAGATCAAAATAGTGCTGCATTGCTTTCTCCATTTCCTTTTCACCAACAACCGCCATTAAATAGTCAAATACAATTGCGGTTTTATAGTAAACAATCCCACCATAGTTGTATTGTGTGTATTTATATGCTTCCAGCTCCATTGGCTGATCTTCATTTTTTTTTGCAGACAACAAATACCCAAATTCATATTGCGCCTTATGTTTATAACGCTGCACATCAAATATCTTACTAAGCGCATTATTGGTTTCTGAGCCTAACAGGCCCTCGTTCGGATATTTTTTACGTACATAACGAAGCTCATTGAATGAATTTAAACCTTCGTCCAACCAGGGATGTATGCGTTCGTTCGAGCCTAGCATCCCATAAAACCAATTATGCCCCACTTCATGAGTAATCACCACATCCAGCATAAAGGCAGTATTGGAGGTGCCGATAACTGTAATATTCGGGTATTCCATACCCCCACCCGCACTGATGGTGCCGTCTACGGCAGTACAATGGTTGTAAGGATAATCACCGTTCCAGAGGGAATAATGATACACGGCATCATTTACGTACTTAATTGCATTCTTCCACAAATGCCCTTCAGCATTGGTGAACATTACCCAGGTTGTAACCTTATGCTTTGTATGCGGGGTTTCCACCTCCCCTTTCAATACGTGATAGCGTTTGTCGCAAAACCAGGCAAAATCATGTACATCTTTCTGTTTGAACCGGAGTGTTTTGGTTTCCGTGTCTGATACCGGAAAAGCGAGGTCTTTTGAATTATAAGTGCTGATTGCTTCTGTTTCCTTTACCTTCAGGTTCAGCCAGTCCAGCTCCTTTTGGCCATCAACCATATCTCCTGTAGCCCCCAGTACGTAGTTTTTAGGAAGCGTTATACTCACATCAAAGCTTCCGAATTCGGAATAGAACTCGCCTTGTGTTAGGTAAGGCATATAGTTCCAGCCATTACGATCATACACCGCTGGTTTAGGATACCATTGTGTAATCTGATAGGATTGGCCGATATGCCCCAACCTTGAAAATTCGCCAGACGGAAGCTTTACATGAAAAGGAGTTGTAATTGTTATTTTTTCCCCACTTTTAAGTGGCTGGTTGAGGTACAGCTTACAAATATCAATACTATCTTTCAGAAGCTCCCATTTGGCTGGTTGTCCATCCACTTTAAAATCCAGCTGATCAATAAAGCCACGCTCATCGTCTTTGGCGTAATAAAAACTTTTGTCGCCATGACGGAGAAATTCTTTGGCCATAACCGTGTTGTTATCCTTATAGGCATTGGGCCACAGGTGCATATAAATAAACGTGAGCTCATGCGGGGAATTATTGATATATTCAATTGTTTCCTCTGCAGTAAGCTCATGTTTTACATCATCCAGCTTTACATGAATGGTATAATTTACTTCCTGCTGAAAATACGATTGCGCAAAGGCTGTGTTTATAAGGAATACAGCAAGTGTAAAAAAAGAAAAATATTTTTTCATGTGAAAAATATGGATGTGAAATATGTATTGTCCGAAGGACTCCTTGCGGAGAGATATTGGACAACTCAATATAACTACATCTGTTATTTAAAAATTTCTGCCAGCTTTGCTTCCAGGGCTTCACCCCTTAGGTTTTTAGCTATTATTTTTCCTTCTTTGTCCAGAAGCACATTGTAAGGAATGCCTTTAAAATCATATTGTTTCACCACTGATGTCTGCCAGCCTTTAAAATCACACACATGATTTTTCCAGGTTAGGTTGTCTTTCTGAATGGCCATTTTCCATTTTTCCAAATCGCTATCCAGGGAAACACTAAAAATATCAAAGCCTTTAGGATTGTACTTATTGTATGCCTTTACCACATTTGGGTTTTCCTGGCGGCATGGTCCACACCACGATGCCCAGAAATCAACAAGCACTACCTTGCCTTTCAGCGATGAGAGTGAAAGCGCTTTTCCATCCGGTGTATTCATCGTTATTTCAGGTGCTTCAGCGCCATTGGCCAGCTTCTTTTTATTCACAACATCCTGATGGAACATTTTTACGTATTCTGAATTCGGATATTTTGCAAACAAAGATTCATCCAGCTTAAAATAAAGCGGGAGATAATCTTCAGAAGGCAGCTGCTGGATTGCAGCCAGGGCAGCCAATGATGAACCATTTTTTTCCACCAGGTTGCTCAGATATTTATTGTGCGCTGCAACAAGGCTAAAATATTGCTCTTCCAGGGCTTTGTTCATGGACTGGATAGCAGCCGGATCATTCTGGTGAGTGTTTGCAAATGTCTGCAGCACCATTTGAAGGGAGTCGCGGCTTTTGTAATTTTTAGCAGATGCCTGGCTGATTTCCCAGAAAATTTTTGAATCCGGAGAACCTTCAACAGTGTATGTATTGCTCAAATTGCTGGCATCTCCGTTAACAATGGCCTTTTCTTTTCCAGTAAGAATGAGGGTTGCGAAACTCCTGTCGGATGTTTTTAACCTGTAAAACCCTGGTTCTTTAACATCCAGGTTCATTGTAAACTCCCCTTTTTCATCCATCACAGCAGTATCAACAGGTACAAAACCCTGTGTGGACATCAGATCCAGATAAACAGAACCACCATTGCCGTTATTCAGTTTTCCTTTAATTTCCGTATCACCTTTTGGCTGAGGATTGGTATTGGAGCAGGCAGCGAGTATAACAATAGGCAATACCGCAGTTAATGTTTGCCAGCTTTTAATGCCAGATAAAAAATCGTATTTTTTCATATAGTATAGTTTCTTTTTTAGATTAATCAGGCTTTTGACATGTCATTCGATGTTTCCAGCATTTTTTTCACCAGTTCGGTTGTTACTTTCGGGTCGGCCTTACCTTTTGAAAGTTTCATTACCTCGCCCATGAACAGGCCCAGCAGGCTTGTTTTTCCGTTATTGTATTCAACCACTTTTTCAGGGTACTTTGCAAGCGCCTGCTTTACAAACTCATTGAGGGCACCACTGTCGCTTTCCTGTATCCAGTTGTTTTCTTCAGCAATCTGCAATGGCGATTTACCAAGTTCCTCCAGCATTTTGGGGAATATTTTCTGAACGGCAATGGTGTGGCTCACTTTACCACTATCAATAAAATCAACAAGCTGAGCAATGCGCTCCGGAGTGATTTTAAAATCGGCAATGTGCAGTGCATTTTCATTCAGGTGTGACTTTATCTGAACTGTAAGCCAGTTGGCAGCAGCTTTGGTATTTTTGGTTTTTGAAATAATATCCTCAAAATACAAAGCGATTTCTTTAGACTCAGTAATTACACCGGCATCATAAGCAGATAAACCAAGTGAAAGGTATTTTTTAAACAGCTCATTCGGCAATGGTGGAAGCAGGCTTTTCACCTTTGCGATATATTCCTGTGATACTACAACAGGCTGCAGATCCGGTTCAGGGAAATAACGGTAATCATTCGCCATTTCCTTGCTCCTCAAAATAAAGGTTTCACCTGTTACAGCGTTGAAACTACGAGTATCCTGCGAAATCTCCTCACCGTTCTCAATGGCTTCAATCTGGCGTTTTGCTTCGAATTCAATAGCGCGCTGCACGTTACGGATGGAGTTCATATTCTTTACTTCAGTACGTCTGCCAAAAGCAGTAGCACCTTTTAAACGTACAGAAACATTGGCATCGCAACGCAGACTGCCTTCTTCCATGTTTCCATCACAGATATCGAGGTAACGCAACAGTTTGCGAACCTCGGTTAAATATTTGTAAGCCTCTTCCCCACTGCGTAATTCCGGCTCACTTACAATCTCTACCAGCGGAACACCAGCGCGGTTCAAGTCAATAAGCGTATCAAACGGATCAATATCGTGGATGCTTTTGCCGGCATCTTCCTCCATGTGGATACGGGTAATATTGATGTTTTTTTCAGTACCATCCTCCTGCTTGATGGTTACGAAGCCACCAGTGCAAATAGGTGTTTTATCCTGTGTAATCTGGTAACCTTTTGGCAAATCGGCATAAAAGTAATTTTTACGCGCATACTCATTCCACTCTCGGATATTGCATTTAAGAGCCAGTCCCAAACGAACAGCATATTCAACCACCTTTTTATTGGATACAGGCAGCGTGCCCGGATGACCCAAAGAAACAGGGCTTACATTGGTATTCGGAAGCACACCAAATTCGGTAGAGTCTCCCGAATATGCCTTACTTTTAGTTGATAGCTGGGCATGAACCTCCAAACCTATTACTGTTTCGTATTTATCGTAAATCGTCATTTTACTAATATTTTCGCAAAGGCTAAAGTTACAAAAAAAATGCTTTGGCAGAACGTGAACACAGGCCGGCACTGCCCTGGTGCAACTAACACGCCATTAATCCACCAATGTTTTTATATTGACATACCCTTCGGCAGATGAAACCCTTACGATATAGAGCCCTTTAGGCAGTCCTGCCAGGTTTAGCTGCTGACGGTTATTTCCGGTGCTTACGCTCCATGACTGCCCCGCAACTTTGCTACCAGCAACATTCATAACATCTATGTTAACTGTTTCCTGCTTATCGGAAGTATAATCAAGAGTAAAATGACCGTTGTTAGGATTTGGATACAGCACGCAATCCAGCCTTTTACCCTGGAAATCGTAAACCCCCGAAGCTCCCTGCAACACCTTTTTAATTGCTGCATACGCATTCAGTTTCCCATGGCCCCAATTGTTATTTCCGGCATCGGGTATATTTCCTGTTTGTGCATCCTCAATGGCGGTTGTTCTGATAATTTCCCTCAGCTGCTCAGGGTCAAGGCTGGGATTGGCTTGTAGCAATAATGCCACTATACCCGCTGCTGCTGGAGAAGATGCAGAAGTACCCAGAAATTCCGTGTAATAATAACTGTTTCCGGTAACAGGATGCTGATACCCGCTTACCACGCTGATTACAGAAGAACTGTCATCGCCTGTTGGCGTGTGAGAAGTTGAATAAGAAGTCATTGCAGATGCAATAGTGATGCCCGGTGCAGCAATATCGGGCTTGATCCTGCCATCAATCATAGGACCGCGGCTAGAGAATGGTGCAAGTTTACCGTTCTGCACATAGCCACTATAGCTCCATGCATTGCCATTGATATCTGTAAAATTAACTTTTGAAGCATAGGCACCAATCAGCAACACCGACTGTGCACTGCCCATGTCACTAACAGTTGATATGCTGTTTCCATTTACATGCCCGGCAATACCAAGGCTTTTAAACTCACTGCTGAAACGGTATGGGAAACCATAGTAATAGTATTCATCCCAGGCATTGATTTTACCATCATTGCCTTTAACGGATACCCTGACACTGTCGGTGCCTTTGTTAAAGATGTTAATGGTCATTCTTGGTTTGCCATTGAACTCGGCCGTAGCAGTTATAAATTCCACCAGGCACGTATCAGTGCCGTTTGCGGCCATAATGTTATGCGTGTGAAGCAAGTCGTCTATGCAATAATACCCGGTCGTATTTCCAGCCACCCCGTTGTGGTATAGGGTGACGCTCGCGCAAAAGGTTTTATTGGTATCGCCCCAGATATCCACCCAGGTGCGCCTGTAATTAGCGGGTTCAAAAACCACAAATGTGTTGAGCAATGTATCCGTTGAAGTGAATGTTTTTGAAAGGTGTATTTTATCCTGCCCTTCATTACCGGCACTCATCACAACAATTTTTCCTGGCCCCGTAAGATTGTCGCAAGCCTGGTTAAACAGGGATGTTCCATCATGAGGACCGGATTGTGAGCCCCAGCTGATGTTTACAACAGCGGGCTTCCCAACTGTGTTGGCGTAAGTCAGAATATAGTTTATACCATCAACAAAATCAGAAAATCCACTCTGCATCCATTGGTCTTCAATAGAATCACGCCTTACACCCACAAACACCATTTCGGACTCATAAGCCATACCCCGGTACCTGTCGGAAGTAACAATGCTGCCAACACCGGAACCAGCCGCAATACCTGCAACACAAGTGCCATGACTCTGTACCATGTTGTCAGTACCTTGTAACAGGATGCTTCCTGAATCAACAAGTTCATGACCATAAGCATAGCCGGAAGGAGGAGTACCGTTATTGCCCAGCTCCCATACCCTTTTTACCCTGTATGCCGAGTGTGTGGTATCATAAAAGGTAGGATGATTGTAATCAAAACCAAAATCAATTACGCCCATTATAACATTCTTACCGCTGTATGCCATTGGCAGGTTATAGCCCATGTGAACCGAATCTACACGGGAAGCCTTTCTTGCCATGTGCAAAGCAGGAAAAACAGGCTCATCCAACTGAATGTATGAAATACCAGCAATAGATGTAAAATCGGCAACTTTATCCAAAGGGACCTGTACGGTCCATATACTGCCAGCCTTGGTACCCACGGTAATGCCGGCAGCAATTAGTTTCTGATTTACAGAGGACTCCTCTGCCACCTTTATCATGGCACTGATACACAGATTGCCATCGGCAAGCCTTTTATAAACATAGCCATCCTGTATTTTTGATGGCGAAGAACCTTTTTTCAGTTCAGCAAGATACTTCTTTGTAAGTGGCGACAGCTTTGGCTTTACATCCGTTTGTGAAAAAGCGGGAGCGGAAAGCAGAAGAAGAAATAAGAAGAAACGGTAAATTTTCATTGTTGCTTTTTTATATTACTGTATAAAGATACAACAATATTGAAAAAACGGAAATAATGGTTTTATCGCAAAGAAATGACAGCATTGTCAAAGCTTGTAAACGCTTTCCTGCTTGCCAAGATAATCGCTGTCCGGACGAACACTTATTATCCAGTAATTGATAATCAGCTCCAGCTGTTTCGCAATGGAATTAATATCATGAGGTTTCAGGAAATAACCCTGAAGGCGATAATCGTAAGCCTCTTCGAGCTGATGTTTAGTGGCAGCAGTACTTGAAAAGATAAATGGAACGCCTTTAAAACGGAGGTTTGGATCATTATCGATAGCCTTTTTGAAATCAAGACCATTCATTTTGGGCATATTCATATCCGAAATGATAATAAAAATATCATCACTGGTGTTCCTCAGATATTCAAGTGCTTCAAAAGCATCATGAAAATAAAGGAGTTCAACACGTATCCCCAGGTTGCCCAAAGCCATTTCCAACAGCTCCTTTTCTATTTTTTCATCGTCTACAAGTATTATTTTACCTGCCAGCTTCTTATGTTCCATTCCACATTTGTTTTCAAAGACTTTATTATGAAACTTACAAATTGAATGCCCACCAAAAAGAAGGCAATACGTTTAAACATCCCTGGTTGACCCGCAGAGATTGTGGTTCAATTTCCCCAATTCATTTGATGCTTATTTTTTCGCGGTAAACAAAAGCCTGCTGCAGGGACTCAAACGGATGGAAAACATAATATACATATCCATCTTTCACCTTTATATTTTTAACAAACCTGTTGTATAGCGTGTAAGAACCTATAACAGCACCTGTTGAAAGGCTGACTTGTTTCAGGCAGAAAAACCCGTTTTTTTCATATAAAGCATATACATCACCTTTTCCCTTATCAACAAAAAGCTTGTGTTTCCAATCCCGCCATTGTGCCGGGTGGTGGTAGTTCACTGGTATGGAATCAAAACGGTTATTATCAGCGGTATATTTTAAAATTGCATTGTTGTAATGATCAAACACCATAATAGTATCGTGAATAATGTACAAAGGCGCATACAATGGAGTATACAGCATATTTTGGGTTGCACCTGCCATTACAGCCGCAATTTTGTGCTTATCCACATTGTACTCTGCCTCCAGTTTGCGCGCAATAAGACGCTCCTTGGGTTTCAGGAAATAGTAAGCCATATTGTATTCTTTCAACTGTTCCCTGTCGGTAACAGTTTTCAAAGAATGTACCTGATCCATAGATGGATTATAGGCGTAGTAGGTGAATTCAGGGTAATCCCTGCTATAATCCGAAAAATAAATGTTCTTACCGAGGGAATCAATACAAGGCAAAATCCTTTCATTAAAGGCATCTACCGGCAATGAGGCCAGGTACAACCTATTTTCCCTGATTGCAATCCTGTAAATATGCTCATCACAAATGACGTTTACCGTACCGGTATAATCTTTAAAAAAACGCTTTGCCTCATCGGGTATTACAAAGGATGAAAGCACCTTTTGAGAGGCATCGGCCAAAATCAGTTTTGCATTTTTCAGGCTCTTTTCATAGGTAAGCAGCAGCAGCTTGTCTTCATAAAACTCAAAATCCGCAACACTGAAGCGCCATGTACCGAAAACCGTATCAATATCATTATTTGCAGAAACCGTAACCCCGGGAAGGGCAAATTGCTTCATTTTCATGGCTACTGTCACAAAAACAGTGTCCTTGTTTAAACTTATTTTTTTTACTGTAGGCTCATAACCGAACCTTGTGCAGGACAGCCAGCTACCGGCATCTTCATTTACTCTAAAGGAAAACCGCCCGTCCTCACCGGAAAGAGTATTGAAAGCGCTGCCACTTAATGAAACGACAACACCAGCCAGGGGTGATGCACTTTCCGCATCAATCACTTTCCCTTTAACACATACCTGCCTGGAATAAAGAGAAAGCGTAGCAAAAACAAGAAGATTGAATATGAAATAACGCATAAAGAATTTCTTTTACCAGATAGACGCATGAGGTAAAAAATTCCATAAACGATTTACAAAACTTTTCGGGAAACAGAATAAATAAGCGATAATTTTTCTTTATTGGCAGTATCCACATCTACCCGGAGTTGTATGGGATCAAGAATGCGCTTCGTGCCATCGGGCACTTTACAAATAATATTGAGCATATAAATGGAACTGTATTTGGGCTGAAAATTCATAATCGCATTTTTCATCTGCTGAGTAATCATGCAGCTATCTGATTTCATGCGTGCAGGCTCGGCACCCCTCCTGGTAGTATCTTCAGTAAAAAACATTTCAAAAGATGTAATGCTCATATCCTTTTTATAGTAATTGGAGTAGGCATGCATACCTGCCCCATTTCCTTTCAGACGGATATATTTAGATACTGAATCCAGTTTTATATTGCAGAAATATAATTCAGGACCTTTTACATCCATTTTTTTTGTAGTAAGCAAATCCCTTCCGTACTTCCCTTCTTTATATACAGATATTGCGGCTGTTCCCGGCTTTGTAAAGCGCATGTAATAGATATCCCCTTTTGAAGAAATTATCTTACCCCCCGTCAGGAAAACATGGATTTTAAGATTCTCGGGGCCTTTGATTTTAACCCTGACAGGATTATCAACCTCAAGCCTCAGGAAACTTTCATCCGTTACGATTGAGCATTGTATAGCAGGCGCACGCACAGTGAACACAAGGGTTTGTGAACACAACTGCAGAGCAAGCAGTGTAAGTATAGAAAAACAAATAAACTGACGTAAACTCATATTTTGAATAGCTGCTTTAAATCTTTTGTATTCATTACACCTTTGGCCTCCTTCATTTTAAGCTCAAGCACCTTATCTCCCGTATCTACAAGCTTTATTTCATCGTCCTTAAGATAATACAATGAATTGTCATATCCAACACCAACGATTACGTCAATATTCTTTGCAAAGGGCATTTTACTGTAAGTTAGGTCTTCAATGCGATAAATACTGTTTACATCCCGCTTCATGAAGTATACACACTTCAAAACCAGGTTTACGTTGCGTTCCGACACAAATCTTGCAGAATATTTCTCGTCTGATGCGAAAAACTTAAACGGTTTATCGCTATTCCATATTCCAAGCTTATTAATAGAAAAGGTCCTGTATACAAGTAAATCCTTTGATGTTTCCATAAAATTCCCATCAATAAAGTTATTCAATCTTTCGTTCAGATCACTGCTTTGGGCCACAGCTTCATATATCTTGTTAATACGGTACAAAGAATCCTTCTTCTCCTTTTCCCGTCTTTTCTTCGCAGCAAGAAAAGTTTCGTACAATTTTAATTTTTTATCATATTCCGCTTTTTGCTTATTATAGTCTTTGTCATCAACCACGGGCTTTACCTTTATTGTTTGCTTTTGTTTTTCAGAGCTGAAAGTAACATCATAGAACTGTGGATCAACATTTCTTTCTATCGAAATATTTTCCCAAACCTGTTTGGAAAGCTGTGTGTGCAACTTTTTCTTTTTTTCTACAGGTTGAAACTTCAAACCAGTGAAAGCTGCAAGCTCAGGGAACTCATCTTTTTTAAAGTCGATCACAAAATTATATTCTCCCGGATCTGCTTTGGCAGGGAATACAGGCCTCGCCTGCTCCATTTTTGCATCTTCGGCTTTCATCTTTTGTGCATAAGGTTCATTTACTTCAAATACAGGTAAGCAAGTGTTGTTTGTTTTTGTGTTTTCTGCGATATAATTCCATTTCCTGGTAACAGTATCCAGGTAATACAGGTTGTAATCACTTGAGTTATTGGTATGGGAAACCATATTTACCATAATTGATTTGCCAGGCTTTAATTGTACCGGCTTATTTCCCTGGAATGCTTTCAGCTCAAACATACCAGCGGATTCCAACAGATAGCCAGCACCAGCAGAATCATAATTCATCGGTATCCCGCTTACCATAATATCTGCCTGGTCGTGGAACTCACGATACTTAATCTGAACAGGCCCGCTTATATCATTGCCCTTTTCATCTACGAACGCAGAGGCCGGCACATGTATGATAGTCCCTGTGCTATGCACAATGGTTGTATCTTCAGCAGAAAGACAAACAAACAAATCTGCCGGGACATTTAAAATTTCAGAAGGAGGATTTATAAATGGTTTTTCACTGGTGACATTTTCAGACATTTGATTTTTATAAATCAAATATCCTGCTACCGTAAGTACAGCGACTGTGGAGGCGAAGATGGAATAAAACTTTCCACCTTTAGGAAACCAGCTTTTGCCCGGAGTATAGCCTGATATGAACTTATCGAAATTCATATTCTGCTGTATTTCCTGGTCAGAAAGCTTTTCCCTGTTTTTCCTGATATTAAACTTATTCATGAGTTCTAAACTGTTTTATTAATTTTTTTCTTTAACTTTTCCAATATCCTGTAAACCTTCATTTTACAGGCACTTTCATTCAGCCCTGTGATGTCGCATATTTCCTTGAAAGAACGCTTTTCAAAGAACCGCATATCAATCAGTTCCATTTCTTCCTCTTCCAGGTGTTGCAATGCCGCAAACAATTGTTCGTCAGCAACTGAAGAGGGGACATCCTCCATGGAAACCATTAAATCAGCTGCTCCCCGCTCATCAATATCAACAAAACGTGCGGATTTGTTTTTACGAAAGAACAGGTTCAGTTCATTGCTGGCAATACGGAACAGCCATGCAGAGAAGGGCACCCCCTGAACCTTGTATTTAGAAAGGTTTTCAAGTGCCTTGTAGAACACCTGGGAAGTGAGCTCAAAAGCTTCCTCCTTACTATCCAAACGGTGGTAAATAAAGGAGGCAATCGTTTTGTAATAGCGTGTATATAAAGGTTCAAAACAACGTGGATCCTTTTGTGCAGCTATTACCAGCTCCATTTCCTCCTGGATTTGTTCCACTGTTTTATGATGAGCGGCCGATTGTGTCATATATGTAATGGCTATCATTTTGTTCCTTTTACAACCATAATACCGTTGGTTGTGAAAAGTCACAAGAGAAAATAAAAAAAATTTAGAGCCCTAAATAAAGAAAAAAACGGCAATTATTCTATCCGTCAATGGGACAGTGTTTCATGAAAGTTTTACAAAAGCTGGCCGTTCCTGTTCTATCAAAGGAATACGCTTTTGCGCCTTTGCTACTTTTAATTGTATCCAGGTCATTATTTCCTCATCCAGAGTCTTCACAGAAGGAACTGGTGCGGGAGCTGCGGTGGGTTTGGCTGAGTTCTTCATTTTGAGGGGGTTTTACACTCATAATGCAGTTCAGACGAAAAAGAAACAAACCTATTAATTTTTTTTAAAACAAAAGGGATACGTTTTAAAAAGATTCTGCTACCATAAAATAAAAATAGCCTCCCTCACGGCCGTATCCATAATCCAAACGTATATTCAGGCGTTCGGCCGGATTTACCACAAAACGCAATCCCGCTCCAACAGAATATTTTACCTTAGCCATAGACAAATCGCTGTGCTTGCCAAAAACATCACCTGCTCCAGCAAATGTAACCATCCCAAACCTCCAGAATAAAGGAAAACGGTATTCCAGCTGCCCGCCAAGAAAGTTTACATCACGAAACCGGTTTTTAGGATATCCTCTCAGTATATCATCATTTCCGGCATTCGACATGTCCAGGAAAGGCACCTGACCGAAACCATATCTTGCTTTTGTTTGCAGCGCCAAAACCTGCCTGCCTTTCAAACGCCAGTATTTCTGGTATAGGACATTCAGAAAAGTGAAATCGAATGTACTGCCAATTTGTGGCTTATAGAAGTAGGATGAAACTTCAAAAAGGCTTCCTTTAAAGGTATTAATTACATTATCACGACTGTCATAGATTGCCACAAGGCCAAGGGCCGACTGAATACCACCGTTATGGCCAACAATAGAACCATCTTCGAGCTTACCCCCCTGTGTATATTTAAACCCATACTCTTTCTCGTAATGATAATCCACACCGAGAAAAACAGATGGATAGACCTTTTTCAGAAAAAGTGATTTAAAACTAAGAAGGTTATATTCATACCGCTCCTCATCCGTTTTCAGTGATGCATTTCCAATACCATAAAAACGATCAGGAAAATTGCGGTAGCGAAATTCCCCTTTGAGCAGATAATTTTCGTTTTGAGTAAACACATTCCATTGTCCCCACACATCGAGTTGCCTGTTCTGTGTATAATCTGCTAAAAACTGAATATTGGAAACCCTTGTTTCATACTCATTTACTCCTTTGGGGCTGAGCTTAAAATAATATACCCCAGCCGCACCAGCTGCCCAGCGGGTATCGGGAGTATAATACAACAGAGGTAATATAAAAAAACCTTTCTTTACGTCATCAATCGTATCATTCAGGCTTCTGAAGCCAAGAAATCGTTTCTTTTTCTCATGCTGTTCTATCGTCTGGCTATATGCTATATTGCCCAATAACATTGAAAACAACAAGGAATACTTAATGCATTTTATCATGCTAAAACAAAATTTAATCCGGTTACTCGTTACTTCTTTTCCGCGCTAATATCGCGTTGCAGCAGTTTATCTTTTTCCTGTTCATGTATATGCAAGTTTACAACATTTTTATGAATCCGATGAACTATTAATTATACCAAATTTGACTCCGAAACTCCGGCTCATCATCACATTGAAAAGCAACTTTTCTCAGTTTTTCAACTACCTGATTATCCTTTACAATCACAGCTCTTTTTTCGCTGATCCTCTTTAAAAACTCTTCTTGTTTCTTTTTTTCCTGCAATAATTTTATTGCCTGTTCCTCGAGGTATTTTAACCTATCTTCCAGCGCCTTTCCAGCTTTGCTGTCATACATACCCAACCTTGATCTTATATCCGCAATTGACATGGGCTCAAGAACAACATCTACACTTCGTATTTCATAAGGATTGTAACGGAAATCAAACCACCGATATTCGTCTTTCTCTTTGCTTATTGCAAAGCAAAAAGTATTCTGCATTTCCTTTGCGTATTCCGAATCACGTTTTGGGAACAAGGCCCTGGACACACCCTTATTTTGCACCAATGGGGTAAGGTTTTGTATGGTATTCAACCATTGATATACTTCCGTAGTTCCTTGTGAATTGCTTATTTTCATCTCCACCTCTTCACTGCCTTTAGACAAAAGGTGAAGGTAGCCATCGATATTCACCCAGCCTGGAGCAGCCCATTGGAAGGCATATACAGAATTTGTAGCAGAATTAGCAGCAGGCATTTGGCCAACAATGGCACGCAACTCATTCCCGTTTATCTTCTTCGAATTTTTCAAATAGTTTTTATACTCCCCAACCAGCTTCGCCAGCTCTGCTTCATTCTTACTGGCCATTTCTTTTTGAAGGCGGTCCCTGGAGACCTTCTGCTCCTTGTATTTCCTATTGTAATAAGCATTCAGCCGCTCCTGGTAAATAGTTGCATCTTTAACATTGGTTAGCCCTTGCGCTGCAAATGCTTCAAAAATTTTCCGATTCTTATTTGAGAGCTTCATTGCAACTGCCGAATCAGCTTTCGACAAATTTCCGCTCAGGTTGTTGATGTAGAGCTTTAGCAAATCTTCGCCCTGTTGTAACCGGTGCAACTCTATTATACGCTCTGCAAACTCTTTTGTAGCAATAAATGTTTTAGCGTATGGTTCCGTTTTTATTGTCTTTACCGAAAGGGGATCAATACCACGACAAATCGCGTAAGACTTTTCAACTGTTTTTGTTCTCAAAACTGTATCAGCCGTAGTTTCCGTATTCCCTCCTTCATAAATACGGGCAGCATCCTCTTCCTTAAGAACTCCAACCGGTTCGATTTCTTTTTTCAGAAGCAAGCTATAGTAGAGGCTATCCACCAACTCTTTATCAGCAGACATATGTCCTTTATAAGGCATTAATGCTCTTACTGAATCCTCAAAGCCGGTTGGTAAAAAATCAAGCAAATCAAAACTAATGTTAGCGAGGAATTTTTTCGGTGGTTTCGGGTTTTTCCAGTTCATTTTTGTTCCATCCGGCTTGCCTTCAAATACCATCATCCCCTTTTTTACTTTTTCTGTAGGCACTTCCACATACAATGGTCTTGCAGGGTTTACGCGAACCTCTTTGCCATTACAACTAAAGTAGAAGTGCAGCATACCACCTGTTTCAAGCGCCTTGCCATCGGCTGTTGTAGTTAGGTTGTAGAGGACCATATCTTCCAGGCGAAGTGCTTCAACCAATTCAAACTGCACCATTTCAGTGATCACCTTGTTGCTCTCATCAACAAAGGCATTAGACGGAACAATTACAAGAGTGCCGTTCTTCCCTTCAATGGTTGCACCCGCTGAAGGCAACACCTGAAAAACCTGTACATCCGGAGCAACCCATGTTTTTAACCCGTGTATTGCTGAAGCACTCTTTTGTATAATGGATGAACTATCCGATACATTGACCGCTTGGGAAATAGAATCCACCATCGACTGGGATGCCAGGGCTGGCACTTCTGCATTATTCCTGATGCCCGTACTCACGGAGGTGAAGCTTTTAAATAAAAACACACCGGCAAGCAGCAGTGCTATTCCGACAAACCCACCTAACAACCAGTTTGTTAAACCGCTACCACCCGATTTCCGGATGTTAATTATTTCCGCTTTCAGCGCCTTCCGCTTTATTGCCTGAATCATTATTCCCTGCATTTTTACAAGCTGCTGAAGCTCTTCACTGCCTTCCAGCGCTTTTTCAAATAAAGCTCTTTCAGTGGCATCCATTGCATCGCTTAAAAAGCGGTCTGCGCGTTCTATATTTTCTAAGGAGTATCTCATGGTTATTATCTTTTAAGTGTTGTTTCTGAAGCGAGTTTGATTGCCTGCTCCATACATTTGTATTTTTGAGTCTTTGCCGAATTGACACTTGAAAAGCCCAGTGCCTTTGCTATTTTATCCATCGATTCATTTTTAAAATAGAACCGCTCAAAAATCGATTGGCATTTTACAGAAAGTGATGCAATAATTTTTTCCATTGCCAGGAGCTTTTCTTCGCGCTCGTTATCGTAGAGACCCAACAGATCGGAGAACTCTATGTCATCCGCCCAATCCACCTTATTGTTCCTCGCTTGTTTTCGATGCGCGTTCATCCACAAAAAACGGGCAATGCCATAAAGAAAAGTCGACAATTTTGATTTCAACTCAAATGCCGGATGGTTTACTTTTTCGATAAGAACAATCAATGCATCGTGAAACAGTTCTTCTGCAGTTTCCGCATCACCTCCTGCTGATATAATACCAGCCTTAATTTTAGGGAATTCGTTATAGAGCATTTTTACGGGCTTATTCAAATTCCCATTACGAATATTTAATAGTATCTCCTGGTCTGTCATAACTAGTAATTTTTCTTATTAATGTCAGCACTTTTAAAAAGTAACCGCAAAACGATCAAAAATTGATTTTTTGTTTTAATCAAATAAAGATGGATTTATATCCCATCAATTATAAACGTCTGAAAAGATGAAGTAACGGGGAAGTTGGAGTATCCATTCAAATCAATACCCTGGAAAGCACATGGGCTTAAAAAGAAAGCTCCCCGAAAATCAGGGAGCTTTTCTTTATTTTTAAGAGGTCCCGAGCGGATTCGAACCGCTGTAGGAGCTTTTGCAGAGCTCAGCCTAGCCACTCGGCCACAGGACCATTTTTACTTTTTTTTTTAGAGCTTAAGCTTGCTCAGCCAACCTCCCGAGCTATCGGAACGGGTTCACAGAACCCTAAATTCATTTTGGGTTCGCAAAAATAAGTAAAATTTTACTTATTTAATCTATTTTTTATGTCTTTACTGGAATATTGCTCTAAACATTTAGGGCATAAGCAATTATCAAATTGATTTTTCAGCTGTTCCAGGGTAGTTTTTTCAACAGTTAAACCTTCGCACCAGCAACCGCTCGCATCACAGCCACATTGAAATCCGTCACCGCATTTTGAACACTTCTTTAAAGGCATCAGGCAGAGATTACAATACTTACTCTTTCTACATTACCATTCATAGGAGGATTGAGCTTGGTAACCTTCACCTCCAGCTCCTGAATAGATTGAAAAGCGCCCTTAAGTTCATCCACAATCCGCTGGCCGACCTGTTCAATCAATTTTGAGCGAATGGCCATTTGTCTCTTAATAATCTCATAAACAACAACATAGTCAATTGTTTTTGTTAAATCATCGGTTTGTGCTGCCAGCGAAAAGTCGGTTTTCATCACAACATCTACCAGGTAATTCGCCCCTATACGCCCTTCTTCCTCAAGGCAACCGTGGTAAGCATACACCTTTATGCCCTCTACAAGTATTTTATGCATAAACCATTCTATTTGTTCAGATGCACAAAAATAGCACAAATACCTGCAACAGAAGATGTACTCGCAATAAAACGAAAAATGGCTATTAGCCAGAAAGCTAACAGCCACATTTTCAATAAATTAAAATTTATTTATTCGGGATTATTTAGCGTGATGGGTTCCATAACGCTTGTCGTGGGAACCGTGATGGTGATGATGGTGAACCGGGTGATGATGATGGTTAGTGCTTTCACC
Source organism: Bacteroidia bacterium (assembly GCA_020051175.1). Taxonomy (GTDB): domain Bacteria; phylum Bacteroidota; class Bacteroidia; order 2-12-FULL-35-15; family 2-12-FULL-35-15; genus 2-12-FULL-35-15. Next base: position 30,152 of record JAGVJJ010000060.1, on the reverse strand, counting down.
AGACTTCTTTTTAACACTGAACCAGGCAATTGCAATGATAGCCACAAAACCTACCACCATAAACACATAGCTTAAAAATTCTTGGTGTTCAGCTTTCTTTTGTACTTCTGTCATTGCTTCACTTTGAGCCATACTTTGTAAGGCTGAAAGTACCATGAACACTAATAGCATCGAGGGTTTTAACATGCTTTTAGTATCCGTTTTTGAGGATTTTTCAAGGAACGTTTCCATGTTGGGTTTTTATTTAACAATCTTTATGAAAATAACGTACCAAGAGGTAAATTATTTCGACAAAAATGTTATTTATGCCAATTAATACGATTAAAAGTTGCAAATTGTTGCACAAATAAATTTTGTTGATTCCGTTAAATGTTGTATATTTGCACTGTTAAAATATGAGAGAACAAAAGAGAGGGGCCTTCAGCCCCTTTTCTTTTGGCCTGAATTAAAAGAATGATCACTGTTGAACAAATAAAAAAGCTGGCCGAAGAAAAACTTGCTGGAACTACTAATTTTATTGTAGATATAAGCGTAAAGCCGGGAAATAAAATCACTATCCTTCTGGATAATGATAAAGGAGTTTCTATTGGCGACTGTGTGGATATGAGCAGACATGTAGAGTTTAGCCTTGATCGCGAACAGGAAGATTTTGAGCTGAATGTAATGTCGCCAGGACTTACAGAACCGTTCAAAATTCTGCGCCAGTATCAGAAATATTTGGATAAACAGGTAGATGTTCTTACAAAAGGAAATCAGAAACTTACAGGCAAACTGGTTTCCGTGAACGATGAAGGCATTGTGCTTGAAACACGCTCAAAAGAAAAAACAGAAGGAAAAAAATCAAAACAAGTAGTAATAAATAACACATCCTTAACATTTAATCAAATCAAAGAAACTAAAGTTGTAATATCATTTTAATAATTAAAAAAATGGAAAGCATCAATTTAATTGAATCATTCTCAGAATTCAAAGAAGTAAAAAACATCGACAGAGCTACATTAATGAGCATCATTGAAGACGTATTCCGCAGCATGCTTGTGAAAAAATTTGGTTCAGATGAAAACTTTGACATCATCGTAAATCCTGACCGTGGCGACATAGAGATATGGCAAAACCGCGAAATAGTGGATGATGAATTCGCTGAAGACAGTTTCGACTATTTAGAAGGCAAACACATCAGTCTTACTGAAGCCCACAAAATTGATCCGAGCTTCGAGCTTGGTGAAGAGGTAACAACACCAGTAAAATTGGAAGATTTCGGAAGACGTGCCGTACTTGCTGTACGTCAGAACCTGATTTCGAAAATCCTTGAACTTGAAAAAGACAGTTTGTATAAAAAATACAAAGAGAAAGTGGGTGAAATCATGGTTGGTGAAGTTTACCAGATTTGGAAAAAAGAATTGCTTATTCTGGATGAAGAAGGGAATGAACTTATTTTGCCTAAAACAGAGCAAATCCCTTCGGATTTCTATAAAAAAGGAGATACCATCCGTGCTGTAGTTCAGCGCGTGGAAATGAAAAACAATACTCCTGTAATCATTTTATCACGCAGCTCTTCTGCATTCCTGGAACGTTTATTTGAACTTGAGGTTCCAGAAGTATTTGACGGACTTATTACCATTAAGAAAATTGTTCGTGAACCAGGTGAAAGAGCAAAAGTGGCTGTGGAATCTTATGATGACAGGATTGACCCGGTTGGAGCGTGTGTGGGTATGAAAGGCTCACGTATTCACGGTATTGTGCGTGAGTTGCGTAACGAAAACATTGATGTTATCAACTTTACATCCAACAACTCTTTGTTCATCACACGTGCTTTGAGCCCTGCAAAAATTACATCCGTAAAATTAGATGAGGAAAACAAACGTGCTGAAGTATATTTAAAACCAGACCAGGTATCTTTAGCAATTGGAAAAGGCGGACACAACATTAAGCTGGCCGGAAAATTGACTGGGTATGAAATTGATGTTTACCGTGATACCGATATTGATACAGAAGATGTGGATCTGGAAGAATTTGCAGACGAGATCGAAGGATGGGTGCTGGATGAATTGAAAAACATCGGTTGCGACACAGCAAAGAGCGTATTGGAGCTTTCAACAGAAGAGCTTGTAAAACGCACTGACCTGGAAGAAATAACTGTAAATGAAGTAAAACAAATATTACAATCAGAGTTCGAATAAGCCCTGCGAATTACGAATTTTAACGAATAACGAATTGCGGATTGACGTTAAGATTTGTATTTATTAGGAAAAACACATTATTCGCAATATTTATATAAATAAAAACAAAACACAGGAATCACAAAGATTCGTAATTCGTTAAAATTCGCTATTCGTAGAAAAAAATATGTCAGAAAAAACAGGTCAAAGATTAAGTAAAGTAGCCAAGGAACTCAATGTGAGCGTTTCTACAATCACGGAGTTTCTTAAAAGCAAGGGCCACGCCATAGAAAACAATCCTATGGCAAAGATCTCGGATGATCTTTATGCGCTCTTATCAAAAGAGTATCAGTCTGAAAAAGCCGCTAAAGAAGAGGCCCAACAGGTTGCTACTACAAGTATACGTGCAAAAAAAGAAGCCATCAGCCTTGAACAGGATGTAAAAAAGCCGGAAACACGTAAACCGGAAGAAGAGGATGTTATCCTCATCAAAAATGTTCAGAACATTGCTCCGGAAAAACCGGTTGTAGCCGAAGAAACAAAAAAGACGGCAGAAACAAGCACCAAAAAAGGAACTGAAGAGCCGGAAGCTGAAAAAGCAAAATCCGACATTAAGTTCACTATTGTTTCCAAGATCGATCTGGATGCACTGAACAGCAAAACTAAGCCGGACAAGAAGTCGAAAACGGAAAAAGAAGAGGAAAAAAAAGGATAAAACCAAAGCTGCAAAAGAAGATAAAAAATCTACTAAGGAAAAATCAAAAACAACAGAAAAAGAACCGGAAACTGAGCCGGTGATTGAAACACCTGTTGCTGAACAAACTGTTGACACGGTAACTCCGGAGCAACAGGTAGATTTTTACGAAACAAAGATTGAAAAGCTGGAAGGTCCTAAAATATTAGGTAAGATTGAATTGCCGGTTAAAGATGACCGTAAAAAACCGGTGGCTTCTTCTTCTGCATCCATTCCGGCCGACAATAAGAAAAAGCGCAAACGCATCCGCAAAAGCTTTGGTGGCGGAACTTTAGGCGACAACTGGAATAAGGAGGGTGGAGAGAATACAGCCACTTCCGGAACTGGTGGCAGCGGTGCAGCTAAACCAAAATTCACGCCCGGAGGGCAAAAAGGTAAGTTCAATAAAGCTCCTAAAGTTGAGCTGACACCAGACGAGATTCAGGCTCAAATCAAAGAAACACTGGCACGCCTGAGTGGCGCTGGTAAATCCAAAGCTTCCAAACATCGTAGAACAAAACGTGATCTTATCAGTGAACGTACGCAGGATGCAGCAGAGCAGGAAGCAGCAGAAAAAAAGGTAATCAAAGTAACAGAATTCGTATCGGCCAACCAGTTGGCGCAGATGATGGACGTTGCTGTTAATGATATTATTTCAACTTGTATGAGCCTTGGACTGTTTGTGTCCATTAACCAGCGCCTGGATGCAGATACACTTTCCATTGTGGCCGAAGAATTTGGCTACAAGCTGGAGTTCGTAAGTGTTGAAGTACAGGAGGCCATTAAAGAAGAGGAAGACAGAGAAGAGGATTTAGTATCGCGTTCTCCAATTGTTACGGTAATGGGCCACGTTGACCATGGTAAAACATCTTTGCTCGATTATATCCGTAAAGCTAACGTAATTGCAGGTGAGGCCGGTGGCATCACCCAGCACATCGGGGCTTACAATGTGAAGCTCGACAATGGCAAAGCCATCACGTTCCTTGATACTCCGGGCCACGAAGCGTTTACCGCAATGCGTGCCCGCGGTGCACAGGTTACGGACATTGCTATCATTGTGGTTGCGGCTGACGATGGTGTGATGCCTCAAACCATAGAGGCCATCAACCACGCGCAGGCTGCTGGTGTTCCAATTGTTATTGCAATCAATAAAATTGACAAACCGGGAGCAAACCCGAATAAAATTAAAGAAGCCCTTGCACAACAAAATCTCCTTGTTGAAGAATGGGGCGGTAAAGTGCAGGCCCAGGAAATCTCGGCCAAAAAAGGCTTGAACATTGATGCTTTGCTTGAAAAAGTATTGCTTGAAGCTGAAATGCTGAACCTGAAAGCAAACCCGAATAAGAATGCTATCGGCACTGTTGTGGAATCTGAGCTCGATAAAGGACGTGGTTACGTAAGTACCGTACTTGTTGAGGCTGGAACATTACGTGTAGGCGACATTGTACTTGCCGGTTGTTTCAGTGGAAAAGTAAAAGCCCTGCACAATGAGCGTGGACAGGTGGTTAAGGAAGCTGGTCCGTCAATCCCTGCTGCTTTACTTGGCTTAAGCGGTGCACCGCAGGCCGGTGATAAGTTTCACGTAATGGCCGATGAACGCGAAGCGCGAGAGATTGCTGCTAAACGTTTACAGTTGCAGCGTGAACAAGGGATCCGCACCAACAAGCACATTACGCTTGATGAGATTGGAAGACGTTTGGCTATCGGTAACTTTAAAGAGCTGAACGTAATTGTTAAAGGTGACGTGGATGGTTCTGTTGAAGCGCTTGCCGACTCTTTACAAAAGCTTTCCACAGAAAAGGTTTCTGTTAAGATTATTCACAAATCAGTTGGTGCTATCAGTGAATCGGATGTATTGCTTGCATCTGCATCCAACGCTATTATTGTGGGCTTCCAGGTCCGTCCTTCGGCAGGAGCGCGCAAGCTGGCTGAAACAGAACAAATCGATATCCGTTTGTACTCTATCATCTACAACGCCATCAATGAAATCAAAGCTGCGATGGAAGGCTTATTGGCACCGGAGTTTGAAGAGAAAACAGTTTGCAACATCGAAATACGTGAGGTATTCAACATCACTAAAGTAGGTAACATTGCCGGATGTTTTGTACTGGATGGTAAAGTAAACCGTAACACCAAAATACGTATTATCCGCGATGGTATTGTTGTTCACACTGGCGAACTTGGTTCACTAAAACGTTTCAAAGACGATGTAAAAGAGGTGAACAAAGGCTTTGAGTGCGGATTGAACATTAAAAACTTTAACGACATTAAAGTTGGTGATATCATTGAAGGATACGATATGGTGGAGATTAAGGCTAAATTGTAAACATAATTTTTAAAAATTATCAGAAACGCTTCCCATACTTGCCTGGGAAGCGTTTTTAATTTTCATAGAACGGATATATTTTACTTGAAGAAATACGAAAGAAGTGAAAAAAATTATTTTGTTCTCAATGTTCTCAACCATTCAGCCACTCACCAAAAGTCTTGTAAAACGTATCATCCCAATTGCAGAATGGCTTCTCCTTGCTGTAGGTGTGGCAATAGCATTGGCCCCCATTTACTCAGTAAGCTGGTATCAAACGGGAGATGGCCCTTTCCATTTGTACAGCGCAACAGTCTTGAATGATATCCTGTTTCATGCAGGCGAATCCTTCGGCCGGTTTTACGATTTACACATTACTCCCGTTCCCAACACCAGCGTATTGGTTTTTCAGTCGCTGATGCTTGAGCTTTTTAATCCGAATACTGTTTTAATGCTCACCATTTTGATTATTTCCGGAGGGTTAATATTGGGATACATCTATTTTATTAAATCCATCAATCCGGATCACAAGGGAATTTCAGTATTAATACTACCCATGGTGATTAGCTTCTTTACAATCATTGGCTTTTTCAGCTTTCTAGCTTCATTAGGGTTGATGCTTATCACCCTCGGGTATTTCAATAAGCGGGTGAATGACCTTGGCAAAAAGCAGATTATTGTTTTAGCCGCATTGATCACATTGAACTGGTTTACCCACTTTACAGGTGCATTGTTTTCCTTAGGTTATATTGCATTATACATTGTGCTGATAAACAGGGAGAAAAAACTACCTTTTATCAAAATCTTTTTGCTGCTTTGCATTCCTTTTGTTGTGTTAAGCCTTGCTTTTGGAAGAGATGCATCAAAATCAACCACAATTGTTTTTGAATCATTCACCAACCTGCTCCAGGTTTTGCAAAACTCTTCGCCACTCATTTGTTATCATACCGATGAGTTGCACTATTTACGATATTTCCAATATCTGCTTCTGCTGTTATTTCCAATCAGCATCTTTTATTTCTATAAAAAGAGGGGACGATCAACCTTGTTTGCTCCGCTTATTTTTAGTCTTTTGTTGATTGTGGCCTTTTTCATTGTTCCAAACAATTATCTCAATCTTAAAAGTATCAATTTCCGCATCCTATACTGCGCCCTGTTGTTCCTTTGTGCCTTTATTGAACTATACAGCCGCGTTATATTCTAATTTTAACAGTTCCTGTTGTGTTTTTCGTTTTGTTAAAAAAGAAAAACTTCCAAACCCCAATTGCTGATGCCTATTCAAAAAGAATAGAAACCATTGTAAAAAACACCGAATCGCTTCCAGAAGGAAAAGCTGCTGTAGCCATGAACTGTTCCGACAACTGGCTGGAATATAATATCTGCCTGTATGTGGCTGCAGCACACAAAACAGTGATCCTCGACAATGAAGAAGCCTCAACTGTCAATTCGATCATCCGCTGGAAAAAAAACAAAGAGCCTGGCTTCAATATTGGTAATGTGTTTACTTCAAGGAATCCTGCTTTAAAATTAGATTATGAAAAAGAAACAGGCGAAAAGATTGCCGGACTTATTCAATGGCAATGCAACATCACCGGTACCGATTCTGTTGCAATTCATAACGATAGTATCCTGGCAAATTTTTTTATCGATGGTATAAAGGCGGAAGGTATCAGAGTCTATTTAAGAAAGTAACTTTCCGGTTTACCTTTGCCGGGTAAAAACGTTATACGTTGTGCTCAAAATAAAACTTCCAACCTGACATACATCAAACCACCCTTTCGTACAGCATTCCAGCGCGAGCCTCCCGCTCGTGCTAACTATTTATGGGCGCCTGCGCATTTAAAAGAATTTTGTAAATTTGTTAAACAAAATTTATTACATGGCAATTTCCAGAAAAAAAGCACACCTTCTATCCTTTATTGTACTTGTATTTGCTATGTATACAAGCACCCACGCACAAACCACAACTATCATCCCGCCCGGCAGCTCCTGGAAATACCTCGATAATGGTACCGATCAGGGCACAGCCTGGAGGGCAGGCACATTCAATGATTCCGGCTGGGCTCAAGGCAATGCAGAACTAGGTTATGGTGATAACGATGAAACCACTTTGGTTGCTCATGGTCCGGACCCGAATAATGCGTATATAACCACCTATTTCCGTAAAGCCTTTACTGTCAGCAACCCCGCAGCATTCACAGAACTCCAGCTGGAAGTGCTCCGCGATGATGGTGCCGTAGTTTACATCAATGGCATTGAAGTATGGCGAAGCAATATGCCGGCAAATACAATCAATTATCAGACACTTGCCTCTTCTGCAATTGCCTGGCCCAACGAAACTTCCTGGCACCAGTTTACCATTAGCCCCCTATACCTTGTTCCCGGCAACAATGTTATTGCCGTAGAAATCCACCAATCCGATCCGGGGACTTCTGATCTCAGCTTCAACTTAAAGATGGATGCAGGTACCAGTCTACCGAATGTTTCAGTGGATCGCGGACCTTACCTGCAAATGGCAACAGAAAACAGCATCATTATCAAATGGCGCACCAGCATTGCCACAGACAGCAAGGTAATGTATGGTACAAACCTGGGAAGCCTCACACAGCAGTCTCTTGGCTACGATTTCACAACTGAACACGAAGTTCACCTTTCCGGTCTGAACCCTTCAACCTCTTATTATTACACTATCGGCAATAACTTCACAACATTTGTTTCCGAAGCTTCTGACGTGTATTTTAAAACAAGCCCGGTTACCGGAGCCATTGCACCGTACCGTTTCTGGGTAATTGGCGATGCCGGCATGGGCGACAATAACCAGCGTGCTGTCAGAGATGGTTTTTACGGAGTAAACAACCATCAGCACATTGACGGTTGGATCATGCTTGGCGACAATGCCTATGGAAATGGCGTAAATGACGGGAACCAGAATTGTTACCAGACAGGGGTTTTTCAGAATATGTATGAAAACATTTTAAAAAATACAGTATTGTGGCCTGCGCCAGGCAACCACGATTACAACAACCATATACCCTTTTCAGCTCCACCAGCCTACTACGACATTTTTACGCTGCCCGCGAATGCAGAAGCCGGTGGCGTTCCATCAGGAACTGAAAAATATTATTCATACAACTATGGTAACATCCACTTTATCATACTCGACAGTTATGATGAAAGCCGCTCTGCCACTGGTGCTATGGCGCAATGGCTGCAAAGCGATCTGGCAGCCGATACCATGGCATGGACCATCGCTTACTGGCACCATCCGCCTTATACCAAGGGAAGCCATGATTCCGACAATGGCAATCTGCTGAATGGTGAACTTGTTGAAATGAGGGAAAACATTCTGCCAATCATTGAAGCCGGTGGTGTAGACCTTGTTCTGAACGGTCACAGCCACTGCTATGAACGAAGCTACCTGATAGACGGGCATTATAACTATTCAACACAGCTTCAGCCCTCCATGATACTGGATACCACAAGCGGCAGTTATTCACAAGCCTGTGCATACCATAAATATACCCAGGAAAGCAAGGCCCACCAGGGCACCGTATATGCGGTTGTAGGCTGTTCCGGCAAGCTGAGCGGCACATCTCAAGGCTGGCCGCACCCGGTAATGTATAAAGCCACCAACACAGATTTAGGTTCCATGCTGCTTGAAGTAAACAATAACAGGCTGGATGCTAAATTTCTCCTTACGGATGGCAGCACCTATGATTCCTTCACCATCCTGAAAAATGCCGGTGAAAAAAAAAGCCTTAACATTTGTACAGCTGAGCAGATTTCACTGCACCCTTCGTTTCCAGGCAGTGTTCTTTGGTCACCCGGAGGTTCAACACTGGACTCACTGGTGCTGACACCAACAGCGAATCAGCTATATACTGCGACTAACCTGCTTACCTGCGAGCGCGATGCTTTTTACATTACAATAAATACAAATCCCCCTTGTCCAACCGGTATTACTAACCATACCTCAAACAATATCAGCTTATCCGTTTTTCCATCCCTGGTTTCAGGTCAGGAAATTGTTACCGTAGAGGTTAAAGTAAATACCCCTCAATCCTTCAACCTTAAAATCATAGATGTAAACGGACGTACATGCCACACACAGCCAATAGAATGTAAACAAACAGAACAACGGTTCTCAATTCCCGCAGAAAACCTCAAAGCTGGCACTTATTTCATGGAAATAACAAATACTAAAGTAAAGAAAACGCAAAAGTTCAACATTCTCAGGAACTAAACAATTTCCGCCTTTTCAAACAATTTCCCTACAGCTTCTCAAAGCTTCATACTATCGTAACACAAATTGCCCTACATTTGTGTCCTACAAAATCCATCAATAACCCGGAAAACGTATGAGGTTTTATAAAGTTGCGATTCTTATCATTGCCTTCCTTGCCCTTGGCTTTTTTGCTGCTACTGAAATCAATAAATCCCTGGTAATAACATATAAAGAAAAAACGAGCATTGAGTCAGAGCCTAAATTCACAAAGGTTAACGACAGCTCAAAAGCCCCAAGAAAATTCGGTTTACGAATAGTGGATATGGGTGGTGTAGGCATCATTCCCGATACTGCCAAATGGGGCAGCAATTACGAGCACAATACACACCGTTTTGAGGACATGATCCTGTCCAAAGCCCCGTTTATTGACACGGTTGCTTTTGCGCGTATTGAGAAAGAAATGATACAGTTCGTAGACCGTGCAAAATCTTTTGACTACAACGGTATCATCATCCACGGCTATGGTGAGTTTGCCAATTTTGATAAGCTGGGTAACGGCTTTGAAGTGTATCCCGAAGCTGACGATTACCGCATACGTCATCTTGCTTTTAGAAAATATTTCGGCAGGCTCATGGAAATTGCTCATGGCAAAGGTTTGAAGGTATATGCCAGTACGGATATGACAACCTTTACCACACCTTTGAAAAATTACATGCTCAAAAAGCTTGGTAAAATTGACACGGAAGACCCGCAATTATGGGATATATACAAATCGGGTGCAGAAGAAATTTTCGAAACAATGCCAAGCGTGGATGGTTTCCTGCTGCGTATCGGAGAGGCTGGAACTGTCTACAACAGACCCGGATGGGACTATTTCAGCGAGTTGAATGTCACATCCGTTAAAGGTTTGCAACTCATGCTGCGTTCCTTTATTGACGCTGCCGAAAAACATAACAAACTCATCATTTTCCGCTCCTGGTCAGTTGGTGTTGGAGAAGTTGGAGACATGCATACAAACCCGGAAACCTATCACCGTGCGCTGGACAGCATTAATTCGCCAAACCTGGTTATTTCAACCAAATACTGCAGTGGTGACTTTTACAGCTGGCTACCTTACAACCCCACGTTATCAACAGGAAAACACAGAAGGATAACTGAATTCCAGTGCCGCAGGGAATACGAGGGCATGAACGCTTTTCCAAATTACCTTGCACCGCTTCATCAGCAGGTATTTCAACGCTTCTCCAATGACAATGAACATTTTGATGGTTTCTGGCAATGGTCGCAGGAAGGCGGGCCGCTGCGGGCCGGGCCACTCTCCATTTACCCTTTTCATGGTTTTAATGTGATTACCGATGCCAATGTGTTTGCCACTGCAAAGCTTGCACAAAACCCATTTGCAGATGTTCGTGAAATGACAGCAGAATGGATACACCTCTACTTTGGTGATGATTCCTTATTGACCACAAATCTTACAGAAATGCTACTGATGTCGCACGACATTACCAGGGAAGGACTTTACATCAAAGAGTTTGCAAAATATGATGTGCGTGCGCTTGGATTAGAGCCCCCACCTATGATGTGGATATTTGAATGGGATATGGTTGGCGCTTCCAGCTCTGCGTTGGGCAGCATATACTATGTTTGCAAACCCAACCTAAACGCTGCTGTTGATGAAGGTTACAGGGCCGTTGAAGGCGTAAAAAAAATGAAGCAGCTCGTATCGGATGTTTCCGGCCGTGTTACAAAAAACAAAAACGACTATGAAAAACTAATGGCTTCGTTGGACTACCAGGAGAATCTCTTTACAGTGCTTGCCGACTACCGCGCCTATTTCCTGCATTACTTTCACTGGCTGGATACAGGAGATAAAGAATCACAGGAGAAATGGCAGCTTGCATTGAACAGCTACCTGGCAAGTGAACAGCTGCACCAGCAGCAGTATGCAAAAAATCTTGATTTTCCGGCATATAATTTCCGCGAAGCAAATGTAGGTGCTGTTGTTGCATCCAAAAACAGTGATGCTGCATCTGCTGCATGTTTCCTGCTTCTTGTAATCATTGCATCCGTTGTGTCAGTCCTGCTTGTAAAGAGTCCGGCCATACGTAAACAATACGGGTTTAATGGGTTGGCCCTTGTATGGACCAGCATTTTCAGTCCTTCAAAAGCGCATATACAGCACCTCAGCAAAACCGATAAAAGAGCGGCCGCCCTGTTTCTGTTCCTCTGCATATACGGTGGGCTTTACGTATTTACATCCTTCTCAGCTCCTTTTTTTGTAGGCTTTTTATTGGTACTGACACTTTTATATGTTGCACAGCTTTATTTCTGGTTCGGTTCCAAAAGTGCGGGCATTACCTTCCAAAGCATATTGCCGGTAGCTTCGGCCCTGCTTATCCTGATGGTACCGCTGCTGGTGGCTTCTTTACGCGGACCAATGTTTTTCTGGTATTTATTCTGGACATCGTCCTTGTTCCGGTTGATTTTCTTCAGTATATTTATATTCAGCTTGTTGTGGACGTATTATGTATTGTTTGTTACATCGCGCAGCACATTTGGTTTCAGCGTATTAAAAACAATTGCTGTTATGCTTGTAATCCAAGGCATACAGCTTATTGTTGGGGCATCAATTGTGCTTGCCGCTGGGTTTGAAAAAACATTAACAGCATTCAATGATGAGCTGCTGGTATTGCCCGGGGGCCTGTCGCGTATATTAGGAATAACAACACATTTGAACATACCTGTAGAATTGCCGGTATGGGTGCTTTACAAGGGTATAGCGCTGGCAGCTGGTGGATTGATTTTATTTTTTATTGAAAAACGTAAGCATAGGAAAACCGCTTAACGAATGAGGGTAAACCCTTCACACGTTTCCCGACCGGCTTTTTGACTTTTGACTTAAATATTTTTGACTTAATTTTTTATAATGAATTACTTTAAATCTCTTTTTCTTGCAGGCTCTTTTATTACGAGCCTTTCTACCTTTTCTCAACAAACAAATACTTTCCCGGCTATAAACCCCGAATCTGTCACCATTGTGCGCGACACATTCGGAATAGCCCATATCTACGCCAAAACAGATGCAGAGGTTGCCTATGGATTTGGCTGGTCAAATGCGGAAGATAATTTCAGGCTCATACAGGAAACACTAATCATCGGCAAAGGCTTGTCAGGGATTTATGAAGGAAAGAAAGGTGCTGGAAAAGACTTTCTGATCCATGCTTTCGGGATAAAAGAAATAGTGGATAAAGAATACGGGAAAATGTCGCCAGCATTTTTAAAATACCTTGATGGTTATTGCCAGGGCCTGAATGCCTATGCTGCAAAGCATCAGAAAGATATTATGTTGAAAAACATATTTCCAATGTCGCCAAAAGACCTTTTACAGACATATACGTTTATGGCATGCTACCTTGTGCATGTTGAAAAGCCGGTACGTAACTCAATGGACGGAAAATACGATGAAGAATATCCGTTTGGCTCCAACGCTTATGCTGTAAGCCCGACAAAAAGTTCTGATGGCCGCACTTACCTGGCTATGAACCCTCACCAACCGCTGGAAGGGCCGTTTTCATGGCATGAGGCGCACTTGTGCAGCGAAGAAGGCCTGAATATCATAGGTGCGCACTTCCCTGTTGGAAACTCCATATTCATGGGTACCAACGAAAACCTTGCATGGGCCATGACATCCAATGAAAATGATTGGGTTGATACGTACAAACTAAAAATGCACCCGACAAAAAAACTAACGTACGAATTTGATGGTGCCTGGAAAGAGCTGGAGGAGCGCAAAGTGAAGCTAAAAGTAAAACTTGGGCCAATAAAAATTGGTGTGAAGAAAACCACTTATTGGAGTGTTTACGGGGCCACGCTGGCTTCCAAATCCGGTAAGGATTTTTATTCCATCAGAACTTCCGCGAACATGTCGAGCAGCTTTGGTGAACAGTATTACTTCATGAACAAAGCAAAAAATTATGAAGAGTTTTACAAAGCCCTTCAGATACAAGGCTTCCCGCTGTTCAACATTATTTATGCCGACAAAGAAGGAAATATATTCTTCATCGATAACGGCCGTTTGCCAAAACGTTCGAACGACTACAACTGGCAGGGACTGCTGCCGGGAAACACCTCCAAAACCCTCTGGCAGGAAATCTACAAAGAAGAAGAGCTTCCGCAAATCAAGAACCCTAAATCCGGTTATTTGTTCAACATGAACAACACTCCCTTCAACGCAACAGCAGCGGAGTTCAACCTGGACTCCACCGACACACAAAAATTCCCGAAATGCATGGGCCTGAAATACACCAACAGCAACCGAAGCATACGCTTCATGGAGCTGATGGCAAAAAAAGACAAAGTAGACTTTGAAAGCTTCAAAGCCATGAAGTTTGATACAAAGCTCTCTGAGAACTCACCTCTGATGAAATCAATGGCAGGAATTTTCAGCCTCGACCCTTCCAAACACCCGGATATTGCAGAGCAAATCGACTATCTGAAAAAATGGGATCGCGTTGCCTCACATGGCAGTATTGGTGCGGCATACATGGCACTTTGTGTGGATTACCTGTTTAAGAAACACGGGTACGGATACGGCAATTTTTTCTGCGGTGCAAAGTTTGACGATACTGAATTTGCGGATGCTGTAGCCAACGCCAAAAAACATTTCATTACTCACTTTGGAAAAACAGATGTAACACTGGGCGAATTTCAAAGGCATTCAAGAGGCGGAAAAAGCGTACCGCTGCCGGGCTATGGCGATGTATTGGCTGCAAATTATGTTGTCCCGGGTGAAAACGGCAGATACAAAGGTTTTGTAGGCGACTCTTACATCCACTTTGTAGCTTTTTCAAAAAACGGACCAGAATCCATTGAAACGTTATTGCCATTCGGCAATTCAGATGATCCTAAAAGCAAGCACTACACGGACCAGATGGAGCTTTTCTCAAAACAAAAAACAAAAAAAATGACCTTCTCTAAAAACATAAAGGACATACCTGCTGAGAAAATATACCATCCACAATAACATTCTTCTGAGTAACACATAGTACGTCATTGCGAACGAGGAACGAGTGTCCGAAGGACTCCTTCGGAGAAGCAATCTCACACAAGGAATAGGTACCTGAATGAGATTGGCTTCGCCCTTTCTGCGAAGAGGGCTCGCAATGAACGCAAAAAATTAGCTTTCGTAAAACAACCGAATATATCTGCATAAAACAATACCCAATTCTTTCTCTTCCCCTTCCATTTTATTATATTTGTTAGAACGCATTTAACAAAACACAATGGACAACTGGGATTTCAACTACGATGATCTTTCTGATGAAGAAAAAGAAGAAATAGAAAGAGAAGAAAAAGCGAAGCAAAAAGCAATACGCACAAGCCCTATTTATAAAAAAGCATTTGAAATTTACGAAACTGTAAACGCCCTTGTAGAAAGCCTACCGGAAGAAGATAAAGAGTTTCACCAGAGCATACTGATGGAGTCCGCAATGATGCTGGCACCCAAATTGGCAGGTGCTATGGGTAGCGACAGCTGGCTTATCTGCATGCAGAACGCTTCTATCATCCGTTATCATGCCGAATACCTCCACACTTCAACTTCAGGCCTGCGTATGTTCACCAAGGTGGAGAAAGATTATGTAAAAATCCTTCGAACCGAAATGGAAGAATTTCGTGAACTGTTCAAAGAATGGGTAAAAACATTCGACAAGCTGGAGCAGGAAGAATGGACAGATGAATGGGGCCTGTTTCTCAGGAAATCTTAAAAAGTGTTAAAACCATTCAATTCGCAGTTGGCAATTAGCAATAGGCTGTTCTATTTCGTAAATTCGTTGTTCAACAATAATATTGAAACTGCTGCGTATTATTCGTAAATTCGTAATAATTCGTTATCCGTAACCACAGATGGGAAGTGATTATCACAGTTTAATTTCAAAGCTGGATGAGTTCATCCGGAAATACTATAAAAATCAGCTCTTACGCGGATTCATTTATAGTACGGGGCTTGTATTGCTGTTCTTCATATCCGTTACTGTTCTTGAGTATTACGCACATTTCAGCTCACTGGTACGTACCCTTTTGTTCTACTCGTTTGTGGCAGCAAGCGGTTTTATCCTCGCAAAATACATTGTGATACCACTCACAAAGCTCTACAAGCTCGGCAAGCTCCTTTCGTATGAAGAAGCTGCAAGCATTATCGGCAGGCACTTTACAGATGTTCAGGATAAACTGCTCAATACATTACAACTGCAACAGCAAAGTCAAAACTCCGAACTACAAACTACACACTCCGAACTATTAACGGCAAGTATCAACCAGAAAATAAAAGAATTAAAGCCAGTACCCTTTACTACGGCTATCGACTTTTCTGAAAACAAAAAACACCTGAAATACGCTGTAATACCGGTATTGCTCATTGCTGTAATTTTATTTTCAGCACCAAGCATTATTAAAGACGGTACAAAACGCCTTGTAAAACACACAGAATATTTTGAGAAAGAAGCCCCCTTTCAATTTGTAATTACAAACAGCGACCTGCAAACCGTTGCGCAGGAAGACTTTGAACTGCAGGTAAAGCTTACCGGTGATGAAGTGCCGGATAATGTATACGTTGAAATAGATGGCAATGAATTTAAGCTGAACAAGGAAGACATTGTAAGCTTCAGCTACCTGTTTAAAAATGTTCAGAAAAATACGGTGTTCCAGCTTGCTGCCGATGGCTTTAAATCAAAGGAATATGAGCTGGTAGCATTGCCTAACCCTGTTCTGCTTGATTTTGATATTGCATTGGCCTACCCAAAATACCTGCACAAGAAAGATGAAACAGTAAAAAATACAGGCGATCTTGTTGTGCCTGCCGGAACAAAAATCAGCTGGAACTTCAACACCAAAAACACCAATCAGCTTCGCATGAGCTTTAATGACACGGCTTTTGCGCTGCCTGCCACTTCCGAAAATGTGTTTACCTATACATCACGCGTGTTTAAAGACAAGGTATATGCGGTTACCACGGCCAACCAGTTTTTAAAGAACAAAGACTCGGTAAGCTATACCATCAACGTAATTCCGGATGCTTATCCTCAAATTACCGTGCAGGAGAAAAAAGACAGCACCTCCACCAAACGCCTGTTTTTCCGCGGTGAAGTAAAGGACGATTATGGCTTTAACAAACTTACGTTCAATTACCGCTTTATCAATGCCAATGACTCGGCCAACAGCGACAGCTATAAAAGGCTGACCTTAAATTCCAATGAAATTGCTGTAAACAAAGCAGGAACCCAGGACCAGTTTTTCCACCGCTGGGATATGGATGCCCTGGGCATTTCACCAGGCGACCAGCTGGAGTATTTTTTCGAAATATGGGACAATGATGGTGTTACCGGCAGCAAATCCAGCCGTTCGGCAAAAATGATTTTTAAAGCCCCTACCCTGCAGGAACTTCAGGCCAATACCGACAAAAACAATGACAAGATAAAGGACGACCTGGAAGAAAGCCTGAAAGCTGCCAAAGATATACAAAAGGAGATGGCCGAACTGCAGCGTAAACTGGCAGAAAAGAAAACACTGACCTGGGAAGAGAAAAAGCGTATGCAGGAACTGCTCGACAAACAAAAAGAGCTTCAGAAAAAGGTAGAAAATGTGAAGAAGGAAAATGAGCAGAACAACCAGCAGCAGAATGAGTACCAGCAACCTAACGAGGAAATGCTGGAAAAACAACGCCAGCTGGAAGAGCTTTTTGATAAGGTGATGACCCCTGAGATGCAGGAAAAATACAATGAGATGCAAAAGCTCATGGAAAAGCTCGACAAAAACAAAATCCAGGAAGCTTTGGAAAAAATGAAGCTCGACAATAAGGATGTGATGAAGGAGCTTGACCGTAACCTGGAAATATTCAAACAGCTTGAATTTGAGCAAAAATTGCAGCAAAACATCGAAAAACTGGAAAAATTAGCCCAAAAAGAGGAAGAATTGTCCAAAAAAACGGAAGAAAAGAATGCAAATGCCGCAGAGCAAAAAGAAAAACAGGAGGAGCTGAACAAGGAGTTTGAGGATCTGAAAAAAGATCTGAAAGACATGGAAAAAAAGAACAGCGAGCTGGAAAATCCAAAGAAAATGGAGAGTACCGACAAGCAACAAGATGATATTCAGCAGGATATGCAGAAAAGCAGTGATGAGTTAGGCAAAAACGACAAGAAAAATGCTTCTAAATCCCAGAAAAGCGCTGCCCAGAAAATGCAAAAAATGAAGGAGCAGATGAGCAAAATGCAACAGGAAATGGAATCCGAGGGCGATGGGGAAGATATTGAAAAACTGAGGGGCATACTTGAGAACCTGCTGAACCTTTCCTTCTCACAGGAAGCATTGATGGGCGACCTTTCAAAAACCAAACCAACCGACCCTCAGGTATTTAAAATCAACCAAAAGCAGAAAAAGCTCATGGACGATTTCCGGATGATTGAGGATAGCCTTCATGCCCTGAGCAAACGCGTGCCGCAAATAAAAGCTACCATAAACAAGGAAATCAACGCTATTAACATGAATATGGAAAAAGCGGTGGAAGAAATCACGGAAGTGCCGGCACAACCACAGTTTGGAGAAAGCAACAGCCGTAAATCAGAAGGACTGAGCCGCCAGCAGTTTGCCATGACTTCTATCAATAACCTGGCATTGATGCTGAATGAGGCCTTGCAACAAATGCAGGATGCTGCCAGCAAGCCAAATGATGGTCCTCCGGGCAGCAAAAGCTGCAAAAAACCGGGTTCCGGAAAACCGTCAGCAGCCAGCCTGCGCAAAATGCAGGAGCAGCTCAACAAACAAATAGAAAAGCTGAAAGGCGAAATGGAGAAAAATGGCAACAAACCCGGCCAAAAACCCGGAGCAGGCGGCACAGGTGGCATGAGCCAGGAGCTGGCAAAAATGGCTGCCCAGCAGGAAGCGATACGCAAAGAAGTGCAAAAGCTGGCCAACGAGATTAACAAAAATGGCAAAGAAGGCGGTGGACTGAACAAGCTAAGTGAAAAGATGGAGGAAACAGAAACCGACCTGGTAAATAAAATGCTGAGCCAGGAAACAATAAAGCGTCAGCAGGAAATCCTTACACGCCTACTGGAGAGTGAGAAAGCGGAGAAGGAAAGAGAAATGGATGAAAAACGCCAGTCCAACGAAGCAAAAAATGACAATTTTAGTAACCCTAATGACTTTTTGGAGTATAACAGGATAAAACAAAAAGAAACGGAGTTATTGAAAACGGTTTCGCCCTCGTTAACTCCATTCTTTAAAACTAAGGTTAACCAATACTTTACAAACTTTGAAGAATAAAATGGTACTTGCAGCTAATCAGAAAATCCGCATCTCATCGAAGGCAGAAAACATTATACTTGTTGAACGTATGATTGAAGATGTTTGCGATTTATTCAATATCAACCAGGATTATTATGGCAATATCTTAGTAGCATTGACAGAAGCCGTCAACAATGCCATTTATCACGGTAACCAGGCAAACGAAACCAAGAATATTGACATTTCGTTTAAAACCACTCCCGAGTATGTGTCGTTCATTGTAAAAGATGAAGGCCCGGGTTTTGGATATGACAACCTTCCGGACCCTACCAACCCGGAAAACATTGAAAAACCAAATGGCCGCGGAGTATTTTTGATGCGCAACCTGGCGGATAAAGTATCTTTTGAGGACAATGGCAGCAAAGTAATACTTGAATTTAAAGTAAATACGACTGCTACCGCTTAAAAACAGCGGGCACTTTACTCATTGTAGGAAATCAGTACTTTGTTATATAAAACTTGCTTTATATAGAAGTGTCTTTTCATACTAATCTTGGATTTTGTAAATGACATTTTAAAATGGTTTCAAAATCTTACAGGCGGTTTATCTCTTTTGTTAAGCAACATTCAATTGCTTTGTTTCTTCTCAGTTTTTTCTTTACAACAACAAAAATTATTTCGCAAACTACCATTGCCGGAGGAAGTGTTTATGGTAACTGGACACTTGCTGGTTCTCCTTATATTATAAATGGCTCGATACAAGTTCCTAACGACTCTACATTAACTATTGACCCGGGAGTTACAGTAAGTTTCCAAGGCACTTACAAATTTCTTATTAATGGCAGGCTACTAGCAGTGGGAACTGTCACTGATACAATTGTATTTTCAGCTGCAAATACAAGTAGTGGCTGGAGAGGAATACGATTTGACAATACGAATGTGACTAATGATTCTTCAAAAATAATCTATTGTAAAATTCAGCACGGAAAAGCTTATGGCCCTATTCCTGAGGACAAGGGAGGGGGATTATATATTGACAACTTTTCTAAAGTACTAGTTTCCAATTCAACTATTACGTATTGCAAAGCAAAGAGTCGTGGTGGTGGGATATATATTAAATCCGCAGACCCGAGTGTTTTAAATTGTAATTTATCTTATGATAGCTTAGATTTTACTGGATGGGGGGATGGAGGCGCAGCAATTTGTCTTATTGCTAGTAATTCTAACATTAATAACAACATTATTTCTAATAATGCCTCAAGTCCTAACGCCAACGGAGGGGGAATATATATTGAACAAGGTGGACCTTACACAATAATTCCTGTTATCTCCAACAATACTATTCAAAACAACTCTTCTGGTAATGGTGGCGGAATACATATTAGCTCAGGTAGCCCTTCAATAATTGATAATACTATTTTAAACAACTTTTCACCCCTAGGTGGCGGTATTTACATTTTATCTTCATTTGTTTATCCACCCTCATATATAGCTAACAATGTAATTTCTTATAATTCATCTTACGTTGCAGGTGGAATAGATTGTATGGGTAGAACTATTATTAACAATAATATAATTTCTCATAATACAACAAGGGCTGATGGCGGTGGAATAAGGTGTTTTTCTGATAGTGTTATTATCAGCAATAATATTATTTGTAACAATATAGTTCAAGACAGCACATATATTGATGATGGTGGTGGTGGAATCAGTTTTCTTAATTGCAATCCGGGTACTCTTATGTACAACAATATTGTTTGCAACAATACGGCTTATAATGGTGCCGGTATTTTATGCAGTGGAGGGGGCAATCCAACACTGGCAAACAATACCATATCCAACAATAATGCGCTATACAATGGTGGAGCACTATTATGTACAAGTAACAGTAGCCCGGTTTTATATAACTGTATCTTATGGGGCAATACAGACACAACTAACAATACACAGGTATATTTGCATGATGAACCAAGCGATCCAAGCTTTTACTATTGCGATGTGCAAGGGAACAATACTTCTTTTAATTTAAATACAAATTTTTATACCGGTTCCTATCAGAACAATATAGATATTGATCCGCTATTTGTTTTACCTTCAACCGGAACTGGTATTGGCTTTAATGGAGTGACTGCTGATTGGTCGTTGCAAGCAGGTTCGTCTTGTATAAATACAGGAAACCCTAATGGAACTTATACCTCTACAGATATTGCGGGCAATCCGAGGGTATCCGAAAATATAATTGATATTGGTGCGTATGAATATCAGGGAATAAGCACAGAATTCCCTGATAGTAAAAAGGGTATGGAATTCCGATTTGTCCCTAATCCTTCAACAGGAAAATTTATTTTACGGAATAGTGATGTTGGAAAAATTGAAATCTACGATATTCTTGGGAAAATTGTATCCACTCAAAACGTAAATCAAAAGAATCAAGCAATCGAAATAGACCTATCTGGCTCAAAAAGAGGTGTATATGTCGCAAAATACACTCTTAACGATCAGACGAGGTATACAGAGAGAATTATTCTGCAGTAAAATAAATAAGATTATTTCGCTTAAAAATTCCTGAACCTTCCGAAAACACCCAGCGGCAGCTTGCTTTGAGCCGCTGTTGCCTGCAAATACAATTCACCGGTATTCAAATGTTTACCGGCTTTTTCTTTTAAGAGGTTTTTTATAATGATGGATGAGAATCCCAGTGAATAGGCATTCAGGATCAGGAAATGCTTTTCATCCAGTATGTTCAGCACCCCTTTCATCATCTCACTGATATTGTCTTCCAGCTTCCATTTTTCACCATTAGGGCCATGTCCGTATGCCGGTGGGTCCAGGATAATGCCGTTGTATTTATTGCCACGTTTTTCTTCGCGTTTTACAAACTTTAAAGCATCTTCCACTACCCAGCGTATGTTGCTGAGGTTGGACAAATCCATGTTCTCCTTCGACCAGGTAACCACCTGCTTGATGGAATCCACATGTGTAATATCGGCACCCGCTGCTTTTGCAGCCAGGGAAGCACCACCGGTATAAGCGAACAGGTTCAGTACTTTGGGTGAAGCCTCCCCCTTGCCCCCTCCTAAGGAGGGGGTTAAAAGTTTTACTGATTCGTATATATAGTCCCAGTTGGGGGCCTGTTCAGGAAATATGCCTACATGCTTAAAAGAAGTAAGGCCCAAACGAAAAGCGATTCGACTCTCCCCAGCTATGTTATAGGCAATTTTCCATTGCTCGGGAACAGGTTTTCCGTCCGGCAGGCTGTTTTTTAGCTTCTTCCATTCACCGGAAGAACTGGATTTAGGAACAAATTTGATATGTGCGCGTTTTTCCCACTCGGAATTGCTCAGTGTTTTGTCCCACAAAGCCTGAGGTTCCGGACGGATGGTGATCATTTGCCCGAAGCGTTCCAGCTTTTCGAAATTACCAACATCAATTAATTCATAATCCGCGAAATTCTGTGGGGTAAGTAGCTGCATGTCCTGTGGTTTTTGTGGCTGCAAATATACGTGCTGATGGGCGGATTTGCTAATTTACGGATGGGCCAGATATACTGATATGCGGATTTACCGATGTATGGATGTGTAAAATTATGAAAACGCGCGTTGGGATTGAACAAACGCGATGCCGTGTCGGCCGTGCGGGAGGAATCGTTTGCTCTTGTCCCGATAGCTATCGGGATTTTGGTTCTTTTTTTTCAAGAAAAAAGAACAACACACAGCATAGTATAATCGGGATAGCACCCATTGCATTGGCACATCAATTATATGTATCTTTGCAGTCCAAAATTTGAACTTATGGAAAACAGAAGAGTAAGATTGCGTTTTGCACCAAGCCCTACCGGTGGTTTACACATGGGAGGCGTGCGCACCGCATTGTTTTGTTATTTATTCGCTAAAAAGCACAATGGCGATTTCATATTACGTATTGAAGATACCGACCAGACCCGTTATGTAAACGGTGCTGAAGAATACATCATCAACTCCCTGAAATGGTGCGGCATTGAGCCGAACGAAGGTGTTGGCTTCGGTGATGGACCTCACGCACCATACCGCCAGAGCGAACGCAAAGAGCTGGGTGTTTATAAAAAATATGCCGAGCAGCTGATTGCCGATGGCCATGCCTATTATGCTTTTGATACATCCGAAGAGCTGGATGCCATGCGCAAGCGCCTGGAAGCAGCTAAAGTAGTGGCACCTCAATACAATGCCGTAACCCGCCAGAGCATGCGCAACTCTTTGACTTTATCAGAAGATGAAGTAAAAAAGCTGATGGATGCAGGCACCCCTTATGTTATCCGCTTGAAAGTACCGCGCAACGAGGAAATCCGTTTTCACGATATTATCCGTGGCTGGGTGGTGGTGAACTCTACACAGGTGGATGATAAGGTATTGTTAAAATCCGATGGGATGCCAACCTACCATCTGGCACACATTGTAGACGATATTGAAATGGAGATTTCACACGCTGTGCGTGGTGAAGAGTGGCTGCCATCAGCACCCGCACACATTTTGATTTACCGCTTTTTGGGCAAGGAAGACAAGATGCCCCTATTGGCGCATTTGCCGCTGATTTTAAAACCGGATGGCAATGGAAAGCTTTCCAAACGCGATAAATCCGGCATACCGATGTTCCCGTTAAACTGGTACGATGAACGTACCGGTGAAAGCTATGTAGGGTACCGCGAAACAGGATTCTTCCCTGAAGCATTTGTAAACATGCTGGCCATGCTGGGCTGGAACCCGGGTACACCACAGGAAATATTTACAAAAGAAGAGCTGATACAGGCATTCTCCTTTGAACGCGTAAATAAATCAGGCGCCAAGTTCGACCCTGAAAAAACCAAATGGTTCAACCAGCAATACCTGCGCAAGAAATCAGATGCGGAACTGGCAGAATTGTTCAAACCAATATTAGAAGAGAAATTAAAAGCCCTTTCTTCCGACTTCCGACTTCCGACTTCCAGCTACTTGGAGGGAGTGTGTAAGCTAGTGAAAGAAAAATCCCATTTTGTAAGTGAGTTCTGGGATGCGGGAAGCTATTTCTTTATAGCACCCACAAACTATGATGCAGAAGTAATTAAAAAACGCTGGAACGATGCTGCTGCTAACTTTATAAAAGCTGTAACAGAAGCATTTAAAGGCCTCAGTACTTTTACCGCTGCTGAAACAGAAGCTGCCTTCAAAAAAACTGCCGAAACACAAGGCATTGCTACC
Organism: Bacteroidia bacterium; assembly: GCA_020051175.1. Lineage (GTDB taxonomy): Bacteria > Bacteroidota > Bacteroidia > 2-12-FULL-35-15 > 2-12-FULL-35-15 > 2-12-FULL-35-15. Next base: position 6,241 of record JAGVJJ010000060.1, on the reverse strand, counting down.
GGACAAGTAATGCAGCTTTTCCGTGTGTGTGTGAGCGGTGTGGGCGGGGGCCCGATGCTGTTTGAAATGGTGGAATTGTTGGGTAAGGATGAAGTTGTGAAAAGGTTGGAAACTGCTGTGAGTGTGATTGGGGAGGGTGTGAAGGCGTAGTCCTATTTATAATTATTTGGGGAAAGGTATGTGCGACTGGGGTTGTGCGTACCTTTTTTGTTTTTGTGCTATTCTTTAGTAGCTATTAACACTATTGTTAGAATTTATAGCTGATAAGCTTCTGATTTTTCGGTGGTTGGTAAAGGAAGACTTAGAGGAATGAACTATTTTTGAATATAATAAATAAACGCTATAACATTTCGCCTATTTACCCCAACTTGGAGAAATAGGCGAAACAGTGTAGCGCTTATATACTAGTTATGCCTCATTGTAGGACGACCGTGCAACCACCAACATTCGTGCTGACAACGGACAACAAAAGCCAACCCTTCTGCAAAATTAAAAGAGGTGTTTTGCCACCGCACAAGCCGACCCAAAAACACCACATTTAATTTTGCCCAACCGCACCACTAATACAGACCAGCAGACTTACTTATCCGACCTAAAATTGTTTTCTGAAAGGACTTTGGACTTAACACTTTGACAGTTTCCCCAAACGACAAAATCAACTTTTCTAACTCATAATTGGGGACAACACTAATGGTAACTTCAAGACCATCTTCTGTGTTTTTACTTTTTTGTGTTGGGTGTATTGGTTTCGTTACGACATACGGGGCTTGACTTGGAGAAAACCACAACTTGACAGTTTGTAACTCATCATCGACTTTTTTAGTAACGCCAATTAAATCATAAAAATAGTCCTCCCAATCGACTTCCGTTTCAATATACTTGGCTTTGGCTTCTTCAATAGTTTTAATTCTATCTAACGCCATATTCCAGTATTCGTTTTTTGTAAATTCATTGTAACCGAAGACAAACCAACGGTTATTGTATTGTTTCAAATAATAAGGATGAAACGCAATTGTATAAGGCAAAGGACTTTTGAAGTCTTGATATTCAACGGTCAAAGACCGTTTGTTTACAATAGCATTGAATAAAGGCGTAATAAATTTTGAACCTTCATAATCCAAATTATTTTCAAATGACATAACTTCTCTTTCGAGGCTTACCAAACCAAGTTTAGATTCAATGGCAGGAATTATTTCATTGATAAACTCAAATTGCGGAATGCCCTTAAATCTTGACAATACTTGCAAAGCAGATTTTAATTGTTTTGCTTCTGTTTCGTTTAAAGGTTGGTTATTTATAGAATATGCCGAATCGGAATATTTGAAATATACTGTTCTTCCATCTTTGTATTTCTCAATTGGGGCTTTCCATTCCGACAATTCCATATACTGCATATCTGCATAAAATTGAGTTTTCCCAATTCCTTCCAAACCTTCTTCTAATAAGGCTTTGTTGGCTTCATCTATTAACCGTTGCCAAGTGTATTTGGCTCCTGTATTCCTTAGACACCTATCGTAAGCAAGATAACGTGTTAGTGCTTTTTTATTTATTGACATATCTGTTCAGTTTGACTGAACAAATGTAGTGTTTGTTTGCATCGTAATCAAATAAACAATTGAAAAGGCAAAGAAAATAGAAATTTATCAGTTCAGTTTGACTGAACACATAGGTTTCATCTTTGCATCATCAAATCAATATTTAAAAACAAAATATGGAAAATATGAGCAACAACTACGCAAACAATGTAAAATCTGCAATTGCAGTAAACCCAACTTTCAAAGCAATTTGTGAGTTCAACATCCAACAATTCCCAGTTGATGGATATTCAAGATATTATAGCCAACTTGGAAATGGGACAGCCATTTTGCAAACAGCCGAACAACTCAATACCTATTTGGCTTCATACGCTGATATGCACCAGCATAAACTAAACCTTGCTTTTGCCTCATTGTTTGGTAAAGAAGATTTTAACAACAAATCGGCTGAAATTGTAGACTGGGGTTGCGGACAGGCTTTTGCATCTTGTGTTCTAATAGACTTTATCAAGAATAATAACATCAATCTTGATTTGTCTAAATTCACTTTAATTGAGCCATCTTCGATGGCTCTGCAAAGAGGATTAGAGCATATTGATGCTATCTATCAAAGAAAGCCAAAACCACAAACCTTTTCAATCAATGAAAAGGCTGATACCAGCCTTTCTATTAAGGGGAACCAGTCAAGTAGTAAAATCAAGATTCACCTTTTTTCAAATGTGCTTGACATACATTCATTGGACTTGAATCAAGTTTTTAAAAATGTAACAAGTAACTTTGACGGCTTGAATTATTTTGTTTGCGTAAGCCCAATAAATGGACTCCGATTACAGACCTTTTACAAAATGTTTAGTCAGTCAAATTTATTGTCATCAAACGGCAGTTCCATTGTTACCGAAGTTTTCCGACCAAGTGCAATGAGGAAGATTACAAAGTCAATTTCAAGAGTGGAATACATTTTCAAAACGAACCTATAAATAATTAAATTTACAAGATATGGACAACAATATTCAAGCGGATTTATTCGGGCAAACAATTGAAACCCCTAATCCAATTATCAAATTGAAAGATGCTGAATTGCTTTATCATCCTGCATTTTTCGATAAAGCGGAAAGCGATAGAATTTTCAAAACACTTTTGGAAACAATAGAATGGAAACAAGACAAAATAATGATGTACGGAAAGGAATTGCCTTTGCCACGCCTTTCGGCTTGGTATGGCGACAATAATAAACCTTACACATATTCTGGCTTAACCCTTAATCCATTGCCTTGGACTGACGAACTTTTGCAGATAAAAGAAAAAATTGAAGCAGAAGCCAAAGTGAAATTTTCGAGTGTACTACTTAACCGCTACCGTGACGGGCAAGATTATGTGGGTTGGCATACAGACGCTGAAAAAGAATTGGGAAAAAATCCAATTATTGGTTCGGTAAATTTTGGAGCAACCCGAAAATTTCAATTACGAAGAATTGACGACCATCAAGAAAAATTTGAAGTAGAGTTAAAACACGGAACTTTCCTAGTGATGGGTGGAGCAACGCAACATTTTTGGCAACATCAAGTTCCAAAAACTGCACACAAAATTGGAGAAAGACTGAATTTGACCTTTAGAGTTATTTATTAAGTGATAAATTTGTTCCTTGAAGTGCCAACAAAATGATTTTGAACTGTTCATTGCGATTTGCAATGTCGGCCAGCAATGGCTGTTTAAATGGTAGTTATTTTCATTGTTCAGCATTGAGCTATAATGAACATTTAGTTATTGAATATATCAGTAATTAATATATTATAATAAAATATGAATAAATGAATATTGACATCATTGAATTTATGATGGATTCATCCATAAAGAAAATCAGTTGGCACTTCTTTTTTAAAAAATAATATGCGATTAACGCCTGAAAATATAGAAGAAATAAAAGTTCGCTTTGCGAAAACGGAAACCGTTGAGGAATTGGCTCAATTGTTAAGTTGGGTGTATGCGTTAAAGTTCCCAAAACGAAGCGAAAAAAGCACTATTCTAATTGAAGCAAAGCACTTAAATTATTATGCTTTTAAACCTGCAAACAGATACAAGCAGTTTACAATTAAAAAGAAAAGCGGAGGGGAAAGACCAATTTCAGCACCACGTTACAAGCTAAAAACCATTCAAAAATGCATCAATGAAATATTGAATGCTGTTTTTTCTCCTCATTTTACCGCTACTGGTTTTGTGCCTAGAAAGAGTATTGTTGATAATGCAAAAGTGCATATCGGAAAACAATTTGTTTTTAACACGGACTTAAAAGACTTTTTTCCAAGCACCGAATTTAGAAGAATAAAAGCTGTATTGGGTTTAGCCCCGTTTAATTTGACTGATGCAAATGAAATAAACTCTAACAAGGAAAAAAAGAAAACATCGGAAGAGAAAGGAAAAGGATATTTGGGTTATCTAATAGCAAACCTTTGTTGCGACAATGGTTGCTTACCACAAGGTGCACCAACATCGCCAACGTTAACAAATTTGGTTTGTCAAAGGCTTGATAAAAAACTTTATAAGTATGCAAAAAGCATAAATGCTACTTATTCAAGGTATGCGGACGACATCACATTTTCAGCCAACAAACCAGTTTTTGATGAAACATTCAAAAAAACACTAATTGACATTATCGAAGTTCAGGAGAAATTCAAAATTAATTTTGAAAAAGAAAGACTTCAAGTCGGAGGGGAAAGACAATCTGTAACAGGCATAATTGTTAATAGAAAGAGCAATGTCGATAGAAAATATTTGAAAGATGTTCGTTTTTGGCTAATGTGTTGGAAAAAATTTGGAACTTATGCTACACAACAAAAATTCCTAGTTCAATTTCCAGAGAAAAAAGGCTTTTTAAGGTATGGCGGTACAACACCTCAATTTTATAACTACCTCAATGGAAAAATTTTGTTCTTAGGTATGGTACGAGGTGCAAAAGATGAAATATTTTTGAAACAAAAAATGAGTTTTGATGAATTGTACAGTGAATTGAACGGCAAAAATAACAAAACGGAAATTGGAACAGTGATTCAAAAAGATTCAAACCACGAGTCTTCAGATTTATCAAAGGGAATTCTTGAAATACTTAATGAATTAGACAGAAACGGATATACAAATGCAAACAACAAATTGAAAACAATATTCAAATGACAAATGAAGAAATAGAAAGCGAAAAGCTAAAGTTTTTAATGAATGTGTTTGACAAAATGCAGGACTTAAAACTGTCAAATCCATCAGACCCAAACTTGCCAGAAATCGAACGGCTTTTTATTAAGCACGCCAAAGACCAATTTGCATTTCAAAAGTTACGACTTACGGATATTCAAGAATATTCTATTGAAAGTGTAATTACAAAACAAGCAAACGAGTTTTATTCTTCAATCCCTTATTTTGTAAATTTTCCACAGATAATTAAAGAACAATTACTTGCAGATTATACTCAAATGGAACACCAGCGAAGAAGGGATAACTTTGAGCGATTTTGCCAATGTATTTACCAACAAATAGAAGCAATTGTAACACAATTGTGGAGTATAGAAAACACAAATAATCAAAGCAAATTATGGAATCACATTTTACAAAATCGAACAAATAAAGCTTTTGCAAACCGAAGTTTTGACAATGTTGCAAAACAATTTGTATTGACACCATATTCGACTGGTTTTAAAATTCAAAACATAATTTTTAAGTATAACGATTATAACAGAAGTCCGAGTTATTTTAGCGATGCAGATTATGACACCTATTTCAACAACCCAAATGCCAACTCCAAAGACAAAAAAAATGATTTTCAAGTAAAATTGAGAGCTGTTTTATTCGTTTTGTATTTTGAAGAAAATGTATTGCAAGAAAAATTTGAAGAGCTTTTTGATACATTATATGAAATTACCTTAATAAGGAATACTTTTCATAGAGGACCAAATGGATTCACATCTTACCAGCAGAATATTATAAACAGAATTTATCAAAGTCCATCTTCTCATTATCATAAATTTTTTGGTGCACTCTGTGATTTCCTAGTTAAAAGTTTAAACTCAAACAAAATCAATATTTTATAAATGCAATTGACTGAAAATAAAATATCAAACCAAACCCAAGCCATTCAATACTTCATCGAAAAAATGGATATTGAAATGGTGGACGCATTTTTAGACAACGATAAAACGTATCAGGATTTTGAAAAGTATTTGTTCATAAGCAAACTTCAACAAGCATTTGTAATATTTGCCGACCTTGGCGACACCCATTTATTTGCAGTTGAGGGCAGTTGTAACTCCTGCGACAAAACCAAGACAGGCTATACTTTCATCGGCAACAACAGCAATAACTATATGAGCATAATTTTTGACACAGCAGACAATAAAATTAACGACCTTTACGAATGCAGTGACTTTAAAAACAAACAGACCAATTTGAATTTAAAAGAAAGAATTTATATCGACAACGAATTAACTTTGCCATTCTAAAGCCAACGCATTAGTTGGCACATTTGTATTTTTTGCAACCGCACAAAGCCAAACAAAAAAATCCAAAAGAGCCACCAAGCAACCGCACCAAAACAGACCAAAATGGACAGACAAACCACGACCGAAAAAGAACAACGAAGGCATAATCGAGTAGACGGCTCCGCCAGCAGATGCTAGCGGAGTGCGCCTCTCACACCACTGTACGTACGGGCCTCGTATACAGCG
>JAGVJJ010000005.1 GCA_020051175.1 Bacteroidia bacterium | reverse complement strand
TTACTGCCGCTGCTGTAAGATCAACCGTTGCCGGTGAACATACCGCTGACGGATTATTGGTAACTACTGTTGGTTTTGGATTCACCGTTACAATAACTGATTCAATATCGTAACAACCAGCACCCGTCGTCGCTTTGATATAATAAGTGCCTGCACCTACTGCTGTTGGTGTTCCTACTGCTATCGTTGCTCCTGCATCTGTCCAGTAACTTAATGTTGCGCTGTATAAAGTTGAGCTTGCTGTTACCGCTGCTGCTGTTAAGTCAACTGTACTCGGTGAACATATTGCTGCAGGATTGGTGATTGTTAATACAGGATTTTGATTAAACGTAATTGTGACTTCATCAAATGCAGAGCAAGTACCATTGGTAACTGTCCATCTTAATGCATAAGTAGTACCTGCTGTTCCACTGAAGTTCGTTGTTGGATTAGTATTATCAATAAATGAACCTCCGGTACCGCTTTCTATTGTCCACAATCCTGACCCGAAGACAGGTGTATTTCCAGCAAGAGTAACGGTCGTTAAACCGCAGGTTACAGAATTTGTTTGATCAGGTCCTGCAGTGGCGGTAACTGAACAATCGGAACCGAGTGCAAAACTGCTTAATGTTGTTAGCGATGTTGTATTGGTATAATCAGGTGTTGTGGTTGCGTTGGAAGTGATGGTGGCGCCATCTTTCTTAAGTATCACTACAGGCCCACTTGGAGTAAATCCTGTTCCGTCCAGTGTTACTTTATAAGAAAAGCTGCTGCCGCCGGATTGGGTAATATCCCAATAACGGTCAGCAAATAAGTTTGTATTGGCAGGAAGCGTTCCTGTGAGTGCAGATTCAAATTGTTCTGCAGTTACTGTACTTGTACCTGTTAATGCTGTATAATTTAAAGTAAGCGGCCGATAATTACCGCCTTTACCAATAGGAAAATCTTTTGAACTGGTACCACTGTAAACACGGGTAAGCTTACCATTAATATAACTGGCAGACGAAGCCCCGCTGATTGATCCTGATGACCCGATGATTATAGAACTTGATCCGGTAGTTACCAACCCATTTGTAAGTGTTAATGTCCCGTTTACAGTTTCATTAGTTGATAAAATAACACCAAATGCATTATTAATTGTAAGATTATTGAAAGTGGAGCCAGACATGGTTTGCGCAGAAGTACCGTTCATTGTCATAGTACTCGTACCTTCACTGAATGTGCCGTTGTTTGTCCAGTCACCAGCAACGTAATGTGAAAAAGTTGCAGCATTGAAAGTAGTACCGATGCCAATGGAAAGATTACCACCAATAGATAATCCAATAACTGCAGTTGCACTGACAGTTCCACTAAGAGTAAAATTACCACCAATCGTTGTCGTACCTGTTTGTAAAGTCTTGGCACTTGTGTTACTTAATGTAAGATGATAATAGTTTGTTGCAAATACAGTCTGAATTCCTGCTAGCCCATAATTAACCGAATTACCGATTGCGGTAGCAGTAAGTGTAGTAATAGTGGGCGGACCAGCAAAGTTAATATTAAGTGTCCCTGTTGCGCTATTTGTCAATCCTCCCGAACCTGCTAAAGTAGTAGTGGCCGCTAATGTTCCATTATTAGTTAAAGTTATACCTGTAACAGTAATATTATTTATTGAGATTGCACTTGTCCCGCCAATTGCCTGGCTGTTGGTATTAAAAATATACGTACCAGTTCCGGAAGTAAAAGTAGTTCCGTTATGGGTCAACCCTCCTTTAAATTGTATACCTTCATTAATTGCATTATTCCATACACCTCCTGAATTAATCGTTACTAAACCAGTTAATATTTTAGTACCCGTTGTTGAGCTATAAGTTAGTGTGCCAGTAACGGAAGTAGTTCCAGTTACTGTAAGATCGAAACCGGCAACAGTAAATGTTGTGCCTGTTCCCACATCAAGATTGCCTCCAATAATGAAACCTGTTGCAGTCGTAGCAGTTGCGGTTCCACTCAAAATCAAATTGCCATTAATTTCTGAAACACTCGTTAAGTTCTTAACTCCACTTCCTGAAAGTGTAAGATTGGTATATGTAACAGGGTGTACCGTTTGAGCACCTGCCCGACTATAATATACTGTTGCTGAAGATCCATTAAACGTAAATGTCGCAATACCATTATTCTCCGAAGTCGTAATTGGTGTTGCTCCTCCTATGTTAAGAGTACCGCTTTCAGCACCAATGTCGAGGGTATATGTTGTGGTACTTAGTACATTGTTCGTAGTGACCGAGGTCAGAGTACCATTTATAGTTATGGTTCCTGAGCCATGATTAAAGGTTGGGTTATTTTCGTTATTTCCAGATTTCTGAGAAGTGAGAGTTAAATTTCCAGATAAAGTCAATGCCGAAATAGTTGAAGATATTGTTATTGTTCTATCAGCAGTTGGAGAAATAGTTCCCCCAACACTTAGAGATGCTGCAGTTATTGAGCCTCCACCGCTTAAAGTTCCTGTAGTACTTGTATTAGCAAGATTTGGAAAACTTATAGAAGTCGTAACAGTTAATGTTACTCCAGGATTAACAACCAATGTAGCTCCATTGCTTATTGTAATAGAATTGCAAGTCCTATTTCCATCAACTGTCAATGTAAAACCTGCACCTATTATAATATCATCTATAGTTGCTGGTATTGTACCTCCAGGCCACGGTGCATTGGCGGTTGTAGAACTCCAACTGCCGCTTCCACCGGTTGTAATTGTTAAGTCAGTAAAATTAACTTCCGCATGTAATAAAGATGTTTGTCCATCTGCAATAGCAAGTAATAATTTTCCTTTACAATCATCCTCACATACAATCCAAGTGGTAACAAAACCTCCGCTTGCATCTGCTGTAACAAACCAGGGATCATGGTCTGCACCAATGGGTGTAGTATTATCTGTATGCGATACCTGCAAGCGTACAGTTTCCCCCGGTTGAAAACCAGAACCGGTAAGTGTTGCAGTAGTACCAGGCATATAATCCACTGAGTCGGAAGTTAATGTTGCCTGCCCGAAAACATTATTTACCAAAAAGAAAGAAAATGCGAAGAGGAAACTCATGGTGGCGAGTTTCATTTTTAAAGGAGGTAGCAGTGATTTCATCTGCGGTAAAGTTTAATGATAAAAAAATAGTGGCTGCTTTTTTATGGCAGTGGTTTTTTTTCGGAGATGGATCTTAAATAAAAAATTCAGCAACAATAGCTGATACTGCAATGAATCCCGAAGGTCCAAAAGACTTCTTCGGAATAATTTTTTTACACTTAGCCTTAAACGCGACTGGTTTTTGAAGGGATGTAGGAGCTGTTTGAGGGAAGGATTTTGGAGTTGTGTTACTAAAGTTACTCTAAAGTAATAGAGATTTTTTGAAATAACAATGAAGAAAGTAGATTTACTATGAAATTTTTTTTTGCCCATCCTCCAAAGGAGTCCCAAGGACCGGCCTTACCGAAAAGAAGGAGGCCGGGCACACAAGGACCCGCTTGTTGAAGATGCCAGCAGTATTTTAATCTCACCCAATTAGTATTACCACCTTTCCATGCGGCAAAGTCAATTTGGGAACTTCTGCAGGTAAGGCGATAAGATGGTAAGTATTCAAATTCAATTCCTGTTTTCTGTATGCCTTCCTGTCTTCCCGGCAACAGATAACTTTTGAGATTGCCCCAAGAAGTGATTTTTAAACTTGATGCTATTATTTCCCGGCTTCAGGCAGCGGGTGAAAATTTCAGAAATAATATTTCCGACTAAAAATATTTTACCCCGCGACCTGCTTTTTATCCGGGTCCGGGCATCGGGCCATGTGATGGGAGACATTCGTCCTTTACTTCAGATAGCAAAATCTAATGGAACACCTGTAAAACCTGCAAACAGATGTCGTGAAGAAACTCCGGTTGTAAATTACTGGTTGAAGAAATCATTTAAGAGCTGAAATGGCAGAGAACCCGGTTGCGCTGTTCCTTACTTTTTTTCTGTAGTTTTTAAATATACTTTGCCAGCGGAGATTCAATACACCCAGTATTCCTTCTTTTACTATTCCTTTATTCATTTTGGATATGCCCTGAGTACGATCCTGGAAAATGATGGGCACTTCTTTTATTTTAAACCCGAGTTTCCAGGCGGCAAATTTCATTTCTATCTGGAACGCATAACCCACAAAACTAATTGCATCAAGGTTGATGGTTTCCAGCACTTCTTTTTTATAACAAACAAAACCCGCCGTAGGATCTTTTACCGGCATCCAGGTAATCATTCTTGTGTAAAGCGATGCGCCTTTGGACAAAGCGATCCTGTCCCAGGGCCAGTTGATCACGCCACCTTTGCTTACATAGCGGGAACCAATGGCCAGATCAGCCCCTTCATTTTTGCAGGCCTGATATAAACGCGGCAGATCTTTGGGATTATGTGAAAAGTCTGCATCTATTTCAAAAATGAAATGATATCCTTTTTCCAGCGCCCATTTGAAACCATGAATATAAGCAGTGCCAAGGCCCAGCTTGCCTTTTCTTTCTTCTAAAAATAACCGGCCGGGATATTTTGTAAAAAGATTTTTTACTATTTGTGCAGTACCGTCGGGAGAGCCATCATCAATCACCAGTACATGAAAATCCTGGTTCAGGATAAAGATGGCATCGAGAATATGAATGATATTCTCTTTCTCATTGTAAGTGGGTATAATGACGAGTTTCTCCAAGTTGGCGGGCAATGGCAACAGCAAATTTAAAGTATTTGAAAAACTGGCCCCGGAAAAAATGAAATACGAATGTTAATTCTTTTTCAACAGGCTGCGGGTCCTTATCTCTGTAAGTTTTTGCTTGGTATGCTGGGGAAAATCGCCTTTCATCATCCAGTCGTAATACTGTGGTTCCGTTTTCAGCACTTCGGCTACGGGCTTGCCTTTGTATTTACCAAAGTTGAAAACCTCCACACCGTTTTCCATAGCAAAGCGGCGGGCAAAGTCAACGATCACCTCATCTCCGATAATTTTTAAAACTGAATCAACCGTATTGCCTAACTCAGGATAACGTTGTATCTGTGCTTCCAGTATTTCATGCGTAGCTGAAGCATCCACTTCAGCGCCATGGGCGCCATCCAGATTTTTATTGCAATAAAATTTGTAGGCAGCGCTTAATGTCCTTTGTTCCATTTTATGAAAGATATTCTGCACATCAATCAATCTTCTGCCCTTCATATCAAAGTCCACTTCGGCACGAAGAAACTCTTCCATCAACAGAGGGATATCAAAACGGTTGCTGTTGTAGCCGGCTATATCACAGCCAGCCAGTATTTGTTTCAGTTCATGTGCTACCTGTTTAAAGGAAGGGGCATCTTTCACCATGTCATCGGTAATGCCATGCACATCGCTGGAAGCCGTTGGTATGGGCATTCCGGGGTTCAGAATCTTACGTTTGACACTTCTTTTTCCATCGGGCAGTATCTTTACAATGGCAATCTCCACTATCCGGTCTGATCCAAGGCTGATGCCGGTTGTTTCTAAATCAATAAAAGCCAGGGGTTTTGTAAGCTGTAACATGATAAATTTTGAAATTTTTAGGGCGGGTAAAGGTAAGAGTTTGCACGATAAGAAATGACCTGTTTTCTATAAATCTGCCCTGTTTTTATAAAATAAACAGGGCCTTTATTCGTTTAAACTAAAATCTTAAACAATGAAAAATAAAATTTTAGCCCTTTTTTCGCTTTTAATAATGATCGTCATCGTCAGTTCATGCGCTTCATCACGCAAGTATGGCTGTCCTTCCGTTTCAGTAGAAACAAAAAAATACAGAACTTAAATTAATATTCCCTTATTTTTGCCCACGCAATGATAAATCAAACACCTAATCATCATCATGTTTGTGTACCTGGTAAGGGTAGGCCATGATGTTATTATGTCAACACACATAAACTTTTTAAAGGGCTTACTCCGGTAAGCCTTTTTTTATTTTTGCAAATTGAACATTGGTTATTGATTATTGAATACTACTTATGCGGAAATCTCAATATTCAATGCGCAACAAGCGATGGTCAAGAATAAAACCCCGAACAATTAATTTATAAAAATGGACAACAACGTAAACCTGAAAGTTGCAGTACAAAAGAAAGGAAGGCTCTGCGATGGTTCCCTGACCTTACTTAAAGAATGTGGTATAGATGTAAGCAATGGCACTAATCAGCTAAGAGTACAGGCAGCCAACTTTCCGCTGGAAATATTTTTTCTCCGCGATGATGATATTCCTGAGTATGTACAGGATGCGGTAGCCGATACCGGTTTTGTAGGAGAAAATGTAGTGGCAGAAAAAAACAAAGAAGTTATTTCACGGGAGAAACTTGGTTTTGGCAAATGCCGTTTATCGCTGGCAGCGCCAAAAAATGGCAACATAAAATCCATTGCTGATCTGAATGGCAAAAAGATTGCAACCAGTTACCCGCTTGTCCTTTCCGGTTTTTTAAAAGAAAAAAAAATAAACGCTGCCATTCAGGAAATAAGCGGCTCCGTGGAAATAGCGCCCCGAATCGGACTGGCCGATGCGATTTGCGACCTGGTAAGTTCAGGCAGTACTTTATTCAGCAATGAACTGACAGAACTGGAAACTGTTTTAAAATCAGAAGCAGTTCTTATCAGCAACAAAAATTTATCTGCAGAGAAACAAGTTTTGCTTGATAAACTATTATTTAGGATAAGGGCCGTAAAAAAAGCCAGGAACAATAAATATGTTTTGCTGAATGCGCCTAATGAAAAGCTGGATGCCATTTGTAATTTATTACCGGGAATGAAAAGTCCTACTATTTTACCGCTTGCAGAGCAAGGCTGGAGCTCCGTTCACTCCGTTATCAGCGAAACAGATTTCTGGAACATCATTGAACAACTGAAAGCAAACGGGGCACAGGGAATATTGATCATACCAATTGAAAAAATGATAATATAGAACCGTGATTCACATGATTAAATAGATTAAGATGATAAAAATTTTAAAATACCCGGATAGAAAAGATTGGAGTGAAATAATCAAACGACCTGTTTCTGAAAATGCGTCAATGGAAAAAGCGGTAAAAAAAATTTTAGAAAAAATAAAAGAAAAAGGCGACAAAGCTGTCCGCAAATTCACCAAAGAATTTGACGGAGTGAAACTGAAGAAGCTAACTGTTTCAGAAAAAGAGATCAGGGCAGCGGAAAAATTATTGCCGCAGGAATTAAAACAAGCTATTCAGCAGGCAAAAGCGAATATTGAAAAATTTCACCAGTCGCAACTTGAAGAAGCAGAAGTGATGGAAACGATGCCCGGTATTAAATGCTGGAGAAAATCGGTGGGCATAGAGAAAGTTGGCATTTATATTCCGGGAGGAACGGCTCCACTGTTCTCAACTGTTTTAATGCTGGCCATCCCGGCTACTATTGCGGGGTGCAAAGAAATAATTTTAACCTCACCCCCTTCTCCCCTCTCCTCCAGGAGAGGGGCCGGGGGTGAGGCGCA
>JAGVJJ010000072.1 GCA_020051175.1 Bacteroidia bacterium | reverse complement strand
TAACTAATAACTAATAACTAATAACTAATAACTTACCCTCTACTTATGAAACCACATCCTCATCATTGAAAGGAGCTGATCCATTTTCAATGGTTTTGTAATATAATCGGATGCACCGGCTTCAATACATTTCTGACGGTCGCCTTTCATCGCTTTTGCTGTTACGGCAATAATCGGCAAGGCATTGTTTTTATGCTCCCTGCGTATTTTTTGTATGGTTTCATACCCATCCATTTCCGGCATCATAATATCCATCAGCACCATTTCAATATCGCTTGACTCGTTCATCAGGTTTATTGCTTCCTTACCACTTTCAGCTGTTATCACATTGATGTTATAACGCTCAAATACAGTAGTGATAGCAAACAGGTTACGCACGTCATCATCCACAACCAATACCTTTTTATTTGTCAGGATATCGGCTTTCATCCGATAACTTTCCATTATCCTGCGTTTGGCAGGTGGTAATTTGGCGTAGTTTACATGCAGGAACATGGATGTTTCTTCCAACAAGCGATCCAATGAGTTCACATCTTTCAGAACTATGCTGCTGGCCATTTTGTTCAACTGGCTCAATTCCTGTTTACTGAAATCTTTAGCTGAATAAATGATAATAGGCACCAGCATGTTTCCGTTGTTCTTGATACGTTTTAGCAGCTCTATGCCAAGTGTATCCGGTAAAGTGTAATCCAGGATAATTGTATCAAACTGCCTTTCCTTTATCAGTTCAATTGCCTTTTCACCTGTACCGGCAATGGTTATTTCAATGGAATCTTCCTGGAACAGTTTCACAATCTGGGACGATTCCAACTCGTTGTCTTCCACAACAAGCAACTGTTTCACGTCCTTTTTATCGAAACTGACAATATCGCTGAATAACTCGTTCAGCTGATCATTGCTGAGCGGCTTCAGCAGGAAGCTGCGTGCACCACGTTTCAGCGCCAGGATTTTGTTTTCCTCACCCGAAATCAGGTGAATCGGGATGTGCCTGAAATTCAAATCATTCTTTAAAAGATCGAGCACCTTCCATCCGCTTGTATCCGGCAGGTTTACATCCAATGTAATGGCTATTGGTCTGTAGCGCGACACAAAGTTGAATATCTCAACGTAATTAGTCGCAATTACTACTTTCAGGCCATCCACATGAGCGCGGTCAATCAGGATTTTCCCAAAACGCATGTCATCTTCAATCACCAGCACCACCTTGTCCTGGGAACCTATTGTGTTCCTGTCGTCACCGGTTTCGTTGATCATGTCACTTACCCCTTCCAGCTTTTTCTGCTGAATACCTTCTTCGGTCATTTTCAGTGCATCCAGTATTTCATCAAGTTCCGGGGTAGTATTCGGAATCTGCTGAACGGTTTCATAATCAGGGATATTTTCAAAGCTGTTACTTGTTTCAATTTTATCAAGAGGTAAATACAAAGTAAATGTACTTCCAATACCAGCTTCACTCTCCAGCTCAATGGTTCCACCCAATAACTCGGCCAGACCGCGGGAGATGGATAAACCAAGACCGGTTCCACCGTATTTACGGCTGGTTAAACCTTCCGCCTGCTGGAAGGCTTCAAAGATGATTGTTTGCTTATCCTGCGGGATACCGATACCGGAATCGATGATGGAGAAAGCAACCACCTGCTTGGCATTGTTTAGTGAAGAGTTAAACGATTTCCATGTTCTTGCAGAATTGTATATCTTCAGCCTTACCTCACCTTTTTCAGTGAATTTAAATGCATTCGATAACAGGTTCTTCAAAATCTGGTTCAAACGCTGAGAGTCGGTATCCATTGATTCAGGAAGTGTTTCATCCACATCAATTTTGAAGCGAAGGTTTTTAGCTTCGGACAACGGTTTAAATGTAGTTTCTACGAAAGAAGTCATTTCATTGAAACGAACATTTGAAATGTTTGCAGTGATAAATCCGGACTCGATTTTTGATAAGTCGAGGATGTCGTTAATCAACTGTAATAAGTCATCCCCACAGGAGTGGATGGTCTTAGCGTAGCGTGTTTGTTTTTCATTTAAGTTCCCTTCAGGGTTCTCATACAGCTGCTGAGCAAGGATCAATAAGCTGTTCAGCGGAGTACGTAACTCGTGCGACATGTTCGCAAGGAACTCTGATTTGTATTTGGATGTAAGCGTAAGCTGTTCTGCTTTTTCCTCCAGTGATCTTCTGGCCTCTTCCACCTCTTTGTTCTTCAACTCCACCTCATCTTTTTGTTTCACAAGAAGTAATGCTTTGTCCTGAAGCTCATCGTTTGTTCTTCTCAACTCTTCCTGCTGAGTTTTTAGTTCACTTGCAAGTGACTGAGACTGAGCAAGTAACTCCTCCGTACGGGTGGTTGTTTCAATTGTATTTACAACGATACCAATACTTTCTGTCAACTGGCTGAGGAAATCCAGGTGGGTTTGGCTGAAGCTGTCTAATGAACCTAATTCAATTACAGCTTTCACATTGTTCTCAAACAATACCGGAAGGATAATCAGGTTGGCAGGTTTTGCCTTACCAAGACCGGAAGATATCTTCACATAATTGTCAGGAACGTTTGTAAGGATAATACGCTCTTTTTCCTGAGCACACTGCCCTACAAGCCCCTCGCCAATCTGGAATTCTTTAGGGATGTGCCTGTCGTTTTTGTATGCATAGGAAGCAAATAGTTTCAGCTTAGGAAACACCTCATCCGTAGCTTTCATAATGTAGAATGCACCATAGTGTGCCGTTACCACCTGTGCCAGCTCAGAAAGGATACGTTTTGCAACCGTTTGAAGGTCTTTCTGACCCTGTAACATCTGCGTAAACTTAGCAAGGTTGGATTTCAGCCAATCCTGCTCCTGGTTCAGTAATGTTGTTTCACGAAGGTTGGTAATCATCTGATTGATAGTATCTTTCAGCTCTTCCACCTCACCTTTTGCTTCCACACGTATATTTCGTGTTAAGTCACCTTTTGTTACTGCAGATGCCACCTCAGAGATGGAACGCACTTGTGTTGTTAAGTTTTCAGCCAGCTGGTTAACGTTTTCCGTTAAGTTTTTCCAGATACCTGAAGCCCCCGGTACACTTGCCTGACCACCCAAACGGCCCTCTACCCCTACCTCGCGGGCAACGTTGGTTACCTGGTCGGCAAAGAGTGCCAGGGTTTCAATCATCTCGTTAAATGTATCTGTCAGCTGCGCTACCTCTCCCTGTGCATTGATGGATAGTTTCTGACGTAAGTTACCTGTTGCCACCGCAGTTACAACCTTAGCGATACCACGTACCTGGGAAGTAAGGTTGGATGCCATCATGTTTACGGAATCCGTCAAATCTTTCCATGTACCTGCCACACCTGCCACATACGCCTGTCCGCCCAGCTTACCATCAGTACCTACCTCACGGGCAACACGCGTTACCTCAGAAGCAAATGCCCTCAGCTGATCCACCATTTTATTGATTGTATTCTTTAAGTCGAATATCTCTCCTTTTACATCCACCGTAATGGTTTTGGATAAGTCACCACTTGCCACCGCTTTTGTTACCTCGGCAATGTTACGTACCTGGGATGTTAAATTACCCGTCATCTGGTTTACAGAGTCGGTCAAATCTTTCCATGTACCAGCCACACCCGGCACGAATGCCTGTCCGCCCAGCTTACCATCGGTACCTACCTCACGGGCAACACGCGTTACCTCTGAAGCGAAACCACGGAGCTGATCCACCATCGTGTTCAGTGTTTCTTTTAACTGTAAGATTTCACCACGTACGTCCACCGTAATTTTTTTCGACAAGTCACCATTCGCAACGGCAATTGCCACATCGGCAATGTTACGTACCTGTGCTGTAAGGTTACCTGCCATCTGGTTTACAGAGTCAGTCAAATCTTTCCATGTACCAGCCACACCCGGTACGTGCGCCTGTCCACCCAGCTTACCTTCCGTACCTACCTCACGGGCAACACGTGTTACCTCGGAAGCAAAGCCACGGAGCTGATCCACCATGGTGTTGATTGTATTTTTTAATTCAAGGATCTCTCCTTTAACATCCACCGCAATTTTACGGCTCAAGTCACCGTTTGCCACCGCTGTTGTTACCTCAGCGATGTTACGTACCTGGGAAGTAAGGTTGGATGCCATTTTATTTACGGAATCCGTCAAATCTTTCCAAGTACCACCTACACCCGGTACATATGCCTGGCCACCCAGTTTACCTTCAGAACCTACTTCACGTGCAACACGTGTTACCTCCGAACCGAATGAGTTCAGCTGATCCACCATCGTGTTGATAGTGTTTTTCAGCTCCAGGATCTCTCCTTTTACATCCACCGTAATTTTACGGCTCAAATCTCCTTTTGCCACCGCTGTTGTTACTTCAGCAATGTTACGTACCTGGGCTGTAAGGTTAGAACCCATCTGGTTTACCGAGTCGGTCAAATCTTTCCATACACCATCCACACCTTCAACCGTTGCCTGGCCACCCAGCTTACCTTCTGAACCTACCTCACGTGCCACACGGGTTACCTCTGAACCAAAAGAGTTCAGCTGATCCACCATCGTGTTGATTGTATTCTTCAGCTCAAGGATCTCTCCTTTTACATCCACTGTAATTTTTTTCGACAAATCGCCTTTTGCCACCGCTGTTGTTACCTCGGCAATGTTACGCACCTGTGATGTAAGGTTACCCGCCATCTGGTTCACGGAATCCGTTAAGTTTTTCCATGTACCACCCACACCGGTTACTGTAGCTTGTCCGCCCAGTTTACCCTCTGTACCTACCTCAAGCGCCACACGCGTTACCTCAGAAGCGAATGAGTTCAGCTGATCCACCATTGTGTTAATCGTGTCTTTCAGCTCAAGAATTTCTCCTTTTACATCCACTGTAATTTTACGGCTCAAATCTCCTTTTGCTACGGCTGTTGTTACCTCAGCAATGTTACGTACCTGTGCTGTAAGGTTGGAACCCATCTGGTTTACAGAATCGGTCAAATCTTTCCAGATACCATCCACACCCTCAACCGTAGCCTGTCCGCCTAGTTTACCTTCAGAACCTACCTCACGCGCCACACGCGTTACCTCAGAACCGAATGAGTTCAGCTGATCCACCATCGTATTGATGGTTTTCTTCAACTCTAAAATCTCACCTTTTACATCCACCGTAATTTTACGGCTCAAATCTCCTTTTGCTACGGCTGTTGTTACCTCAGCAATGTTACGTACCTGTGCTGTAAGGTTAGAACCCATCTGGTTTACAGAATCGGTCAAATCTTTCCATACACCATCCACGCCTTCAACCGTAGCTTGTCCGCCCAGCTTACCTTCAGAACCTACCTCACGTGCCACACGTGTTACCTCTGAACCGAATGAGTTCAGCTGATCCACCATCGTGTTGATTGTATTTTTAAGCTCAAGGATTTCTCCTTTCACATCCACTGTAATTTTTTTCGACAAATCGCCTTTTGCCACCGCTGTTGTTACCTCGGCAATGTTACGTACCTGGGATGTCAGGTTTGAACCCATCTGGTTTACAGAATCGGTCAAATCTTTCCATACACCGGCCACACCTTTTACTTGTGCCTGTCCGCCCAGCTTCCCTTCAGAACCTACCTCACGTGCCACACGCGTTACCTCGGAAGAGAAGGAGTTCAGCTGATCCACCATTGTATTGATGGTTTTTTTCAGCTCCAGGATCTCTCCTTTTACGTCCACCGTAATTTTACGGGATAAGTCACCATTTGCCACTGCTGTTGTTACCTCGGCAATGTTACGTACCTGTCCTGTTAAGTTACTTGCCATCTGGTTCACAGAATCGGTCAAATCTTTCCATGTACCACCCACACCTCTTACATGTGCTTGTCCACCGAGTTTACCTTCAGTACCTACTTCCAGTGCCACACGCGTTACCTCGGAAGAGAAAGAGTTCAGCTGATCCACCATTACGTTGATGGTATTCTTTAACTCCAGGATCTCTCCTTTTACGTCCACCGTAATTTTTTTAGACAAGTCGCCTTTCGCCACGGCTGTTGTTACCTCGGCAATGTTACGTACCTGAGCTGTAAGGTTACCCGCCATCTGGTTTACAGAGTCCGTAAGGTCTTTCCACACACCATCCACACCTTTTACCTTTGCCTGCCCACCCAGCTTACCTTGTGAACCTACCTCACGGGCAACACGCGTTACCTCCATAGTGAAGAGGTTCAGCTGCTTCACCATGTCGTTTACCTCTTTCGCGATACGGGCAAACTCCCCTTGCAAAATATGGTCATCGGCCTCTAAAGGAATCATGTTTGACAGGTTTCCTTTCGCAACGGCCGAGATTACACGGTCAATCTCACGAACCGGGTAAACCAGGTCAGAGATTAAGAGGTTAAGGGAATCAACGCCTGATTTCCACTCTCCGCGTGCTTCAGGCAGAAGAATGCGCTGGTTGAGCTTACCTTCCTTACCGATGCTCAGCTGAGCCTTGGTAAACTCTTTAATCAGCTTTTTGTGGTTATAAATAATATCATTTAAGGTATCGGCAATTTTACCGTTGATGCCCGTTCTGTCGACCGGCATTTTTACATCAAAATTTCCATTTTTTACCTCAATGAGGATATTCAGCAATTCTGAGGCATCGAGGGAATCTGTGCTGTTAATTCCATTGGAGTTGCTCCTTCCTTCTCTGTCGCTTCCATTGGCTTTAGGCGCCCGACCCTTTTTTACAGGAGTAGGCGCTGTAACTGTAACCATGGATATGGACAAGTTTTTCTTTTTTGATGAGGGTTTTGTCATGGGTTAATTCGTATTTCTTGTTTTAAAAAGAACACCACTAAGGCACTAAGGGCACGAAGAAACACTAAGTTGTCCTTTGCCAGGCTTAGCTTACTTAGTGTTTTAGTGGTTTTTCTTTCACAACTATTTCTGTTATATACTCAACACAAAATTTTCTTTATTTAAACCTGATGTATGGTACTGCCAGTTGATATTGATTACTTCGGCCAGGATTTTCTTTAAGGAATTGAAATCATTTGGCTTTTTGATGTATATATTCGCACCTAGTACAAACGATTCTTCAATGTCTTTTTCGGAACCCGAAGTGGAATAGATAGCAATGGATAAATCCTTAAAATTTTTATTGCTGCGGATTTCTTTCAGGCATTCCATCCCCCCTTTTCGTGGCATATTCAAATCCAGAAATACCACATGCGGCATTTTAGAATTTGGTTCGGCCAGATAGTTCATCAGATCCACCCCATCGTTCACGGTAGTAACTACTGTTTTAATTTTTAGTTCTTCAATTGCGTACTTGAAAAACAATCTGTCATCCGGATCATCATCAGCCAGAAGTACATGAAAATCATCGTATTGCATAGTCTTAGTTAAATTATTGTTTTAAGTACAGTTTTATGGATTTATGAACTATTTTTGTTTTTCGTTTGGACACCGGGTAGGTATATAAATGCGAAACGTTGCTCCTTCTCCTTCTACCCCTTCGGCTGTTATTATACCCTTATGGTTCTCTACAATTTTTTTACAGATAGCCAATCCTATTCCTGTTCCTGCATATTCATTTTTACCATGAAGGCGCTGAAATATTTCAAATATTTTGTGTGAATACACCTGGTCAAAGCCTATCCCATTGTCTTTCACGGATATACGGTTGTATTCCATATCTGGCAGTGCACCGTGCGACACATAATTTTTACCCGCAACCGTATCGTAAGTTATTGATACGCTGGGTTTTGTGTCTGGCTTGCGATATTTAATAGCGTTCCCAATTATATTTTCCAGCAACTGCTGAAACTGGAACGGGATAACTTTAACAACCGGCAAGGCAGCCGAGGTTATGGTTACATTATGCTCTTCAATCGTGTATTTCAGGGAAGATTTTACTTCCTCCAACAGCACATTTAGATCGGTTAATGTGAGGTTCTTTTCTGTTGACGATGTACGTGAAAATGCAAGCAGGTCATCAATAAGCTTTTGCATATTACTTGTTGACGTTACAATGCGTTTCAGGTATTCTTTTATATCATCTGACAGGCTATTATTGGCCTTATCAATAATAAAGTTGCTGTAAGTCTTGATCTTACGCAATGGCTCCTTTAAATCGTGGCTGGCAATATAGTTGAAGGATGTAAGCTCTGAATTGATTTTTTCCAGCTCTGCATTTTTTTGGGCCAGCTGGTTACGGTTCTGCTCCAGCTCCTGTTCTATTTTTTTCTCCTTTGTTATATTTCTTACAAAGGCAATATACGCCTGTTTTCCGTTCCACAGGGAAGTAGCAATTGAAATGGCTACCACCTGCGATTTTCCCTTTTTATTCCGGGTGGTTATTTCAATGGTTTTGTTTGTATTTGCCTTGCTTTGTGCTTTCAGCCACTGCGCCTCATTTTTTGCGGCACCAGTTATTCCCGTCTTTAAAACATTGTCAAACAGGCTGTTACCAATCACTTCTTCTGCTTTCCATCCAAAAATCGACTCCGCTTTTGGGTTCCAGAACTCAATATTGTTATTTTCATCAATCACAATTACTGCATCGGGAGCATTCTGTATAAGTGTACGGAAAGTGGTTTCGCTTTGCACCAGCATTTCGCTGAGCAGGTAATTCTTTGTAACATCCATTACAAAGCCTTTCATGCGGTGGGGCTTACCATCCACAAAAGTCACTAATCCACGAGACCAGATAACTTTGGCCTTATTCTTTTTGTACCTGTATTGGCATTCATAACGGCCATTCTCCTGCATTGCATCGCTGAGCGCCTTTTTTAGATTGTCCTGGTCCGCGGGATGGATATACTCCATGAAGGCACCAATATTGCTGACTTGTTCAAGATCGAATATTTCCATCATTTGAGGAGAAAACAAGGAGTTGTTTCCCTGCAAATCCCAATCAAAGGTTCCCAGCCTTGCAATTTCCTGGGCTTCATGGAATTGCTGTTCCCTGCTTTCAAGCTCAAGCAAGATGTTCTTCTCTTTTGAAACTTCAATTGAAATGCCAATTATCTGGATTGGCTTGCCATATTCGTTTCTTTTGGATACAACATCGTATTTTCTAAACCACTGGTAACTGCCGGAACTGTTTTTTATTCTGAATTCAAACGAACGTATTTCTGTTTCTTTAGCAGTTTCCATGTTCCGGAAATACTCTACCAAACGGTCGTGATCATCGGGATGAACACGTGAAAACCAGAAATCCGGATTTTGATCGTTGACACCTTCTTCTGCAAAACCAAGCAGCTTTTCGCGGTTGGAGCTAACATATTCGGGCTTAAACTTCACCAGGTCAAACACATAAATTACCCCGGGTACTGTTTTATTTATTTTTTCAAAGAAAAGGAGGTGTTCATTCAGCTTATTCCTGTCGTTTTCGAGCAATGTGTATATGCTCCCTTCTTCCTGCGCAGTCGTAAAACGGTCCATCTCATCCATAATTTCAAACCATACTGCTGTATCGGAAGTATACGATGGCAGAAACTCACGGAACAGTTTTCTGCGGATAAACGACAACAAGGTGATGTCCTCAACCTTAACGTGCTCTTTCTGAAGCAGATAAGGCATTTGGTTTTCTATCCATTTTTTTCTTGTAATGGCAATGTATTCCAGGGCAGCATTACGGGCAAAGTACCCGAGCAGCTCATTGCAGGATTCTATAGCTATCCGCATTACACGGTCCTCCGGTACTGATTCAAAATGTTTCCACAAGGGAATATTCTCTTCCCTGCACACTCTTACCATGGCACGGGCAAATTCTTCCAGTTTATTCTGAACCAAAAAAACAGAATAATCTGAAAGATATTTCAAATCAAGCTTAGGCTGTTTTTTTACTAATTCGTCCACACTGTTCATTTTGAAATGCGTATTCTAACAATTATTATTTTTAATGTTTACTTTGCAGCGCCCACATTACCGGTTCTTCTTTTCTTGATAATGCGCTGAAAAGCAGAAGGCGTAATTCCTGTTATCTTTTTAAACTGGCCCGACAAATGCGCCACACTGCTGTAGCTTAACTTACCGGCAATCTGGGTAAGGCTCAGCTCATCTTCTATGATGAGCTGCTTTACCCGCTCTATTTTCTGGATAATTATGAAATTTTCAATGGAAGTGTAGGTAACCTCTGAAAACAGTTTGGAGATATAACCAAAACTGTAATTCAGCTTTTGCGACAAATAAAAAGACACTTTGGAGGCGGGCATCTTTTCATCCATGTAAATCATTTCAATAATAGCATCCTTGGTTTTTTGAACCAGGGCACTTATCCTGTCGTCCAAAACATGAATTTCATATTTTTTTAACAATCCTGAAAGTTCATTAAACTGCTGTTCGGAGACGTTTTTTTTTATTTCAATCTCTCCCAAACCTACCAATTCAGACTGAACGTTTAAATTGTCCAATTTTTCCTGCAATAATGTCCTGCATACATTGTTGATGTTGTACCTGATTTGTAATTTCATTTTTTAGCTCCCTTAAATCTTTGATTTATAAATAGATATCTGCAAAAAATAAAATTTTCGTATGTGGAATTATTTCCGCTACGAAATTCAAAATTTCTATACGAATATCTTTATACTATTACTGAATAAAGTTATATAATTAAAATATAAAGATAAAAGATAGCAGCTTATCTATAACAGACAAACTTTATAAAAAAACGCGGAAGTAAATAAAACGGTGTTTTCATAGCTGTTAATATTTTGTAAAAAAAGCTTTTACATTACTGGTTAAAATGATTTTAAAATTTTATATTTGGATAAATGAAAATGATTTTCCGAATTAAATTTAATATCGCATGAAAACAAAACTACTTGTACTGGCAGCCGTTCTCTTTTTTACCGGTGCCGATGGCTGGGCACAAAAAAGAATGGCCGTAAACTCCTCCCCGGCAGCAAAAGCTGCTAAAAGCAACAAGAGAGTCGTGCCCCGAAAAAGTAGTACCAGTCTGTTTACCATTTATGATAACCCTTTAAAAAACGAGGTTGACAAGGATATAAAAAATGCCCTGTTCCTGAAGCTTGATTTTGATGCCCTTTCACGGCTGAATACGAGGAACTCTCCTGCCCTGACATTGGAATTACCACTATCCGCTAACAGCAGCGCTACCTTTTACCTGCACCCTGTAAAATTACTTTCTGACGATTTTAAGGTAGTGAATGATAAAAATGAAGTGGTGCCTTATACCCCCGGCTTGTATTACCAGGGAACCGTAGCGGGCAACACCCCTTCGCTTGCTGCATGGAGCTTTTTTGAAAGCAGCGTTATGACGGTTTTCTCGTGGAACAATGATAACTACAACCTTGGGGTATGGAAGCACCCTTCCAATGTAAACAATGATATCTACATTCTTTACAGGGACAGCCAGGTGCAGTTTTCACGCAGCTTTGAGTGCCATGCAGAGCAGTTAAAGCAAACAGATGGCGGTTCGGCCAAATCACAGGAAAACGACCCGCCACAGTCACAGTTTACCAATTGTATCAAAATATACTTTGAGTGCGACTACCAGATGTACCTTGATAATGGCAATAACACAACCAATGTTGCCAATTTTGTAACAGGTATGTTCAATTCTGTTAAGACTATTTATACGAATGAAAATGTAGGTGTTGAAATCTCGGAAATATATACCTGGACCGTATCTGACCAGTACGTTCCGTATACCACTTCCGATGACCTTCTGAGCAACTTTATATCCTTTCGTACAGTTTATAATGGTGATGTAGCCCATTTACTAACTACCCGTAACCTGAATGTAGGTGGTTTGGCCTATCTCGATGTGTTGTGCAGCAATAACACGCCACGGTATGGTGTCAGCAATATTGACAATACCTATATTGCTTATCCTACTTATTCATGGACTATTGAGGTGGTTACACACGAACTTGGACATAACTTTGGTTCTAACCATACACAGTGGTGTGGATGGGTTGGGGGAGCCCTTGACGACTGCTATCCGGTTGAGCCCGATAACAATAACAATTCCTGTTCGCCCGGTCCAACACTAACCAATGGTGGTACCATAATGAGCTATTGTCACCTGGGTGGTACAGGTATTTTATTAACCAATGGTTTTGGTACGCAACCCGGTAATGCCATACGTGCAGCTTACAATGCGGCAAGCTGTCTGTCGGCCTGTACACCAACGGATCCTGTGTGTGCAAACTCAACAAGCATACCTGGTTGCGGTTCAGCTAACGCACAAACCTTTAATGGTGGCGGTACAGGCTCCTGGAACAACAACAGCGCCAGTGCCTGTGGCAGCCTTGCCCCTGGCTCAGAAAAGGTATATACCTTTGTGGCGCCAAGCACAGGCAATTACAGCATACAGGTAACGGCTGCAAGCGGCAATATGCATTACGGCTGGAAAACAGCGCCATGTGGGCCTACCGGCTGGACCTGTATTGGCAATATAAATGCTACCGGCCAGTTTGGTACCATGAGCTGGACAGCAGGTACAACGTATTACATTATGCTGGACGATCAAGATGGGACAACAGGTGCTCATACGTTCTATATCAACTGCCCTCCCCCATCGGGGCCATGTGCCAGTGCAACAGCTATTGCAGGCTGTGGCTCGGCTAACACACAATCTTATACAGGAGGCGGAAGCGGAAGCTGGTATACCAGTACCAGCACACCTTGCGGATATGATGCCCCGGGAGTTGAAAAAGTATACAGCTTTGTAGCTCCTACTACCGGTACTTACAGTATACAAATTACTGCAGCAACCGGTTATGTAGATTACCTGTACCAGGCTTCGTCCTGTGCTCAAACCGGCTGGACCTGCATTGAAGACACAAATGCTGTTGGACAATACGGTTCCATGTCCTGGACTGCCGGAACTACCTATTACATCCTTTTGGACGATGAAATGAATGGCGGCAATGCAAGCTCCCACAGCTTCTACATCAACTGTCCGGTTGATACCGGAGGTTCAGGCTCTGACCCTTGTTCGTCAGTAATCGCTATTACCAACTGCGGAACCAATGGAGCACAAACATTTGCCGGTGATACGGTTGGTGTATGGAATTCAACAGTGGCTACGGTTTGCGGTTATTCTGCTCCGGGGAAAGAACAGGTATACAGCTTTACGGCACCAACCACCGGAACGTACAGTGTTAACATTTCGGCAGCAACGGGTTATGTTGATTACTTCTGGAGGGCTGGAACCTGTGATTCTTTGGGCTGGACCTGTATTGTGGATACCAATGTTACCGGACAGTTTGGTACGCTTAACTGGACAGCAGGTACCACTTACTACATTTTACTGGATGATGAGGCCCTTAACGGAGCAAGCTCACATAGCTTTTACATCACTTGTGCTGATACCAACAGCAGCAATGACCCTTGTGCAAACGCTATAACAATAAGCAACTGCGGACCGGGTGCAGCTCAAACCTTTACCGGAGGCGGCAGCGGACAGTGGAACACATCTGCTGTAAATTCATGCAACCACCTAAGCCCGGGAACAGAGCAGGTGTACAGCTTTGTAGCTCCTTCAACAGGAACATACAGCATCAATGTTACAGCAGCGAGCGGTTATGTGGGCTATCAATGGAAGGCATCTTCCTGCTCCAATACCGGCTGGAGTTGCATAGGCAATATTAATGCAACCGGTTTATATGGCTCATTGTCATGGACAGCAGGAACAACCTACTACATTGTACTGGATGATGAAAACAGCACTACGGGTACACATACATTCTATATTGAATGTGTGGGAGGGTCTAACCCTTGTACCAATGCAACAGCTATAACCAGCTGCGGTGCAAACAGTACACAAACCTATACCGGTGGCGGAAGCGGTGCATGGAACACCAGCAGCAATACTGCCTGCGGCTTTGCTGCCCCTGGAGCGGAAGCAGTATATACCTTTGCACCTGCAACCAGCGGAACATACAGCATACAGGTGACTGCAGCCAGCGGTAAAGTGGATTACCTGTGGAAAGCTGCTTCATGTACATCAGCCGGCTGGACCTGTATTGATGATATTGATACTCCGGGACAATATGGCAACATGACCTGGAACGTAGGAACTACTTATTACATTTTGCTGGATGATGAAAACAGTACAACCGGCACACACAGCTTTTACATCAACTGCGCCAACTCGCCATCCGGCATTGATGAAAATGCAGGTGCAACCGGAGTTAGCATCTACCCTAACCCGAATACCGGAAGCTTTACGGTGAGCATTGCAGGCAATACACAGGAAAGTATCGAGATAGATGTTTTCAATGTATTGGGTGAAGATGTGTTTAAATCAAAAGCCGAAAATGTAAACGGTGCCTACAGCAAAGAAATTACACTTAGCACCATTGCTAAAGGTATTTATACAGTACGTATAAAAACCGGAAGCAAGCTTTACCACAAGAAGATTATTGTGGAATAGGTAAAAGGGGTTATTTAGTAGCCACAGATTCACAGATTTGGGGCATAAAAATCTGTGAATCTGTGGCTTTTTTTATAGAGTAAAACAGTGAAAATTAGTCAGAACTCTGCTTTTTCAGCAACCTGAAGGAGAAGAATGCAATCACCACCATAATGCCACCCATTGCAGCCCATAGCCAGCTCTTACTGCTGACAAGCGGGGATTTGGCCTCCAGCAGAGGTGTAAATGCCTGTTCAGGCCCACAAGCGATTTCAGTTACAATGGCAGGTATTTTTTTTCTTTAAAATGTACCAGATCGTAAACCGGAGCATTGTCGTTTGCCTTATTATACAATAAATACAGGTTGTCAGAAACCGGGAGCTCTGCAACCAGCTTCAGCTGCTCAGCAAATGCCTTTACTTCTTTTATTTCTATTGGCTGATCATCGTTGTTCAGGATTTCTATTTTCAACTTTTTAGTTTGCGCATCCAGACAGCTGATTTGAGTATTGCCTGCCGAAGAAAAAACTCCTGTATTTAACATATACCATACTTCCTTATCACCAGTTGTGGTATGTACAGTGGCGGACCTATAGACATTCACCTTACGGTAAAAATCTTTATTGCCCGCACTTTTAACATCAATATGGCTGATCCGGTATGCTACCGGCAATTCAACAATTATTTCTGATTGTTTTTCTTTTTTATTTTCGGTTTGTTTCCAGCTGCTTACTTTCAGTTCATCAAATGTCCTGTTGTCCTTTCTTTCCGTTTCGAATGCGAGTACTTTTGATATGTTTAGTTTAGGACTGGATGTATTGTCGAACTTCAGTCTGAAATAAGCATATTGAGCATTGGGAAAATCAAGTGAGGTATATTCAAAATGCTCATTGGTATTTTGAAAACGTACAATGCGTAAACGTTCACAGATAGTAAACCATGCTTTGTTATCGTTGCTACCCTCTACCCTCACCCACTTATCAAAATCAGGGTCAGTAATATCAAGGCTGATGTGATTGATAATTTTTTCATCATCCACTTTAAGTGTGAGATAGGAATAGCTGGCATCGTAGGTTGCATTGATAAGCTCAAACGGGATTATTTTTTGCTGGTATTCGCTGGCTGTAGTTTCCCACAGGTAGGGTACTTCCAATGTGTCAGCATTGGCAAAATCAAGGATACGGATATCGTTCCAGCCGCTTTTCAGCTGAGACATGAGTTCAGGAGAAAGTCTGACAGAATAAAAACCTGCTTTTACAGGCTTGTTTATTTTTCTTTGGCAGGAATACCCCTTTACCTGGGCATATACCACAAAAGGCGTTAAAAAACACAATAAAAACAGCCTAAACCGATTGTTCCTGTTTCTCATCTTCTTCATCGCTGAAAAGTACTTTTTTAAATTTCTGGTATAAAAAGGCAACCACGAGGAGTATAACCCCCAGCAGTATGTAGGCGATTACCTTATAGCCCGTTGACATGCCCATAGTATCAGCAAGAAGCAGCTTCAGGACTGCAAGCCCAACAATAGAAATGGCTGTAATGCGTACCACCTGTTTGCGCCTGATAATGCCATAGGCAAACAGAACAAATGCATAAATACCCCAAAGAGAAGTAAGCCCAATCCTGTATACTGCTGATGTGCCAATGTAAACAGATTCAGCACCATCATAATGTTGCAGAATGTTGAGGTGTATAAGCTCAACACTAAGCAGGATAAGTACAAATACATGAATCATTCCACCGGAATAAATTTTTGATATACTGCTATTGGTACTGTCTTTCTTCAGCATTGCATGCACCAGGTACAACAGCAGCCCGAACAATGCAAAAGCAATGTAACGTATGTAGATCAACATTTCGGAATAGCTGAAATACAGCAAATATGGTGCATCCAGGTATATGTTGCGCAATGAACGTAACTGATGAAGACCTGAGAATATAAAAAACACAATAACCAGCATGTTCAATGAAAAGGTGGTCCAAAACAAAAGTTTATTGTTCCATTTCCTGATTGCAAACAAGCTCAGAGCAGAAACAAACAACAGGTTGTAGAGGTGCAGACACACGTGTTTTAGTTTTATCCAGCTGCCATCACTTATTTGTTCGGTAGCATTGGGTTCGGCCCAGGCCGAAACTGCCGGCACGTTCATCACTGATTTACTTTCCTGAACATCAAAAAACGCACTTATTTCATTGGAAAAAGCCATGTAGGATATCATGAGCAATGCCACCGGGACTAAGTATTCCATAAGTGCTGAAAAAGCTGTTTTCTTTTCCTGCAATTCGTTATCCCTGGTATTTTTGTTTTGCAAATAATACATACCGCCCAGTGAACCCGCTACAAACAATGAAGTGAATAAATCCATGTTAAAGAACGCGGTGCGTTCAACCGGCAGTAAATAATGCGGATATGTATACATCCAGTCCTGTACAAGGCTGACTATTGCTATCAGGGACATGATGTAAGCCAACCCTTCATAAAAGCGGATATTTTTACTTTTTGCAACAGTAAACAAAACAATGGCTTCCGTTGCCCAAAGCAGGGTAACCCAGTTGCCATTGAGCTGTACCGGTATGGCAATGGTAAAAAATGTGAGCACCATTGCCATGAGCAGATAAAAAATCTTGCGATCGAGGATACGGTTTTCGGATTGTTTGTTCCGGTTTAATACCATAAAGGCAAAAACAAGGTGGATGAGTGCATTTATAAGTGAAAAAAGCCCTGTAAAATCACCATAATCCTCATTGTTCATCGCAGCATACCCTACACTAAAAAAGACAAAACTGTTTATAAGGACAGTAATAACATCACCTGCAGTAAGTGGCTCATACTTAAGCACTTTGTAGGCAATGGTACTGCTGTAAAAAATGATAAAAAACAAAAAGGAAAAGCCCATTGCCAGCAAAAAATGTTCATTGTAGTTATATTTACCTAAAAACCAGGCAATTACAATAATCCATGTAAAACCAAAAGCAAAGTAGTTAAGTACTCTCCAAAGCTTTTTAAACGATAAAATGAGTAATCCGGTATTGATTATGGCAACATAAGTAAACATAACGGCAATTTTACCGGAACCATCGCTCAGCAGCAGCGGTACGGCATATGCACCAACAAGTCCTATAATACCAATAATTTCCAGCTCATAAACTGTTGCGGCAAAAACAGTAAAGGCGGTAAAAACCACCATTATCCCAAATGCGGCCGTCTGTGGAAACATGTGATAAATGCTGTAAGCTACAAAAGTGGTGAAATACAGGGAAGCCATACCACCGCTTAACAGAACAGCGCTGAAAGCCTTGTATTTTTCCTTTAATTTCAATGCAAAGCCGAGCAAAATGCCACCCGCAACATAAGCCAGCACAATACGCGCCAGCGGACCAAGCATATCCTTGTCGATGGCATATTTTACACCTATGCCCAACCCGATAACTAAGATCACAATACCAATAATGGTGATTAACCGGCCACCAATAAACTCTTCAAAATTGGAGTTCGTTGCTTTGGGTTCCTGGATGGACGGTGCTGTTTTTAAAAGCGGTTCTTCAACAGGCGGCAATTGACTTATAACTACCTTGGTATCAACTACTTCAACCGGTTTGGTTTCCTTATATACGGGATTGGCGGAGGACTGCTGTTTAAGGGTATCCAATTGCTGCTGTAAAAGCTGCAGCTCGGATTTGTATTTATCCAGGTTATTGGAAAGCAGAAGGACCTTCTGCCCTATCAGATGGATCTTTTCCTCGTTTGTCATGTATAATTGCAGAAATTAATAAAAACGTAAAAAGAGGATATAAGCAGCCGAAAGAAAAGGACTTACTATTTGTTTTTGTTCAGTTTTTCCTCCAGCTCATGAATCTGGTTTTCCTTCTTTTGCAGATCGGCTCTTAAGGCTTCAATTTCTCTTTTCATTGCCTTGATATCAGGAATGGATTTAGGTTCTTCTTCCTTGTCCCAGATGCTTACATTATAATATGGCTCTTTTTCAAAGTCGAAGCCTTCAAAATTTTCGCGAAAAAAGCTGTAAAGTGGGATCCTGAGCTCTTTTGAAATTAACTCCAGCGTCCGTATTTCAATTGTATTATTCTCTATTGCAGTATCCAGCTCATCTTCAGAAATAGAAAGATGTGCAGCCAAATCGGCATAGGTATAATTCTTCATTTCCAGCACCTGCAGTAACTTCTCCTTTAATTGCATGTTCGTATCAAAATTTGTTTTGCTAATATAAGTATAATTCTTCATTGTTGCTATCCTCTTTTCGATAATCAATCCCGGTAGGATGTATAACTCCCAAACGTATTTAATAGCATAGTTATTGCTATATTTGCAAGCGAATGAAAACGCTGTATAAATTTATCCTGAAATCATACGTAGGCCCATTTGTAATGACTTTTTTCATTGCCATGTTCGTCTTTTTTATGATGTTCATTTTCAAGTACATTGATGATTTTGTAGGCAAGGGATTGGGTGCAGGTATATTATCAGAACTGTTTTTCTATTTCTCGCTTACCACCATCCCCATGGCGCTTCCCCTGGCTATATTGCTTTCCTCTTTGATGACATTTGGTAACCTGGGGGAACATTTTGAACTTACTGCCATGAAAAGTTCCGGGCTATCCCTTCAGAAAATAATGACACCCCTTATTGTAACTACTTTTTGTATTGCACTTGCGGCTTTTTATTTTTCGAACAATATTTTACCATACACCAACCTAAAGGCAGGAGCCCTTTTGTACGATGTTCGCCAGTCGAAACCGGCACTGCTGTTTAAAGAGGGAATTTTTAACAACAGCCTGGACGGTTTTAGCATACGCATTGGTAAAAAGGACAGGGAGGGCGATACCCTGAGAAATATACTTATTTACGACCACCGGGCCATGCAGGGCAACAACATAGTGCTGGCAGCAAAAAGTGGCACCATGAAGGAAACCCCGGATAAAATGTTCCTGGTAGTGAACCTGAAAGATGGTGTGAGCTATAAAGAAATCAACGACACCCCTAAAGACATACAAACACGCCCGCTAGTCAGGGACAAGTTTGAAGAAAGGGTAATTAATTTCGATTTATCGGAATTTAAAATGTCGCGTACCAATGAGGACCTTTTTAAAAACAACTACCAGATGCTGGACCTTTCCCAGCTCAACGATGCGGTAGATTCACTGGAGCAGAAGAATACAGACCGTTTGAACAATTTCAACAAGCAGATGAAAATGAGCTACTACTCGAGAACAGCTGCTTTTATTGCCGGACAGGATACTGCTCCTAAGAGCGTACCGGATACCATTTCATTCGCAAAGTTTTCGAAGGCGCAGCAGCTGGCCATCATTGAAAATGCTGCCAATACGGCACGCAGTGCAAAAGCTTACTCGGAATCGGTTTTGAATGAATGCGATGCAGACGAATATTCCATGCTCAAATACGAGATTGAGTGGCACCGTAAATTCACACTTTCCATTGCTTGTATCGTTTTGTTTTTTATAGGCGCACCGCTGGGCTCCATTATCCGCAAAGGCGGCCTGGGTATGCCGGTGGTAATATCGGTGGTGTTTTTTATCATTTTTCATATCCTGTCCATTACCGGTGAAAAGCTGGCAAAAGAAGGCGAAATACCTGTGTACCAGGGAATGTGGCTGGCTACGGCCATATTGTTCCCAATAGGGGTTTTCCTGACGTTCAAGGCTACTTCCGACAGCAGCCTGTTTGATGCCAATGCTTACATTGAGCCGATAAAACGACTCTTTACACGTAAATCAAGACAGCAGTAGTTTATAGCCTGATGCACATTTTACAACTCTGTCATAAAGTTCCTTTTCCGCCTAAAGACGGAGGGTGCATGGCCATGAACAACCTTACACAGGGCCTTATCCGGGAAGGGCATACTGTAAAAGTACTGGCGATCAATACCAAAAAGCACTTTACTCAAATTGAGCAATTGCCTGCTGACTACAGGGCCGCTACCTCTATTGAAGCTGTTTTTGTTGATACGGAAGTAAAAGCCGTGGATGCATTCCTGAACCTGTTCTCTGGTGCCTCCTATAACATCAGCCGCTTTTATTCTGCTGCGTTTGAACAAAAGCTCATTGAAGTGCTGCAAACGGAGCAATTTGATATTGTACAGCTCGAAAGCCTTTATGTAAGCATGTATGCAGCTACCATCCGGAAGCATTCTAAAGCAAACGTTGTATTGCGGGCACACAATATTGAACACCAGATATGGGAACAGGAAGCAAAGCAGTGTAAAAACTCCTTAAAAAAGGCTTATTTAGACCTGCTTGCAAGGCGCCTGAAAAAGTATGAGCTAAAAAGCCTTGAGTATTTTGATGCCATAGCCCCAATCACACAAACGGATGCGGAATGGTTCAGAAAGAATGGATTTGGAAAGCCAATGGTAACGATTCCTTTTGGAATAAGCATAGGCGAAGCGGCCCCGGGTCTTCGACAGAGCTCCCCGAAGGGGTCCTTTGGACAGACTGGCACGCGCACAAGGGGTTTGGATAATAATGATATTGAAGAATACCCTTCTGTATTCCATATCGGTGCTATGGACTGGCAGCCCAATATTGAAGGGCTTCAGTGGTTTTTAAGCAAGGTGTGGCCCAAAGTAAGTGCCAAGCATCCTGAACTGAAACTATTTCTTGCCGGGCGGAACATGCAGGAGGAACAATGGCGGCAATACAGCTCTCCCAATGTAATCCTGGTTGGAGAAGTTGACAACGCACAGGAATTCATTCTATCCAAAGGCCTTATGATTGTACCCCTGCTGTCGGGCGGAGGGATGCGTGTAAAGCTGATTGAAGGCATGGCGCTGGGCAAAACCATTGTTACAACCAGGATAGGTGCCGAAGGCGTGGAGGGCGTGAATAACAAAGACTTTATTGTAGTCAACAGCGCTGATGCTTTTGCAGAAGCCATCAGCCAGTGCATTACCGATAAGCAGCTGTATGCCACTATTGGTGAAAATGCCCGCATAATGGCCGAAAAGCATTACAACAATGAAGCTATTTGCAAAGCATTGGTAAAGTTTTACCAACAATTACTTCCAAGGGTACATTATTCGTAAATTCGTACACATTCGTTTATCCGTAACTATGAAGCTGCTTGTAATTGTATCGCGTGTCCCCTACCCCCTCGACAAAGGTGATAAATTACGTGCGTTCAACCAGATCAAACAGCTTTCGAAGAAACACCAGATTATCCTGTTTGCATTGAATGATTCCATACTGGATCCGGATGCACAGGCCGAACTCAAAAAATATTGCAGGGCCATCAAAATTCTCAAGTTCTCAAAAATAACTGTCTTCTTTAACCTTGTAAAAGCGCTGTTTAACGGTTTGCCTTTCCAGGTAGGCTATTTCTACTTTGCTGAAGCACAAAAAAAGATTGATGAGCTTATTCAGAAGCACCAGCCAGACCATATCTATTGTCAGCTCATACGTACTGCCGAATATGTGAAGGGGTATCCCAACATCCCTAAAACACTGGATTACATGGATGTGTTTTCCAAGGGCATGGAACGCAGAAAAAACACTGAACCGTTTTACATGAAGCCCCTGCTGTGGCTGGAGTTTAAACGACTGCTGAAATATGAGCGCAAAGTGTTCGGCTACTTTAACAATAAAATTATCATTTCAGAGCAGGATAAAAACCTGATCCAGCACCCGGAAAGAGCACAAATAAAGGTAGTTCCCAATGGTGTGGATACCGACTTTTTTATTCCTGTTCAACGTAAAAAAGAATTTGAGCTGCTGTTTAACGGCAACATGAACTACCAGCCCAATATAGAAAGTGTGGAATACCTTGTAAACAAAATAATGCCGCTGGTATGGAAAAAGCTGCCGGGCACACGGCTATTGATTTCAGGCGCATCCCCGCACAAACGGGTGTTGGCGCTGCATTCCGACAAGGTTGAAATCAGCGGCTGGGTAGACGATATACGCGATAATTTTGCGAAATGTAAACTTCTGGTAGCACCTATGCAGATAAGTATTGGTTTGCAAAACAAATTGCTGGAAGCCATGGCCATGCAGCTGCCATGCATTACATCCACGCTTGCGAACAATGCCCTGGGAGCTAAGCCGGGTGAGCAGATACTGGTAGCCGATGCCCCTCAGCAATATGCCGATGCTATTGTTCTGTTGTTGCAGGACGAAACCCTTGCAAAACAAATTGCCTTAAAAGGCTACAAATATGCATTGTCCAATTTTAACTGGCAGCAAACCACCGCGCTGTTAGATAATCTCATTTCCAAAAAATAAAAATGCTGTTTATTTGTCCATGAAAATCCTTGTTTTTGATAATTACGACAGCTTTACCTACAACCTGGTGCATTACCTTGAAAAGGTGAATGAAAATGCCCGTATTGAAATACACCGCAATGACAAAATAAGCCTGGAGGCCATTGCAGAATTTGACAAAATCCTGCTTTCTCCGGGGCCCGGATTACCCAAAGATGCGGGCATTTTAGAGGATGTTATTAAAACCTATGCCCCCTCCAAAAGCATACTGGGTATTTGCCTGGGACAACAAGCCATTGCGGAGGTGTACGGTGGAACATTACGGAACTTGCAGGAAGTGTTTCACGGTGTGGCAACGCCTGTTAATGTTATTAAAAATGATGTTTTGTTTAAAGGCCTGCCGGAAACATTCAATGTAGGACGCTACCATTCCTGGGTGGTGGACAAGGAGCAGCTTCCTGAAGAGCTGGAGGTTACCTGCACCGATGCAAAAGGCAATATCATGGGGCTAAGGCATAAAACATATGATCTACGCGGAGTACAATTTCACCCGGAAAGTGTGCTTACGGAATTTGGGTTGGAGATGATTTGGAATTGGGTGAATCACGATTGAGGCCCCCTCCCTTAAAAAAAACCACTTCATCTTAACAATTCCACCATTAACCTTAAAATAACAATCAATTATCTACAGAAAATTATTGATTGTAGAAAAAAATTCCCTATTCTTGCATCCGATTAATCGTAAAAGAAAGATTTATCGATTTTGAGCTTATTTAAAACGTCAAAATCGATTTTCAGGACGTAAAAAACTTTTAAAAGCGTTATAAGGGTTGGATTTACTTCCCCGTTTTCAATGCGCCTTATCTGTTTTTCATCCGAATTGAGTTCAATGGCCAGCTGAGTGCGTGAATACCCCTGCTCAATTCGTTGTTTTTTAACGATTTCGCCAATTTTGGTAAGTACTATTTGGTGTTTTTTATTACGCACATACAATAGTGGAATAAAAAAAGCTTTTTAATTCGGTCTACTAAGACCGAATACATGAATGAATGAACTTAAAAAACTAAGGAAAGGAGGCTTTGATATGACATAAACACACGTAGTGATTCAACTAGAAAAAACAAATTACCAACTCTAAAAATTAATTTCATGAAACAAAAAATATCATTTTCAGCAATACTTTCAATGGTTTTCATTGGAATTGCATTATTCATTACAAAAAGTACAATTGCACAAACGGATACTACATGGCATCCGAACGGGATTGATAGTATTAAAACGGACATGCATGCCCAAATTGGTGCCGGCCTTAAAGTTATCGGCCATCTTGTGGCGGATAGTATTAAAGTAAAATCGATTCATATTGGGGATAGTTCGCTTATAATTGGGGGAAATACCATAAATGGAGGCGAATTAATCCAGTCATCTACTGGCATAATTGGGATAGGTGCAGCAGCTGCCCCTAATTCCGGTTTTTTCTCCTTTGTTAAAGTTGGAATTGGTATCGATGCTCCCCAGCACTCTCTCCATATTAATGATAGTCAAGTTGTTGTGGCATCCCGGCCTGTTAATATGGCATTTACTGGTTATGGTTCTGGTCAAGGAACTGGCACAACTGCAAAGGATGGCTTTCAAATTGGAATTCAAGGAGGAGGAGGAGTTGCAGAGCTCAAACAGCAGGAAAATAAAGACATGATTTTTTATACAGGTAATAATAACTCTTCCTCTGGTACAGTATTAAATGCAGAACGCATGCGTATTGTAGGCACAACAGGTGCTTCACAGGGAAATATTGGGATTAATACTTCCACACCGGATGCGTCTGCATTGCTGCATATCAACGCCAGCAATAAAGGTGTATTGATACCCAGTGTTGCGCTCACTAGCACAAGCGATGCAACCACTGTACCAACTCCTGCATACAGCTTGTTGGTTTACAATACCGGGAGCGGTGGGCTTACACCTGCGGGGTATTGGTACAACGCAGGGAGTTCAGTTTTGCCAAACTGGGTGCAATTAATTAGTACTGCAACGTCAGGCTCCTGGCTACTTGTTGGTAATTCTATAGCCGATACAAACTTTCTTGGCACTACTAATAATAAAGACCTCGTTATTAAAACCAACAATACAGAAAAAATGCGAGTTAAAGCGGGGGGCAATGTAGGAATTGGGACTTCAGCAGCAGCAAATAACAAATTAGTAGTGGTAAGCTCCTTGGGTAAAATCAAAATGGCTATTGGAAGTTCATATGCTCTTTCAGCAACCGCGCCAACTTCCATTGACTCTGCTACTTATTTACATTTAGGAATGGGAGAAAGCAATGCTGGCTCATACAGGTTAATTGGTTTTGGTTTCAATAATGCCGGTGCAGCCTTACCGTCTGCATGGATTGGTTATCAGCAAATATCAACCACCGGAAGTCAGTATGGAGACTTAATATTTGGTACCCGAAGTGTTACTACTAACACAACTGCAACAGAAAGAATGAGAATTGCATATGATGGTAATGTTGGAATTGGAACGTCTACACCAGCTAATAAATTTGATGTTTACAACACCAACGGAGCAATAGAAGGCGCAAATATTAAAAGTGTAGTAAGTGGAATAATTGCTGGTGGTGCCACTTTCAGGGTTGATGCAAGCCCAACCCCAACATCGGATATATCCAATTATGCGAGCGCAATTATTACTTTAAGAAATAAAGGAACACAAGGTATATCAAGCCTCCTGCTTGGTGTTAGCGCTTTACAAGTGCTTGCTTTCAATAATACAACAGCAGGAACAGTGTATAATCTCAGCGCAATAAACCTCAACAATTCAAATACGAGTACCGGAAATATTACAAATATGATGAGTGCATACATACCTAGTGCTACAAATACTGGCACTGGAACAGTTACCAACTATTATGGAAACCGAGTTTTGGAACAAACTGTGGGTAGTACATTAAATGCAGGATTTGCAAGTGAAATTTCTGCTGGAACTGGAAAATTTAATTGTTATATGGTGGGCACTGCTAAAAATTACTTTGCTGGTAGCGTAGGGATTGGATTAACCAACCCCGCAGCGAAATTAGATGTTAATGGAACTTCTAATTTTACTGGTAATATGGCAATTACAGGAAATGTTACAATCACTGGAAGTGGAACTTACTCTGGAACATGGACATCTTCTGACCAACAATTCAAAACAGATGTTGACAGCCTACATGATGCTTTAACTGTCATTCGTCAACTAAAACCAAAAACCTATTATTTTGATACAGTAAATTTCAGCGAATTTAATTTTTCAGCTGAAAAGAGTTATGGTTTTATTGCACAAGATATTGAGCAAATTTTACCAGAATTAGTTTCGTCTAATCTTAAACCAGCAGTTTTAGATACATCTGGCAATGTTATACATCCTGCTGTGTCTTATAAAGCGGTGAACTATACTGAGCTAATAGCTTTTTTAACTAAAGGTATTCAGGAGCAGCAGCAAAAAATTGACAGTTTGCAATCAAAAACAAGCAATCAGGATTCAATTAATACTGCATTACAATCAAACAACATTGCACTCCAACACCAAGTTAATCAACTGGTAGCAAATGGGACTTCAATACAGAACCAATTAAACCAATTATTGGATGCTGTAAATAACTGCTGTAGTGCAACCCGTTCAATGCAAATAGGTTCAACGAATACACAATCGGAACCATTAATGCAAACGGATGTTAAACTGAGGGATGGACAAGCATTGGTATTGCAACAGAATGTCCCAAATCCATTCAAAGAAAATACAACGATTAAATACATTTTGCCAGAAAGCTACATGAAAGCACAGTTGCTGTTTAATAACTCACAAGGTAAATTAATACAATCAGTTGAGCTAACAGGAAGTGGCGAAGGGCAATTAAATGTATTTGCTGATGACTTATCAAGCGGTATTTACACATATACCCTTGTTATCGATGGCAAAATAATTGAAACTAAAAAGATGATTAAACAGTAAAGAAATGAGATTTATGAAAATTATCCTAATGTATTGATTAGTACATTAGGATAATTTTTAAAACTAATATTTCATTTCAATTGACAGATAAATACTAAATTTAATTATAATGAATTACGAATTGAAGTAAAAACAAAATGAAGCAACCATTAATTTATAGTATTCAAATATTTTTTTTATTGTTTCTTGGAACAAATATTTTTGCTCAAAACATAGTGCCTAACCCAGGTTTTGAATTGTATAGTAATTGTCCAGATGCCTTTTCACCTTTTAGTGACGTGACAGGTTGGGATAGTTATAGAGAAACTCCTAATTATTTTAATTCATGTGCTACCGCAGGAAGTTGGGGTAGTGTTCCATCTAATAGCTTTGGATACCAACCTTCAAATGGTAACGCTTATGTAGGAGTTGGTAGCCATGGTTCACAAGGGGCAGATACCGTTTTTAGGGAGTATATTGGAAGGCAGCTCTCTACTATGCTTAACATTGGACAAAAATATTATGTCAGTTTTAAAGTTAGTTTAGCGGATAAAAATAGCATATACTGTGCTACTAACAATTTGGGGGTGGTGTTTTCAACTATTCCTTATAGCTCTCTTAATCCTGCACCAATACGAAATTCCGCACACGTTTATACAAATACCATAATAACAGATACAGCCAATTGGACAACCATTTCAGGTTCTGTAATTGCAGATTCCGTTTATAATTACATTATCATTGGTAACTTTTTTGATAACCAACATTCATCCATAATGACGCTGAATAGCACTACTACTACTTGTTTTGCTTACTATTTCGTTGACGATATTTGTGTTTCAACTGATTCAATAACCTGTATGGGGACTATTGGCATTAATGAACAACAACCACTGAAACAGCTTTCAATTTTTCCTAACCCAGCCAACTCAAATTTCACCATCCAACTCCCCATCCAGCAAACCTTCACACTATCTGTAACTGATATTACTGGCCGTAACGTTTATACCAATAAAAACGCTACTGGTAATATTACAGTTGATGCCAACGGCTTTAGCTCTGGAGTTTATTTTGTAAAGGCAATAAATGAAAGAACGGTGTTATCCGGCAAATTAATCAAAGAGTAATTACAATGCCCCTCACCTTCAAAACCGCATCCCCATCCCACATCCCCACCATCACCCAACTGGCCGATAAGATATGGCGGTCCCATTATGTCGAAATCATTGGCCTGGAGCAGGTGGAATACATGATCAAAAACATGTATTCTGAGGAACAGCTCCTGAAACAGATGAACAGCGGACATGTGTTCACCCTTGTCTATTTAAACAACGAGCCCACTGCCTACATCTCTGTCAGCACAAAGGACAATGCACACTATTTCATCCATAAATTTTATGTCCTTGTAAACAAGCACCGCAATGGGATTGGAACCGATATCCTGAATCATTTGCTGCAAGAGCTTCCCCAGGCCAGAACATTTGAACTTACCGTAAACCGGCAAAACTACAAGGCCATCAATTTCTATTTTAAAAACGGTTTTGTTATTAAGGAAATTGCAGATTTTGATATTGGCGAAGGTTATTTCATGAACGACTTTGTGATGGTAAAAACTATATTTTGATAAATAGCCGGAAAATGCTACCTTGTACAGGATATTTAAAATTTTCCATGTTCAGAACTCCACCTTTAGTTTATATTCTCTGCCTTTTTGCCTTTTTACTCAGTGGCTCTCTAAATGCCCAGGACTGGGTAAAAAAAATGCAGGACCCT
This sequence comes from Bacteroidia bacterium, assembly GCA_020051175.1. Classification (GTDB taxonomy): domain Bacteria; phylum Bacteroidota; class Bacteroidia; order 2-12-FULL-35-15; family 2-12-FULL-35-15; genus 2-12-FULL-35-15. The sequence goes on along the minus strand of JAGVJJ010000072.1, from coordinate 19,625 downwards.
TCTGTCAATTTTTATGATGTTCAGCAATCCTTCAATAAATACTGGTCAAAAAAAGAAAAAAAGGAGAAGCTAAAAAAGCTGTTCCGTTTTAAACAGGAAATAGAGGAAGAAAACGAAGGCTATATTTTTTACAAACGCTGGGAATATTTTACAGAGCAACGGGTATACCCCAGTGGCGACAGGTCACTGATTCAAACGGGCACGGAACAGGCTCAGCAACTGTTAACCAGCCATGCTTATAAAAGTGCCATGCAGGCCGGTGGTGGCTGGGTTCCGGTAGGTGCTTTTGATGTGCCTGCGAATGGCGGTGGTGCCGGACGTTTGAACTGCATCCGTTTTCACCCCACAAACCCCAACATCATTTATGTTGGATCCCCTTCCGGAGGGTTGTGGAAAACCACTGATGGAGGGCTTACCTGGAGCACCAATACGGATGCACTGCCTACATTGGGCATTACAGATATCGCCATTGATCCTGCTAACCCCAATGTGATGTACATTGCTACAGGCGATGGCTTTGGCTCCGATACCTATGGTGTAGGTGTATTGAAATCAACAAATGGCGGGGCAAGCTGGAATATTACAGGCCTTAGCTGGACCACCATCCAGGGCCGTACTGTAAACAGGGTACTCATACACCCCGATGACAGCAACATACTCTTTGCTTCGGCCAGCAATGGTATTTACAAATCAACCAATGCGGGCTTAAACTGGACCAAGGTATCCAGTGCCAGCAATGTAAAAGACCTGGAGCTGAAACCCGGTGATCCGAGCACCGTGTATGCCGTATCTGCCAGTAATTTTTATAAATCAACCAATACCGGCAGCAGCTTTTCAATCGTTAACACGGGTTTGCCGCAGAGTACAACTGTAGGTCGCATTGCCATTGCCGTAACAGCGGCTGAGCCTTCCTATGTTTATCTCCTTTATACAGATGATATTGAATTTGGCTTTAAGGGCCTTTACCGTTCAACAGATTCCGGCAATAGCTTTGTACTTCAATCCGATTCGCCTAATTTAATAGGATATGCTTCTGATGGACAGGATTCAGGTGGTAACGGCTGGTATACATTGTCAATTGCCGCTTCGCCAACAAGCCAGAACGAAATTGTGGTGGGTGGGGTAAACATCTGGAAATCTTTTGATGGCGGGGTAAGCTGGTCTATTACTGCCCACTGGTATGGTGATAATGGTGCTCCTTATGTACATGCCGATATTCATGATTTAATCTACCGTCCGGATGGCAACACCTGCTATGCCGGTACTGATGGCGGCATTTTCAGCACGTCTGACGGGGGCAGCACCTGGCAGGATCACAGCAATGGCTTGCAGATAGGACAAATGTACCGCCAGGGCGGTTCTGTTACCAACCCCGGCCTTATTCTCCAGGGCTGGCAGGACAATGGCACCAACCTGCACAATGCAGGCAACTGGAGCTCAGTACTGGGTGGCGATGGTATGGAATGCTTTATCGACTGGAGCGACCCCAATTACATGTATGCAGAGTTCCAGAATGGTGAACTGCACCGCTCCTCGGACGGAGGGCTTAACTTTGATTACATAGTAAACAACATTGATGAAAGCGGGGAATGGATAACACCCTGGTGCCAGGATCCCGTAGACCCTTCAACGATATATGCCGGTTTTAAAAATGTATGGAAGTCAACGGATAAAGGCGATACGTGGACAGCCGTTTCCAGCTTTAATTCCAGCGGCTTAACCTGCCTTGCTGTGGCAAAATCAAACCCATTGTACATTTATGCTTCAAACGGTTCTACCATTTATAAAACAGTGGATGGAGGCTCCAACTGGACAACCATTAACCCTCCCGGTTCAAATACATTAACTTATATTGCCGTTTCAGAAACCAACCCTGATAAACTGTGGATTACCTATTCGGGCTATACAGCCAATAAAAAAGTGTATTACACAACCGATGGTGGCACTACCTGGACAAACCTGTCGGGCAACCTGCCGAACATACCGGCAAATTGTATTGTAAATCAAAACGTTACCAATGATGGTGTTTATGTAGGCACTGATGTTGGCGTGTATTACAGGGATGCTGGAATGGCCTCCTGGATACCCTTCTCCAACGGCTTACCCAATGTGGTTATTGATGAGCTGGAGATACACTACGGCACCAGCAAACTGCGTGCAGCAACCTATGGACGGGGCTTGTGGGAATCGGACATTTATAACCCAACTTCCAACCTGCCATTTGCAAGCTTCGCAGCCGACAGTTTAAGCGGCTGTCCGGGCCTTACCGTACATTTTTCTGACAGTACGCTTAATAACCCTACCAGCTGGCAATGGACTTTCCCGGGCGGTACACCGGCAACATCCACACAACAAAACCCAACGGTGGTTTATAATACCCCGGGAACATTTCACGATGTAAAGCTGGTGGTTACAAACATCAACGGGGTGGACTCTGTAAGCAAATACAGCTATATCGCCATTAGCCAGGGAGCTGTGCCAACCATTACCTTAAACAACAACGATTCGCTGTGCCAGGGACAAAATGTGGCATTGACAGCAAGCACCGGAAATACCTATAAATGGTATCCTACCAACCAGGCATCACAAACCATCAATTCAAGCGTAACAAATACCTATTCCGTAACAGTTACCGATGCCCTGGGATGTGCAGTGACCTCGCAGCCAGTGAATATTTTTGTTTTTCCGAATCCAGCAGTCCCAACGGTTACAATAAATGGCGATACCCTGGTATCAAGTTCTGTTACCGGAAATCAATGGTATTTAAACGGCAGCCCTATTTCCGGTGCTACCGGGCAAACACATGTGATGCAGGGCAATATAGGGGCTTATAAAGTGGAAGTTACGGATAGTATCGGCTTATGCACTGCCTCCTCACAAAATATCAATGTGGGGATTGAGGAACATACCAATGGAATAAGCTATGTTGTTTTTCCGAATCCATCCAACGGGATAACACACATAGTGCTTGAAACAAGCCTCCAGGAAGACTTGAGCATCGAAATTACCGATGCAGTCGGTAAAAAAATGTATGCGCGCACTTACCCTTCCTTTACCGGCAGCATGGAAACATCTTTTGATATGTCCGTTTATCCGAAAGGAGTTTATACACTTACCATAAGAAATTCCAGGGGCAGCGCGGTAAAAAAAATTATCAGGTATTAATTTTGTGTATCCAGCAATTTATGAACCATCAGCAAACCATTATAGTAACAGGAGGAGCCGGTTATATCGGTTCACACACCATTATTGAATTGATTACCAACACAGGCTTTCGTGTTGTTTCTATTGATAACTTTTCAAATTCATCCGCGAAAACATTCGACAGGATAGAACGTATTACAGGGAAAAGGATTCACAATTATTCAGTGGATCTCTGTAACCAAGCAGAAACGGAAAAGGTTTTTGAAACGGAAAAAAACATTGCCGGCATTATTCATTTTGCAGCCTTTAAATCAGTTCCGGAATCGGTTGCAAACCCTTACAAATATTATCACAACAACATTGCTTCGTTGCTGAATATCCTGGAATGCTGTTTAAAATACAATGTTCTGAATTTTATTTTTTCATCGTCCTGCTCGGTGTATGGCAATATCAGCAAGCTTCCCGTAAAGGAAGATACACCACTTGAAAAAGCCGAATCGCCTTATGCTTATACAAAGCAGGTGGGCGAACAAATAATCAGGGATTATACCATTGCGAACCCGCAGTTGCAAACAATCGCCCTGCGCTATTTTAACCCCGTGGGAGCACACGTTTCAGGCCTTATTGGCGAATCGCCTATTAACAAAGCCAACAACCTTGTTCCTATCATTACACAAACTGCTATTGGTAAAATACCGCAGATGACGGTGTATGGAAAAGATTACCCAACGCGTGATGGAACCTGTGTGCGTGATTACATTCATGTTACCGATATTGCTGATGCGCACATCAAAGCCCTGGTGCTTTTGAACGATAAGAAAAATGCATCCGGGTTCTCTATTTATAACCTTGGTACCGGAAGCGGAGTAAGCGTTCTGGAAGCCATACATGCTTTTGAAAAAGTAAGCGGAGAAAAGCTGAACTACGTGCTGGGCGATAAGCGCCCGGGAGATGTGATTGCTATTTATTCGGATACTTCCCTGTCGGAAAAAGCGCTGGGCTGGAAACCTAAATTCAGCCTGGATGAAATGATGGAAACTGCCTGGAAATGGGAGCTGGAGCAGAAAAAAACGGAAGCGGCAAGGGTGTAGGTTGTTGCTTCATTTATCTTCCCTACTTGTTCTCTTGCGATTCTTTAGGCTCGTGGTCAGTCCGAGCCTGTCGAAGACTGTGCGTGGTGAATTTCTATAGTTTACGCTAATATGATTGTAAGCAAGCGTTATTGCAGCCCCAGGTCTTCGACAAGCTCAGACTGACAGCGCGCTGGATAATCTTCAAACATTTGTTATAATTCCTCATACCGCTTCAGCCTGTTCCTAAGTACCACCACCTCCGACTCCAAACCTGACATGCGTTCCAGGAGATGTGTTATCGCCTCAATTCCTTCCATATTGATGTTCAGCTCATAGTGAAGCCGAAGGTATTTTTCAATATCACGTAATTGTTCTGCATGTATGTATGACATGTTATCCAATTCTGTAATATCTATGAGACCATATTCGCCAAGTGTATGAATAAAAGTTATTTCAACACTGTGGCTGTTGCAGAACGCATCTGCCGGTATTAAGTTTTCAGTATTCATTTTCAATCAAACAGAATTATAGTTACGACTTGGCCAGTTCTCTGAAGAGTTGTTTCTGCTTTTCGGTCAGGTTGGTTGGTATCTGAATGGAATAAGTTACATACAAATCTCCAAAATGTCCTTCCTGCTTATAAACCGGGAACCCTTTGCCCTTGAGCTTTACACGGGTGCCATTTTGAGTTTCAGGAGCTACTTTCAGCTTCACTTTTCCGTCCAGTGTATCCACCATCAATTCGCCACCTAAAACTGCAGTAAAGAGGTCGAGGTTAACGGTTGTAAACAGATTAGCGCCTTCGCGTTTAAAGGCGGTGTTGTTCTCTATTAAAAAGGTGATGTAAAGATCGCCATTGGGACCACCATTCATGCCCGGGCCGCCATGACCCGCAATTTTAATGGTCTGCCCGTCCTCTATACCGGCTGGTATGGTGATGCGGATATTTTTGCCGTTAACAGTAAGCGTTTGCGGATGTGTTTTATATGCATCCAGAAGATTCAGGTGCAGCTCTGCATTGAAGTCCTGTCCTCTGAAACGCGCTTGTTGCCTGCCCCCCGCACCAGCCGCCCCTCCAAACATGGATTCAAAAAAATCAGAAAAGTCGCCACCGAACTGTTCACCGGAAAAAGCTTGTCCGCCCTGGTATTGGCGCTGGTTGGTATTTCCATAGGCCTGCTGCGCTTTTTCATAAGCCTCTCCATGCTGCCAGTCTTTGCCATACTTATCGTACTTTTTGCGCTTTTCCGGATCGCTGAGCACCTCGTTGGCTTCATTGATTTGCTGAAACAGCTTGTGCGCTTCCTTGTTATTCGGATTTAAATCGGGATGATGTTTCCTGGCCAGCTTACGGTAAGCTTTTTTAATATCTTCGGTAGAGGCACTTTTGTTAAGCCCCAACACCTTGTAATAGTCAACAAATTCCATTTTGAATACGTTTTTACTTTAGAAACCTGTTTTTTACGAAGAAATACTCATTCCTCGTCCGGTTCTATATGTATCAAAATGTTTGCCAATTGAGGCAGCTCTTCCTTTAATTTATCCTTTAGCTGATGCGCTATGTCGTGACCGGCTTTGACAGTGATTTCTGCACTCACAATTGCGTGTAAATCAACATAATAACTAAATCCGGTTTTACGGATATGGCATTTTTCTGTATCAATTACCCCATCTACCTGCTTTGATATTTTTCTGATGTCATCCACCAGGTCTTCATAAAGATGTTCATCCATTATTTCGCCCAGCGCTGGCCTGAAAATGAGGTAGCTGTTGTATAAGATAATTGCAGCAGCCAGCAAAGCCGCCCAGTCGTCAGCAGTAGCGTATGCTTCACCGCCAAACAGTGCAATCGCAACTCCAACTAAGGCAGCCAGTGAAGTAATGGCATCGCTGCGGTGATGCCAGGCATCGGCTTTCAGTACAGAACTGTTTGTTTCACGGCTTTTTTTCTCTACCAGCCTGTAAAAACCTTCTTTCAAAATAATAATAATGGCCAAAACCACCAGGGTATATGCTTTGGGCGATTCATGCGGGGTACGGATGTTTTGAATGCTCTGGTAAGTAATAACCGTTGCTGAAGTGATGAGGAAGCCTACAATCAAAAAAGTAATCAGGGGTTCCGCTTTGCCATGTCCGTAAGGATGATTTTCGTCAGCCGGCCTGCTGGCATATTTAATGCCTATCAGTACCATGAGAGATGCAAAAATGTCAGATGTGGACTCAATGGCATCGGCAATAAGGGCGTAGGAATTGCCAAAATAACCAACAACCCACTTTACAATAGCAAGGAATACATTGGCAATAAGGCTGAAGCGGGTTATTTTGATGGCTTTTTCAGACATAAATACTGAAGAAAAAATGTTGTTGTCTATAAACAAACAAAGCCTGATAGAGGATCAGGCTTTGCAGTATTTTTCAATCCATAAATAAATATTATTCTTCCACTCTCTTTATAGAACAGCCAACAGATTTGGTTGAATTCACCTTTACAGGCTTGCCCACACCCACCGCTACAATGGCATCTTTAAGAAACGACTCTTTAACCGCTGTTGCATCTTTGATATTATCATCAATTGCACCGCGATATACAAGTCCTTTTTTATCGAATAAAAAAACGTGCGGGGTACGCGTAGCACCAAAAGCATTGGCCAGCTGTGAATTTTTGTCTACCACATAGCTGAAATCATATCCCTGTGCTTTCGCATATTTCTTCATTTCGTCATACGAATCTTCAGCTTCACGCTGTGCTTCGTTCGAATTCACCACAATCACCCCGATTTTATTTCTTTTAGCAAACGCAGCCACTTCCCTGATACGTGTTTCGCTTAGTTTTACATAGGGACAGGTATTGCAGGAAAACATAACCAGCAGTCCGTTTTCGCCTTTAACATCTGTCAGGGTAACCTCTTTGCCATTAACATCAAGCATTTTATAGTCGGCTTTTGGTATAGCAGCACCAATCTCAAGCTCTGTAAGGGTTGTTGGCTTAAATGCAGTTACAGCAACTGTAACCAGGGCTGCAATGGAAAGTAAAACAGTTTTTTTCATTGTTGGGGGATTTTACAAATGTGAATATACAAAAATTAATCCACAAGGCAAAAAATTAATACTATCTGGCTGATTACAGGTTTATTACAAGTCATTCGGTTCACCTTTGGCTGCGGGTTTTATTTTCTTTATTTTTACCTTTCAATTAAAAAAGAACACCACCTTTATGGCTAAAATAAAATTAAATACGGGCACTTTCGATTTCTTAAAGCAATTAAAAAAGAACAACAACCGCGAGTGGTTTGCCGATAACAAAGACAAATATCTGAAGGAGCTTGCTCAAATGGAAGCTTTTGCGGACGCATTGCTTGCTGAAATGAACAAGCACGATGTGATTGAAACGGAATCCGGCAAAAAAAGCCTTTTCCGCATTTACCGCGATACCCGTTTTTCGAAAGATAAAACACCTTATAAAACACACTGGTCCGGCAGCTTTAAACGCGCAACAAAGAAAAGGCGCGGAGGCTATTATTTTCATATTGAACAGGGAAATACTTTTGTTGCCGGAGGCTTCTGGGGGCCGGAACCAAAGGATTTGAAGCGTATCCGAGAGGAAATAGCATACGATGCTACACCGCTGCGTAAAATATTAAAAAGTAAATCTTTTACCGATACTTTTGGAGCCCTTGAAGGTGACCAGGTTCAGAATGCACCAAAAGGCTTCAGCGCTGACCATCCGGCAATTGACCTTATAAAATTCAAACAGTTTATCCTGATGCGTAAGTTCAGTGATAAAGAGGCAATGGCAGATGATTTTCTGAAACAGGTGAACGATACATTTAAGAAAATGCGTCCGTTCCTGGATTATATGACGGAGGTCCTGACAACCGATGAGAATGGAGTTTCGGTGGTGTAGGCCACTTAATTTATCTGGAGGCAATCCACGCACAGTCTTCGACCAGGCTCAGACTGACAGCGCGCGAACAAGTCTGGAACACCAAACTGAAATGCCAAATAAATCATTTTTTTTAGTTAATATAAATAGTAATGAAAACGATTTTACACATCCTTTACCAGCCTTATAAATGGCTCTTTTTCCTGTTCCTGATTCTGAATACACTTTTCTTTGGCACACTGGCTATAGTGCTTTCTGTGCTTATCAATCAAAAAATAAGCGGCTATTGCGGTACTGCATGGGCGCGCCTGAACTCCTTTTTTACACCAATGCTGGTAAGTGTTTCAGGCAAAGAGAATATTCAAAAAAATACATCCTACATCATTGTTCCCAACCACCAGAGCTATTATGATATCTTTCTAATCTACGGTTGGCTGGGAATGTTCATACGCTGGGTAATGAAAATAGAGCTTCGCAAAGTACCTGTTTTTGGATACTGCTGCGAAAAAATGGGACATATTTACATTGACCGTTCCAGCACACAAGCCGCCATCGATAGCTTAAATGCGGCTAAAGACGACCTTGCTGACGGTTCGTCCATTATTATGTTCCCGGAAGGAACGAGGAACTCAACAAATACCCTGCTTCCGTTTAAAAAAGGCGCTTTCCGTATGGCACTGGATTTAGGCATTCCGCTTTTGCCTATTACCATTATGGGAACCAAAGACATACTCCCGACAAAGTCGCTGAACCTGTTTCCTGGTAAGGTAAAAATGATTGTTCATCCACCGGTGGATATAAAAAAATACGGTCAGGAAGATATGGAAAAACTGATGGCAGATGTGAAAGTCATTATTGAAGGGCCATTGAAGCAAGCCAACTAAATCTAACGTTATTATTTTCCAGGACTTTGTGCTAAATGAACAGACGCGAACTTATAAAAAAATCACTATTGGCAGGCGTTGCAGCAGGCATACCACCACAATTGTATGCAACCGCACTGCGTGTACCTCCTCCCATTATGATCAAACAGGATTTCGGGAAAAACTTTGTGTGGGGCACGGCTACGGCAGCGTACCAGATAGAAGGCGCCTGGAACGAAGATGGCAAAGGACTATCCGTATGGGATCATTTTACGCATACCAAACCCGGAAAAATTAAAACGAGGGAAAATGCAGATGTAGCCTGCGATTTTTATCACCGCTATGAAAGTGATATCGATCTGCTGCGTTCCATGAATGTTCCAAATTTCCGCTTTTCCATTGCATGGTCAAGGGTACTGCCGAACGGCACAGGAACAGTGAACCAGAAAGGGATTGATTTTTATAATCGTGTAATTGATAAATGCTTGAGTGTTGGAATTGAGCCCTGGGTAACGCTTTACCATTGGGATCTACCCCAAGCCTTACAGGAAAAAGGGGGCTGGGAGAACCGTGAAGTGTGCAACTGGTTTGCCGAATACGTGGAATTGTGTACCAAACATTTCGGAAGCAAAGTAAAATACTGGATGATATTCAATGAACCCATGGCCTTTACGGGGCTGGGGTATATGCTGGGAGTGCACGCACCGGGAAAATATGGCTTTAAACGCTTTTTAAAGGCGGCACATCATACCGTGCTTTGTCATGGTATCGGAGGCAGGATTATCCGTAAAAATGTTCCCGGAGCGCAGGTTGGTACCACCTTTTCCTGCAGCCCGATAGATGCCTGGAAAAACAAACCAGCCAATATACGCGCTGCAAAGCGCGAAGATGTAATGATCAACAGGCTGTTTATTGAACCGGTACTCGGAATGGGTTATCCCTGGAAGGATTTGCCGGCATTAAAGAAAATAGAAAAGTATATGCAGCCCGAAGATGCCGCTAATATGGCTTTTGATTTTGACTTTATAGGGATACAGAACTACTTCCGGCTTGTAGCCCGCAACTTGCCTTTTGTCCCTCTTATACGCAGTGTAAACATTGACCCTAAAAAGCTGGGCAACGATATTACTGCTATGAACTGGGAAGTGTACCCGGAGGGTATTTACCGCATACTGAAGCAGTTTGCGGCATACCCTGGAGTGAAAAAGATAATAGTTACTGAAAACGGTGCTGCATTTGATGATGAGGTAAAGGACAACAGTGTAAAAGACGAAAAGCGTGTAAAATTTATACAGGATTATCTTGCGCAGGTGCTGAGAGCTAAGAATGAAGGCGTTCCTGTAAATGGGTATTTTGTATGGAGTTTCCTCGATAATTATGAATGGTCAGAAGGTTTCCGCCCGCGGTTTGGGATGGTACATGTGGATTACGCTACGCAGAAAAGGACTGTGAAGGATAGCGGATTGTGGTATAAGGAGTTTTTGAGGTGAATAGTTGAAATCTAAAGTAAATCATTCTTGATGAAGTACTATACGTTAACAAATTCCACTAATTTAAAAGAAATTGGATATTTTATTCAAACGATTGGCTCTATTGATGCCAATGGCCAAGACGTTAAAGGCATAAACTCAAGAGTAAAATTAAACCAATTTACGTTTCCTTCTTTTGTTCCTGATTTAAGATTTAAACTTGAGAATAAAGCTATTCTTACTGATGTTATTAGCACAAGCAATATTCATGCAAAAGGTTTTTTAATTAGTAATGGATTTAAAAATCTCTTGTTTGATTTTAATATAATAGAACATAAATTCTACCCTTCTTCAGTTATAGCTAATAATATCAGTTATGATTATTATTGGTTACACCTGGTAAAAAACAATTTTAATGGAATAGACTTTTCAAATTCGACCTTTTATAATACAGATATTTTTGGTTCCAGACTAACAAGAATTACTATTTCAAGCTATGACGATTACATAGAGCAATGTAAAAGAATTAGTAATTTGAACCGAATCGTAGTTACTAAACTAGTTTTAACTGAAAGCTTTTTATCTATGAATTACGATTTGTTCTTCTTCCCTTATATTCACGATTTTGTTATTGCTTCTGAAGAACTTATCTCTACAATTAAAAAACATAAAATATCTGGTTTAACGTGGGAAGTAACAGATTTTTAATATTTACCCAGCTACGCTTATTGAGACTCCCATTTTTAAATTTCAAGAAAATTTCGTATATTTGTTTATTCATTCGATGAAACATGAATTACAACGTGTCATTTCAGGAAAGAGCGAGGTTAGGCATGGAGCAGCTATCCAAGCAGCAGCCAGTTACCTTAAAAGAAGCCAGGGAGCAAGCAAACTGGTTAAGAACTCTAAGCTCTACAAAAAACAAGAAACAGAGGTCTTAAAAGCCTATATCTCCAACAACAACTGGTGGTTTCCAGATGTTGTTATTGAAAACTATATATCTGAAGGGGCCGAACAGAAAGTCTATTTAAAAGATAGCAGAACAGTTCTCAAATTGAACGATGCAATCTATTACAATTCCTGGGAAGACTATCTGAATAATCTTTTATTACACAATTATTTCTTTCCTGATACTGCTTATGAACTCTTAGGATTTTATAATCAGGACGATATTATATTTGCTGTTGTGGCACAGCCTTTTGTAAAAGCAACAGAAAAAACAGATTTGGAAGGAGTTAAAAAATTCATGCATTCAAACGGTTTTTTGAATACAAAAAATAACGATTATTATAATCCTGATTTATGTATTATTTTAGAAGACCTGCATGATGAGAATGTATTGTCGGAAAATGGAGTTCTGCAATTTATTGATACCGTTTTTTTTATTCAGGAAGGCTTTTATGTTTAACGAGCCTAAATTATTTCCTTAATCAAATACTTCACCCCATTAAACTCCATCCCATCATTCACTTTCAAACCCATTAATTTCACAGCAATTGGCGATGTGGGGGAAATGGCAAAATAAACATTCTTATCTATCGTTAACTTACCTGCGCTTATTGCAATATAGAAAGTTCCTTTATCAGTAAATACCAGGCTGCCGGGTTCAACAACAGCAGCATTTTGAGACGGGTTGATTTTATTCAACAGCTTTTGCAATTCCATTACTTCATTCAGCTGGCGGCTGTTTTTTTCCTGTTCCAGCTGCATCATGGCTCTACCTGTTTCGTGCTTATCCCCTGCACTGCTTTTGGTTTCATCATTGCCGGATTCAGCAGCAGCAGAAATTGCAGCCTGAACAGTAGCAAGGCGTTGCGCTATATACTGTTCACACTTGTTACACAATAGTGATTTTAAAAGGGGATTTGAAGCCATTAATTGCTTTTGCGCATAGAGAAGCCATAATAAAAGCCAAATCCAAAACTGATATAACGGGTTGGACCGGAGTTCTCCTTACCGTATGCCGCCCAATCGTCAAAGCAGAGCTCATAGGGGTCGAAAGTGCGTTTTATGACGGAATAGGTGGAAGTAATACCCAGTGCAAAATTTTCTTCTACAAAAAGAAAAAGAGTGGCCTCGGGCTCGTAATAAAATGATTTATAACTAGTTATAGCAGGGCTACCACCTGGGTCTTTACAAACCAGAGAGGTGAATCTGGTCGAATTTTGTCCGGCCGAAACCGCTGCAGAAACCATAACCGTATTTTTTTCGTTTAAGTAAAAATCAACACCTACTTTAGCGGCAGCGCTGTTAACCGTCATCCCGGCATTGTAATCACGGATTTTCTTTTCTGTTACTTTCAGCAAACCGTTTTTAAATGTAGCACCGGCATAAAAGCCCCTGTAAAACATAAGGTTTAGCCCTGCATTGGCCTCATAAATACCAACAAACGTTTTCTTAAAGGCCGCATTGCCCATTGGATGAGGTACCGTAAACGACAAGCGGGGCGTAAACTGGTAGAATTTTCGCTGACGTGGCATGATAGCATCCTCTTCAACTTCAATCGCAAGCGTATCAAGGGCATCTTCCTGGGCTTTTGAAACAAATGAGTTTAAAGCCAGAAAAAAACAGAAAATATATTTAATGCTTCTTTGCAAAGTCCTTTTGTTTGTATACAAAAATAAGCTGTTTACTGTACAATTAAAAATCCATACCTCTAAAAGCTAATTTAAGAAGCATTACTCCGTCTTAACAAAGCCCAGCAATAAGTCTTTTGTCCCTTTATAGGAGCTATTGTTTCCTTTAAAAATTACATCATCAATTTTCCAGCCGTTCTCGTTTATAAGCTGTACTTCATCACGCCAGGTAATATTATCAAAATGAGTGTTCACAAACTCAACAGTGACCACTGCTTTTTTACCTTCAATTTTTGTTTCAATTATTTTTGCCGAATCCTGTCCTTCATATAAACTCGTATAAATGTCCCCCTCTATCATCAAGGGCTTGTCTTCAGGGTATTCACTGTTCTTTATAATTTCCGCTTCGCGCGTTTCCCTGGCATCAACACTATCGAGTAATACCAATAATTCTTTGGACAAGTAATTCTTCCCTTTGGGGGTATAAACGTCCTTATAAAAGGAAACCACTGTTTTTTTTATTTCCTGTTCCGGGTTGTTGCAGCTGTTGAACAGCAACACACATGTACCAAGCACAAAAACTATTTTTTTCATTTTGTTCCGTTTTAATTATCGTCCCCTTTCCTTATCCTGATAGGATTGTACTACTTCAAGTGCATTATCAATCACATCACTCAATGCAGTAATGAAGGTTCCCGGCTTCGCCAATGAAAAAGCATGTTTCAGAGCATCTATTTCCTTAGGAATGTATTCATACGATTGATTGGGATTTACTGACTTTATCCCTTCCACCAACAGGTCTACAATTTCATCGGCCTGACGGCCCCTGAGAAATTTATCCTGCCTGATGATAATATGGTTAAACATTTGTGCTGATATTTTGCCTAATTCACGTATGTCTTCATCGCGCCTGTCGCCAGTTCCGGTAATAATGCCAATTTTATCGGATGAATCAATGGTTGACAAAAATTCCTTAATACCGTTAAACCCATCGGGATTATGCGCAAAATCAATCATCACTTTAAACTCCTTAAAGTTGAATATGTTCATTCTGCCCGGTGTTTGTGCCGGTGAAGGGATAAACGTTTCCAGTGGGGTCTGAATATCTTCTATTTTAAAGCCATACACGTAAGCTGCCAGGGAAGCAGCCAATACATTCTGAATCATAAAAGTAACAGTTCCGCCAAAAGTAAGCGGGACATGGCTCGCCTTTTCTATCCTGAATTTCCAATCGCCCTTTTTTATAGTAATGTAGCCGTTTTCATAAATGGCGGCAATACCACCTTTGCGGCAATGCTCTACAATTACAGGATTGTTTTCATCCATGCTGAAATAGGCCACATTGCAGCTTGCATTCCGGCCAATGTTTACACAGTGTTTGTTATCGGCATTGAGAACGGCATAACCATCACGCTTTACGCTTTCAACAATTACACCTTTTACTTTGGCCATTTCTTCCAATGTATTGATATCTGACAAGCCCATGTGGTCGGCCTGCACGTTCGTAACAACAGCCACATCACACCTGCTGAAACCCAGGCCGGCACGTAAAATGCCCCCACGTGCTGTTTCCAGCACTGCAAATTCAACAGTAGGATCCTTCAGAATGAACTCGGCACTTACAGGACCTGTAGTGTCGCCTTTTGTAAGCATGGAGTTACCAACATAGATACCATCTGAAGTGGTATAACCCACACGAAACCTGTTGTTTTTCACTATGTGTGCAATAAGCCTTGTGGTGGTGGTTTTACCATTTGTTCCGGTAATAGCTATAATAGGTATGCGGCAAGTTTTACCCGGAGGGTAAAGCATATCAATTACCGGAGCAGCTACATTGCGCGGCAGGCCTTTTGCCGGGGCCAGGTGCATCCTGAAGCCCGGAGCGGCATTTACTTCAAGTACAACGCCACCGGTGTTTTCCAATGGTTCGCTCAGGTTGGTTGCCATAATATCTATACCACAGATATCCAGCCCGATTACCCGTGAAATACGCTCGCAAATAAAAATATTATGAGGATGTACCAAATCGGTAACATCCGTAGAAGTACCGCCAGTGCTAAGATTTGCGGTCCCCTTCAGGTAGCAGCGCTCTCCTTCCGGCAATACCGTTTCAAGGGTAAAGTTTCTTTTAGTTAATTGATCGTGCGTTTCTTTATCAATGCTGATTTCGGTAAGTACATTTTCATGTCCATACCCCCTGCGCGGATCTTTATTTTCGGTATCTATGAGCTGCTGAATGGTGGAAACCCCATCCCCTATTACATGTGCAGGTTCGCGCAATGCTGCAGCAATGAACTTGTGATTGATTACGAGAATCCTGAAATCGAAGCCGGTAATGAACTTTTCAATAATGATCCTTCGGGAGTATTTTTTAGCATGATCGTAAGCTGCTTCGGCCTCTTCCATTGTTTTCACATTGATGGATGCGCCTTTGCCATGATTGCCATCCAGCGGCTTAAATACCAGTGGAAAACCGATTGATTTAACGGCATCTGCAAGGTCGTCAAAGCGGGAAATGCAAACACCTTTGGCAACAGGTATTGCCGCGCCTTCCAGCATGCGTTTGGTTTCATCCTTATTGCTTGCCAGGTCAACAGCAATGGAGCTGGTACGATCCGTCATAGTAGCCCTGAAACGCACCTGGTTCTTTCCATAACCCAGCTGCACCATGGACTCACTATTAAGGCGGATAAATGGAATATCTCGTGCAATAGCCTCATCAATAATAGAGCCTGTACTGGGCCCAAAACGTTCCTGTTCACGTATTTCGCGCATGGTTTGTATATCGTGCTCCAAATCGTACTTTTCACCGTCAATAAGCGCTTCGGCAATACGAACAGCAGCTTTGGCGGCATATACACCCACTTTTTCTTCGGTATAAGAAAATACAACATTGTAAACACCAGTTTTTCCTGTGCTGCGGGTGCGGCCATATCCGCATTCCATACCGGCAAGCGATTGTATTTCAAGTGCAATATGCTCTATCACGTGCCCCATCCAGGTACCTTCCCTCACCCTCAGGAAAAAGCCCCCGGCAGTATTCTCTGAACAGCGGTGCTCTATCATAGTTGGGAACATCAGCTGGATACGTTCACTGAAACCCTCAATTTTATTGGTAGGGAATTCCTCGAGGCGCTCCAGGTCCAGCTTCATCACAATCAGCTTTTTTCTTCTTATAGACCAATAATTTGGCCCTCTCATCACTTTTATCTCAATTATCTTCATAAATCCGGTCAATTTTTTTCAAGATACTCATTATCCTCTTAAAGTTGCACAAAATTGTTCAAAACATTTTTATAAAGAAAAAATTATCATTACATAATTGCAATGATTACGTTAATTTTACACCCTGTATTAAGGCTGGTAATTTTTTTTAATAAAGTTAAGTTTGCTGATTGGAAAATTGTTATTGTTCCTTCAACAGCTTGAATGATTTACTATAATAACACGTTTGATGGAAGCTCCAAAGGGAAAATTAATATCGATAGGCGGTAGTGAAGACAAAGGAACTGGGATGGATCCTAATTTTATTCAGAAAGAACACCTTATCTTTTTTGAGTTCGGGATTTTAAAACGGATTTTATCGGAAATGAGAGGTGTGGATTCTGTTGTGGAAGTTATTACTACAGCTTCTCAGATCCCGGAGGAAGTAGGGGAAAATTATGTTCAGTCGTTTGGAAAGCTTGGGTGTAAAAACATTGGTGTTATCCATATTAAAACCCGCGAGGATGCTCTCAAACAAGAATATATCGAACGTATTAAGAAGGCAGACGGGGTAATGTTTACCGGAGGTAACCAGTTACGGTTGAGTGTTATTTTCGGAGGCACCGAAATACTGAAAGTTATTACCGACCGCTATTATAATGAGAATTTTGTGATTGCTGGTACCAGCGCAGGGGCGATGGCCATGAGCAACACAATGATATACCACGGTAGCAGTACACATGCCCTTTTAAAAGGCGAAGTAAAAATCACTACCGGCCTTGCATTTATTAAAGATGTAATTATAGACTCTCACTTTGTAACACGCGGACGTTTTGGGCGTTTGTCCCAGGCGGTAGCAAGCAACCCCGGTTGCATTGGTATTGGCCTTGGTGAAGATACGGGGGTTGTTATAAAAGAAGGCAATAAAATGGAAGCGATAGGCTCCGGACTTATCCTGATTTTTGACGGGCACAATATACGCCACTCAAATATAGCAGATCTTACGGATGGTTCTCCTATTTCCATTGAAAACCTGGTGGTCCATGTAATGGCGAAAGGCAATTTTTATTACGTGAAAGAACGTAAGTTTTTTGCAGGTGTGAAGGAAACAGAATTGAAATAGACTGGTATAAAGCGCTTATAAAAGACTTACCAGTAAGACACAAAGAACACTAAGTTTCACTAAGAATTTATCCGTCAAAGCAGAGCGTCTGTTTTGACGGATTTTTTTTGCACAAAGACCCAAAAGCTCTAAGGCCTACATGCTTGCTTCTCTAATATTACAGGCTAATTATATTCCGGTGCGCTGCACCTTATTATTTGTATTTATCTTATTCTACAAATGTTGCGCGGCTCTGCCGCTATCGTTTTGCACCCATACAGTGGCAGAGCCGCAAAATATTTGTAGAGGTTTAGTGAGCGATTGTTTTGAAGGTGCAGCGTACCGCTATCATACACCGCTGTATTGTGAAACACAGAGCCTTTGTGCCTTTAGGCATAATATTTCATAGCAGAGCTCTACAACCCATGCGTAGCAATCATCCACACCAATGCAGCCATAGCTGCACCACCCAGTTCAAGCTCACGTTTATTCACGGTTGAAAACACATCGGTTGAAGCATGATGATAATCAAAATAACGCTGTGAATCGGGCATTAGCTCCAGGCAAGGTACTCCTGTTTCCTGCAACTTTTTAAGATCCGCACCGCTACCATCGCGATCGAAATTATGGATGCCATATGGCTCAAACAATGGCTTCCAGCTTTTGAGCTTTTCTTTTTGCGTGGGTGTTACCTCACTGCTGAAACCGCGTGGTGTAAATCCCCCTGCATCTGACTCAATAGCAGCCAGGTGCTTTTCTTTATTTATTTTGGCCCATTCTGCGTATTTTTCGCCACCACGGCCACCGTTTTCCTCATTCATAAAGGCCACAGCACGTATGTTGCATTTAGGCTTTAATTTCAGTGCTTTGAAAATGCGCAGCACTTCAATGCTCTGCACCACTCCTGCTCCATCGTCATGGGCACCGGTGCCAAGGTCCCAGGAATCAAGGTGGCCTCCAACAATAACGTATTCATCGGATTTATTACTACCATATATTTCTCCTACAACATTGTAAGAAATCTCATCCGGAAGCGTTTTGCAGTTCATGTGAAAATAAAACTCAAGGTTTTTATTGGCTTTGATATTTTCGCTCAATATACGCGCACCTTTGGTACTGATGGCACATGCCGGAATTTTGTGAAGGGTATCTTTATAGCCCATCACACCAGTGTGCGGATAATCGTCTTCTTTAAGCGAGCAGGAGCGCACCACCACGCCAACCGCACCATATTTAACAGCTTCGGAAGCTCCCGCCCAGCGGTACTTAACAGCTTCACCATAAGCATCAAATGTTTCAAGGTGATTTGGATTCATAGGGCTGTTAAAAAAAACAATTTTGCCTGCCACCTTCTCTTTGCCTAATTTTGAAAGCTCTTCAAAGCTCTTCACTTCAATTATTTCAGCAATAAGTCCATCGGCAGGGGTTGCAACGGATCCTCCCAGAGCACAAATAGAAACCTGGATTGCAGTTTTTCCCCCATCAAAAATCATTTTAGCGTTTTCCTTGTCACCCCGTTCCCAGTGCGGAACCATGCATTCCTGCAGGTAGACCGAATCGGCACCGGCATCCTTCATTGCCTGAAAAGCCCACTGAACGGCTTTTAGCGAGTTCATAGAACCAGACAAGCGGGCACCAATTTTATTGGTCAGATAATCCAAATTGGAATAGCTTGTACCATTGGTTAGGGCTTCATTAAAAATTCTTTTTATCGTTTCAGCATCCGTAGGTTCGGGTGCAGGTTTGAATGAAAATACCACTAAGGCAAGTGCCACAAGTGAGAAAAACAGGAATGTAAACTTAATTTTTTTTACCATTCTGAATTTTTATTTTAAAACAATTTCTGTTATAACTGTTCGTCCTGCCGCATCGTTCATCATTTTAACAATTTTGCTTTTGGCCAGAGAAAGCTCATTCCTAAGAGCTGCAGAATCAAGCGTTACAAATAGCTGCTGGTTGCGAATAGCAATGTCTGTGGTATGTTTTGCAATCATCTTGCCCATCACTTCTTCCCAGGAAGCTATCAGTCGCTTTTCAGCCAGCCGGTCGTCAAGCCGGTAGGCTTTTAGCAGCATCTCTATTGCCTCCTTCATTGTATGTTGATTGTGTTTGCTCATTTTTTGAGTTATGAGTTATTGGGTTATTGGGTTATTGGTTATTGGTTATTGGTTATTGGGTTATTGGTTATTGGTTATTGGTTATTGGGTTATTGGGTTATTGGTTATTGGTTATTGGTTATTGGTTATTGGTTATTGGTTATTGGTTATTGGTTATTGGTTATTGGTTATTGGTTATTGGTTATTGGTTATTG
>JAGVJJ010000096.1 GCA_020051175.1 Bacteroidia bacterium | reverse complement strand
GCATCGGTTTTGTTTTTTTGGTTTCGCAAAAACAAATTTACTCAACCTTTGACTAACCCTCTTTTTCAAAGAACTTTAACTAGCAACTTGAATTAATTACAATTGGTATTCAATTGCTTACTTTATTTAAATTGAAACGTATTCAAATAATATAAAAATATGGCAAGTCCCGAATTAAAGCAGGAACTGAAAATAAAGATTATTGAATTTTTAAATTTAATTGATACGAAGCCTGAAGACATCCAGGATGATCAACCTTTGTTTGGCGAAGGTCTTGGATTGGATTCCATTGATTCTATTGAATTGATAGTATTGCTTGATCGTACCTATGGTATCAAAATCAAGGACCCTAAGGAAGGCCGTAAGGTATTGGTGGATATCAATACCATGGTGGATTATATTGAAAAACACAGAACCAAATAGGTAGTTCGGATGAAGGTTTTTGTAACCGGAATGGGTATCATTACTTCCATTGGCGACTCTGTGGAAAGCAACAGAAAGGCATTAATGGAGGGTTGTTGCGGTATTGGAATGCTGAAGGGTTTTTCTACCCGTTATGCTGAAACACTTCTGTTTGGTGAAGTTAAATTCACCAATGAGGAATTAAGAAATATGGCGGGTGTAAATGAAAGAGGTGTTTCCCGTACATCGCTGCTTGCTCTCCATGCTTTTAAGCAGGCTGTAAGTAGTGCGTCATTAAGCCATGAAGTTATTTCCGATTCGAAAACTGCACTTATAGTAGGTAATACAGTGGGTGGCATGTGTTTGACGGATGAATTATACAAAGATGCCAATCAGCGCGATACCGGCTCTGAATATGTCGCTTCTTATGATTGCGGTTCTGTTGGTATTTTTTTGCAGCAGAAATTTGGTATGAAGGGCATTATTAATACGATTAATACTGCCTGTTCTTCCTCTGCAAATGCAATTATGTATGGTACACGGCTTATCCGGAAAGGGTACGCCAAAAGAGTGATTGTGGGCGGTACCGACAGCCTTGCAAAGTTTACAATAAACGGGTTTAATTCATTGCATATTTTATCGTCTGCACACTGTTCACCTTTTGATGCCAACAGGAGTGGGCTCAATCTGGGGGAAGGAGCTGCATTTCTGGTTCTTGAGTCGGAGGAAGTTAGAGACAATAAAAAAGTACTGGCAGAAGTAAAAGGCTATGCAAATACCAATGACGCATATCATCCCTCCACATTATCCGATACGGGTGATGGACCATTGCTGGCTATGACAAAAGCCCTGGAACAGGCCGGTTTGGCACCGGCTGATATTGATTTTGTGAATACACACGGCACAGCCACTGAAAACAATGATGAGGTAGAAAGCAGGGCGATGATCAGCCTGTTCAATAATAAAGTTCCGGCCTTTGCATCCACCAAATCCAATGTTGGCCATACTTTGGGCGCATCGGGGGCAGTGGAGGCAGTTTATTGTATTTTAAACCTTTTGCACCAGGAAGTGTATCCTTCTCTTAATTTTAATGCGCCAATAGCGGGTACAGGGCTTATTCCGGTTAGGGAATATTCTAAAGCTCCGCTAGATCATATAATGTCAAATTCATTTGGTTTTGGCGGCAATTGCAGCTCCCTTATTTTTTCCAGAGTATAATTTATGCTGTATATCCATCATTCCATATGCATTTCGCCACAATTTACTTTTCCCGAAGTGAACCTGGAAGAGCTTGTGAGGAGCACCGATCATAAGTTGTACGCAAAACTCATTGTTAATCCCGACATTCCTCCGGCCATGCTCAGGAGAATGGGAAAAGCAGTAAAGCTTGCTGTTTCTGCTTCGGGTCCTTTGCTCAAACAGTATCAGAATTTAGAAGGCATTATTGTGGGTACCGCCAATGGAGGGATGGAAGACTGCATCAAGTTCCTTAACCAGATTATACAATATGAAGAAGGAGTGCTTACACCAACCAATTTTGTACAAAGCACACCCAATGCAATAGCCGCACAGATTGGTTTTTTATCAAAGAATAAGGGATACAATATCACGCATGTGCATCGTGGACTGGCCTTTGAAAATGCCTTGCTGGATGCTTTCATGCAGCTGGACGATAACCCTGGACACACCTATTTGGTAGCTGGTATAGACGAAATTTCCGATTATAACTTTAACATTGAGTATCTCTGTGGATACATTAAGAAAGAACCGGTTGATAATGTGCATCTTTATGAAAGCAATACACATGGTAGTATTGCCGGAGAAGGCGTAGCGGCATTTGTTGTAAACAATAATCAAAAAGGTGCTTTTTCATGTGTAAAAGCACTGAAAATGCTGCACAGCACAGATAAAGATGAGGTAGAACAAGCTTTTAAACAATTCCTTTCCGAAAACTTGTCTGATAACAAAACTGTAGATTTGCTGCTTTCAGGTGAAAATGGGGATTCCAGATACCTGGATTATTACCGGTTAATGGAAGCCGCAGTTCCAGGTGCTGCTATAGGACGGTACAAACATTTATCCGGTGAATATCAGACTTCTTCGGCATTTGCGGTATGGTTGGCTGATTATGTGCTGCGCCAGCAACAGATTCCGGAGCTTATTGTAAAGCAGCATTCTGGAGGAAATACTATACGGAATATTGTTCTTTATACCAATTACCAGGGCTTACAGCATAGCTTTATCCTGCTTTCAAAATCATAGAAATTTTCTGTGTTCCCGGCTTTCAGAGAAAGCAAATTTAATCTTAAATTTAAGGTTTCAATTAATCAGCTTTTACCAGGGTTATCTTACTGGTGTAGTTTTATTTTTATGTTGTACGATTTTAAATTAAATAACCGCTTTGCAGAATTAAAATGCTGTGTTATTATTCCTACGTACAACAATCAGGCAACGATTGGTAAAACCATCACGGATACATTAGCGTATACTAACAAAGTTATTGTTGTAAATGATGGCGCTACGGATACCACACCTGAAATTCTGAAACAATTTGAAAGCATTATAACCGTTATCCACCAGCCTGTAAATAAGGGTAAAGGTATCGCTCTGCGTACCGGCTTTAAAAAGGCTTTGGAATTGGGTTATCATTATGCCATTACCATTGATAGTGACGGGCAGCATTTTCCATCTGATTTTGAATTGTTTTTAGATACTATAGAAAAACAGCCTGATGCGCTTATTATTGGCGCGAGGAACATGAATAGTGAAAATGTTCCCGGTTCAAGCAGTTTTGGGAACAAATTTTCTAACTTCTGGTTTTGGGTAGAAACAGGTATTAAACTGCCTGATACTCAATCAGGATACCGGCTTTACCCGATTCACAAAATGCGGAAGATAAAGTACTTTACTTCCCGCTTCGAATTTGAAATAGAGGTAATTGTAAAAGCTGCCTGGAAAGGGATACAGGTAATACCATTACCAATACAGGTATATTATGCCAAGGGTACTGAACGTGTTACACACTTCCGTCCCGGAAAGGATTTTACCCGCATAAGTTTTTTAAATACCTACCTGGTGATGCTTGCTTTTTTGTGGTACCGTCCATTACGCCTATTAAGAGGTCTTTCGCCTGGTAATATAAAAGCTTTTTTAAAAAAGCACTTTTTAGATGAAAGCGAATCCAATGCGAAAAAATCTTTTTCTGTTGCTTTAGGAATTTTTTTTGGCATTGTTCCTATATGGGGTTATCAGCTGGTTACGGCAATTTTGGTTGCGTATTTGCTGAAGTTAAATAAAGCAATTGTTATACTAACAGCAAACATCAGTATGCCTCTTATGTTACCTGCAATCTTGTATGCAAGCCTCAAAACAGGAGAGGTGGTTACGGGTGAAGTTTCCACCATTACCTTCCAGAATATAAGCTTGGAAAATATCAAATTAAACCTGTATGTCTATATAAGTGGCGCAATTGTGTTGTCATTCGCAATGGCGATTCTTACGGGGGTAATCACCTATTTGTTTTTAAGTTTAGTACGTAACAATAAGAAAACCATCGTAACCTGAATTTTATGTTACTGCTGAACATTTATCGCTATTTTCAACGTAGACGCTGGGTATTAGCCCTGCTTGTAGTATTTGTATTTGCTGTCACTGCCTGGTTTGCTGCAAAAATCGAGCTGGAAGAAGATATCAATAAATTCATCCCCAAAGACAAAAGTGTTGATGAAATCAACTTTGTGTTGCAAAATCTTAAAATCAGGGATAAACTTGTAATTACTATCAGTAATACCAATAGCGAAGCAGGAACTGATGATATGATGGCTGGTGCGGATGCATTTGCTGATTCATTGTCTGCCCCTGCTTATCAACATCTGATTAAGGATTTTACCTACAAAGTTTCTGACGATTTAATGCAGCAGGTCTACGGCACGTTCTATGAGCATCTGCCCATTTTCCTGGAAGAAAAGGACTATTTAAAAATAAACGGCTTGCTTCAACCGGACAGTATTAGAGAAACACTTAAGAACGATTATAAAACACTGCTTTCACCTTCTGGTTTTGCACTTGGAAAATTTATTCGTCAGGATCCTCTGAGTCTGACTGCCCTTGCTCTTAAAAAGATGCAGAGCATACAGTTTGATGAGAACTTTGAGGTAAATGAAGGGTATATCATGACGAAAGACCATCAGCATCTGATGTTATTCATTACACCCTCTTTTGCATCTAATGATAATGCACAATCCAAGCAGCTAATAGGTGTCCTGGATAGAGTAGTCGCACCAATTCAGAAACAACTTGATAATAAAGTCACTATAGAATACTATGGAGCAGCTGCAGTTGCTCTGGGCAATTCTGTCCAGGTAAGGGATGACTCGCTTTATACATCCATTATTGCTCTCATTTGTATTGTTATCCTTTTAACGGTATTCTTCAGGAGAGTACTTGCGGTTTTTTATATACTGCTTCCTGTTGCTTTCGGAGCGTTATTTTCATTAACCTTACTTTACTTTCTAAAGCACGAGATTTCAGCAATTGCACTGGGTGCCGGTTCTATTGTTTTAGGAATAGCTATTAATTACTCCCTGCACTTTTTTACCCACTTTAAGCACGAGCAATCTGTAGAAAAGGTTATTAAAGACCTTTCTCTTCCTATGTTAATAGGGTGTACGACAACTGTCGGGGCTTTTCTTAGCCTCCAGTTTGCCAAATCCCAGGCGTTGCACGATTTTGGGTTATTTGCCGCGTTCAGCCTTATTGGTGCGATGTTGTTTTCTATTATTGTTATTCCTCATCTTTTAAAGAAAAGTAAAAATCAGCCAACGAAAACAAATGTCCATCCGGATAAACCATCACTTATAGATCGCATTATAACCTACCGTTACGATAAAAGCAAGGTAATCGTTATCACGGTGTTTTTGCTGACAATTGTTTTTGCCATTACGTCACAGTATGTTCAATTTGAAAGCGACATGCTGAAAATGAACTACCAGAACGATAAGTTGGCCCAGGCACAGCAACATTTGGATGAAATCAATAATTTTTCTTTGAGTTCGGTATATGTTGTTTCTAAAGGGAAGAACCTGAATGAGGCACTTAAAAATAATGAACATGTAACTGAAAAACTTGCGGAGCTCCAACAAAATAAATTAATTTCAAAATATTCTTCGGTTAGCACATTGCTTATTTCTGATTCCTTGCAACAGGAAAGGATCAAGCGATGGAACACATTCTGGACAAAAGAAAAAAAGGATTCTCTTGAAAAAAGGCTTGTCGATTATGGAAGTGAATATAAATTTAAACCGGATGCTTTTTCGGGTTTTTACAGTCAGCTCACAACGGATTTTCAACCTGTTCAATTAGCGGATTTAGATACGCTAAAAAAATTGATTGTAAACGATTGGATTACGGAAAATGATAGTATTACAACTGTTGTAAGTGTTGTAAAGGTTGAGCCCGAATCAAAACAGTTTGTATACGATGCATTCAAAAACAATACTGCTACGGTAGTTTTTGATAAACAATTCATGTCTTCCCGCTTTGTAGAAATCATCAGCTCCGATTTTAATTTAATTCTTATAATTACCGGTATTCTGGTGTTTGGCTTTATGTTGCTGTCGCACGGACGTATTGAGCTCGCAATAATTAATTTCCTGCCCATGTTTATCAGCTGGTTGTGGATACTGGGTATAATGGGCTTGCTAGGCTTAAAGTTTAACATTATCAATATTATTATTTCGACTTTCATTTTCGGGCTTGGTGACGATTACAGTATTTTCATAATGGATGGATTAAGCAAGGAATACAAGTATGGCCGTAAAAATCTTGATTCTTACAAGACTTCCATTCTGTTATCTGTATTAACAACGGTGATAGGGATTGGTGTTTTAATTTTCGCCAAACATCCTGCGCTGCAATCCATCGCTGCTATAACCATTATCGGTATGATTACCGTTTTAATCATTTCGTTTGTTGTGCAGCCGTTGTGCTATAATTTTTTAATCCTGAACCGGAAAAAGCGGGGCTTGCTGCCATACACAGCTTTGAATCTATTCCTTACACTTTTGGGCTTTTTGTTTTTTATTGCCGGTAGTTTAATCCTTACCGTATCGGGCTTATTGTTGTTGTATGTTGTTCCTGCACCTGTAAAGAAAAAAAAACTGGTGTATCATTACATGATTATGTATACCTGCAAATTCATGATTTACATGTTTGTCAATGTAAAAAAGAAAATCATTAACACGCAAAATGATACATTAAATAAGCCTGCAATTATTATCTGCAATCACCAGTCACATATAGATTTGGCTTTAACACTGATGCTTCACCCTAAGGTAATCGTGTTTACAAATGATTGGGTTTGGAACTCAGTGTTTTACGGTCGTATTGTAAAAATGGCTGACTTTTATCCGGCATCGCAAGGATATGAAGCCGCGATAGATAAAGTTAGAGCATTGATGGCCGATGGTTACTCGGTGTTGATTTTTCCGGAAGGTACCCGCTCCACAACAGGCAATATTCTTCGCTTTCATAAAGGGGCATTTTATCTTGCAGAGATTCTTAAAGCGGATATACTTCCATTGTTGCTTCATGGAGCAGGTGATTGCGTTACAAAAGGCGATTTCCATTTCAAGGAAGGCAGTTTAACCGTAAAATACCTTGCCCGTATTAAGTATGACGATCCCTCGTATGGCAGTGGATACAAAGAAAGGTCAAAAAATGCCTGCGCCATGATGCGTACGGAATATGAGCTTCTGCGTAAAGAGCAGGAAACCGTGGAATATTTCAGACCCCGTTTAATAAAAAATTATATTTTTAAAGGGCCGGTTTTAGAGTGGTATTGCAGAATTAAAGTCGGGCTCGAAGACAATTACAGACTATTTGAAAGTTATCTTCCTAAAGGTGGCAAAATTACGGATGTTGGATGTGGATATGGCTTTTTGCCTTTAATGTTAAGCTTTACAGGTTCACAACGTGAGATTATTGGTATTGATTATGATGAGGAGAAAATAAACATTGCATCCGGCTGTACCTCTAAAACGGAAAGAGTAAAGTTTGTGTGTGCTGATGTTACTGATTACCAGTATGAAAACAGTGATGCATTTATTATCAGTGATGTATTGCACTACCTGAAAGAAGAGCAGCAGGTGGAAGTCATATCGCGTTGCATTAATAAGCTGAACAGCAATGGCGTTATGATTATCCGTGATGCGGATGCTGATAAGAAACAGCGCCATTGGGGAACACGTTATACAGAATTTTTTTCAACCAAT
This sequence comes from Bacteroidia bacterium, assembly GCA_020051175.1. Classification (GTDB taxonomy): domain Bacteria; phylum Bacteroidota; class Bacteroidia; order 2-12-FULL-35-15; family 2-12-FULL-35-15; genus 2-12-FULL-35-15. The sequence goes on along the minus strand of JAGVJJ010000096.1, from coordinate 10,491 downwards.
TCGGGATTTAATAAAACGAAGGAGGATGGCCTGCATTTTGCTTCTGCTTCACTCATAAAAGCAACACTTGATAAGTTCCCTTTTGTGGGCTATGAAGTAATAGATAATACAAAACTCACTTCAAATATTATATTTATAATCAGACACAATGGCAAGTCCTGAAAATACGGAACAATCAATATATGATGTAGTGATTATCGGCAGCGGTTTGGGAGGATTATGCTGCGGTTATATCCTGGCTAAAGAAGGCTATAAAGTTTGCATCCTTGAAAAAAATAGACAGTTGGGCGGAAGCCTGCAAATTTTTTCGCGCGACAAAGTTATTTTTGATACCGGGGTTCATTACATAGGCGGCTTGGAGGTGGGACAAAACCTGTACAGCTACTTTAAATATTTAGGCTTAATTGATAAGCTCAAACTGATGCGGATGGATATGGATGGCTTCGATCACGTTACCTTTAAAGGCGATCCGACAGTTTATAAGCATGCACAGGGATACGATAATTTTATACGGGTTTTAAGCGGGCAATTTCCGGGTGAAGAGAGTAATATAAAACGTTATTGTGATAAAATCCGTGAGATATGTGATTTTTTTCCGCTTTACCGTTTGGGTGATGATGACAAAGATTTGGTTTCTGCAACCTTTTTATCTATTGATACCAAAGCATTTCTCGAAAGTATCACCTCCAATAAACGCCTGCAAAATGTACTTGCCGGTACAAACCCATTGTATGCAGGCGAGGCCGATAAAACACCTTTATATGTACATGCACTTGTTGTAAATACCTACATTGAAAGTTCGTGGCGGTGCATTGAGGGGGGAGGACAAATTGCCAAACATCTTGCTGCATCCATTAAGCAAATGGGGGGTGAAATTTTTAATTATAGCGAAGCTGTTAAATTTAATTTCGAAGGCAGCAACATTAAAGATGTGGTATTAACCAATGGTAAGCATATTGCCGGGAAATATTTCATATCAAATTTCGATTTGGCGAGAACGCTTGACATGATTGAGCCAGGACATATCCGTCAGGCATACAGAACCCGTATTACCAGTCTCAAAAATTCTATTTCCTCTTTTATACTTTATATTGTTTTAAAGAAAAACAGTATGAAATATTTTAATCATAATATTTATCACCATCATGCAGACGATGCATGGGAAGGCATGAAATATACCCGGGAGAACTGGCCTCATGGTTTTGCGCTTTTTCCGCAGGCTTCTTCCAAAGAGCCCGAATATACTGATAGCCTGATTGCTATGGCATACATGCGTTATGATGAAGTAAAGCAGTGGGAAGATAGCCAAAACATTATTCCTAATCATGAAGAAGACAGGGGCCCGGAATACGCGGCTTTTAAGAAGGAAAAAGAGAAGAAGTTTATTGAGGTGCTTGAACAACGTATGCCTGGGCTGAAGGATAAAATACAGTCTGTTTACTCATCTACTCCGCTTACCTACAGGGATTATATTGGTAGTCGTGATGGTACCATGTATGGAATTGAAAAAGATTATCGCGATCCTTTAAAAACATTTATTACGCCACGTACACGGGTTCCAAATTTGTTTCTTACCGGACAAAACCTCAACCTGCATGGTATGCTCGGTGTTACAGTTGCTGCAGTGGTGACCTGTTCGGAAATTATTGGTGATCCAAAATACCTTATCCGGAAAATAAAAAAATTTGCAGATGAGAATAAATAGTTAGTCTTTCTGTCTGAAAGTCCGGAAGGGCACTTTATTCTCTTTACAGATAATTTTAGCAACATCACGTCCGGTTTTAATGGCTATAGGAAGCCCTCCTCCCGGCTGGTTCCAGTGACTGGAGAAGTAGAAATTTTTTAAGCCTGGAAATGTATATTTAACAGGCGAGGGGGCCAGCATATTAGCGCTTGGTAGCCAACCCTGTGTACTTCCTTTCCAGTTATTGGTATACCTGTGAAAAGTAGCAGGAGTTGCCATATCAGCAACTTCCAGTTTATCTTTTATACCTCCCAGCCGTTTGTCAAGCAAATCAATTACTTTGTCTGAGAATTCTTTTTTCTTTTCGCGGTAAGAAGTCCGGTCATTTTTTCTTAACTCTATCCAATAATCAGCATTCTTGGTGTAATAGCTTACAACTACGGAAGTCTTTCCTTCAGGAGCAAAAGTTGGATCATAGTTGTACACATGCACTTCCATGCGTTCATAGCTTGTACCATCAGGTGAAACTAGCGGCTGTTCCAGAGGAAAGCGGGAAAAATGCGCTATGTCTTTTAAATCTGCTGCAATACCAAATGAAAATTGTATGACTGAATAGAATACTTCAAGATTTTTTAAATCTTTTAGCTTCTGCATTTTGTCATCAATATATTTTCCTTCAAGTGCATCAAATGCAGTAAAGTGCCAGTCTGTGGCTGATAAAATAACATCTGCTTCATGCACCTTATTATTCCTCACCAGCAGCGATTTGGCAGCACCATTTTCAGTATTTATTTTTTTTACAGGAGTATTATAATGTATTTTTCCACCAAGCTTTAAATAGCTTTCTTCAATTTTTTTTGCAAAGCTGAATGAGCCACCAATGGGGTATCCTGCGCTTTTCCGGTCGAAAACGGAAAGCGGCATGGTCAGTACAAACATACTTACCTCATTGCCATCGTATAGCATTTCAAAGCTTTCTCTTAAAAATGGGTTTTTTAGCTTTTTAGCAAAGGTAAAGTTGGTTTCGTTTTTTAATCGTAAAAACCAGTATAAAAATTCAAGGTAACGGAGCATTTTTATTCCGCGAAGCATCGACTGGAGGGGTGGAAGGTCATCCATTACAGGCGGCAAATCAAATTTCTGCATGATACGCATTGATTTGATTATTTTATCGATAGGTTTTTTGTCTTCAGGCGAAAGGTCTACAAGGTACTTTTGCAACTGGTCAATGTTGGTATATAAGTAAAATGTTTTCTGCCCGTATCTATTTACGTTGTTTTTTAAATCTATCTGCAGGCGGATATCGTGGTTATGGAAACTAAGCTTTTTCATATCCAGTATCTCTGTCCACATTTTATAAAAAGAGCTGCCTTTGTCTGAACCCAGTATCCAGTGAACGCAACCATCAAAAGTGTAATCGCCTTTTTTCCAGCTGGTACACAATCCTCCGGGAATGGAATGTTTCTCAAAGATTTCGGTTTCAAAGCCGTTCATCTGCAAATAACAACCTGCCGTTAAACCCGAAATACCTGCTCCGATAATATTTATTTTCATCAGGAAATACGATCCTACTTTTGTAATAATAATTAATTGCTAAGAGTTTGTCGAGAAAGGAGGGATGGCTAAATTTCATCCTTCTACAAAACCTAAGCAGGCTCTAAGTTGATAAAAATATAGTAATTACAACAAATTGGTTGTACAATGTTTTGAACATTTGTAATAAAAACGCCAAAAAACGAAAAATGCCTTCCAGCAATATTGGAAGGCATTTTTTGTTTGCAGTTAACACGTAAGAAACTACTTTTTGGGTGCTTTATTTTTTTCTTTTTCTAGCGCGTCTATAAAGTCTGATATTTGCTCACTATCAATACGCTTAGCTTTGATAATTTTATTTTCGTCCAGCACATAAATAACCGGTGTACTGTAAATATCATATATTTTCTTAGTAACGGCCCGCTGATAGGCATCCGGCTGATGAACGTTTATCCAGTCAAGCTTGTGTTCATTGATAAACTTTTTCCACTCAGCAGGCTTATCCTCGGTTTCTATCGCATACACCTTTATTCCTTTTGCTTTTAGCTTGGTTTTATATACTTCAGCCAGTTTCGGGATTTCTTTTTTACAATGTCCGCAACCATGATCCCAGAATACAACAATGGTGTAACTACCTTTTACATTATAAAGCGAAACGCTGGTTCCTGCACTATCAAGCATGGTAATTGGAGGTGCTTTTTTGCCAAGTAATAATGGTTTCAGCGTATATGCACGGTTGGTGATTTTAGCTAATTGGGCGGAGTCGACCCAATATGCTTGTTTGGTTACATAATATTGTTCCACCATGTGCACAAATACTGCGTCCATTCCCATAATGTTGGAGCTTTCATAAGTGTAAGTTAGCCAGTACACAATATATTTAAATACTTCAGGGTTAGCTTTTGCCTTTTCTGCAAGATAGTCAGCTGAAACATTGATTGAATCAGGTATCTGTGCGGTCATTTTATCCATGTATTCTTTTATCTGACTATGGAATATAGGTGTACGTACCATGCGGTCATCACTGAAATCCATATTATCAAAAAAGTGCGCCTTATAATAGCGATATGCAAATGTGCTGTCCTTCTTACCATTCGATAAAATTGGTGCTTCCGGTATTTCCACATGCTCCATTGCTTTCATTAGCTTTGAAACGAATGTGTTCGGATTGTTTTTTATAAAATTTGCTTTGAAATCTTTTACTTCCTTGTCAATAGCTGTCATTTGGTCCAGAAGCAGCTTTGTAGAATCGGTTTTTGTTTTGGTTGTTTTTTTATAGAGTTCACGTAATGGCTCTATCTGTTTCTGTTTGCCGGCCATAAAAAGCTGGTACTCATAAAAAATTTTATTCTCAACAGAGCCTTTTACCTTCATTTCCTTAATATAGTCAGTAGTGTCTGTTTCCAGCGAAAAATTTTGCCCATCGTCCATAATAAAATCAAAGTATTTTTTGTTTGGAGGAACAAATAAATAAACACCTTGCGGGTATTTATCATCCCCTTTAAAAATAACTTCTCCTTTATTATTTACAATTCCTGAATCTTTTATGTACTGCTTATCGCCATAATAATTTGCAAGGAGGCAGGTAGAACCTTCTTTCAGACCTTTCACAGTAATTTTAATATTATATCCATCCGGGTTAACAGCCATTAGCTGTCCGGTAAAACAAAATGTTAAAACAAAAAATGTTTTGGTAATGAGAGATTTCATAACAAACGTTTTTTTAATTTATTTCTTTGAAAATTATGTATTTACAGTACTTAGGATAGTATCATTAATACTACAAGTATAGCTGTTTTTTAGCAATTTTTGGGCTGGTGCCATCGTTCCCGGAATAACAAACCGATGTTTTGTTCTGATAATCAGTTGGTTATACATTTGTTAAAAAATATTAAAAGCTGGAGCTTTCAGGCCGTTGTAGTTCCTTCATTACATGGAGTGGAATAAACAACATGTTTATTAAGGTAAATTGTTTTTTTATAATTCCTGGCGATTAAAAATAGGGTACTACCGTTTAAATCGGATATTCATTTGCCAGGAAAGTAACTTTGCTTTGTTCTTATTAAGCGTGCGATATGAATAAACCAACTGTAACTGGACAAAATACCAATGATGTTATTGCCGAATCAATTGAAGCTGATGTTGCCCAGATTGACAGGAAGGAATACATTGAGGTTGTTCCCAATGTGCGTTTGCATATAAGAGATTGGGGGGCAGGACAACCCATAGTATTTATTCACGGATGGCCATACAGTAACGACATTTTTGAATATCAGTTTGTCGACCTTGCGCAAAAAGGGTTCAGGTGCATTGGTATTACACTTCGTGGCTTTGGTAAGTCGGATCAACCTTTTGGGGAATACTCTTTTGATACGCTGTCTGATGATATTCATAAAGTGTTGTCGCTTCTGGATATAGATAATTGTACCCTTGTTGGGTTCTCCACTGGTGCAGCAGTTGCTGTGCGATATATGACGCTTCACATGCAGGCCAGGGTGGATAGGATGGTGTTGATCTCAGGTGTTTTACCTGGATTAAATACCAAAAACAGCCTGTTGGGTGATTCTTCAATTGAAAATATAGTGGCTGCCTGCTTAAAAGACCGCAGTCTGGCTGTTGAGGATTTTAGTAAATCGTTGTTTGCTGATAATAAACCTCCTTCTTTTATTCAATGGTTGAATCATTCCGGTATGCAGGCATCTCCCAATGCAACACAGCAGATGTTAAGGTCTGTTCAAAAATCAGATCTTACATCTGAGTTTTCAAAAATAACCGTCCCTACTTTATTATTAAATGGAACAAAGGATAATGTCTTATCATTTAATTCTGCGTCTGAATTGCAAAAACGAGTAGCCGGCTCCACGCTTTCGGTATTCGAAAATTGCGGACATGCCCTGTTGCTTGAAGATATTACACAATGTAATAAGCTGCTGGCTGAGTTTGCAGCTGTTGCAAAGTAGTTTTCTTCAAATAACTTTTGTTTTCTTTTAGCTTACAATCTTCTTTCATTAACGAATAATAACAAGCCTTCGGTAAAGGCGGAGTTATTTTTGTTTCAGAAATAATAATTTAATTTTTCACAAAAACTAAAAAAAAATGAAAACGCTAAAATTTATAATCGTTGGAGCCATGTTTAGCATTGCTAGTACAGTGGCAGCGCAGGTAAATAATAATACAATTAATATTCAGACCGACACGAACTCAACTGGAAACCAGCAACAGCAGCCAGTACAGCAGCAACAACAGCCGGTTCAGCAACAACCAGCAACTGTTATTACTCCCGTTGTAGTTCCTACACCCACACCAGCACCTGCACCTGCGCAGGTAGTAGTTGATGAAGATGATGAGCCTACATTTCATGGTGGGGAATTCGGTATCCGTTACATGCCTACTTTTTCAGTATTCCGTTTAACTAACCCATCGGGTGGTACTGTTAAAGGCGAGTTTGTAATGGGACATGGCTTTGGTGCTTTTATCGGTGCCAACTCAAAACACGTTGGTGTTCAATTGGAGGCTATTTATACCTCAAGCGGACAGCGATTTGAGGATAATGGACGTGAAACAGAGGTTAATGTTAACTATTTAAGTGTGCCTTTGTTGCTTACATTGAATACCGATAAATCAAAACCTGTAAACTTTAACATTGCTTTTGGTCCTCAGGTAGGATTCAATGCAGGTGCAAGTGTTACAACATCTGGTACCAGTAACGAGGTAAACGGAACAGTTATAGAACCAGTAATTGCTGTTAAAAAATCCGACTTTGGTTTTGCTTATGGTGCTGGTTTGGAATTTGCACTTAACGACCCTCGTACGGTACGTCTGAACTTTGGTTTCCGTGGTGTATATGGCTTAATCGACATCAGGGATAACAGCCAGACAGTTACTACTAACCAGTATGTAGTGCTTGACCGTACCAATACTCAGGCTTACGCAGGATACCTGGGCTTATCATTTATGTTTTAATCGTTGAAATTCAAATCCCGGCAGCTTTTGCCGGGATTTTTTTTAATCAATCTAAAAAAAACTCTTATGAAAAAAATAATTTTACTTATCAGCACAGCCATTATTTCGGCAATTATTTTCAACTCATGCAGTACCACGGGTGTAACGCTTACAAAACGTCATTACAGAAGTGGCTATAATCTCGAAATATCATCGGCACAAACAAAGCCGGCTGAAAAAGGCAAAAATGATGTACAACCGGAAGCCGTTAGCAAACCTGTTGAACCCGTAACAGAACCCGAATATGCCTCGGTATCGGATAACGGTGAGAAAAGTTATTTAAAACACAAACCCTTTTCGTTTGATCTGAAGGACAATGAACAGGCAGAATCTGAAACCAGCGAAACAAAAGTTGAACATAAAAATGTGCTGCAAAAAATGGTAAAAGCCTCTACTGCGCTCACAAAGGTGTCAACTGTAAAAAAGACTATCAGTAAAACATTCAAACGCGCTGATGATTCACATAGTCTGGGTGGTCTGATATGGACACTGGCCGGGATTTTGCTTGTATTGTGGTTGATTTCATTGCTTACCGGTGGGTGGGGCCTTGGTAATTTTATTCACATATTCCTTGTGGTAGCGCTGATATTAGTATTGCTTCGCCTTATACACGTTATTTAATATTTAAACTGAGATTTTTGGTAGTGCATCCGGTATGCTTGTGTACCGGATGTACTATTCTTTTGCAGACTTCTTCAGTTCTTCCCGCAGTTGTTTTGAAGTTTTTTTACTGCCATCGTGGCTCCACCCGGGAGGTCCTAAAACATACATAAGCTTTGCTTTGAGAGGTGCCGGTTTTTGCAGATCACTTGCAATATTTGACCACTCATGAAATACCATTTTTACAGGGTGGTAGGTTTTGATGTTTTCGGTTAATCCATATTTTACTTCGTCAATGGCCTGCTCTTCTTCAAAGGTGCCAAACAGCTTATCCCATATAATAAACACCATTCCCATATTCTTGTCAAGGTATCGGATATTGGAAGCATGATGAACCCTGTGATGCGAGGGGGTGGACATGAATGTTTCCAGTATGCCCAGTTTACCTACGGTTTTTGTATGAATCAGTATTCCGTATATCTGCGTTGCAGCATACATAAATACAATATCAGTAGGTTTAAAACCTGCCAGCGCAAGCGGTATGAAATAAATAAATCTGTACAATGGCTGAAATACAGAGGAGCGGAAGCCTACTGTGAGATTAAACTCTTCAGATGAATGATGTGTAACATGTACAGCCCAGAACAAACGGCAATAATGGTCTACCCGGTGCAGCCAGTAATACATAAAGTCCTGGGTGAGCAGTAACAGCGCCCAGTAAAGGTATACATTTGAGATTTCAAAAAAATGAAATTGGTAAAACCAGCTTAGTATTGCGAGGCATGTGCCCAGCACCAGCAAATCCAATCCAAAGTTAAGTGCCGATAAATAAATATTGGAAAGTGTACCTTTGGTAGTATAGTATTGTTTGTTGTGTATATAACTAAATAGTATTTCCGCTCCAATAACAATAATATAAATCGGAGTTGTAGTAGCAATGAGTAATGCTTCCCTGAATTGTTCCATCGTGCATGCAAAAGTAAAAAAAACGCGGCACCTTTGCTACCTTGTTGTTTAATAGCCGGATTTGGTAAACCAAACACTTTAGAAGGCCTTCCGGAACCCTTTAAGGTTGATTGGCCATTCAGGCTGTGTAAAGAGGGTTATTGTGCTCTGAAACCGGCTCACGACTGCCTATACAGACCTGATTTATTAACAAAAGGCTGATTTATCAACAATTTTGTGTTTTTTTTGCTCTTAAACTTGCGTTGAATATGGAATCTGTTTTAGATTTGTTACAACAAATTAATGTTTAACCCTAAAAAAACAAAAAAATGAACAAAGCAGAATTAGTTGATGCAATTGCATCAGAGACAAAAATGACTAAAGCTGATGCTACAAAAGCTCTAGATGCATTTGTTAACGCTACAACAAAAGCATTGAAAAAAGGCGACAGAGTTGCTCTAGTTGGTTTCGGTTCTTTCTCAGTTTCTAAAAGAGCTGCAAGAGTTGGACGTAACCCTCAAACTGGTAAAGCTATTAAAATTGCTGCTAAAAAAGTAGCTAAATTTAAAGCTGGTGCTGAACTAGGAAAAGCTGTTAACAAATAATCTTTGTTCAACTAAAATTGAAAAATGCCCTCCAGCAATCTGGTGGGCATTTTTATTTTTTACTTACCCGAAACTTTTATTTTTCCCATTTTAGGAACGGGTCTCGTTACTTCTTCCTTTTTTAATGTATCTTTTTCAGTGGCATTTTTTTGATGGATATGCACTCGGCCTAGTAATTCCGGTTCAATATTTGTTTTTTTCAACGTATCCTGATTTGGAACGGGCACTGCACTAATTTCACCTTTCATCGCTACAAATTGTGTACTTGTAGTTGGCTGAGGGATATCAATGGTTGCTGTTTCTGTAGTATCAGCTATAACGGTTGTCGAATCAATCTGTATGTCTCCAATAACGGTGTTGTTGTAAGTACCGCAACTGAATAGCGTTGTTCCGAAAGCAATAAAAAGTGCAATGGCAAATCTGCGTACGGGTGATACAGGACGGGGCAAAAGATGAACCGGGATAGTTAAATTAACTGTTTGTGGTTTTGGTTCATCCAATTGATCGCTTGTGAATTTGCCACACACCTTTTTACCTGCTTCCTGCAAAAGAATATTTCTGATTTCTTCAGCGCTTTTCTGGGTAAAATCAACAACTGTTTTACAACATTTAGAACAAAATGCTCCTTTTTCATTAGGTGTCATTTTATTCCAGTCTTCATGGCAAAGTTCCGGAATACTAATTTTAATCTGAGGCTGATTATTCATGGGTTTTGTGTTTTTATACTCCATAGATGCAGACTTTTTGAAATTCCATAAAATGCAAAAAAATAATTTAAAAATTTTCAACACTTGTTTTTTGAAAAACGGTTGAAAGTAGTGTGAAAATGAAGCATTGAAGGTGATATATTTGTATAAATAAATGATGGAAAATATGACGGAATTACATTTTTATAAAAAAGTAGCTATTCAGTTGGGAATAAGCGAAAAGCAGGTGGAAGCAACCATCGGGTTGCTGGATGAAGGTGCTACTATACCATTTATTTCCCGGTACCGTAAAGAAATGACCGGTAGCCTGGATGAAGTGCAGGTTGCAAATGTGCGTGATGAAATGGAACGTTTGCGTGTATTGGAAAAAAGGCGCGAAGCGATTATAGATTCAATTGAGAGATCGGAAGAGCGT
>JAGVJJ010000110.1 GCA_020051175.1 Bacteroidia bacterium | reverse complement strand
GTTCCAGAAAGAAGAATTGGCATCTGGCGAAGTAGCTAAGGCAAGTTCGCCCATACCTGCAGCACGGGCATCGGGAGAAATTCTTAGAAACGGAACAGCTGTGGTAACCACATTAATGCGGTCAACCTGTGCAGGTACGATGGGCACAAAACCAAGGAATAGAAATAGTACAATGATTAGCTTTAAAGCAGTTGATTTCATTCGTAAGTGTTTATGATGTTTGTAAATAAGGAAGCGTTTAAAAAGATATGAATTTATAGAAATTGAATTTTTTACCCGGATTTTTTTGAGCCTGAGTTATAAAACTACAAGTTTTTCAAAAAAAGACCGGGGCTTTGATCCCTGGCTCAGAATCCGGATTCTGTACAAATACACTCCCCTGGCCACTTTGTCGCCAAACTCATCTTTAGCATCCCATTCAACATCAGAAGAACGATTTCCGGGTGTGTTTATTGTTTTTTCTATGGTTTTTATTACCCGTCCTGTCAGGGAATAAATTTGCACCTGTACCAGCAAATCCTGACCGGGTTTATTATGCTCAAACCAGAATTGTGTTTTTGTAGTAAAGGGGTTGGGGTAATTTAAAATGCGGTCCACGAAAAGACCCTTATCATTCGCTACTAAAAAATCCAGGCTTATCTCTGTAGAATTATTCAAAACATCCCAGGCTTTTATCCGGATAGTATGCGGCCCGGGTTCAAGTTCGGGTAACTGAAATCTTAGTTTTCCCTGCCGGTAATTATCCAGATCCGCTTCAAAAAAATCATTGAGTAAATAAATCTTGCTGTTATTATTGTCAATGGTAACGGATATATCGTGGCCGATACCGGTACCGGATGTATTGATGCCGGAAGAGTCGGTTAATTTCAAAATAAGGACGGGCAATTGGTTGACAATACTTCCGTTTACAAATTTCTCATCATTCAGCCAGGCTTTTATCGCCGGCCCGTTTTTATCCTGGTCAGTTGCTCCGCTTGAACCGCCAATTTTAAACCCGGAAAAATAATCGCTTCCGTCGGCCGTTCCATCTTCTGCATAGTAGCTGATTTTACCGCTTCCATACTGGAAATTTATATCCCTGGGTACAATAAATTCAATTCTGAATTTGCCATTACTCACGGTGGCTTTCCCTTTGAATAAAATAGTGGTCAGTTGTTGAAACCCGGCCGGCATACTTCCCGCATCGTTTCCCAGGGTATTAATGGTTTGCATTTTGTCATACACGGCCGTATAAATTGTTCCATTAAATCCGGATAAAATTGTGCCGCTGTTATCCGTTACTTCGCCTTCAATTATTGTTTTTTCTCCGGCGTTGAGCGTATCTGTTTGCCCCGGAACGGGCGATGAATTTATTTTCGTTGTCCTGATTTTAAATTTTGGAAAAGCCAGCATTAATGCCGGATCGCCCAGCAAGGTAAATTTTCTGTTATTAATAAGATCGCCTGAAGTTTGGTAGGTATAATTTTTGGCAGTCATAATTGCTTCGCCCAGGCTTTTATACCGGCCGTTTGCATCCGTCTCCAGTGCAAACTGCAGGTAATTATTATTCATGATCCGGTTACTGTAAGAAAATACCAGCCGGGTTGTAGTCATTAGTGCAATGCCGCCTGTGCGGGGCCTAAGTATAATATTTTCTCCAAGTGAATTTATTAATGGGTTGTCATAAGGAGCAAAATCACAGGTGGCGGTAACAAACAAAGGAAGCTTAGATGGATTATTCCAGCTATTAATCATTGCCTGGTCCAAAATAACTTCTTCGGCCAGGCGGGTGGCGCCGCCATGTCCATTATAGTTTACCAGCAGTGTCCCGTTAAAAATCCGGCTGTTGATAGCCTCATTTACCAAGGGATAACGGGAGCCGGCAGCGCCACTCTCCTGCTGGTATGCATCTAAGTAAATTTTTTGAATATTGAAAATGGGATTGGCATTTGAAGCCGTTGCGGTTATCAGTTCCGCATCTTCAAAATGCAGATTGTTGTCTTCGTCGTCAGCAATGAAAGAAATATTTGTTCGCCAGGGACCAAAACTTTCTTTACTGTTATAGGCTTCTAATTTATCCACATAATTTTTAGCTTCCTCCATGTTCTTTGCAGGTATTCTTCCAATACCCATATCCAGCAGGTTGGTGATTAACCCGGAATTGATGTCTTCGTTATCATTTAAAAAGCCAAAAAAATCATCGCTGGTATAGGTGCTGAGCGGATCCAATGAAATTTTATTTTGATAAGCCGGAACAAGATTCGTATTGTTATTAATTCTGTTTTTGTAATCAAAAGAAGCATCGCCAAAAAGTAAAAGATATTTTGGTTTACCGGCAGGGCTGCCAGAAAATTTATCAAAATACATTTTTACAAAATTCCTTACCGCTGTGGGGTCTCCGGCGCCGGCGCTGAATTCATTAAAAACCTGTTCAGTAGTTACCACCAATACCCTGAGATTGTTTTTTTGCCGGTGAAAAGCAGCCAGTCGTTCTGCCTGCGGCAGCAAAATCTTATTTGTAATAATCAGGTAATCGGTTGGCTGGGCATTATGAAGATTCTGGTTTTGAATGCTGCCAGCTGCGACCGGTATCAGTGCATTTGCAGGGTTAAAAGCAATGTATTCTCTCAACCGGGCAGCTTCGTTTTTAATTCGCAATTCACCGGAAGAAAAATTTCCCTGAATAATCACTGGTGACAACGGATCAGTAATTTCCCAAACCTGTGTTGTGCTGTTTGCATTGCTGATGACAAATTCACAAACATTATTTCCTACGCTGTTCCAATCCCTGAATAATAGACTGCCTGCATCCGGCATTGACAATTTTTTTCTTGCATGTAATTCAAACCAGTTCAACCAACCCTGAGAATTAAAACTGCCCGGTATATATGTAAAAGCTATTTGTAAATTTTCCTGACTGATTGTTGTGTTTACAGATTGCTGCGATTGCTGTGCAAACAGATCATAAATACCGGAACCGGTTGAAGCAATATTTATTTGAGTCACTAACTGGTTATTAATACGAACATCAAACCTACTACCTGCATTCACTGACCGGGCAATGCAATCAGAAACAAAATTGACGGAGCTTGCTGTTTGCACCCCCGGCAAGGAAACTGAAAAAGTCCTGGTAAGCAATTTACCCGGCGCCTCGGCAAATTCTTCGCCAAACCAGTCTTTACCACTGCTTAAAAGATTGACCGTATCCAGCTCATGAAAAATTCTTTCGTTGTACGTACTGACAGTAACTGCCGGCAATGTATTTACCTGCAAGGTATTTATTCTTTTACCTGTGCCTCCGGTAGTTAAAAAATAATACACTGAATCTGCATAAATATTCTTTTTATGATTAAATTTTTTGTTTGCTGAATCTTTGATCCACTGATCGGGTCCGTTT
>JAGVJJ010000113.1 GCA_020051175.1 Bacteroidia bacterium | reverse complement strand
GACCAGATGCGTTGTTTTTTTACCCAGGCCGGCACCAGCGAGCCCAGCATCTATGCCCAATACCTGTATGCAGGCGGTACCAGAATTAAAAAACTAACCCGAACTTCGGGCGGAGGATATTTGAGTATTACCTATATTGATGGTATCTTTGAATACCAGACAGACGGAACCGATGAGCAAAACACCTTGCACATTATGGACGATCAAACACGCGTAGCAACCTTAAGAGTGGGAGACAGCATGGGAGATTCAACTCCGGCTGTTAAATACGTCTTGGCTGATCACCTGGGTTCATCCAATGTACTCATTGATGATTCAGGCAGCCTGGTATCTTTTGAAGAATATTATCCTTTTGGCGAAACTTCTTTTGGCTCCTATGCCAAAAAGCGGTATCGGTATGTAGGTAAGGAGAAAGACGAGGAATCAGGTTTGTATTACTACGGAGCACGATACTTTCAGCCTTGGTCTTGCAGGTTTATTTCTGTGGATCCGTTGGCTGCCAAATACCCTTTCTATACTCCTTATCAGTATGCGGGGAACAAACCGGTAACCAAAATTGACAGGGATGGCTTAGAAGAAAAAGGGAAATCGCCCCAGGAAAATAATGTGGAACAACCTAAGAAATCGATTGAAGAATTGGTGACGATTGATCCAGAATACGCCACTGAACCAGTAAAACTCGAGATAGAACAGGTTAAGGATATGAAAAGAAAAGATGGTGAATCAAGAGATGATTTTAAAAAGCGAAAGGCTGAAGCTCAAACAAAATGGGATGAATACAATGAAAAAAAAGCTAAATATGACTTTCTACAAAAAGCTAAATCAGATTTGGTCAATGCCCCCGAAGGATCAAAACTTGCTGAAACGAGAAAACTGATAGAGGGAAAACAAGTTCAAGTTGAACTGCAGTTCGGTACAATATATACAACTGCTCTAGCTACAACAGCAGAAGTGCTGTATAACAATCCAAATGGGACTCAGACTCTCAAAAAATATGAAATTACTTTTGATTGGGATAAAATTCAAAATGGAACTGGGTCGTATGTAACCAATGAAATGAATGTAGAACAGGGACTTGCATTCTGGAATAACGAACGAGATAAGGATTTAGGCATAAGTTTTAGATCATTTACCGACAGGAATAATTCAATTCGTCCAACATTTTCAGGTATTATTGCCCATGAATGGGGACATGTTTTTACAGGTCTTTCTACATTTAAAAATATAAATGCCATTACTCCAGATGAAATCAAAGCTGTTAAAGACAATGAAATTTTTGCTAGAGAATTTGAAAGAGATAGACTATTTGCAAAATGACCATGAGAAAGTATTTACTGTTTCTAATAACTAATTTTATCACTTTTGCCAGTATAGGCCAAGAATTGACTATTGATAACTTAGCAGATTCTGCCAGAATACACTATGTTAAGATTTTAAAGAAGGATTATTCACTCAGTGAGGCTAAAGGAACCTTAACTGCTTCTGTTATCAATGATATTCCTCCCTTAAATGATATTTTATTTTTTAAAGTAGAATATGTATCATCAGCACATACAACAATGATATTGATCATTCCTGTTAACAGGAAGAATGGCCAACAGGCTAGTGTCAATTCATTTAAAGAATTTAATGATATTGCTTCTTCATACCCTGCTTTACAAAAATATGACAGAACAATACTATATTTAATTTTAAGCAATCCCCTCAACCTATTTAACCTTATTGTTAGCATAGAAGACTCGGCAGCCCTTTCAACCCAAAGTTTTTTAATTAAGTACCTTCCTGTTGTCAAAAATACAGGCAACGTTCCAAGGAGATACTTGACCGAAAAAAAACAAATTGATAGCAGAGTTATAATTAACTATACCTCCAGACCTAATTTAAAATTTAACCAATATGTATTTCTATTCAATGAAAGAGACCAAATTATTAAAATCAAAACCAGAACTCACTCGAATAGGTATTCGATACATTCAATCAGGATTGTCAAAGAATAATAAAAATCACACTGTTGATGCACTTACAACTTATACCCAGCAGCCCCAACAGCTTTACCAGGACCTTTAGTGACATCAGCGATACCAATAAGCTCAGCGGCATTACCGTAAGCAGCTACAGCTTCAGCTACGACAACAATGGCAACCTGATTACTGAAAATACGGAACGCCATTTTGAGTGGGACTATGCCGACCAGATGCGCTGTTTTTTTAACCAAACCGGCACCAGTGAGCCTAGCGTGTACTCGCAGTACCTGTATGCAGGTGGAACCCGAGTAAAAAAAATTACCAGAAAAAGTAGTGGTGATAAGTATGTAACCGTGTATATTGATGGTATCTTTGAACATAGTTATCACTTAGATGGTAGCAACGACATGGACGAGGAACTGAATGAACTGCATGTAATGGATGATCAAACAAGAGTAGCCATGCTCAGAACCGGTTATGACGATGGTACGCCATTTACCAAGTACATCCTCAGCGACCACCTGGGTTCCTCCAACGTAATACTGGAAACCGATGGCAGTGTGTACAACCGCGAAGAATACTACCCCTTTGGTGAAACCAGTTTTGGCAGTTTTGGCAAAAAGCGATACCGCTATGTGGGCAAAGAAAAGGACGAAGAATCGGGTCTCTACTACTACGGAGCTCGCTACTTCCAACCCTGGAGTTGTAGGTTTATATCTGTTGATCCATTGGCGTTGCAATACCACTACCAATCTGCTTACACATATGCGGATAATAATCCGATTTGTAAAATGGATTACAATGGGGAGGGAACAATATGGCCACCTGAGGATAGTACAAATATTTCGGGATTAGATGAAACAGCGTCTTCATCAACAAGCAGCGAAACCACTGGAAGCGGGGAAAGCCCTCAA
This sequence comes from Bacteroidia bacterium, assembly GCA_020051175.1. Classification (GTDB taxonomy): domain Bacteria; phylum Bacteroidota; class Bacteroidia; order 2-12-FULL-35-15; family 2-12-FULL-35-15; genus 2-12-FULL-35-15. The sequence continues at coordinate 5,504 of JAGVJJ010000113.1, read as the reverse complement.
CCACCTAAACATGGCGATAGCAAAGTGATAAACGGTGTTACACAATATTATGATGAATATGCTAACAAAGGCAAAGGTGATTGGGTTAAAGAAAAGCCTAAGTCTTTTTCAAGAAGTGATATTGAAAAGATGAAGAAGTATTATATGAAAAATGCAGATAAGGAGGCGCAACATGAGATAGACAATAAAACAAAATATGATGATTGCATTACTTCTTTAAACAATGGAATAGATTTAATTCTTGAAAATCCAGCTCAAACTTTAAACTCGAAAGCAAAAGGGCCTAATGGTACTTCCGTAAGTGAAACTGGGAAATATCTGAAAAAACAAGGTAACGTTGACTCTACAACTAAAATTGCACTTACTCTTAAGCCTAAAATAGATCCTAAAACCAATAAGCCAATCGCTAATCCTAAGGGAGGGGATTACGAGGCCACTATGAGTGATAGTGTTACTGCTACTGCTTTAAAAATGACTGGGGGGAAGGATGGCAATTATGTTTTTTTATTAAGTCTAATGGGGGGCTATCATAGCATGACTTTAACAGTTAATATTGAAAATGGGATAGCAAAATTCTATGTGAGTGATCAGGTTGATAGATGGACGAATGGATGGACTGAATACCCGAATCTTAAAACTATTGATGAATTTGTTAAGGCTTTCGCAATATGGAATTATCCTGGTAAAAACTACGGAAATACGGAAACACAATTATGGTTAATTAAACAATAAAAATAAAGTAATATGAGACTGCTTCTTGGTGCTGTTTGTTTTACAATTATGATAAATGGAAATCATGAGTTGATTAGCCAATTTAAAAGTAAACTTAAATATATAGAGTCCAAATACAAATTAAATATTGCCAATTCGGATTATTATGAGGGAGATAGTGTATTGAATAGTGAGTGTTTAAGGATTTGTAATTATTGTAATATTGATATTAGCTCGATTCAAAAAATTGCTGTTAAACGTTATTTTCATAAAGATAAATTTATTCCGATTACAATAGAACTGTGGGTATTTAAGAATGTAAAAATGTCCAAGACCTTTCATAATATCATTAAAGAAAGAGCTATTCCAAATACTTGTGGATTTCAAAAAACTTCATATTCGTATATCCTTAAGAATGGTGTAATAATTTGTATTTCAGGAAATCCGGTCAATCAAACTTTATTAGATAAATTGTATTCTGAGTTTCGGGATTTTTAAAAATCGCATTAAGTAAACAAATAGGTAGTGTAGGTAGTGGGTAGTGTACGATATTGCACCTGCGCATCAATTCAAAACACAAAATAATGATTTTCAAATAAATCACATTTGCAAAAAGATACAGCAGGGCAGGATATTCATCCTGCCCTTTCTCATTAAACTTCGCCAGCGCCCGTCTTTACAGCATTTCTATTTTCAAGGTGTACGATATTGCACCTACTATATAAGGAGCTGAAAAGCAAAAAATAAGCACAGCTAGTCAGGATATGTATCCTGATCAGAAATAATATAATTTATCTTATTTATTGAGGACTATTTCGCCAGTTCCTTCAGCATAGCTATCAGCTCAGGTTGCGGATGGCAGTCACTTTTATCTTTGCGGTAACTTACATGTGTGTAGATACCCGGGTTTCCTGCCAGCGCATTGGCTGAGATGTCCCACATGTCGGAATTATATGTTTTCGGAATGTTAAATTTTTCACAAAGAAAAACTAGCAGTTGCCGCAGTGATTCAATTTGTGCTGCTGAGTAGCGCTGAAAATACCTGAACCCTCTGAACGGTTTTGGGTAATTGATGATACTGTTCTCTGAAACAATATTTCCGTATGCATTGCGGTATTTGATACCGTCAAAAGTGAGCCCGCCCCAGTTGCATAATTCAATACCCACAGAGTTTTTGTTGAGCGCTGTATTACTCGCTGTTTTTAATCCTAGATGGTGTGCCCAGTGTTTACTTGAATAACCCTGCACTATTTTTCCGTCAGTACCAATCACCAAAGCTGTAGCTACCCTTTCAGGAGTTTGTTGCCAGCCAATAAAAATATTTTCTGCTTTCGGTCCGCTTACTGTGTGATGAATGACAATTTGTTTTTTAGGTGCTTCTTCCTTATAATAATCTTCTTCAGAGAAGGGAAACTGAACAATTTTTTTCAGATCAAGCGCGTTTTCTACAGGCATTGGTCAATTTTTATAATTTAATACAATTGCTTATAGCCAGGATGACCAACTGCTACTGTCATAGGCACGGGTAAACACAGTTCCGTTAGAGGTGTCGACCAGATATTGGAACAAGCGGGAAGCGTATGAGGAAACACATATGATTCCGTGCGCACCCGATGTATAACCTGATGGAACATTAGATAAGCTGCTTCCATCGGGCAAACCAAACACCCCGGCAGTGGTAAGGTTATCGTAATCTGTCTCACTCGAATTTTGAGCTTCACCTGTACTCTCGGTCAGTTTAAACTGTTGCCATGTACTAGCTACATTCAAATCAACCACCTTTACCCACGATTGCCATGAGCCTACATAGCTCCGTGTATATACGGTTTGTGTGGAGAGATTAATTAATGTTTGCAATAAACCACCGGTATAGGCGTCAATCCTCAGGATGGCCTTTGCCGTTGAGGTGAAACCTGAAGGCGCGTTGGACATAACAGTGGACGAGCCATCAGTTAAGCCGTAAATTGCAGGAGTGTTTATGTTGTTATAATCTGTTACCCCGGGTGTAATTGCATCTCCTGTGGATTCGGTGAGCTTGTATTTCTGCCAGAGGGCCGTGGCGGTTGTGTCGACTTTCACTGAAAGCAAACCGACCATGCTTCCATAAAAATCATCGTCATCGTTAATGGAATTGGCAATTTTGTTTAAAGTATTTAGGTCAGAGATAACCCCATCATACAATTCATCTGCAAAGGATGGATTTAAATTAATAGCTGTTGCTAACTTGAATAAGGTATCTAAATTACTTGGCAAGCCGACTCCCTTTAACTTTTTTATGGCTGAATTAACAAGGGTATTTGTACCGGCTACCTGATATGAGCTGTTTCCAAACATAACTTAATCAAAAAATTGTACAGATAATTTGTGAGCTAATGTTCCTCCATCAACTCCAATGATACGAAACCCTTCCAGTTGATCAAGGTTTTCCAATCGGAGGTTTCCTCCGTCACCCAGCGGCATTCCTTCTGTACTGGTAGGCGGGTCTCCATCTCCGGTCAATTTAAAACGACAGGCCTTTGCCGGATTTGCTTCCGTTCCATCGGTTTCCAAAACCAACCAGGCCGATTGCGCATCAGTAGGCAGAGGCAAAAGACTAAAGGTCGAACTATTACTGGTGATGGTAACTACATCAAATGTTTTTGGCTTACGCAAACTGGAAGTGCGCAGCAATGCATATAATAAATTCTCATCGGTTGATGGAAAAATATCTTCATACTGTGATGCCATATTTTTAGAATATTTTAATCAAATGTATCAAACTAACGTTTGAGAACCTACTTAGGTATCTTTCGGTTTGCCTGATGTATTTTTATCCTTGCTGTGAATGAGTTTGTTTCTCCTTTCATTTGGTTACTTTTCATTAGAAAAATACTGCAAAAGCACCATTTTTCATTTACCTCAATAAATGATGTATAAAGAGCGTTAACTTGTGAGAGATTTTTTACACCATGCCCTTTGGAGAAAAGATAAAGATTTATTACGATGCGTTGGGCAGAGCAGTACGTACCGTTAATCCTGATAACAGTGAGCAGCGTGTGGTACTTGGCATACCAAAGGCATTGGATACACCAAAAAGTTACACCCCAACCCCCTGGGAGAGCTACACCTACGATGCAGAAGATTTAGATGAGGAGAGCGACCACTTTGCCACACCTAAGAGTGCAGAGGTAGATGCCTTGGGCCGTAGTGTAAAAACCATGGATCGCTTAGTGAGCAATGATGTGGCAGGTGATAACGTACGCATGTTGTATAAATACGACATACGCGGCAATTTGCTGGAAGTAACCGATGCCTTAAACCGAAAGATTTTTGACTACACCTACGACCTTCGCCCCCCGGCCAAAGAAGGCGAAAGCATACCGCCACTCAAAACGGTGCATATTGACAAAGGAACAAGTACAGTGGTATTCGATTGCATGGGTAAACCCCTGCAGGGCGATGATGCCAAAGGCGCCCGTACACTCAATGCCTGCGATGAACTGATGCGCCCCACTGATGCCTGGGCACGCGATGTAACAGGCGAAGACATCACCCTGAGACAACACCTGGTGTATGGCGACAGTGCCGGCCTTACCGACCCTCAGGATGAAAACCTGAAAGGCAAACTCTACGAGCAATACGATGAAGCCGGCTATCAGCGAATGGACAGCTACGATTTTAAAGGCAACCTGCTGCACAAATACCGGCAGGTAATTTCAGATACAGCATTACTAAGCGTGTTTGATGGCCCGCCCACCGATTGGGACGTACACTGCTACCGCGTAGACTGGACCGGTTTTCCCTCAATACTCGCAAGCAAAGAATACCATACCAACATGAGCTACGATGCCCTGAACCGCATCATGACTCTGGAGTACCCCGAAGACACCAGCACCGCACGCAAAGTTTTAACCCCCACCTACAACAAAGCAGGGGCTCTGAATAGTGTAACCCTTGACAGCGTAGAATACGTAAAAGAAATAGCCTACAATGCCAAAGGCCAGCGCCTGCTCATAGCCCTTGGCAACGGCTGGATGACAAGGTACACCTACGACCCGCTCACCTTCCGTTTACAACGGTTAAAAACCGAACAATACACTTACAGCGCTACCGGCACCGAAAGCACCTACGAGCCCCAAAGCGGCAGCACAAGACAAGACTTTGCCTACACCTACGACAAAGTAGGAAACATTCTTTCCATCAACAACGAAACCCCCGATTGTGGTGCAGGCGGAACCGATACTTTACTCAGGGAATTTGATTACGATGCCCTGTACCGTTTGCTTAGTGGTACAGGCAGAGAAAACCAGCCCACCACCGCTTTTCCCGGATGGGATGATACCACCCGAAGTGATGATGCCAATGCCACCGAAAGCTACACGCAAAATTACAGCTACGACCGCATGGGCAACTTTAGCCAGTTTCAGCACGTGGCCTACAACAGCAGCAACAGTTTTACCCGTACCTTTAACTACATCTCGGGCACCAACCGCATCGATAAAATAGAAATAGGCAGCAACGTATACCAATTTAATTACGACAACAACGGCAACCTCACTACCGAAAACACCGAACGCCACTTTGAGTGGGACCACTCAGACCAGATGCGCTGCTTTTACAACCAAACCGGCACCAGCGAACCCACTGTTTACACCCAATACCTGTATGCAGGCGGCACCCGCATCAAAAAAATTACCCGAAAAAGTAGTGGCGACAAGTACATAACCGTGTATATTGATGGTATCTTTGAACATAGTTATCACTTAGATGGTAGCAACGCCATGGACGAGGAACTGAATGAACTGCATGTAATG